>VAUL01000089.1 GCA_005774545.1 Deltaproteobacteria bacterium | reverse complement strand
CCCTGCCGTTGCCCCGCCTCCCCCTCCCGTGGCCAAAGAGCCCCAGGTATCGCCGGTGATCGAAAGCAAGCCGCAGCCGGCCGTTCCTGCGGCGCCCGTGCCGCCGCAGGCGCCGGCCGCTGACCAGCCCGCCGTCACCGCAACCGAACTGCCGGTCCTTCCGCCGGGCGGGGCGGTGGTGCGGATGCTGCCGGTTGCCGCCGGGGTGATGAAGGTTTCGCTCGATGGCCAGGAGGTCCGGGAATACCAGCTGCAGCCCGATCAGTCGCTGAACTGGAAGGTTGCCGGCAGTCTTTCCTGTGAGCTGTCGGTGCCCGGGCTGGTGAAGGTCTGGGTCGACCAGAAGGAGGTCGCCGTCGTTGAATACCAGGCCTTCATCCTGAAAACCGTTTCGCCCCAGGGGCAGCGGCCATGATTATCGCCTGCCCGCAATGTCGGGCGCGATACCGCATCAAGCCGCCGGCGGACGATAAGCCGCTGGTGCGCGTCAAGTGCCCGTCCTGCCAGCATACCTTTGAACTGAGCGTCGAAGCTGATGCCGTGTCCGCCGCCTCCGCACCGAGTGCCGCGCCGACGGAGATTCCCGGTCAGCGCGAGGAGACAAGGCCCCTGGTTCTGGTCGTTGACGATGCCCGGTTCTTTCGCGAAATGATCCGCGACCTGCTCGCCGACCTGCCCGTCAGCCTGGAGACCGCCGGTGACGGCCGGGAAGCCCTTGAAAAAATCCGGGCGCTTCATCCGTCCCTGTTGCTGGTCGATCTGAATATCCCGGGGATGAGCGGTCAGGAACTGATCGAGGTTGTCCGCCACGAACCCGGGGGACGCGAAATCCGCATCCTGGCCATGAGCGGCGTGCAGCGCGGTGACGAGGCCGCTCACGCCGTCAGGAGCATCGGCGCGGACGATTTCATCAACAAGTCGTTCCGGCCGCGCGACCTGCAGGAGCGGGTGCGGCAACTGCTGAAGCTCTGATCTGTCCGATCTCTTTGCCCCTCGTTCGCCCCTCGCTGCGTCCACCCTGGTTCCGCTGCTCCCCGGCGCCGTCGCGCTCCTCAGTAACTAGCCGATATGGCTGGGAATCCCTGCTCCATGTGCCCAGTGGCCGGCTTGACAGGCCGGCCTGTCATGCTAGACTTCGAGCAATACGAATCGGGGGACAGGTTTTGGGCAAAACGGCCAAACGCATACTGGTGGTCGACGACGAGGAGAACACCCGGCTGGGGCTCAGCAAACTGCTGAGCCATGAGGGTTTTGTCGTCGATCTTGCCGCCAACGGCACGGAAGCCCTCGACCTGTTGCGGCGTCAGCGGGTCAACCTGGTGATCAGCGACATCAACATGCCCGATATGAACGGCATCGCCTTCCTGCGTGAGATCAGTCGACGTTTTCCAAGTACCAATGTGATCATGATCACGGCCTATGGCGGTGTGGAGTCCTACCTCGAGGCCATGAACCTGGGGGCCTTTGAATACCTGCACAAGCCGGTACGACTCGATGAATTGCGCTCAGTCATGAAAAAGGTTTTCGAGAATAGCGACATCGGCACATCCTGAATTCGGCATTCACGCGGAGGCACATATGCTCAAGACCATACTGTTCGCGACGGATTTTTCGGAAAGTTCGGATCATGCTTTCCAGTATGCCCTGTCGCTGGCGCGCAAGTTCGAAAGCCGGCTCGCGATTATTCACGTCATCAGCGAGCCTGTCGATCTGCGGGGCTTTTACGTCCCCCACATTTCGTTCGACAAGCTCGAAGAGGAGATCGAGCAGGGTGCGCTCAAGATGATGGAGAAGTTCTGCCTGACTCATGCTCATGATTATCCGCGCCTCGAGTCCTGCGTCGTTCCGGGTATCCCCTACGACGAAATCATCAAGAAAGCCGAAGAGATCAGTGCCGACCTGATCGTTGTCGGCACTCACGGGCGAACCGGGCTGGACCACGTCCTGTTCGGCAGCACGGCCGAAAAGGTGGTGCGCAAATCGACCATCCCCGTCATGTCGATTCGTATCAGGGAATAGCCGGATTTTCGCCCGGGAATGAAAGGCAGCGGAAACGCTGCCTTTTTTCTTTGCCGGTGAAGTACGGTCGCTACCTGTCGCTCTTGCCAAAAACAATGCCGGCAGGTATCCTGACATCTTCTCTGCATTTTCCGTCGGTTTGGCCATGAACAAAAAAGTTATCGTCATCGATGATGAAAAGATGATCCTCGACCTGACCGCGATGGTCTTGCAGCATCGCGGCTACGAGGTTTTCACGGCGGACAACGCCCTGGACGGATACGAGATCATCCGGAGGGAACAGCCTGCAATCGCGCTGCTGGATTACATGATGCCCCGGGTCAATGGCCTGACGGCACTGCGTGAGATCCGGCAGCGTTTCCCGTCGACCTACGTCATCATGTTTACCGGCAAGGGGAGCGAGGAAATTGCCGTTGAATTGATGAAAGCGGGAGCTGCGGACTATATTCTCAAGCCGTTCAGCAACGCCAACCTGGTCGATCGCATCGACGCCATCCTGCGGTTGCGCAGCATCGAACTGCGCAACCGTGAACTTCTCGAGGAACGCGAAAAGCTGCTCGAAGAAATTGCCGAATGGAACCGTGAACTCGAACGCCGGGTGGCGGAAAAAAGCCTCGAGCTGGAGCGGGCGCACGCCGAAATCCTGCAGAACGAAAAACTGGCGGCCCTCGGTCATCTTTCCGCCGGGATGGCCCACGAGATTCGCAACCCGCTTAATTCGATCGGGCTCTTTGCGCAGATTCTGCGCTCCGGAGTCGAGCACGACCCGGAAATGGTGTCCTATACGGCCAAGATCATCAACGAGGTCGAGCGCATTGACGATATCCTCGTCAGGTTGCTGGCGACCAGCCGGCGATCGCCGTTCCAGTTGCGGTCGATTCACGTGCAGGAGGTCATCAGGCAGGTGGTGGCCAGTTTCGAGGAACAGGCCCGGCTGCAGCAAGTCGAACTGGTCACCGAACAGGTCGGCGAGCCGCCGGCAATTCTTGCCGACGGTGATGAGCTGGCCCAGATCTTTACCAATCTCATCGCCAATGCCCTGTTTGAAATGCGCGATGGCGGCGTTCTGGAAATCAGGTTGGAGCATGCCGACCGGCTGCTGACCGTGACGGTCGGCGATACCGGCAAAGGGATCCCGCCCGAAAATCTCACCAAGATTTTCGATCCGTTTTTCACGACCAAGGAGAAGGGGACAGGCTTTGGCCTTTCCGTGGTCCTGCGCATCGTCAAGACCTATGGCGGGAGAATCCGCGCCGAGAATCGCCCCGGCGGAGGAACCCGTTTCGTGATCGACATCCCGCTGGGTTGAAGGTTTTCGCCGGCATGACATTAAGGTTGCGCGACATTTCGCTCGCCTGGGGAGAGGATCCGGCAAGTCTGCCCCTCCGTGCCGGTCGCCTCCTCGGTGTCGATCCCGCCGGGTTCAGGAAGTTCCGTGTCGTTCGCCGCTCCCTGGATGCCCGCCGCAAAAATCAGCTTGTCCAGGTATTTACGGTTGAGTTCGGCATCGAGGACGAAACCGGTCTGCTGCAGCGCTTCCCGGATAACGCGAAGCTGCAGGCGGCGATCGAAGCGCCGCCGCTTTTTCAGCCGCGGCTCTCTTCCGGCCACCGGGCGCTGGTGGTGGGGATGGGGCCGGCCGGCCTCTTTGCGGCATTGCATCTGGCGGAATGCGGCGTCCGGGTCACCCTGGTCGAACGCGGGCGCCCGGTCGAGAGCAGGATTCGGGATGTTGAGCGTTTCTGGACCAATGGTGCGCTGGATCCCGCAAGCAACGTGCAGTTCGGCGAAGGTGGCGCCGGAACCTTCTCCGACGGCAAGCTGAGCACCCGTCTCAATCACCCCTGGCTGCGCCACGTGCTCGCCACCCTGGTGGCGTGCGGGGCGCAGGAGGACATCCTGGTCGAGGCCAAGCCGCACATCGGTACCGACCGCCTGCGCCTGGTGCTGATCCGGTTTCGCGAGCGGCTCAGGGCCCTGGGGGTCGAACTGCGCTACGAAGCGTGCCTGTCTGATCTGGAGGTCGGCGGCGGGCGAATCACCGGCGGGATTCTGGATGATTCCGCGCTGATCCCCTGCGATTCGCTGATTCTCGCCCCGGGGCACAGTGCGCGCGACACCTACGCGATGCTCGTTCGCCGGGGGGTGGCCCTTGAACCGAAGGAGTTTGCCGCCGGGGTGCGGGTAGAGCATCCGCGCGACCTGATCGACCGCATCCAGTACGGTGCGCGCCATCCTCGCGGCGTACCGGCGGCCGATTATGCCCTGCGTTATAACGATGCCGAAAGCGGCCGGGGCGTCTATTCGTTCTGCATGTGCCCCGGGGGGGATGTCATCAATGCCGCTTCCGAAGCCGGAGGGCTGGTGGTCAACGGCATGAGCCGGGCCGATCGGGACGGCGGCCGTTCGAACAGTGCCCTGGTGGTGACCGTCCGTCCGTCGGACTGGGCGGACCCGGGGGTGCTGGCTGTCTCTGATACA
>VAUL01000024.1 GCA_005774545.1 Deltaproteobacteria bacterium | reverse complement strand
TGACACGCCCATCCGCCCGGCCGCGGCGCCGGCCGCAACGGCTGCGCCGGCCGCAGTCCCGGTGGCGCCCGTGACCTTTCTCGCCGACGGGATGACCCTCGCCCGCGGCGAGACGCTGGCCGATGCGCTGCCGGTCTGGCGCCGCTTCGCCGCGCAGAAACCGGCGCTGCTGCTCCTCTCCAACGACCCGGCCCTGCTGCCTGCTCCTGAGCCACTGCGGGGGGCGATCGCCGAGACCCTGCGCACCGCCCCCGATGCCGCCGTGCGCGCCGCCGGCGATCCGCTGCGCCCCGCCCCGCTGTTCCTGCCGGGGATGAGCGTCGACCTGGCCCTGCGCCAGGGGTGGCTGCGGGAACTGGTCTGGGTCTTCCCGCAGAGCGATGGCGGCCAGGAGCTGAAGCTCGAGGTGCTGCGCGAGCAGTTGACCGGCAACCGCCTGGCCGACAGCGCCGAAGCTGCCACGCTGCAGCTGACCGGCAAGACCGTCGGCGGCCGCCTGCGCGGCGTGCCGTTCCGCGCCGCCCCGCTGGCGCACCTGCCGCAGCCCGACGGCCCGGTGATCGTGCACATCGATCTGAGCTACGTGCACAAGAGCCACAAGAACGAAATCGCCACCCCGGTGATCCCCCTGGTCGGCGGCATCCTCCAGCAGCTCAAAGCGAAGCATCTACCGGTGCTGGCCGTGACCTTCTCCTACAACCACGGCGACGGCAGCATCCCCTTGGGGGTGCGCTTCCTCGGCGACTTCGTGGCGGCCCTGGTCGAGAAGCCGGAGCGGCTCGACCAGCCGCTGCCGCGCCGCTGGCAGGCACAGAAGGACATGCTCTACCTGGAGAACTTCTTCCAGAAGGACGACATCCGCAAGCTGGTCGAGGAACAGACCAAGGACTCGCCCGACGCCGCCTGGGTCCAGTTCAACCGCTACCATGTCGCAGCACTGTTCAAGGAGGGGGACCAGGCGCTGGCGCACCTGGCCAGCGCCGTGGCGCTCGACCGGATGTACGCCGTCGAGTACCTGACCCTGGCCGAGCGGGCCGGGGCGGCCGGCCGCCCCGCGCAGGAGCTGCGCATGATGGAGCTGGCCGGCGCGGCTTTTCCGGAGAATGTGCTGATCAAGCTGCGGATCGCCGAGCTGAGGGCCGCGGCCGGCGACAACAGCGCGGCCAGAACGCTGGCCGCGGAGTTGCTCCAGCTGCCGTGGTCGGCGACGTACTATCCGGATATGCGGGAATATCTGCACGATTTTCTGGCGAAGCTGGAGAAGTAGGGATGGGTATTCTCCGGAAGTCCTGAGCCCTCGAGTTTATTTCCTTTCTACTTGCGGAGGTCTTTCGATGCGCTTTCGTTTGCCGGTTCTGGCAGCCGCACTCTGCTTCTCGACGGTCGCCGCCCAGGCCGCCGACTACACTGATCCCGCGACCGGCATGACGTTCGTGACGGTCAAGGGCGGCGCCTTCGTCATGGGGGATGTCTACGGCACCGATTCTTACGCCAAACCGAGCCGCCAGGTAACGGTCGGCGACTTTCTCCTCGCTAAATTCGAGGTCACGTTCGAGCAGTACGACCGCTTCTGCGCGGACACCGGACGGAGCAGTCCCGACGACAACGGCTGGGGACGCGGGTCGCGGCCGGTCGTCAATGTCGGCAGGAAGGACGCCCTTGCCTTCGCCGACTGGCTCGCGAAGAAGACCGGCAGGACGGTCCGCCTGCCGACGGAAGCCGAGTGGGAGTACGCGGCGCGCGGCGGCACGGCAACCCCCTACTGGTGGGGCAATGCCCTCGGCAGGGGGAACGCCAACTGCCTCGAGTGCGGCAGTGCGTGGGATGGGCGCATGACCGCGCCGGTCGGCTCGTTCCCCGCCAACCCCTTCGGCCTGCACGACATGAACGGCAACGTCTACGAGTGGGTGCTCGATTCATGGTACCCGGACTACAAGGGGGCGCCGCGCGACGGCTCGGCACGGCTGGATGCCGCAGCGGCGGAATTCGTCTCCCGGGGCGGCTCGTTCGCCGAGGTGGGCAGCTCCCTGACCAGTTTCGCCCGCAGCTGGGGCGGCCCCAACCCGGCCAGGGACATCGGCTTCCGCCTGGTGATCGAAGCCAAGTAAGGCTCGATCCTCTGACCAAAAAAGAGGGGGGCGCTTCCGGCCGGAAGCGCCCCCCTTGCTGTTTTTATCTTCTTCTACTCAGCACTCAGCACTCATCGCTCAGTACTGTTTTACCAGGGCGTCGCCGTGTTCCACCCCGCGGCCTCGCCGGCATCGGCGGTGTCGCCGTCCCCGTTGGCGTCGATGCGGCGGTGGCAGTTCTGGGCGCTGGTGGTATAGGCCAGCTGCTTCATCCCGGTGGCGTCGGTCGCCCAGGTCGCCGTCCAGTTCGGATCCGTCGAGAACTGGTTGTCCCAGGTGTTGTTCTGGGTGTCGAGGCAATTGGTGATCATCAACCGCGGCAGGCGCGAAGCGTGCGGGTTGTGGCACTTGCTGCAGCTGAAGCTGTGGTAGTCGGCGTTGACCGCCGTCCCCGAGGTGCTGATGTCGAGGTTGGTCAGGCCGGTGCCTTGCGTCCCCCACTGGAAGTTGGCCGCCTGGTAGCCGTAGCGGCCGTTGACCGGAATGGTGGTCAGCGAGCCGACCGTGGCCTGGTAGTCGCTGGAGCGGAAGCCGCCCATCCAGTCCGAGTTGGCATAGGCGGTCACCCCCTGGTAGCCCATGTAGGGGCGGGTGGTGCGGTTGTTCTGCATGGCGCGCGAAGCCACCGAGAAGATGTTGCGCGCTGCGGTAGTGTCGTTGGTGAAGCCGCGCACCGCGTTCTTGTGGCCGGGCCAGGCCAGCCCTTCGAGGGCGGCCTGGGTGTGGCAGGAGGCGCACAGCCCGTCGTTGGTGGCGTAGGCGTAGGTGGTGTTGGGGTTGGCGTTGTTCTGGTCGATCTGGTAGCCGCCGTTGCCGGTGGTCGCCGTCGAGCCGCGCGGCACGTTGCCGTACTTGGAGGTGCCGCCGTTGAAGGTCACCCCGTTACGCGGCGCGCCGTCCTCCTTGTAGGGGTTGGCTTTCCAGGTGCCGCGCAGGTAGGGGGCACCGTTCGGGCTGCCGGTCTTGGTGTTGTGCACGTCGTGGCAATAGGAGCAGCGGATGTTGGCCAGCGCCTCGTCCTGGGTGCCGACGGTGCCGCCGGTGGCATGCACGCTGCCGCCGCCGACGGTCCCCGGATCGGCCCCGGTCCGGGTCGGGCGATTGGCCAGCGGGCCGTTCTTGTAGGTGAAGCCGGCGCCGCTCTTCCAGTAGCCGGTGGTCCAGTTGAGATGGTTCCCCGGGCTGGCGGTGGCGTCGCCGGCGGTGCTGTGCAGCGAGCCGTTGTTGTAGGTGCCGCCGGTGTTGGTCCCCCACTCCGAGGCGATGGGGCTCAGCGCCAGGTGGCAGTTCCAGCAGATCTCCGCCTCGGTGGTGCCGGTGGTGGCGTCGCCGCCGAGGACGAAGCCGTTCTGCGTGCCGGCGGTCGTGTCGACATCGTGGGTGTAGCTGATGCCGGCTGCGGCGTTGTTGAGGATCACCACCACGCTGGCATTGCCACCGTTGGAGTGCGTGGCCCCCTTGGTGCCGCCGGGGTGGCAGTTTTCGCACTTGACGAAGGCCCCGCCGCGGGTGGTGGCGATGTGCGGGCTGGCGGTGCCGACCCCGGCCGCCGGCGAGGTCGCGCCGTGGCAGCTGGTGCAGGACAGGCCGGGCCCGGCGACGGCCTGCACCGTCCAGCCCGAATCCTCGAGGTTGCGATTGGTGTTGGCGACGCCGGTGTGACAGGCGCTGGTGCAGTTCCAGGCCGCCTGGTCGTAGCCGAAGGTGCTGTTCATGTCGATCCGGTCGTTGCCGTGGTTGCCGGTTCCCCAGGTGGTGCTGTAGGGGGCGTCCGGGTAGACGTGACAGGAGTTGCAGGCATTGGCGCTGGAGTGGTTGGCCATGACCTGGGCGCCGTTTTGGGCATCCCAGTCGCGGCCGTGGGAAACCGAACCGTCGCCGACCACGTTGTTGGTCCCAAAAGTCCAGGCGCTGCCGGCGATGCCGCCGTGGCAGTTGGCGCACGGCGCCGTGCCGCCGTCATCGGCAGTGTTGCTCCACTTGCGCACCCAGGAACCGGCGTCGCCGGCTCCGTCGTGGCAGCCGGCCGCCCCGGCCAGACCGCCGCTGCAGGTGCCGCTGTTGGCGGCGGCATCGGTGTAGAGACCGGTCAGGCCGCGGTCGTTGTTGGTGCCGCTGTCGGCGGCGAAGGTGCCGTTGATATGGGAGGACGTCGACGTAATCGCCGGCATGCCGTGGCAGGCCGCACAGCCGGAAGCCGGCTTGAGCGTATCGTCGTGGCGCTTGCCGGTGACCATCGACACCGCGGTCGTGTTGTGCAGGCCGGTGGTCGGGTTGGCGCCGGTGCCGCCGACGGTGTGGCACATCAGGCAGGTGGAGGTGCCGGCGTCGTACCAGCCGAAGGTGCCATCAAGAGTCAACTTGCTGTTGTGGCAGTCGACGTTGGAGCAGGTGTCGTTGACATTGCTGTAAGCCGCCAGAGTGCCGCCGTCGGCCACGTTCCACAGCGTCTTGTTGTAGCCGGCCGGGAAGACCTCGACGGTACTGTTCTTGTGCGTGGCATCCTGAGCGGACGCCCTGTGGCAGTAGTCGCACAGCGCCTTCTGCTTGGTGTCGGAGGTGCCGTTGGCGTTGTCGGTCAGCAGTTGGGCGATCGTCTCGTTGTAGCGCTTGGCGGCCAGTCGGGTCATGTGGGTCAGGTGCTTGTTCTGCGCCGGGCTGTTCTCGGCGTTGGCGTTGGAGCCGTCCGGCCAGTAGTTGGCGCTGCTGGCACCGGCCGTGCCGCCGCCGTGGCAGCCGGTACAGGAGCCGACCGGGTCGTTGGCGCCGGCCACGGCCTCCTTGGCGAAGACCGAGGTCTTGAAGGTGTGGGTGCCGGAAACCGCGAAATCGCCGTCGTTGCTGTGGCAGCTGCTGCAGTAGGTGCGCCCGGTGACGCGGGTCGCCACCCAGGTCCCCTCGTTCATGGTGATCAGGTGGGTGGCGGTGTTGTGCTTGGCACCGATACTCGGGTAGGAGTGGCAGTTCTCGCAGGCGTTGGTCGCTCCGCCCAGGCTGTTGTGCGAGTTGCCGCGGGTCGAGGCGGTGGTGCCGAAGGTGGCGCCGTGGCTGGTGCCGGCGCGCCAGCTGCCGTACTGGCCGTGGCAGACGTCGCAGCGCGGGTCACCGACGGTGGTGGCCGTGGAATTGGCCGCGGTGCTCCACTGCCGGCTCCACACCCCGCCGTCGCTGTGGCAGCCGGTCAACGTGCCGGAGCAGGTGCTGGTGTTGACGGCGGCATCGGCAAAGGTCATGCCGGTCCGGGTCAGGAACCGGTCGGTGTTGCTGTTGCTGTTGGCGTTGAAGACGCCGTCGGTGTGGGTAGCCGGCTTGGTGAAGTGGCACTCGGTGCAGCCGCTGCCGTTGGTGCCGTTGCCGTCGCTGAGGGTGCTGTCATGCTTCTGCACGCCGGCCACGGTGATGTTGTGCAGGCCGGTTTGCGGGTCGGCGGTGTTGGCGCCCCCCGGCGTATGGCAGTTGGTGCAGGCGATCGGCGTGGCGGTGTTCCACTGCGGGGTGGTCTTGCCGTTGTGGCAGCCGAGGACCGGCGCCGTGCCGCAGGAGATCGCCGGCGAAACGCCGCCGGGGCTCAGCCCGGCATTGACGATGACGCTGTTGTCGGTGACGTTGGAGTGCCCGGCGGTGTTGTCCGGATGGCACTCGACGCAGTGCACGCCGGCAGTATCGGTCGCCCCCCACCCCTTGGCCGCGTAGTGCTCGGGGTGGGCGTTGGTCGCCGGCGGGGCGCCGTGGCAGCTGTTGCAGGCGAGGCTGGTGCCGCTCCCCCACTTCGGGGTCAGCACCCCGCCGTGGCAGCTGACGTTGGAGCAGGTTCCGAGACCGACCCCGGTCAGGTCGTTGGTCTGGTTGAAGCCGGCCCCCTTGCTGTAGGTGCCCCCCTGGATGTTGGCGAGCATCTCGATTTTGCCTTCGGTGCCGTTCGGCGTGCCGCCGCCGCGGTGGTTGAGGACCGCGTTGTTCGGATGGCAGACGGTGCAGGCATAAACGCTGTGGGCGGCATGCGAGCCGACCACGGCCCCGGTGGCACCGGAGCGGGCCGCGCCTTCCGCCGGCGGCTGGAGGTGGCAGCCGTCGCAAGAGTTGATCGTGTTGTTGCCGGCCGGCGGGGTGTAGTCGACCACCGCCCAGACGTCGGCGGTCCGCATCGTTTCGCCGGCGGCCAGGGCCGTGGTGGCGACATCGATTTCGAGGCTGTCGACCGTGGCCGGGGTGAAGGCCGTGGCCGGCGCATAGGAGTAATTGGTCATCGCCACGCGCGACACCGTCACCGGCGCGCCGGAGAGGGCGCCGGCCGGGCCGAAGTCCAGGCGCTCGCCGGCGCCGGCCCCCCCGGCCACCTGGGCACGGACGTAGACCGTCACGCTGTTGATGGTGGCGCCGGCATAGGCGGCGTCGTTGCCCAGTTGCACCCGGTAGGTGCTCAGGGCGTTGGTGATGCTGGCAAAGGTGCCGTCGGCCTGGTCGTTCAGGTTGGCGGCGGTGACCCCCGCCCAGGAGCCGGTGGAGGTCACCCCGCTCGGGCGCAGCGTGACGACATCAGCCAGGGCGGGCGCCGCCAGCAGAACGGTGGCCAGCAGGGCCGGCACCAGCTTGCGCCAGTTCCGCCCGGCACGTTTCGTTGCAAATCGACTCATCGTGGACGTCCTCGTCAGCTCATTCCGGTTCATCTTCATGTGGTCACGGTGCATGGTCGCCCCCCCTTACTCCCACCACGGGGTGGCCTGGAAGTGACAGTTGACGTTCGAGCAGGTCTTCGGATCGACGCTCGACGGCTGCCCCTGGGTGCCGTTGTAGACCGGCGCACTGCCGCCGAACTGGAAGGTGGCCGCGCCGAAGAAGTTGATGTTGCGCGTGCCGCCGCCCATCTCGTGGCTGGCGGCATTCATGTCGTGACAGACGCCGCAGACCTTGGTGGTGTTGGCATCGCCGAAGCTGTCGGCGTTCGGGTCGAGGGTGATCCCCGCCTTGGCGGCCAGGTGGTTGACGTGCTTGAGGTGCGCCCCCTTCCCTTCGGTGGCCTGATAGGCCTTGCCGTCGGCAGCCGTCGGCGGGTAGCCGTGGCAGCTGTCACAGGCGCCGCCCGAGGCATCGAAACCGGAGCTGTGCTTGTGGCAGTTGACGCAGTCGGACTTGTTGTAGTGGCTGGCCGTGACCGGCATGTTGTAGGCGTGCTGCTTGACGCCGTCGTCGCGCGGATCGGTCGGGTCGTAGGTGTGGCAGACTTCGCAGATCCGGTTCGACGTCGCATGGCTGGCCGTGTCGTCGCCGAAGTGGGACGACCCCTCGCGGGTGTCGAGCAGGACGACCGCCTGCCCGGCGCCGGGGAAGTTCCCCTTGCTGGTGTCGGGAGCGTTCGGCAGGGTGGCCACGACGCGCTTGACGTTGCTCGTGGACGGCGTATGGCAGGTGGCGCAGGTGAATTCGCCGTACTTGCCGCCGACCACCCCCCAGCCGCCCTGGGCAAGGTGCTTGGTCGACGCGGTCGAGTAGGAGTTGTGGATCAGCGGGCTGATCGGCCGCAGGGTCGTCACCGGCGCCGTGCTGACCGCGGCGTGGTTGGCGCTGCTGACCCGTACGGTGCTGGTCAGGTTGTTGCCGTCGCTTCCCGTACCGTTGCCGACCACGGTGAGGGTCACGCTGCTGCCGGTCGCCCCGGCCGCCACATTGGCGGTGGCCGCCGACAGGGTCGACGGCAGGGTGAACGCCGTGGTGTTGCCGGTCTCGCTGAAGATCGACAGGTTGAAGGTGGTCGGGGTGCAGTCGACGTCGTTGTTGACGATGGTCAGCGTGTAGACCGCCGTCCCGGCCAGGGGGATCGTCTTGTTGACCCCGGCCGAGAAGCCCGGGGCGTTGCGCACGCACGGCCGGTTGAGGGTCGTGGTCACGGCGTTGGAGTTGGCGCTGCGGGGGATCGTCCCGTTCAGCGCGGTATAGAAGTAGGTGTTGTTGGCACTGAAGTTGGCGGCGCCCGTCTGGGAATTCACGGTCAGCGTCGTGGTGTTGCTGGCGCCGCCGGGGGCCACGCTGAGCGGATCGGCGGTGAAGACCGACGGGATGGCGAAGGCCACGCCGTTGTCGTCGACCACCACCAGGTCGAAAGCCGTGGTGCCGCACGCCAGCGCATTGTTGTTGGTCACCTGGACGGTGTAGGCCGCGCTGCCGCCATCGGTGATGATGCTCTGGCTGGCGGTGGTGATGGCCACGTCGGGCGCCACGTTGCAGGGCACCGCGATCACCGTGGTGGCCACGCCCGAATTCAGGCTCTGGGCATGGTTGCCGTCGGCGGCGGTGTAGAAATAGGTATCGTTGCTCGCCCCGTTGAGGGCGCCGGCCTTGGCCTTGACCCGCAGGTTGCGGGTGCCGCTGGTGGACGGAGCGAGGCTGATGGTCGCTGTGTCGAAGGTCGACGGATCGAAGGACACCGCGTCACTGTCGACCGCCACCAGCGAGAAGATGGTGTTGCCGCAGGCGCCGGTGTCGGTGTTGACGATGGACACCACGTAGTTGACCAGGTCGCCGTCGACCACGGCGTTCTGGTTGGCGGTGACGATCGACACCGTCGGCGTGCTGCGTACGCACGGCTCGGCTTCGGTGGTGAAGGCGAAGTTGTACGGCGCCGGGCTCAAGGGGTTGCCGACCAGGTCGCGGACCCCCGAAGTGACGCTGACGTTGTAGGTGGTGGCATACGCCTGGCCGCTGGTGGTGAAGATCGCCTGGCTGCCGCCGGAGGCGATGCAGGAGGTGCCGTCGTAGGCCCAGGCCGGGCTGTCGGAGACGATGTTGGTGGCGGTGACCGTGCCGCAGTCGACCGGTTCGCTGAAGTTGATGGTCACGCTGCTGTCGCGAACGACGCCGGTGGCGGCGCTGGCCGGGACGGTCGACGCCACCGACGGGGCGACGGTGTCGACCACCACCGTGGCCGGCGCGCCGAAGACCAGGGACACGTTGCCGAGGGCATCCTTGGCCCACGGGTAGAAGGTGTAGGTGGCGCTGGCGGCGACGACATAGCTGGCCGGGGCGCCGGCGGTCCAGCCGGCATCGCCCGGCAGCGGCGCGGTCGCCGAGGTGGTGACCTTGTAGCCGGTAACGCCGATGCCGTCGGTCGCCAGGAACTGGGTGATCGGTACCGTCAGGCTGGTCGAGGTCGCCGGCATGGTGAAGTCGGTGACGACCGGCTTGGTGGCATCGACATTGATGGTGTCGCTCAGGCTGGCCGAGACGTTGCCGGCGGCGTCCTTGGCCCAGGCATAGAGGACCTTGGCCGCGCTGTCGGACGCGGTGACGTAGGTCGCCGGGGCGCTGGCCGTCCAGCCGGCGTCGCCCGGCAGCGGCGCGACGGCCGACTCGGTGATCTTGTAGCCGGTGACGCCGATGGCGTCGGTCGCGGTGAAGGTGCTCACCGGGATCGTCCAGCTGGTGCTGGTCGCCGGGACGTTGAAGGCGGTGACCACCGGCGCGGTGACGTCGGCGACGCTGATGGTGGTGGTGCGGGTCGCCGAGTTGGCGCTGGCGGCGTGATTGCCGTCGGCGGCGGTGTAGAAGGCGCTGTTGTTGGTCGAGCCGTTCGGCTGGCCGGGCTTGGCCGACACGGTCATTACCGTCGAACCGGTCAGGCCCGGGCCGACGGCCAGCGGGTCGGCGCCGAAGGTCGAGGCGTTGAAGTTGGTCAGGTTGCTGTCGACGGCCACCAGGTCGAAGCTGGTCGGGCCGCAGGAGACGGTGTCGTTGTTGGTGACGTTGAGCGTGTAGTCGGCCGAACCGCCGTCACTGGTGATCGTCTGGTTGGCGGTGACCAGCGTCACCGTCGGCGTGCTGCGGGTGCAGCTGCCGCAACCGGCGTCATTGCGCTGGATCGGGCGGTGGAACTCGATGCCGGTCGCCTGGCCGAGCCAGTAGAACCACCCCCAGTCGCCGTTGTTGATGCTGGCGGTGGCGAAGTCGGCGACGAAGTTGAAGCGGAACCGGGTGCCGGTTTCGGTCACGGTGAGAACCGGGGTCGCCGGCGGGGCGTCGTACCAGTTGCTGAGGTCGGTCTGGGTCGTGCCGGTCTCCGGCGACGGCAGCAGCACCTCGGCGTAGACCGTGGCCCCCTGGGCGAAGATGTCGGTCGGCGTGGTGTAGCCGGCATCGGCATAGAGGTTGAGTTTCTTCGTCGAGTTGCCGAGGACGATCATGCCGTTGGCGGCCGGGATGGTGTCCGACGAGTCCCAGATCTTGACGCGATAGGCATCGGCCGGCTGGGCGGCGGTACTCCAGTCGTAGGTGTAGACCCAGGTGGCGCCGACCTGCGTCTCCAGCATGTTGAGGTTGGCCTGGATGATCGCTCCGGTGGAGCTGTAGAGGCTCAGAGCGCCGGCCCCCTGCGAGACGAAGCGGGTGCTGGAGCGGTATTCGAAGTGCACGGTCTCGCCGATGTTGTAGTACATGGTCGGCGTGCGGGTCAGGTTGATCAGGGTGGTGATCGCCGGCGAGGTCACCGCGCCGTGCGGTCCGGCCGCCGCCGTCGACACCGTGGTGTTGTTGGTGGCGCCGTTGATCGGGCTGGCGGTGGCGGTCACCGTCAGCGTGGTGCTGCCGGTGGCGCCGGGGGCGACCAGCAAGGTGCCGCTACCGAGCACCGAGGCCTGGAACGAGGTGGCGTTGCTGTCGTTCCGGGAGAGGCTGAAGGTGGTGCTGCTGCAGTCGACCGAATCGTTGTTGGTGACTTCCACGGTGTAGACCACCGAACCGCCACCCGAGGTGATCTGCTTGTTCGGCGCCAGAATCGTCACCGTCGGGTTGGATGCGGTGCACACCGCGCTGGGCGTAGCGCTGGCGGTGGCGCCGGCCGAGGCGTTGTTGACGTTGTCGTAGGCGCAGAGCCGGTAGCTGTACTGGGTGCCGTTGGTCAGCCCGGTGTGGGTGTAGCTCGTGCCGGTCCCCGTGTAGATCGAGGTGCCGGTTGCGCAGGTCGGCGGTGTCGCGCCGGTCAGGAAACGCAGGTCGTAGGTGTTGGCGGCGCGCAGCCCGCTGCCGGTGTCCGAGGCGACGGTCCACGACAGGCCGACCTGGGAGTTGCTCGGCGATGCGGAGAGCGTGCCATCGGCCGGCACCGCCTTGTCGATCTGCACCGTAGCGCTCTTGACCGTTTCGACGTTGCTCAGGTTGTCGGTGCTGCGGAAGCGCACGTACTGGGTGCCGGCGGTGCCGGCCACCTGGGTGACGCTGACCGCGGTGCCGCTCGTCCCCGGCGTGCAGGTATTGGTGGTGTCGACGCAGTATTGGGTCGAGGCTACGCCGGAACCGGTGCCGTCGGTCGGCGTCAGGGTGACGTTGACATCGGCCGCCTGCCAGCCGGCCGGGGCGTTGCTGGTGGTGGTCGGCGCCGCGGCATCGACGGTTCGGCTGATCTGGGTGGCCGTGCCGGTGCCGCCGAGGGAGGTGGCGCGCATGTTGATGGTCAGCCCCGAACCGTTGGTCTGGCCGCTGATGCTGGCGGTGCAGGTGTAGGGGCCGGCGCCGGAGACGGTGCCGGCGCTCCAGGCCACGCCGTTGAGGGTGTACTGGCAGCTGGTCACCGCGCTCTCGGCATCGGTGAACGCCGTGGTGATGGTGAAGGCCGCCGGCACGAAGGTCCCCGACTGCGGCGACACCGTAACCGTGCCGGGAACCGGCGCGGTGCTGTCGCCGCCGGAGACGGTGACGGTGATCGCCTGGGTTTTGAAGGCCTTGGCCCCGCCGGTGTCATGGCCGGCGCCGGTCAGCTGGATGGTGTAGGTGCCGTTGGGGGTACCCCCGGGGACGGTGATGCGGGCGTCGGTCCCCATGGTGTTGGCCGTGCCGTCGAGGTCCATCGCCGTGGCATCGTCCATCGCCGCGTTGCGCGTCCCCGAGTCCCAGCTGGGGCCGTCGAAGTTGATCGTGTAGCCGACCGGCGAGGAGGGAAACTCCGCGGCGGTTGAGTAGCTGGTCGCCCACCAGAACTCGCCGGCGGTCAGGTTCCAGACGTTGTTCCAGCCGGCCAGCGCCGGGGCGTTGGCGGTGCCGGTCGCCACCGTCCAGCCGGTCGGGACGGCGAGTTCCATCCCCATGCGGCCGGAACCGGAGATGTTGCGCACGATCCAGTCGATCTCGAAGGTCGCCCCCGGCGCCACGGTGATCGTCGTCCCGGCAACCCCGTTCAGGGCCACGCTGACGGTCGCCGTCGGCTCGGTGCCGGTGTGGCAGCTGGAACAGGAGGTGTACTTGGTCGGCCAGGCCAGGGCGGCCTGCGGCAGTACGGCCAGCGTCGCCAGTGCCAGGACGGATCCGGCGATCCACCGCCGCAGTTTCGTCGCCGCTGTCGATTTCACCGTCATCACTTGATCCCTCGCGGTCATATCCATCGTCGCCTGTCTCTTCATCGTTCGGTTCGCGCACGTCATGGCCGTCACCTGCTGGTCGTCAGCTGATCGCCGTTGGCGTTCAGATAGTTGCCGGCCGCGACGCAGCCGCCGCCGCTGACGGTGATGGTGGTGGTCATGGCGTTGGAGTTGGCGCTCTGGGCATGACCGCCGCCAGCCGCCGTGTAGAAATAGGTGCTGTTGGTGGTGCCGTTGGCCTGGTTGGCCCGGGCCGTGACGCGCAGGGTGGTCTGCCCCGAGGCCCCGGCCGCCAGGTTCAGCGGGTCGGCGGCAAAGGTCGAGGGGTAGAAGGCCGCGCCGTTGCCGTCCACCGCCACCAGGTCGAAGCCGTAGGCCGCGCAGGCGCCGGCATCGTTGTTGGTCACCTGCACGGTATAGTCGACGAAGCCGCCGTCGACGCTGATCGTCTTGTTGCTCCCCAGGATCGCGACCGTCGGCGTGTTGATAGTGCACGACGAGCCCGGCGTCGCCGAGGCGGTCTGCCCGGCCGAGACGTTGCCGACCCGATCGTAGGCGCAGACCCGGTAGTAGTAGGTGGTGCCGTTGGTCAGCCCGGTATCGCTGTAGCTGTTGAAGTTGCCGGTGTAGATCCCCGCCGCCGAGCAGTCGGCCGGAGCCGCCACGGTGGAGCGCACCACCTTGTAGGTGCTGGTCGGATTGAGGCCGGAGCCGTTGCCGTCATCGGCCGGATTCCAGGCCAGGGCGATCACCGTATCGCCCGGCGTGGCCGCCAGGCCGCTCTCGGTCGGCGGCGTGGTATCGATGCCGATGTCGATGCCGAGACTGACCGTGAAGTCCGGCGGGCCGCCGGTGAAGGCGGTCCAGGCGCTGGTGGCGCCGAGGCTGTCCTTGGCGCGGGCCTGCCAGCTGTAGCTGCCGTCGGCCAGGGCGGTGCACGCCGCCGTTGCCGTCGCCGGGCCGGTCACCGCACCGCTGATGCAGTCCGGGGTGCCGTCGAGATTGATGTCGACCTCGAGGATCACCTTGTTGGCGTCCGGGTCGCTGACCGTCGCCTTGAAGACCACGGCGTTGTTGGTTGCCGCGCCCCCCGAGGCGAGGACCGTGGTGCCGTCGCTCTGGTACTGGGCCAGCGCCGACGGCACGGCCGGGGCGTTGTTGCCGGCGGCCGCGGTCGCCTGGCTGCCGGTAGGCGGGGTCAGCTTGTAGTTGGCCCCCTGGTTGACGCCGCTGGTGTCGACCGTCCCCTTATACTCGTAGACCGCGACGTGGTAGGTGGTGCTGGCGGAAAGCCCCGTCACCGCCACGTTGGTGCCGGTCCCCTTGTAGAGCACGTAGTTGCCGGTGCCGACCTGGGTGCCGCTGCCGAAGGCGGCGTTGGCCGTGTAACCGGTGTAGGTGCCGTCGACCGGGTTGGCATCGACCGCCGCCCCCGACTTCATCAGCACGATGACGCCGTCGCCGCTGCCGCGCGTCCAGTTCACCGTCATGCCGGTGGCGGTCACCCCGGTGAAGGTGACGGTTGAGGCCTGGGTGGCCGGCTCGGTGTAGAACGAGCCGTCCGGCGAGTAGCCGGTGCCGGCGGCGTTGGTCGCGTAGCCGCGGTAGTAGAGCAGCGTGCCGGCGGTCAGGGCGGTGCGGGCCTGGGTGAAGGCGGAGACCGTCGTGCCCCCCTCGGCCACGCAGTTGCTCACCGGCGCCGCGGTGGTCGCCCAGCAGGTGCCGCGCGCCGTCAGCGCCGCGCCGCCATCGGCGGTTACCGTCGCGCCGAGGGTGGCGGTGGTGGCCAGGATCGCCGTGGCCGTCGGCGTGGTCAGCGTCGGCGCGGTGGCGCCGGCCGCCGGCGTGGCGCTGGCCGTCGTCCCGGCGGAGACGTTGTTGACGCTGTCGTAGGCGCACAGCCGGTAGCTGTACTGGGTGCCGTTGGTCAGCCCGGTGTGGGTGTAGCCGGTACCGGTCCCGAGGTAGACCGAGGTGCCGGTGGCGCAGGTCGGCGGCGTCGCGCCGGTCAAAAAGCGCAGGTCGTAGGTGTTGGTGGCGCGCAACCCGCTGCCGGTATCCGCGGCAACGGTCCACGACAGGCTGTTCTGGGTGTTCCCCGCGGTGGCGCTCAGGGTGCCGTCGGTCGGCACCGACTTGTCGATCTGGATCGTCCGGCTGACCGTGGTCTGCACGTTGCCGACGTTGTCGGTGCTGCGGTAGCGCACGTACTGGGTGCCGGCCGTTCCCGCCCCCTGGGTCACGCTCACCGAGGTGCCGCTGGTGCCGGGCACGCAGCTGTTGGTGGTATCGACGCAGTACTGGGTCGAGGCCACGCCGCTGCGCGCGTCGGCCGGAGTCAGGGTGACGGTGACGTCGGATGCCTGCCAGCCGGCCGGGGCGTTGTCGGTGGTGGTCGGCGCCACCGAGTCGACGGTGCGGGTGATCGCCGTGCCGGTCCCGGTGTTGGCGCTGTTGTCGGTGCCGCGGATGTTCAGCGTCAGGCTGCTGCCATCGGCGCCGCCGGCAATGTTGGTGGCGGTGCACGTCCAGTTGGGCGCCGTCCCGCTCACCACGCCGGCCGACCAGGCGCCGCCGCCGTTGATGGTGTACTGGCAGGAGGAGAGGGTATTGGCCTCGGTGATCGCCGCGCTCAGGTCGAAGGTGCCGTCAACGAAGGTGGCGGTGGCGGTGTTGGCCGGGGTCACCGTGCCGACCACCGGCGCGGTGGTGTCGCCGCCGCCGCTGCTGACGGTGACGGTGATCGCCTGGGTTTTGTAGGACTTGGCCCCGCCGCCGGCGGCATGACCGACGCCGGTCACCTGGATGGTGTAGGTGCCGTTCGCGGCGCCCGCGGGGACGGTGATGCGGGCGTCGGTCCCCATGGTGTTGGCCGTGCCGTCGAGGTCCATCGCCGTGGCATCGTCCATCGCCGCGTTGCGCGTCCCCGAGTCCCAGCTGGGGCCGTCGAAGTTGATCGTGTAGCCGACCGGCGAGGAGGGAAACTCCGCGGCGGTTGAGTAGCTGGTCGCCCACCAGAACTCGCCGGCGGTCAGGTTCCAGACGTTGTTCCAGCCGGCCAGCGCCGGGGCGTTGGCGGTGCCGGTCGCCACCGTCCAGCCGGTCGGGACGGCGAGTTCCATCCCCATGCGGCCGGAACCGGAGATGTTGCGCACGATCCAGTCGATCTCGAAGGTCGCCCCCGGCGCCACGGTGATCGTCGTCCCGGCGACCCCGTTGAGCGCCACGCTGACCGTCGCCGTCGGCTCGGCGCCGTTGTGGCAGCTGGAGCAGGAGGTGTACTTGGTCGGCCAGGCCAGGGCGGCCCCGGCCGCAAGGAACAACAGCAGAGCCGCACCGAGAATGATCCGTCCGCATTGCCGCAACGTCCGCTTGCTGTCAACCGCCATGTTCGCGCCCTTCACTTTATTGGTCGATACCGTCTTCATCGTCATCACGGCACCCCCTTTAATACTGCGTCCAGGCACCGGTGGCGCCGTTGCTGTCCTTGCCGCGGGCCTGCCACTTGTAGCGGCCGTCGGCCAGCGGGCCGCAGGTGGCCGAGGCGGTCGTGCCGCTCGCCACCGCCGCACCGCTGGTGCAGTTCGGGGTGTTGGTGAAGCCGTTGGTGTACGGCACGATCTCGACTTCGAGCTGGACGGTGTTCGCTTCGGGGTCGGTGACCGTCCCTTTCATGACCACCGTGGCGGTGTTGGAAAACGCCGCGGCCGCCACCGCGGTGGTGCCGTCGCTCTTGTATTGGGCCAGGGCGGCCTGCGGCGGCGCCGCCGGCGGATTGTTGACCAGGGCCGGCGTGCCGGAGCCGAAGGCGCCGGTCGAGACGTTGTTGACGTTGTCGTAGGTGCACAGCCGGTAGCTGTAGGTGGTGCCGTTGGTCAGGCCGGTATGGGTGTGCGAGGTCCCTGTCCCGAGGTAGATCGAGGTGCCGGTCGCGCAGGTCGGCGGCGTCGCCCCGCTGAGGAAGCGCAGGTCGTAGGTGTTGGCGGTGCGCAGCCCGCTGCCGACATCGGCGCCGGCCGTCCACGACAGGCTGTTCTGGGTGTTCCCCGGCGTGATCGACAGGGTGCCGTCGGTCGGGGCCGCCTTGTCGATCTGCACCGTGGCGCTCTTGGTCGTCTCGAGGTTGCTCAGGTTGTCGGTGCTGCGGAAGCGCACGTACTGGGTGCCGGCCGTCCCCGCCCCCTGCGTCACGCTGACCGTGGTGCCGCTGGTCCCGGGGACGCAGCTGTTGGCGGTGTCGACGCAGTACTGGGTCGAAGCGATACCGGAGCCGGTGCCGTCGGTCGGCGTCAGGGTCACGTTGACATCGGCCGCCTGCCAGCCCGCCGGGGCGTTGCTGGTGGTGGTCGGCGCCGCGGCATCGACGGTACGGCTGATCTGGGTGGCCGTCGCCGTACCGCCGGTGGAGGTGGCGCGCATGTTGACGGTCAGCGCCGTGCCGTTGGTCTGACCGGTCACATTGGCGGTGCAGGTGAAGTTCGGCAGGGCACCGGAGACCGTGCCGGCCGTCCAGGCGCCGCCGCCGTTGAGAGTGTACTGGCAGCTGGTCACCGCGCTCTCGGCGTCGGTGAACGCCGTGGTGACGGTGAAGGCGGCCGGCACGAAGGTCCCCGACTGCGGCGACACCGTAACCGTGCCGGGGACCGGCGCGGTGCTGTCGCCGCCGCCGCTGCTGACGGTGACGGTGATCGCCTGGGTCTTGTAGGCCTTCGCGCCGCCGGCATTGTGGCCGACGCCGGTCAACTGGATGGTGTAGCTGCCGTTCGCGGCGCCCGCGGGGACGGTGATGCGGGCGTCGGTCCCCATGGTGTTGGCCGTGCCGTCGAGGTCCATCGCCGTGGCATCGTCCATCGCCGCGTTGCGCGTCCCCGAGTCCCAGCTGGGGCCGTCGAAGTTGATCGTGTAGCCGACCGGCGAGGAGGGAAACTCCGCGGCGGTTGAGTAGCTGGTCGCCCACCAGAACTCGCCGGCGGTCAGGTTCCAGACGTTGTTCCAGCCGGCCAGCGCCGGGGCGTTGGCGGTGCCGGTCGCCACCGTCCAGCCGGTCGGGACGGCGAGTTCCATCCCCATGCGGCCGGAACCGGAGATGTTGCGCACGATCCAGTCGATCTCGAAGGTCGCCCCCGGCGCCACGGTGATCGTCGTCCCGGCGACCCCGTTGAGCGCCACGCTGACGGTTGCCGTCGCCTCGGTGCCGTTATGACAACTCGAACAGGAGGTGTACTTGGTCGGCCAGGCCAGGGCCGTCCCCGGCAGACTCATCAACACGGTCACCCCCAGGGCCATCAGCCACCCCGTCCGTTGCAGTCCCATCCTTCGTGCACTTGTCATCGTCGTCCTCGTCATCGCTGCGCGGGGAGAAGCTCCGCCGAAAATTTCACACATCTTTAAAGTTTACTGCGCTTCACGCCGCCGGGGAAAGCCTCCCTGCCTACTGCGGCAGGGAGGTGTGGCAGGCCTGGCAGTTGCCGGTGGAGCCCGAGGTCCAGGCCGGCGTCACGATGCCGTTGTGGCAGTCGACCGTCGAGCAGGTCTTGGCGCCGCTGTTCCAGCCCGGCACCACCGCCTTGCCGGCATCGAAGCTGGTGCCGGCCACCGCCTTGTAGCCGTTGTTGCGGCCCCAGCTGTTGTTCAGCTCCGCCACCGTGGTGATGTCGTTGCGCAACTGCGACTTGCTCTTGAAGCCGGTCAGGGTGGCGAAGACCACGTCGGGCAGACCGTTGACGTGGGTCGACCCGGTGGTGCTGATGATCGCCTTCTCGTTGCCGGTCACCGGCGTATTGGTGTCGCTGTGGCAGGTGCCGCACAGCGTGTTGGCCGCGTTGTAGGCAACCGCCACCGTGCTGTTGTGGCAGCTCTGGCAGCCCAGGGTGTTCGACGTCAGGCTGTTGCCGTGCGCGGCGTCGGCACCGGCGGAGGCCGCCTTGCCGGTCGGCGCCGTGGCCATCAGGCCGACGCCGTCATCGTCATACAGGGTATCGTAGTGGATGCCGACCGCGTGCCGCGCATGGGCGTTGGTGGTCGGGCTGTTGCCGTGGCAGTCGGTGCAGTTGCCGCTCACCGTGCCGCCGTACCAGTTCGGCGTCAGCTTGTAGCTCGGGGTCGCCCCGGCTGCGTCGGAGTGGCAGTAGACGTTGTTGCAGGTCACGCTCGAGCGCGACAGGTAGGTCGGGGTCGCCGGGCCATTGGTGTTCTTCAGCTTGAGGCTGCCGGCCGTCGGCGTTTCGCCGGCCGGGTCGAGGTCGACGTTCAGTCCGTTGAGCGGATGGCTGACCCCCTCGCTGGCCGGGTGGCACTCGCCGCAGCCGAACATCGGCTGGCCGTTGGTGTAGGTGGTGGCATACCAGCCGGCGCCGCCGTAGCCGCCGCCGGAAATCGTCTTGCCGGCGAGGAAGGTGGCCACGTTGGCATGCTTGGCGTGGACGCCGTTGAGCGCGCCGTCGATATCGGCGGCATGGCAGTCGGAGCAGCTGTCGCCGCCCGAAGCCTGGACGATGCCGTCGACATGGGTCAGCTTGCCCGCCGCCGTGAAGGTCACGTCGTCGGCGTTGAGCACGTCGTGGCAGACCGAGCAGTCGCTGTTGGCCGGGTGGGCACCGGCCGGCGGATAGCCGTGGCAGTTGTCGCAGTCGGCCACGGTCCCCTGCATGAAGGCGGAGTCGGTCCAGACCGGGGCCAGGGTGCCGTTATCCCAGGTGCCGCCGTTTTTGAGGGCGGAACCGTCGTGGCAATAGGTGGTGGCGCAGCTGGCCGGGTTGAAGGCCGCCTTGCCGTCGAGGCCGCCGCGGGCCAGGCCGCCGAAGGTGATCTCGGCCGGCAGGGCCGAGTCGATGTGGCCGGCCGCGGTGATCGTCGCCGGGACGACGTGACAGGCCACGCAGGCGACCGCCTTGCTCTTGGTCGGATTGAGATGAATCTGGTGGGCGCCGACCTGGGCGTCGGTCGCCGCCGAATCGCCGTTGGTGTCGACGCCGCTGCCGCCCGGAGCCTTCTGGGCCTCGGTGGCCGGGGCCGCTACCATTTGGCCGTGGCACTGGGTGCAGGCATCGAAGGTGTCGAGGTCGGTCCCCCAGACCGGCGAGTTGGAGCCGTGGCAGTTGCTGGTGCCGCAACTGGTGAAGGCCGAGCCGTTCAGCTTGTCGGCGGCGAGGCCGGTCGAGGCGGCGGTGTCGATGTTGCCGTCGCGATGCCCGACCCCCGCCGTCGTCCCCTGGGTGGTGCCGGTATGGCAGGTACCGCAGGCATAGAGGGCGGAGTGATCGCTATGGCTGCCGGTGGTCGGCGCCGTGGCGTGGCACTCGGAGCAGTTGTTCAGGGTGGTGCCCCACGCCGCCGTCAAGCCGCTGTTGCGCCCGTCGTTGTGGCAGCTCGCCGTCGCGCAGGTGGTGAACGCCGAGTTCTTGGCCTTGTTCTGGGTGTACCCCAGCGCCAGGTCGGTGTCGATGTTGGTGTCGATATGGCCGGCGGCCGGATTGGTCTCCGTCGCCGGATTGGCCGCGTCGTCGTGGCAGCTGGCACAGGTCGCCCCCGCGGCCAGGTGCGCCGCATGGCTGCCGGTGGCGATCGTCGTCCCCAGGTGGCACTCGGTGCAATCGGTCCGGCTCACCCCCCATGCCGGGGTGACCACCAGGGCGCCGCGCCCCGGATCATGGCAGGAGGCCGCGTTACAGGTCGTCCAGGTCGCGCTGCCGTACGCCACGTTGTTCGGGTAGCCGAGGTCGCCCGCCGCCGTGTTGTACACGTCGACGTTGCCGTCCGCGTGCACCCCGCCGGTCGGCGCCGTGCTGTCCTTCACCGCGTCCGCGTGGCAGTCGCCGCACAGCGAACCGGCACTCAGGTGTTTGGCATGGCTGCCGGTGGTCATGTCCGACAGGTGACAGGCCGCGCACCCGGAGGCCGTACCCCACACCGGGGTGTTGCCGCTGGCCGCCATCCCGTCCGAGTGGCAGGTCACTGCCGAACAGCTGGTGAAGGCCGTGCCGATCACCTTGTTGGCCGCATAACCACCCACCGCCACGTCGATGTTCAGGTCGCCGTGGGCCGCGCTGTTGTAGCTCACGTCCCTGGTCGCCCCGGTGTGGCAGGCACTGCAGTCCTGGCCGGCGGTGGTCACGTGCTTGGCGTGGCTGCCGGTGGCCGGGACCGCCGCGTGGCACTGCGTGCAGTTGGCCGTGTCCGCATCCCACGCCGGCGTCGTCACATAGTTATTGGCGCTGATGCCGGTCTGGTGGCAGCTCGCCGTCGTACAGGTGGTGTAGGCCGTGCCGAGGGCCTTGTTGGCGGTGGCGTAGCCGGTCGCGTCGATGTTGCCGTCGCGATGCCCGGCACCGGCCGTCGTTCCCTGCGTCGTCCCGGCATGGCAGTCGCCGCAGGCGATCGCCGCCCCGGCAAAGCTCTTGCCCAGGTGCGTGGCGTGACCGGCGGTGGCCGGCACCGTGGCGTGGCACTCGGAGCAGTTGTTCAACGTGGTGCCCCACGTGCCGGTCAGGCCGCTGTTGCGCCCGTCGTTGTGGCAGCTCGCCGTCGCGCAGGTGGTGAACGCCGAGTTCTTCGCCTTGTTCTGGGTGTACCCCAGCGCCACGGTGGTGTCGATGTTGGTGTCGCGGTGCCCGGCCGCCGGCTCCGTCTCCGTCGCCACGCTGGTGGCCGCGTCGTGGCAGCTGGTGCACGTCGCCCCGGCCGCAAGGTGGGCGCCGTGGCTGCCGGTGGCGATCGCGCTCCCCGCATGGCACTCGGTGCAGTTGGTCACCGCCGTCCCCCAGGTCGGGGTCGTCGCCAGCCCGCCGCGCCCCATGTCATGGCAGGAGGCCGCGCTGCAGGTCGTCCAGGTCGCGCTGCCGTACGCCACGTTGTTCGGGTAGCCGAGGTCGCCCGCCGCCGCGTTGTAGACGTCGACGTTGCCATCCGCGTGCACCCCGCCGGTCGGCGCCGTGCTGTCCTTGACCGCATCCGCGTGGCAGTCGCCGCAGCCCACCCCCGCTTCCGCCAGGTGCTTGGCGTGGCTGCCGGTCGCCATGTTCGAGGCGTGGCAGGAGGCGCAGCCCCCCGCCGTCCCCCACACCGGCGAGTTGCCGGTCGCCGTCATGCCGTCGGAGTGGCAGGCCAGGTTGGTGCAGTTGGTGTACGCCGAGGCGATCGCCTTGTTCGGCGCATAGCCGCCCACCGCCACGTCGATGTTCAGGTCGCCGTGGGCCGCGCTGTTGTAGCTCACGTCCCTGGTCGCCCCGGTGTGGCAGGCACTGCAGTCCTGGCCGGCGGTGGTCACGTGCTTGGCGTGGCTGCCGGTGGCCGGGACCGCCGCGTGGCACTGCGTGCAGTTGGCCGTGTCCGCATCCCACGCCGGCGTCGTCACATAGTTATTGGCGCTGATGCCGGTCTGGTGGCAGCTCGCCGTCGTACAGGTGGTGTAGGCCGTGCCGAGGGCCTTGTTGGCGGTGGCGTAGCCGGTCGCGTCGATGTTGCCGTCGCGATGCCCGGCACCGGCCGTCGTTCCCTGCGTCGTCCCGGCATGGCAGTCGCCGCAGGCGATCGCCGCCCCGGCAAAGCTCTTGCCCAGGTGCGTGGTGTGGCCGGCGGTGGCCGGCACCGTGGCGTGGCATTCGGAGCAGGCCGCGGAGGTGCCCCAGGTCGGGGTCGTGACCACCGTGCCGGTACCGTCGTCATGGCAGGCCGCCGTGGCGCAGGTGCCGTAGCCGTTCCCCGGCGCACCGGCGGCCGTGTAGGCGCCGGCGCTGACGTCGATCACCCGGTTGACGTGGATGTTGCCGGCATGACAGGCGGCACAGGCGATCCCGTCGTTGATGTGCGCCGTGTGGCTGCCGGTCGCCGGATCGACGTTGCTGTGGCAGCTGCCGCAGGCGGCGGCGCCGGTCCAGCTCGGCGTGCTGTAGGCCGACGGGACCGCGCTCGCGCCGTTGGCCGACTGGCCGGTGGAGTGGCAGTAGACCGTGTTGCAGGTCAGCCCGCCGGTCCCGGCCGCGCCGTTGTAGCTCACCCCGTTCTGCCCGGTGTAGCTGCCGGTGGTCGAACCGAAGTTCGAGAAATTGATGTCGATATCGCCGCCGTTCGGCATCACGTAGCCGTTGTGGCAGTTGGAGCAGGCAAAACCGAGCGTCACGACATGGGCCTGGTGGGCGCCGGCCGTGGTCGAACCGGTGGCATCCGCGCCGCTGACGAGTTCACCGGCGACCGTCGGCGGATCGCCGTGGCAGGTATTGCAGCCGGCCGGTTTGAAGCCCTGGTTGTGCTTGTGGCAGGCGGTGCAGTCGGCCTTGCTGTAGTGCCCCTGGTCGGCGCCCATGCTGTAGGCCTGGTACTTCACCCCGGCCGTCTGGCTCGCATCGTAGGTATGGCAGGCATTGCAGATCCGCTTCGACTCGCCGCCGGTGCGGTCCCCCGGCAATTCGCTGCCGAAATCCGAACTGCCGTCACGGGCGTCGAGGAAACTGATGTCGGCGTTCCCCCCCGGCGGCGTCGCATCGGCCTGCAGCGGGAACTGCGCGCTCGGGTCGGGAGCGGTGACGGTCTTCCTGATCCGCTTGATGTTGCCGGTCTTCTTGGCATGGCAGGTGTCGCAGTTGATCGCCCCGTACTTGGTCCCGGGCTTCCCCCAGCCGCCCTGCGCCGTCCACTTGGTCGACGCGGGGAACCGGTCGCTGTTGTGCAGCAGCGGGCTGTCGACCCAGTTGCCGCCAAAGCTGGTGGTCACCTGCGCGGTGCCGTCCGGGTGCCCGGCCGCCGTTGCGGTGATCGTCGTGGTGGTCGTCTCGCCGCTCAGCGCCGTCGCCTCGGTGACGGTCAGCACCACCACCTGGCTCCCCCCCGGCACCAGCACGTTGGTGCTCGCCGGCAGCGCCGACGTGAACTTCGGCGCGCCGCTGTCGGCCGCGCTCAGCGCGTAGCTCGTGTTGGCGCACCCCGGCTGGTCGTTGCTGGTGATGCTGACGTTGTAGGTCACGCTGCCGTTGTCGGCGAAGATCCCCTGCGGCGGGGTAGTCACCGCCACCGTCGGCGCGACGTTGCAGGCCAGCGTCAGGGTCGTCACCCGCGCGGCCGACGTCCCGGTGGTATGGCTCGCTTCCGCCGCCGACACCGTGGTCGTCACCGTGTCGCCGTTGGCCGCCGTGCCGTGCTGCACCGTCAGCGTCGCCGTCGTCGACGCGCCGGGAGCCAGCGGGCCGACCGTCACGGGCGAAACCGAGGAGTTGAACCCGGCGGCATTCCCGGCGGTCTCGTTGGCCGTCAGGGCGAACGAATAGCTCGGGCACCCCGCCGGGTCGTTGTTGAGAACGGTCGCCGTGTAGGCCACGCTGCTGCCGGCGATGGTCAGCGTCTGGTCGGCCTCGGCGAAGGTCACCGTCGGCGCGGCATTGCACAGGGTGTAGGTCACCGTCACCGTCACCGTGTCGATATTGAAGGTGCCGCCGGCCGTGGCGTTGGTATCCGACACCAGCACCCCGAAGGTGCCGGCGTTCAGTTCAGCCACGGTCCAGGTGGTTCCCCACAGATCGGCCGCGCCGCCCTGGTTGACCACGCCGTCGGCCGTGGCCAGCTGCACCCCGGTCTTCGGCGTTCCTGCCGCCGCCGTGCCGTCCTTGGTCAGGGCCACGCGGATCTGGCGGTTGGCGGCCGTGGCGTTGGTGTTGTACCCCTCGATGGCCACCGCAATCCCGTCGATGCGCGCGTTGCTCGGCACGCCCATGGCGAAGCCGGTCATCCGCAGGTAGTCCTGGGTGGTCAGGGCGGCATAGGTCGCGTAGCCGTTGTTGCTCGTATAGGCGTTGGTCGGCGTCCCCCAGTTGGTTCCGGCCGCCGCCGTCGGGTTCTTCGGCCCCACCGTAGCCGCGCCGGCTTGCGACACCAGTCCGGCCAGCGCCAGCAGCACCACCGCCGAGACCACCGTCAACGTCCGCAGCTTGCCGTTCATACCCGCTCTCCTTGTCCACCCAGTCCAGCCACGCTCGACCTGCTTGCTCATGGATGCCACCTTCCACTCAAACTCTGAACACATTGAATATTCTTTGAAATTCGAAGAGGCGGCGCCCCCGGTGTGGAGTTCCCGCCGTATCACCCGTTTATGCCTACTGTGCGGCCACCATCTCGCCGACCGCCGGCCGCGCACAATCGAACGGCACGTGCCGGTCAGCCGGGGCAAAATGGTCCTGACGGCCGCGCAGCGTCATCGCCAGCTCCCTGACCAGTTCCGCGCCGTCCTCGGTCAGGTAGACGGCAAGGCCGCGGCGGCCGTAGCGGTCGGGCTCGGTCCGCAGCAGGTCGTAGCCCCGCAGGACCGCAGTTCCTTTCTTGCGCTCCACGTAGCGGCTGAGAATCCGCACGTTGCGGCTCAGCGTCCCCTGCGGCATGCCAAGAATCCTCATCAGCTCCGTCATGGTGATCCCCGGGTTCTCCGCCACGGCCAGCAGCAGGGCCACGTGCTGAATCGGCATATCCTTGTTGATCCGCTTGCGGAACAACTCGACGGAGGCAAACATCAACGTCACTTCTCGCATCATGTTCAAAAAAATTCCTCGTGCTCTCGTTCTCGACATCCGGGCCGCGCCCGGTCCCAATTCCCTCGAAGCAGGATCGGACGCGCGATATGACGGCACGCGCCGCCATATCGCCAAAAGCACGAAAGGGCCGTCGCACAGGCCGCACCCGCGCGAACAACCCCTGTTGAAATGACTTTCAATTCAACATGTTAGGTCTTTCGGCGGCCCGGCTGTCCTGACGATCAGGACCCGCAGCTTTGCGTCACCGGATTGCTCCGGCTTTGCCCGTTCGTGACTCACATGAACAAAAAATAACGAAACAACCGGACCGGATTTTCCGTGGCCAGACACGCCGCATCCTCATTAAAAAAAGCGGCGGCACCCCCCGGGATCCCGATGCAAACCTCACCCAATCTCGACTTGTCTGCTCAGGTTTTTCGGACGCCGGTTATTTAGCGTTCCAGCCGAGCAAAGCAAGGCGGATGCCAAAACAAAAGCGAATCCGTCTTAATTTAAAATCAATAAAAGTCGTTAATTTTCCAACTGCCAACACGATCTTAACCTCTGCCCTGACGATGCTGTCGCTACATGGGCACAGCAGGCCGCCCCTCCCGCCCCGGACCAGGCGGCAAAAACGGCACACGATTCCGCTTGACATCCTCAAGTCAGCGGCGTATAAGCGTTATTCCCCAAGGTTCCGCAAGGACGCCAAACCGGGGCGAGAAACGAGGTGAACGGGATGTACGCGGTCATCAAAACCGGAGGAAAGCAGTACAAAGTTTCCGCAGGCGACCTGCTCAAGGTCGAAAAACTGGACGGCGCGGTGGGCGACACCATCGAGCTGGCCGAAGTCCTCATGGTTGGCGGAGCAGAGGTCAAAATCGGAACACCTCTCTTGCCGGGCGCGAAAGTCAAGGCGCGGATCGTCGAACAGGACAAAGACAAGAAGATCCTGGTCTTCAAATCCAAGCGCCGCAAGTTTCAGCGCAAGCTTTACGGCCACCGTCAGCCCATTACCCGCCTGCAGATCACGGCGATCGAAGCATAAGGAGTTAAGTCATGGCTCACAAGAAAGGCGTCGGCAGTTCGCGCAACGGTCGTGACAGCGCCGGCAAGCGCCTCGGCGTCAAACGGTTCGACGGCCAGTTGGTGACGGCCGGCTCGATCCTGGTCCGCCAGCGCGGCACCACCGTGCACGCCGGCAACAACGTCGGCTGCGGCACCGACTACACCCTGTTCGCCCTGATCGAAGGGGTGGTGAAGTTCGAGCGGCACGGCAAGGATCGCAAGAAGGTCAGCGTTTACGCTGCCTGAACCGGACCCTTCCGCTAACGCTGCCAAGGCCCGGGGCTCACTGCGAGCCTCGGGCTTTTTTACCATGAAGGCCAACGATGAAATTCGTCGATGAAGTCAAGATCCGCGCCAAGGCCGGCGACGGCGGCAAGGGGTGCCTCTCCTTCCGCCGCGAGAAGTTCATCCCCATGGGCGGCCCCAACGGCGGCGACGGCGGCGATGGCGGCGACGTCTGCTTCGTCGTCGACCCCGGCCTGGGGACCCTGCTCGACCTGCGCTACAAGGTGCACTACAACGCCGGCAACGGCGAAGGCGGCAAGGGGCAGAACAAGCACGGCAAGAACGGCGAGACGCTGACCATTCGCGTCCCCCCCGGCACGCTGATCTTCGATGACGACACCGGCGAGCAGCTTGCCGACCTGACCGAGGCCGGCGAGCCGCTGGTGCTGTTGCGCGGCGGCATGGGCGGCCGCGGCAACGCGCGCTTCGTCACCTCCACCAACCGCGCCCCGCGCCACACCCAGCCGGGGCTCCCCGGCGAGCGCCGCAACCTCAGGCTGCAGCTGAAGCTGCTGGCCGACGTCGGCCTGGTCGGGCTCCCCAACGCCGGCAAGTCGACGCTGATCGCCAGCGTGTCGGCCGCCCGCCCGAAGATCGCCGACTACCCCTTCACCACCCTGGTCCCGAACCTCGGCATGGTGCGCTACGGCGATTTCAAAAGCTTCGTCATGGCCGACATCCCCGGCCTGATCCCCGGCGCCAGCGAAGGGCACGGGCTCGGCATCCGCTTCCTGCGCCACATCGAGCGCACCGACCTGTTCCTGCACCTGGTCGACCTGTCGGGGCTGCAGGAAGGCGATCCGGTCGAGAACTTCCGCGCCATCAACCGGGAACTCGAGCACTACAACCCCGAACTGCTCGCCCGGCCGATGATCGTGGTCTTCACCAAGCTCGACATCACCGAGGTGCGCGAACAGCTCCCGGCCATGCGCGCGGCGTTCGCCGCCCTGGGGCATCCGACCTTCGCCATCTCGGCGGTGACCGGCGAGGGGACGGGCGACCTGGTGAATTTCGTCGGCAGCGAGCTGACCCGTCTCAGGACCGTCGAAACGCTTGACAGCCCCCCCGGCGACGCATAAGCTTTTCGAGAGTTTTCAACAGGTTCCACACCAGGATTCGATTGAGGGAATATGCGCACCATCCTGTTGGCCCATGTCCGGCGCGTGGTGATCAAGATCGGCAGCGGGGTCCTCTCCGACGAGAGCGGGCTTGATTACGCCCGGATCGAATCGATCTGCCGGGACATCGTCGACCTGCGCCGGCGCGGCTTCGAGATCGTCCTGGTCTCCTCAGGGGCCGTCGCCGCCGGCAAGAAGGATCTCGGCATCACCGGCCGGCCGCAGACGATCCCGCTCAAGCAGGCGGCCGCCGCCATCGGCCAGAGCCGCCTGATGCGCGCCTACAAGGACGCCCTGCGTCCGGACGGGATCACCGTCGCCCAGGTCCTGCTGACCCGCGACGACCTGGCCAACCGCCGCCGCTACCTGAATGCCCGCAACACCCTGATGACCCTGCTCGATCACGGGGTGCTGCCGATCATCAACGAAAACGACACGGTGGTGGTCGACGAGATCCGCTTCGGCGACAACGACAACCTCTCGGCGATGGTCACCAACCTGGTCGAGGCCCAGCTGCTGGTGATCCTCTCCGATGTCGACGGGCTGTACGACTGCGACCCGCGCCATAACCCGCAGGCCCGGCTGATCACCGAAGTGGAGCGGATCAGCGAGGAGATCGAGGTCATGGCCGGCGACACCGGCGGCACCCTGGGGACCGGCGGCATGGCCACCAAGATCAAGGCCGCCAAGCGCGCCACCCTGTTCGGCGCCGGAACGGCGATCATCAACGGCCGCACCCCCGGGAACCTGCGCTTCCTCTTCGACGGCCACGAGCTCGGCACCTATTTCCTGCCGGTGCGCGACCCGATCGCCGCCCGCAAGCACTGGATCGCCTTCACCAAGAAGCCGCGCGGCAAGCTGCTCCTCGACGACGGCGCGCGCACGGCGATCATCGACGGCGGCAAGAGCCTGCTCCCCTCGGGGATCCGCAGCCTCGACGGCGAGTTCGACCGCGGCGACGCCGTGCGCCTGTGCACCCTCGACGGCAGGGAGTTCGCCAAGGGGGTAACCAACTATTCGTCCCTGGAACTGCAGCGCATCATGGGGTGCAAGACCAGGGAGATCGAAACGCTCCTCGGCTACAAGTACGGGGACGAGGTCATCCACCGGGACAACCTGGTCATCGGTGCCTGACCGGGGGCAGCCCGGCAGAATCCACCACGCATCAGCAAGGAGCACGCCATGCAGCGACAGGGACACACCCTCAGGGAGATGATCGACCGGGCGATCCAGGACGAGCGGATCACGGCCAGCGAATACAACCAGATCATCGAGCAGGCCAATGCCGACGGCGTCATCGACGCCGAGGAGCGCGAACTCCTGGCGGCGCTGCAGGCGATGATCGCCGACGGGACGGTCAAGCGCGTCAAGGACTGACGCGCCGGGCTTCACGGCAGCGAGGAGCACTCATCATGACCATAGCGGAACAGATGGCGAAGGTGGCGAAGGACGCCAGGGCGGCGGCGCAGGTGATGGCCGGGCTGTCGACGTCGGTCAAGAACGACCTGCTGCGGCGCATGGCCGATGCCCTGGTCGAGCGCACCGGCGAGCTGATCGCCGCCAACGAGCAGGACCTGGCGGCGGCGCGCGAGGCCGGCCTGGCGGCGGCGATGCTCGACCGCCTGACGCTCGACCCGAAACGGGTGCAGGCCATGGCCGACGGGCTGCGCGAGGTCGCCGACCTCCCCGACCCGGTCGGCGAGGTCACCGGCATGTGGCGCCGTCCCAACGGCCTGCAGGTCGGCCGCATGCGCATCCCGCTCGGCGTCATCGGCATCGTCTACGAGGCCCGCCCCAACGTCACCGCCGACGCCGCCGGCCTCTGCCTGAAGAGCGGCAACGCCGTGATCCTGCGCGGCGGCAAGGAGGCGGTGCATTCCAACCTCGCCATCGGCCGGGTGCTGGCGGGCGAGCTCGAACGGCTCCGCCTGCCGGCGGCGGCCCTGCAGGTGATCGCGACCACCGACCGCGCCGCGGTGCTGGAACTGCTCAAGCGCGAGGAGGAGATCGACCTGATCATCCCGCGCGGCGGCGAGGGGCTGATCCGCTTCGTCGCCGAGCACTCGCGCATCCCGGTGATCAAGCACTACAAGGGGGTCTGCCACGTCTTCGTCGACGCCAGTGCCGACTTTGCCGAAGCCGAGAGGATCGCCCTCAACGCCAAGGTGCAGCGCCCCGGCGTGTGCAACGCCATGGAGACGCTGCTCATCCACCAGAATATCGCCGAGACCTTCGTCCCGCGCATCGCCGCGGCCATGCGCGCCCAGGGGGTGGAACTGCGCGGCTGCCCGATCACCTGCGAATTCGCCCCCGACGCGGTGCCGGCCACCGAGGACGACTGGCCGGCCGAATACCTCGACCTGATCCTGGCGGTGCGGGTCGTCGAGAACCTCGACGAGGCGATCGCGCACATCCGCAGCTTCGGCTCGCTGCACACCGAGGCGATCGTCACCCGCGACTACGCCAACGCCCAGCGCTTCGTGCGCGAGGTCAACTCGAGCGTGGTGGCGGTCAACGCCTCGACGCGCTTCGCCGACGGCAACCAGCTCGGCCTCGGCGCCGAGATCGGCATCTCCACCACCAAGCTGCACTCTTTCGGCCCGATGGGGCTCGAGGATCTGACCACCAGGAAGTTCATTGTTTTCGGGGACGGACAGGTCAGAAGCTAGTGCTGAGCGATGAGTGCCGAGCGATGAGTAAATTCAACCTCAAAACCTACGCCACAAGGTTTTTACTCATCGCTCATCGCTCAGAACCCAGCACTGTTAGTTTCTCATCGCTCATCGCTGCCTTGATGCCTCCTAAATCATTGCCCTTATGAAAACCGGCATTCTGGGCGGCACCTTCAACCCGATCCACCTGGCGCACCTGCGCATCGCCGAAGAGGTGCGCGAGGCGTGCGCGCTCGACGAGGTGGTGTTCATGCCGGCGGCGGCCCCGCCCCACAAGCCCGTGGCCGGGGCGGTCTCCTTCGCCCACCGCCTGGCGATGATCGCGGCGGCCATCGCCGACAACCCGGCGTTCCGGGTGTCGGACTTCGAAGCGCGGCGCGCCGGCAAGAGCTTCTCGGTCGATACCCTGGAACTCCTGCGGTCGGCCGACCCGCACGGCGAACGCTACTTCATCGTCGGCCTCGACTCGTTCCGCGACATCGCCTCCTGGAAGGACTACACCCGGTTGTTCGAACTGGCCCACCTGGTGGTCACCGCCCGCCCCGGCGTCGAACTCGCCGATCCGCTGCTGGCCCTGCCGGTTGCGGCAAGAAGCGACTTCTGCTACGATGGGCAACCGAAAAAATTGCGGCATCGCAGCGGAAACACCGTGATTTTTCTGGAAGAAACACGCCTCGACATCTCGTCGACGCTGATCCGCGGCAAGGTCGCGGCCGGAGCGTCGATCCGCTACCTGGTTCCGCGGCCGGTTGCCGACTACATCGTCGCGCACGGTCTCTATCGCCGCTCGGCAGCCTGACCGAGAAAGGACATTCCGTTTGCAATCGCTCGACCGCGCACTGCTGTGCGCCGCCCAGATTCTTGAAAAAAAGGCCTTCAACGTCCGCGTCCTGGACGTGCGCAAGATCTCTTCGCTCACCGACTTCATCGTGCTGGCGTCGGGCAGTTCCGACCGCCAGGTCCAGGCGGCCGCCGAATCGGTGCACCTGGGGCTGAAGCATGACCACGGCGTCCGCCCCCTGGGGATCGAAGGGATGAACGAGGGGCGCTGGGTGCTGGTCGACTACGGCGACGTCATGGTGCACGTCTTCCAGGAGCCGGTCCGACAGTTTTACGACCTCGACGGCTTGTGGCGCGACGCCCTCGAGGTGCCGCTGCCGCCGGAACTGGCTGAGGCGGCCCGGGCAGGGCGGTGAAGCTCCGCCTGCTCTGCGTCGGGCGGCTCAGCGAACCTTATCTGCGCGACGGCTGCGCCCTGTTTCAGGAGCGGCTGCGTCACTACCTGCCGCTGGTTGTCGAGGAACTCCGCGAACAGAAGGCCGCGCACCGCGGCGACCTGCCGCGGACGATCGCCATCGAAGGGGAACAGCTGCTGGCCCGCATCCCGGCCGGGGCGTTCGTCGTCGTCCTGGACGAGCGCGGCCGGGGGCTGACCTCGGAAGGGCTCGCCGGGCTGTTGGAAAAGCACATGGTGACCGGCACCGCCGAGTGGGTCATGGTGATCGGCGGGGCCCACGGCCTGAGCGACGACGTCCGCCGCCGCGCCGACCTGCTGCTCTCCCTGTCGCCGATGACCCTGCCGCACCAAATCGTCCGGCTGCTGCTGCTCGAGCAGCTCTACCGCGGATGCACCATCATCCGCCGCGAACCCTACCATCATCGCTGAGGGGATATTCAAAGGAGAAGGCGGGATCATGGAACATTTCAAGGAGGTCAGGGAACAGCTGCTGCGCATGCGCGCCGACCTGCTCAGGGAGGTCAGCGAATCGTATGCGACCTGCCGCGAACTCGGCCAGGACGGCGTCCCCGACATCGGTGACATGTCGGCCAACGCCTACAGCCGCGACGTGCTCTTCAACCTGAGCGAGGCCCAGCGCCGGCAGATCCTCGACATCGACGCCGCCCTCGAGCGGATCGCCGCCGGGGAATACGGCATCTGCATGAACTGCGGGGAGGAGATCGCGCCGCGACGGATGGAGGTGCGCCCCTTCTCCCGCTACTGCATCGACTGCAAGACCGACATCGAGAAGTTCGGGGAGAAGTAGGCCGCGAGCAGAAAGAACGGTACGGAGCATGACACGCCCACTCGCTCTCATCATCCTCGATGGCTGGGGACTCCGCGACGATTGCACCGCCAACGCCGTCTGCCAGGCGCGGACCCCGCGCCTGGACGCGCTGGCCGCAGCCTGGCCGTCCGCCCGGCTGAACGCCTCGGGGCTCAACGTCGGGCTCCCCGACGGCCAGATGGGCAATTCCGAGGTCGGTCACCTCAACATCGGTGCCGGCCGGATCATCTACCAGGACCTGACCCGGATCAGCAAGAGCATCGCCGACGGCGACTTCTTCGCCAACCCGGCGCTGCGCGCGGCGATGGCCGCGACCCGGACGGCGGGGGGGCGCCTGCACCTGATCGGCCTGCTCTCCGACGGCGGCGTCCACTCGCACCTCACCCATCTTTACGCCCTGGTCGAGATGGCCCGCCGCGAAGGGCTCGGCGAGGTCTTCATCCACGCCCTGACCGACGGGCGCGACACCCCGCCGAAAAGCGCCGCCGGCTATCTTGCCCAACTGGAACAGGAGCTGACGCGCATCGGCCTCGGCCGGGTCGCTACGGTCATCGGCCGCTACTACGCCATGGATCGCGACAACCGCTGGGAGCGCGTCGAACAGGCCTGGCGGGCCATGGTCCTGGGCGAGGGCGACCCTGCCGACAGCGGCGCGGCGGCGATTGCCGCCGCCTACGCGGCCGGCGAAACCGACGAGTTCGTCAAGCCGAAGGTCATCGTCAGCGCCGGCCGGGTCCCCGGCACCATCGGTGACGGCGACGGCATCGTCTTCTTCAACTTCCGCGCCGACCGCGCCCGGGAGCTGACCCGCACCTTCACCCAGGCGGACTTCGCCGGCTTTGCCCGCCCCCGCGTCCCCGCGCTGAGCAGCTTCGTCTGCATGTCCGAATACGACGAGACCTTCGCCCTGCCGGTCGCCTTCCCGCCGGAAAGCTACCCCGACCTGCTCGGCACGGTGGTCTCGCGGGCCGGCTTGAAGCAGCTGCGCATCGCCGAAACCGAAAAGTACGCACACGTCACCTTCTTCTTCAACGGCGGCGAGGAAACCCCGGCGCCCGGCGAGGACCGGGTGCTGATCCCGTCGCCCAAGGACGTCGCCACCTACGACCTGAAACCGGCAATGAGCGCGGTCGAGGTGACCGATGAAGTGGTGCGGCGCATCGCGGGCGGCGACTATGCCCTGATCGTGCTGAACTACGCCAACCCCGACATGGTCGGGCATACCGGCATCCTGCCGGCGGCGATCGAAGCGATGGAGACGGTCGACAGCTGCGTCGGCCGGGTGGTCGACGCCCTGCTCGCCGCCGGCGGCGCGGCGCTGATCACCGCCGACCACGGCAACTGCGAGCAGATGAGCGACGGCAGCGGCTCGCCCCATACCGCGCACACCGCCAACCTGGTGCCGCTGATCCTGGTCGACCCGCAGCGCAGGGAGGCCAGGCTGCGCGACGGGATCCTGGCCGATATCGCGCCGACCATCCTGGCGCTGCTGGGACTGCCGCAGCCGGCGGCCATGACCGGCAAAACCCTGATCATGTCATGACGAATCCCGGGGGGAGGATCCGGCGCTCGGGGCAACCGCTTCTCCCCGGACCGCGGCTCCCGCTCCTGCGGTGAGGAGGGGATGATGGAGCTGTGGCAACGGCTCCGGCGCGAACTCGGCGCCTGCTGCGATCTGCTGCTGCCGCCGGCCTGCCTGCTGTGCGGCGACCGCCTGCCGGCCGGCACCCCGGCCAGCGAATTCTGCCCGACCTGCCGCGCCGGGCTGCCGCCGCTCCCGCCGGCGCGCTGCCCGGTCTGCGCCGCCGCCCACCGCACCCCGCTCCCGTCCCTGCACCACTGCGAAGTCTGCCTGCGCCAGCCACCCCCCTTCGACCGGGTCCACGCGGTCGGCCCCTATGCGGGCACCCTGCAGGAAGCCACCCAGGCGTTCAAGTACCGCGGCCAACTCCCCCTCGAGCGTCCCCTGGGCGCGCTCCTTGCCGCTGCCGTCCTTGCCGGCGGCGGCCGGCGCGCCGACCTGGTGGTGCCGGTACCGCTGCACCGCAGCCGGCTGCGCGAGCGCGGCTACAACCAGTCGCTGCAGCTCGCCCGTCAGTTGGCCGGGGCGCTGGCGGTCCCGGTCGCTCCCGCCCTGCTGCACCGGAACCGGGCGACCGTCGCCCAGCAGGGGCTCGATGCCGTCGCCCGCGGCGGCAACCTGCGCGGCGCCTTTGCCGTGGCCGGACCGGTGGCCGGGCGCCGGCTGCTGCTGGTCGATGACGTCATGACCACCGGCGCCACCGTGCGCGAATGCGCCGGCGTGCTGCGCCGGGCCGGGGCGGCGGCGGTCGAGGTTGCCGTACTGGGGCGGGCCTGATGACCGTCAGGCTGCGCTACTACATCACCGGCCACGGCCTCGGCCACGCCAGCCGCTCCTGCCGGATCATCGCCGCCCTGTGCGCCCGGCACCCCGCCATCCGTTGCGAGGTCGTCTCCGATGCCGCGCCGTGGTTTCTGGCCGGCAACCTTCCGCCCGGCGTGCCCGTTGCCGCGCGCACCTTCGATATCGGCGTGCGGCAGGCCGACAGCCTGGAGATGAACCTCGCCGCGACCGTGACCGCCTGCCGCACCCTGCAGGCCGCGGCCCCCGGGCTGATTGCCGCCGAGAGCGCCGACCTGCGCCGCGCCGGCATCGACCTGGTGGTCACCGACGTCGCCGCCCTCCCCTGCGCCGCCGCCGCGGCCGCCGGCATCCCCGCGGTGATCGCCAGCAACTTCACCTGGGACTGGATCTACGAAGGGTTTCTCGACAGCCACCCGGACTTCGCCGCGGTGATCGCCTGGCAGCGCGACTGCTACCGCCAGGCCCGGCTGGCCCTGCGCCTGCCGTTCCCCGGGCCGATGCCGCAAGGGGTGGCGACTGTCGACCTGCCGCTGGTGACCCGCCGCAGCACAATGCCGCGGGAGCTGGTGCGCCGCCGCCTCGGGGTGACCGGCCGCCGGCGCCTGGCCCTCCTCTCCTTCGGCGGGTTCGGCCTGGAGGCGGCCCCCCTCGACGGGCTGGGCGGAATCGCCGAGTGGCTGTTCCTCGCCGAGACACCGCTGGCCGCCGGCCACCCGCAGCTGCGGCCGCTGCCGGCCGAGATCCCCTACCCCGACCTGGTCAATGCCGCCGACGCGGTGATCACCAAGCCCGGCTACGGCATCGTCGCCGAGTGCCTCGCCCATCGCACGGCGGTGCTCTATACGCCGCGCGGCGACTTCCGCGAGCAGGCCCTGCTGGTCGCCGGCCTGCACCGTTACGGCCGGGCCGTCGAGATCGACAACCAGCGTCTGCGGCGCGGCGACCTGCACGCCGCCCTGGAGCGGCTGGCCGCCCTGCCGCAACCGCCGGAAACCCTGGCGACCAACGGCGCCGAGGTTGCCGCCGACCACCTGGCCGGGCTGCTGGCATGAGCGGGCTGCACGCCGTCTTCCGCCGCCTGGAGGGGCGCTTCGGCCCGCAGCAGTGGTGGCCCGCCGAAACCCCCTTCGAGGTGATCATCGGCGCCATCCTCACCCAGAACACCGCCTGGACCAACGTCGAGCAGGCCATCGCCAACCTGCGGGCGGCTGATGTGCTGACACCGGCCGCGCTCGTCCGGCGTTCCCCGGAGGAACTCGAGCAGTTGATCCGCCCGGCCGGCTTCTTCCGGCAGAAGGCCGCCCGGCTGCACCACGTCGCCACGGTTCTGGTCGATGGCTACGGCGGTGATGTCGCGGCGCTCTGTGCCGGCCCCCTCGACGCGGCGCGCGCCCGCCTCCTCGCCCTCCCCGGCATCGGCCCGGAAACCGCCGACTCGATCCTCCTCTACGCCGCCCACCGGCCGAGCTTCGTGGTCGACGCCTACACCCGGCGGATCTTCACCCGCCTCGGCTTGTTGACCGGTAGCGAGCGCTACGAGGCCATCCGTGACCGCTTCATGGCGGAGCTCCCCGCCGACGTCCCCCTCTTCAACGAATACCACGCCCTGATCGTCACCCTGGCCAAGGTCTGCTGCCGCAAACGCCGGCCGGACTGCCCGGCCTGCCCCCTCGCCACGGACTGCCGGTTTGCCCGGGAAAACCGCCAAAAACCTTGACTTGTCGGACGCTTCCGCATAAGTTGTAAAATTCGTTTCGACGCTTTCTTTCCGCCAGGAGCACGGCCATGGAATACAAGGACACCCTGAACCTTCCCGTCACCGACTTCCCGATGCGCGCCAGCCTGCCGCAGCGCGAACCGGAGATTCTCAAGCGCTGGGACGAGCTGGAGCTCGACCGCCGCGTCAGCGAGCCGCAGGCCGGCAAACCGAACTTCACCCTGCACGACGGCCCCCCTTACGCCAACGGCCACATCCACATCGGCCACGCCCTGAACAAGATCCTCAAGGACATCGTGGTCAAGAGCCGGCGCATGCAGGGCTACTATGCGCCCTACGTCCCCGGCTGGGACTGCCACGGCCTGCCGATCGAACTCAAGGTCGACCAGCAGCTCGGCGAGAAGAAGCGGACCATGAGCAAGGTGGAGATCCGCCGCGAGTGCCGCAAGTACGCGCAGCAGTGGATCGACATCCAGCGCGACGAGTTCCGGCGCCTGGGCGTCCTCGGCGACTGGCAGCACCCCTACCTGACCATGACCGACGGCTACGAAGCGGCCACCGCCCGCGAACTGGCGCGTTTCGCCGAGCGCGGCGGGCTGTACAAGGGGAAGAAGCCGGTGCACTGGTGCTCCTCCTGCGTCACCGCCCTGGCCGAGGCCGAGGTCGAGTACGGCGACCACACCTCGCCGTCAATCTACGTCAAGTTCGCCTATGACGACGCGCTGCCGGCCGGGCTGGAGGCGCTGGCCGGCAAGCCGCTCGCCTTCGTGATCTGGACCACCACCCCCTGGACCATCCCCGCCAACCTGGCGGTCGCCCTCAACCCCGAACTCCCCTATGTCGCGGTGGAGTCGGACGGCGAACTGCTGGTCATGGCCGAGGGCTTGAAGGACGCCGTATTCCGCGACCTCGGCCGGGAGCCGGGCCCGGTCGTCGCCACCTTCGAAGCCACCGCCTTCGAACGCAAGCAGTGCCGCCACCCGCTGTACGACCGGCCGTCGCTGCTCGTCCTCGGCGACTACGTCACCCTGGATGCCGGCACGGGGTGCGTCCACACCGCCCCCGGCCACGGCCAGGACGACTACCTGACCGGCCTGCGCTACGGCCTGGAAATCTACAACCCGGTCGACGATTACGGCCGCTACCTCCCCGCTCTGGAGCTGTTCGGCGGCGAGAAGGTGCCGGCGGTCAACCCGCAGGTGACGGCCAGGCTCGCGGAGGCCGGCGCCCTGCTCAAGGAGGGGAAGGTCAGCCACAGCTACCCGCACTGCTGGCGCTGCAAGAAGCCGATCATCTTCCGCGCCACCGAGCAGTGGTTCGTCGCCATGGAAGCCAACGACCTGCGCGGCCAGGCTCTCAGGCACATCGAGGACGCCCGCTGGATCCCGCACTGGGGGCGTGAACGGATCTACAACATGATCGCCAACCGCCCCGACTGGTGCATCAGCCGCCAGCGCAGCTGGGGGGTGCCGATCAGCGCCTTCTACTGCACCCAATGCGGCGAGGCGCTGGCCGACGGCAAGGTGATGCATCACGTCGCCGACCTCTTCGAGCACGGCGGCAGCGACCTGTGGTTCGAGAAGGACGCGAGCGAACTGCTCCCGGCCGGGACGACCTGTGCCAGCTGCGGCGCCGCGGAGTTCCGCAAGGAGATGGACATCCTCGACGTCTGGTTCGACTCCGGCGTCTCCCACGCCGCGGTGGTCGAGCAGCTGCCGCAGCTCTCCTCGCCGGCCGACCTCTACCTCGAAGGGAGCGACCAGCACCGCGGCTGGTTCCACTCCAGCCTTTTGGCCGCGGTCGGCACCCGCGGCACCGCCCCGTACAAGGCGGTGCTGACCCACGGCTTCGTCCTCGACCAGGAAGGGCGGCCGATGTCCAAGTCGGTCGGCAACGTGGTCGCCCCGGAGGAAGTGATCAAGAAGTACGGCGCCGAAATCCTGCGCCTGTGGGTCGCCACCCAGGACTACCGCAACGACACCCGCGTCGGCGACAACATCCTGCAGCAGGTCTCCGAGGCCTACCGGCGCATCCGCAACACCGCCCGCTACATCCTCGGCAACATCCACGACTTCGACCCGGCCGCCGACCGCGTCCCGGCGGCGGAGCTGCTGGCGATCGACCGCTGGGCGCTGAGCAAGCTCAAGGGGCTGGCCGACCGGGTGCGGACCGCCTACGACGACTACGAGTTCCACGTCCTCTACCATGCGGTGCACAACTTCTGCGCCGTGGAGATGAGCGCCTTCTACCTCGACGTCCTCAAGGACCGGCTCTACACCGCGCCGGCCAAAAGCGTCGAGCGGCGCAGCGCCCAGACCGCCATGTACCTGATCCTCGACACCCTGACCCGCCTGATGGCGCCGGTCCTCTCCTTCACCGCCGACGAGATCTGGGGGTACCTGCCGGGCGAGCGCGAGGCCAGCGTACACCTGGCCGGGTTCCCGCAACTCGATGCGGCCCTGGCCGATGCCGATCTGGAGGCGCGCTTCGAGCAGCTGCTCGCCGTGCGCGGCGAAGTGTCGAAACAGCTCGAGGTGGCGCGCACCGCCAAGCTGATCGGTTCCGGCCTGGAAGCGAAGGTCCGGCTCGCCGCCACCCCGGGGGCGCTGCGCGACCTGCTGCAGGCAGAAAGCCGTGAACTGGCCACCCTCTTCATCGTCTCCCAGGCGGAACTGGCCGACGCGCTGGCGGACGGTGCCGCCAGCGACACCCTGCCGGGGCTGACGATCCGCGTCGAGCGGGCGGCCGGCGACAAGTGCCCGCGCTGCTGGACCTACTCAACCGGCATCGGGGACAATCAGGCGCATCCCGAAATCTGCCCGCGCTGCGCTACTGCTCTGGGCTGATGAACCGCTGGCGCCTCCTGGCCATCGTCACGGCCGTCAGCCTGATCCTCGACCAGGCGACCAAGCTGTACGTCGACAGCCATTTCGAGCTGTACGAATCGCTGCCGGTCATCCCGGGGTTCTTTCACCTGACCTACATCCGCAACCAGGGGGCCGCCTTCGGCATCCTCTCCAGCGGGGCGCTGCGCATCCCGTTCTTCATCACGGTTGCGATCATCGCCCTGCTGGCGATCCTCTGGTACCTGCGCAGCCTGCGCGCCGACCAGAAGCTCGCCGCCTTCGCCCTGGCGCTGATCTTTTCCGGGGCGATCGGCAACCTCATCGACCGCGTGCGCCTCGGCGAAGTCATCGATTTCCTCGACGTCTTCTGGAAACACTACCACTGGCCGGCCTTCAACGTCGCCGATTCGGCGATCTGCGTCGGCGTGACGCTGCTGATCTGGGAGATGTGGCTGGAGGAACGCAGGATCAAGCGGGAGAGACAGGAAGGCCCCCGGCAGTAGCGGGGGCCTTCTTCATTTGCGCGCCGGGAGCATCCCGGCATATTCAGGGGCGGGCGGCCTCACTCGCCGTAGACGATCGTCGTCATCCCCAGCCAGATTCCGCCGAGAATCGAGTTGATGTTGTAGTCGACGTGGTGAACCTTGGTAATCCCCGCGTCAGCCATGGCCGCGTTGACGCTGGAATCGCCGAAGGCGATCAGGCCGAGAACCGCCCCGGAGGTGGCAGAACCTTTTTTGGTCGCTTTCGCCGCCGGATCGACGGCCACCGCCAGGGCCTGCGACGGCGCCGTGACGTTGGTCACGATGTACCCGGCGGGGGTCGGCCCACCCGGGAACATATTGCTGACGCACCCCGTCATCGTCAGGAGAAAAACCCCCAGCACTAGCAACAGTCCGAACCCTTTCATACACAACCTCCCCTGTCCGTGGATTGAACCGCAGCATCACTTCTGCGGAACCGCGCTGCGGCCGCTTGCTGTCGCGGCTGGCAAACCCCGCCGATTGCCGCCAACCAATGAATAGCGACTTATTATCACAGCCGCCCGCATCCCGGCAACCGGCAAAGATGCGGCGGCAGCAGCCTGCCCCCCCATCCGAAGCTGTCCGTCCCTGTCGCCAGCAACGGGCCTTGCGCAGCGGAATGTGCAAAACTTCGCACCCCTCCGGGCCCCGGCAAAACCCTGCACAATGTGAAAAAGAACAGCAATTGCAAAACATTAACAAAGAAAACCGGATGCGGCACGATTCTTGACCTAAGCAATCCCTGCGGTTCGCAACCACCGTTCGGTGCGCCGCATTTTATTGCTATCGAGATTGGCTCACGTGCGGACCCGTGCCAACCCCGCCGTCATCGCGGCGGCCGGCACGCTTATTCAATTGAGGCCGGAGGTTGCCATGGAGAACACGGTGAGGTGGACGGCCAGGGGGCTTGCCCTGGGCGCGGTTTTGGGGCTGTTCCTGGCGGTTCCCGCCCGGGCGGTGCCCGTCCCCGGCGGATCGGTCGACCCGATGACGATTCCGAAGTATGTCATCCCCCTGGTCATCCCGCCGGTCATGCCGGCGAGTTCCGACACCGCCACCCCGGCGGCCGACTACAACATCGCCGTTCGCCAGTTCGGCCAGCAGATCCTCCCGGGCGGGCTTTGGAATGCGCTGAGCGGCCGGAGCGACGGCTTCGGGCCGACGACCGTATGGAGCTACGGCCGCGCCGAGGATCCCCTGCCGGCCGGCGGCGTCGCCCCGGCGCCCGACTCCTCCTTCAACTACCCGGCCTACACCATCGAGAATCTCTCCGGGCAGATGACCAAGGTCCGCTGGATCAACGAACTGGTGGAAAATCCGGACGCCTGCTTCCATGGGACCCCGACGGGGACCGACTGCAGTTTCCTGCCGCACCTGCTCCCCGTCGACCAGACACTGCACTGGGCCAACCCTCCCAAGGCCGACTGCGTCGATCACATGGGGATGCTGACGGATCCCAACCGCACCGATTGCGAGACGCGCAACGACGCTCCCTATACCGGCCCGGTGCCGATGGTCGTGCATGTCCACGGCGCTCACGTCAATGCGGCCAGCGACGGATATCCCGAGGCCTGGTGGCTCCCCGCCGCCAACAACATCGACCCGTCGTATGCCACCACCGGCGCGCTCTTTTCCCAGTGGGCCCCGGCCAACACCGTCCCCGGCTCGGCCTTCTACGCCTACGAAAACACCCAGCCGGCCACGACCATCTGGTACCACGACCACTCGCTGGGGATGACCCGCCTCAACGTCTATGCCGGCCCGGCGGGCTTCTGGCTGATCCGCGGCGGCGCCTACGACACCGCCGCCGGCATCCTCCCCGGCCCGGCGCCGGCCGCCGGCGACAGCGTGCTCGAGCTCAACGCTCCGACCCTGGTCGAGGGGACCGCCGACAAGCGCCGGGTCATCCGCGAGATCCCGATCGTCATGCAGGATCGCTCCTTCGACTACGTCGACGCCGGCGGCAACGTCCTCCCCGACGCCGGCGGCGCAACCGGCACGAAACTCTGGTATCCGGCCAGCCGCACCGACTTCGACGGCTTTGTCGGGCCGTACATCACCCCGTTCTCCGAGTCCGACATCTCCGGGATCTGGAACCCGGAGGCCTTCTTCAACACCTTCGTCGTCAACGGCGTTGCCTGGCCATACCTCGACGTCGCCCAGGAGCGCTACCGTTTCCGCCTGCTCAACGGCTGCAACTCACGCACCCTGAACCTGGCCATGACGGTGGTCAGTTCCCCCGACGCCGGACTGGTCGGGCAGGAGCTCCCCTTCTTCCAGATCGGCGGCGATCAGGGATTCCTCCCCAAGGTCGCCATGATCCGGACCGGATTCATGGCCTCCCTC
>VAUL01000088.1 GCA_005774545.1 Deltaproteobacteria bacterium | reverse complement strand
CCTCGCCCTGCTGCTCCTGCTCCCCGCCCCCGCCCCGGCCGCGCCGCCGGAGGAAATGCCCGCGCTGCTGAAGAGCGGTTTCGAGAAGTACGCCGCCGACGGGCCGAAAGCCGCCATCGAGGGGTGGACGAAGGGGAGCGCGATCGAGGCCAGCAAGGAGGCCCTGGCGCAGGCCAACAGTTTCAGACAGGTCGAGGATTTTTACGGCAAGTACATCGGCTATGAGCTGGTCCGGAAAAACCAGATCTCCGAGAGCTCGGCGGCCTACCTGGTCATCATCAAGTACGAAAAGGGGAACATCTTCTCGGTCTTCAACCTGTACCGGAAGCCGGACGGGGGCGAGGTGGTCACGACCTTCAATTTCCACACCAGCGCCCAGCAGATATGGCCCGCCTCGGCCATTTACGGGTGCGGCAACTAAACAACCAGGCAACCATCACGACGACGAACGGAGCGGAGCGCATGAGCTTTCGGCACCACATCCTCCTGCCGGCAATCCTGGTCCTTGCCGGGTGCGCGGCGAACAAGGCCGGCGTGGACCCCGGCAAGCCGTGCACGAAACCGAACTTCGACAGGATCATCGTCAACATCGGCGCCGACAGGATCGACATCCCGGAGAGCAAGTACGCCTACCTGAAGGAGCCGATGCTCAACCTCACGCGGGACAGCCTGGTCGACACGCTCAGGGAGGAGTTCGACGGCCAGGGGCGCAAGGTGAGCATCGACACCGGCCGGGGCTGCGCGCAGCGCGCCGTCCTGGTGACCGGCCAGCTCACGTCCCTGACCCACCGGGCGAAGCGGTTCAGCGGCGACATGACGCTGACGCTGACCCATTGCGACAGCAACAAGGTCCTGCTGTCGGAGGAGTTCTCCGCCAGGAACAAGGACCGGGACTTCCCGGACACGCCGACCGAGCTCGGGAGCAATGCCGGCAACGCCGTGGCCGAGCGCCTGACCGCTTGCGACTAGGCGGCCGGCCCCGGCACCCCCTGCGAACCGGCGGGGTCCCCCGCCCTACCAGCCGCAGCGCCTGCTGCCCGCCGCAACGGGCAGGGACGCCCGCGCAACGGCCATCGCCATGCACTGGACCTATCTGATTCTCGCCGGCCTCTTCGAAATCGGCTGGCCCATCGGCCTCAAAATGGCCCAGGATCCCGCCAGCCGCTGGAGCGGCATCGCCGTGGCCGTCATCTTCATGGGGATGAGCGGCGCCCTCCTCTGGCTGGCCCAGCGGCAGATCCCGATCGGCACGGCATACGCGGTCTGGACGGGCATCGGCGCGGCGGGCACCTTCCTGGTGGGCGTGCTGCACTACGGCGACCCGGCCTCGTTCGCGCGCTACCTGGGCGTCGCCCTGATCATCGCCGGGGTCGCAGCCCTGAAACTGGCGCAGTGACCGCCAGCCGCCCCGAAAGGCTGACGGCGGGGCCCGCCGCGCAGCGCACCAGGGCCGGAGGCCGCGCATGGACACCATGATCTTCGCCATCGACCCTACCGGGACGCGCCTCTATTTTGCGCTGCTCCTCGCGATTGCCGCCTTGCTGGGGGCCGCGGTGTACCGGGTGCTGGCACGGCCGGAGACGATCCGGGCGGAGTTCCGCGGCCTGTTCCGTCCGGCAGCGAAAAGAACGGCCGCGGCCTGGGCGGTGGTGGCGATGCTCCCCCTCGGCCTGTACGGCTACCGGGACTGCTGGACCTACTTCTACGCCGTGAGGCTCAACGGCGACCGGCTGATCCTGACCTACCTTTTCCCGACCAGGGAGCAGGAACTGGCCGACCTGGGCAGCATCAGCGTCACCGCCGTCGCCGAGGCCCGCAAAGGGCTGGTGTACCGCATCCGGGTCGATGCCGGAGGGCGGCACTTCGTCAGCCAGCAGATGCCCCGCCCGGAAGCGGAGACCCGTCTCCGGGCGCTGACGCAGGCACTGCAGCAGCGGACCGGGGCGGCCCGGCCGTGACCCCGCAGCCCCCCGGACAGGCACTGCAATTGCCCGTTGAACAACCGGGCGCTTCACGCTATCTTGGCGGAATCGCTGCGGGCCGGCCGCGATGTGCAGCGCCCCGGCCCGCCCTTCATCGCCCCGGCAGGAGGCCCCGCATGACCCTCACCCGCGCGCTCGTCGCCGTGCTGCTGCTCTCCCCCGCCCTGGCGCTGGCCGCGCCGTCCCGGCCGGCGAAACCGGCCAGGGCCGCCAAACCCGCCGCGGCCGAGCGCGAGATCCCGGCCGTGCTCAAGAGCGGCTTCGAGATGTACGCCAAGGAGGGGCCGAAAGCGGCGATCGAGTGCTGGACCAGGGGGAGCGCCGTCGAGGGGCGCAAGGAGGCCCTGTCGCAGGACGACGACTTCAAGCTGCTCGAGGAGTTCTACGGCCGCTACGTCGGCTACGAGTTCGTCCGCGAGCACCGCATCACCAAAAGCACCTCGACCTGCCTGGTCAACATCAAGTACGAGAAGGGGAACCTCTACTCGGTCTTCTACCTGTACAGGAAGCCCGACGGCGAGCAGGTCATCACCACCTTCAACGTCCACACCAACCCGCAGGCGATCTGGCCGGCGTCGGCGATCTTCGGCGCCGGCAACTGACCTCCCCGTCGCCCCGCCCCCAACTCCATGGCCCTGATCACCCTGCGCGACCTCACCCTGGCCTTCGGCGGCCCGCCGCTGTTCGACGGCGTCACCCTGCAGATCGAGGCGGGGGAGCGCCTGTGCCTGCTGGGGCGCAACGGCACCGGGAAATCGACCCTGCTCAAGGTGATCGCCGGGGAACTGCCGCCGGACGGCGGCGAGATCCACCGCCAGCAGGGGCTGAAGGTGGCGCTGGTCTCCCAGGAGGTGCCGCAGGAACTGGCCGGGACGGTGTTCGACATCGTCGCCGCCGGCATGGAGACGGCGGCCGACCTGCTGGCCGCCTACCACGCCCTGGCGCACCGGCTGGAGACGAGCGGCGACGCGGCCCTGCTGCCGCAGCTCGAGGCGCTGCAGCACCGCCTCGAGGAGGCCGGGGCCTGGAGCCTGCACCAGGAGGTCGAGCGGATCCTCAAGCGGCTGAGCCTCGACGCCGACGCCGCCTTTTCCGCCCTCTCCGGCGGCACCAAGCGCCGGGTGCTGCTGGCCCGCGCCCTGATCGCCGCCCCCGACATCCTCCTGCTCGACGAGCCGACCAACCACCTCGACATCGACACCATCCTCTGGCTCGAGGAGTTCCTCCTCAAGAACGTGCGCACGCTGGTCTTCGTCACCCACGACCGCGCCTTCGCCCGGCGCCTGGCCAACCGGGTGGCGGAGCTCGACCGCGGCCGGCTCTACGCGTTCAGCTGCAGTTACGACCAGTTCGTCGAACGCCGCGAGGCGCTGTTGGAGGCCGAGGTCACCCGCCAGGCGCTGTTCGACAAGAAGCTGGCCCAGGAGGAGGCGTGGATCCGCCAGGGGATCAAGGCGCGGCGCACCCGCAACGAGGGGCGGGTGCGCGCCCTGAAGAAGCTGCGCGAGGAGTACCGGCGGCGGCGCGAACGGCAGGGGACGGCGAAGCTGCAGTTGCAGGAGGCGGAACGCTCCGGGGCGCTGGTGGCGGAGGCCGAGGGGATCAGCTACGCCTGGGCGGGGCAGCCGCTGCTCCGCGACTTCTCCACCACCATCCTGCGCGGCGACCGGATCGGCATCATCGGCCCCAACGGCTCGGGGAAGACCACCCTGTTGCGCCTGCTCCTCGGCGAGCTGCAGCCGCAGTCCGGCAGCGTGCGCCTCGGCACCCGCCGCGAGGTGCTCTACTTCGACCAGCTGCGCGACCAGCTCGACCTCAACGCCACCGTGGTCGACAACGTCGGCGAGGGGAACGACACGGTGGTGATCAACGGCAAGCCGCGCCACGTGATCGGCTACCTGCAGGACTTCCTCTTCGCCCCGGAGCGGGCCCGCTCGCCGGTGCGCATCCTCTCCGGCGGCGAGCGCAACCGCCTGCTGCTGGCGAAGCTCTTCACCAGGCCGGCCAACGTGCTGGTGCTCGACGAGCCGACCAACGACCTCGACGCCGAGACGCTGGACCTCCTCGAGGAGCTGTTGCTCGACTACGCCGGCACCCTGCTGCTGGTCAGCCACGACCGCGATTTCCTCAACAGCGTGGTCACCTCGACCATCGTCCTCGACGGCAGCGGCAAGGTCGAGGAGTTCGTCGGCGGCTACGACGACTGGCTGCGCCAGGCCCGGGCGGCGCGGCCGGCCGAAGCGCCGCCGAAGAAGGCCGCCGAGGCGCCGCGCCCGGCGAAAGAGCGGCCGCGCAAGCTGAGCTTCAAGGAGAACCAGGAGCTGGCCGCCCTCCCCGAGCGGATCGCCGCCCTGGAGGCGGAGCAGGCCGCCCTGCTGGCGACGCTGGCCGACCCGGAGTTCTACAAGAGCGCCGGCCCCGAGGTCGCCCGGCTCAACGCCCGCCTGCCGGAGCTGGAGGCGGAGCTGGCCGCCGCCTACGCCCGCTGGGAGGAGCTGGAGACGCTGGCCGGCGGCGGCTGACCGCGATTGACTCCGCCCCCGCCCTCCCTTAGACTGGCCGCGTCCGCCGGGGCGC
>VAUL01000087.1 GCA_005774545.1 Deltaproteobacteria bacterium | reverse complement strand
CGTCTGACTCAGCTCTCCACATCCGTCAGCCATCCCATCTCAGTCGTACTTTTATCGCGAAGACAGCCTCCCACTACTTTTCCCCCTCCCCCTGCCGTGGGCACCGCCGGTTGTACAAAGGACCCTCGCTTTCCCCTCGACGGCCAGCACGCCGTAGCTCCACACCGCCAGCGCGCCGTCCGGGCGCAGCACCCGCCGCACCTCGGCATAGAAGGCCGGCAGATCGAACCAGTGCAGGGCCTGGGCCACCGTGACCAGGTCGACGGATGCCGCCGCCAGGCCGGACGCCTCGGCCGGCGCCACCCGGTAGTCGATGCGCGGATGCGGCACGGCGGCGTCGATCTGCGCCCGGCTGGCATCGGTGGCCACCACCTGTGCGAAGTAGCCGGCCAGGTCGACGGAGGCCTGGCCGCTGCCGGCGGCGCAGTCCCAGGCCAGGTCGCGGCGGGGGGTGAGGGTGGCCAGCCAGGCGAACAGCTCCCGCGGGTAGGTGGGGCGGAAATCGGCGTAGCTGGCGGCGACCGGGGCGAAGTGGTCGGCGAAGGGCTGGGTCACGGGCGTCCTTAGAGAATGAAATCCGTGGAGAGGAAGTTGGAACGGTGCTCGCGGGTGATCTCGCCGATGATCCGCCGGTTCAGCTCGCCCCCCTTGGCGGCGACCAGGGTGCGGATCGAGAAGGCGCGCAGGGCATCCGGAACCGACAGGGTGCCCACCGCCGAGTCCTTGCGCCCGGTGAAGGGGAAGACGTCGGGGCCGCGCTGGCACTGGCTGTTGAGGTTGACCCGCGCCACCTGGTTGACCAGGTGGTCGATGAGGCTGGCCAGCTGGTCCGGATCGCGGCCGAACAGGCTGACCTGCTGGCCGTAGCTGGACTCCTCGATGTAGCGGACCGGCGTCGCGAGGTCGGTGAAGGGAACGACGGGAATCACCGGACCGAACTGCTCCTCGCGCCACAGGCGCATGCGGGCGTCGACCGGGTAAACCAGGGCCGGCTGGAAGAAGGAAGCGTTGATCGTCCCGCCGCCGGCGTTGACGACCGTGGCGCCGAACTGCCGGGCGTCCTCGATCAGCCCCTTGAGGTACGCCGGCTTCTCCGGCTCGGGGAGGGGGGTGACGGTGACCCCCGGCTGCCACGGCATGCCGGTGCCGAGGGCGGCCAGCGCCGTGCTGAAGCGGGCGAGGAAGTCGGCGACGACGCTTTGGTGGACGAAGAGGATCTTCAGGGCGGTGCAGCGCTGGCCGTTGAACGCCAGACTGCCGGCCAGGCATTCGCTGACCGCCAGCTCCAGGTCGGCGTCCGGCAGGACGATGGCCGGGTTCTTCGCCTCCAGCCCCAGCACCAGGCGCAGGCGGTGGGGGCGGGGGTGCTCCTTCTGCAGGGCGTTGGCCGCCTGGCTGGTGCCGATGAAGGCGAGGGCGTCGACCCGCCCCGAACGCATCAGCGGCGGGGCCACCGTGCGCCCCATGCCGAACACGGTGTTGACCGTTCCCGGCGGAAAGGCTTCGCGGAAGGCGTCGAGCAGGGGGGCGAAGAGGAGCACGCCGTGGCGCGGCGGCTTGAGGACCGTGGTGTTCCCCATGATCAGCGCCGGGATCAGCGTGGTCAGCGTCTCGTTGAGCGGGTAGTTGTACGGCCCCATGCACAGCGTCACCCCGAGCGGGGAGCGGCGGATCTGGCCGATGATCCCGTCGGCGATGGTGAAGCGCGACGAGACCCGGTCGAGTTCCTTGAGGGCATCGACGGTATCGTTGATGTAGGCGACAGTGCGGTCGAACTCCTTCCCGGCATCCGTGAGGGTCTTGCCGATCTCCCACATCAGCAGCCGCACCACCGCCTCACGCTGCTCCTGCATGCGCGCGGCAAAGCGCTGCACGTGGCGGATCCGCCCGGCCACCGTCATGGTCGGCCATTTCCCGCGGCCGTTGTCGTAGGCCGCCACGGCGGCGTCGAGGGCGGCCAGCGCCTCGTCCCCGGTCATCAGCGGGAAGCTGCCGATGCGGTGGCGCTGCAGGCCGTCCGCGTCCCGCAGGCAGACCGGTGAAAAGACCTCCTGGACGGGGCCGGCGAAGGGGTGCAGGACGCCGCCGGCCAGGTAGGCGCGCAGCTCGACGGGCGCCGGCAGGCGGTGCATTGCGGGGATTTCGTCCGAGGCCGGGAAGATGCCGGCGACGTGTTCCGCCAGGGTCATGGCGAACCTCCTGCGCGAAGGGCGACGGGGCGGCGCTACAGGGCGAAGCGCTCCCCGCGGGCCGGCGTCCTGACAGCGGTGTCGGGGAGGAGCCGGGCGAGGCCGGCCATGCTCTCCGGCTCGCCGTGCACCAGGAAAGTGGTGGCCGGGCGCCCGGTGCGGCGGTGCCAGGCGAGCAGCTCGTCCTGGCCGGCGTGGGCGGAGAAGCCGCCGATGGTGTGGACGGCGGCGCGCACCGGGTACTCCTCGCCGAAGATGGTGACGCTCTTGGCACCGTCGACCAGCTGGCGGGCCAGCGTCCCCTGCGCGGCGTAGCCGACGATGACCACGCTGCACTGCGCCCGGGCGAGGTTGTGGCGAAGGTGGTGGCGGACCCGGCCGCCGGTGCACATCCCGGCGCCGGCGAGGATCACCGCGCCGCCGGTCACCCGGTTGATGGCCATCGACTCGGCGGTTTCGCGGGTGACGTGCAGCCCCGGGAAGCGGAACGGGTCGCGGCCGCTGCGGAACAGGGCGGCGGTTTCCTCGTCGTAGCATTCCGGGTGGCGCTTGAAGATCTCGGTGGCCGAGATCGCCATCGGCGAGTCGAGGAAGACCTGCAGCGCTTCCGGGAGGGAGCCGTCGCCGCGGCCGGCGTGCAGGTAGAAGAGCAGCTCCTGGGCGCGTTCCAGGGCGAAGGTCGGGACGATCACGTTGCCGCCGCGCCGGACGGTGGCGGCGACGACCGCGCGGAATTCCTCGACCGACGGCTGCAGCGGCTTGTGGCAGCGGTCGCCGTAGGTGCTCTCCATGACCACCACGTCGGCCGGCGGCGGCGGGGCCGGGTCGCGCAGAATCGGTCGGGCGCTCTGGCCGAGGTCGCCCGAAAAGAGGACGCGACGGCGCCGCCCCTCCTCGGTCAGTTCAAGGGCGATGCAGGCCGAGCCGAGGATGTGGCCGGCGTCGATGAAGGTGGCGCTGATCCCCGGGGCCAGCGGCAGCGGCTGGTCGTAGCGGGCGGTGCGGCCGAAGTGCTCGAGGGCGTTGAGGGCGTCGAGCACGGTGTAGAGCGGTTCGACCTCGTCACCGGCGCGGCCGCGCTTGGCGGCCCGGCGGTTGCGGTAGCGCGCCTCCTCCTCCTGCAGGCCGGCGGCGTCGAGCAGGACCAGGCGGGCCAGTTCGCGGGTGGCGGCGGTGGCGATGACTTCGCCGCGGAAGCCGCGGTCGGCCAGCAGCGGCAGCCGCCCGCAGTGGTCGAGGTGGGCGTGGGTCAGCAGCAGGAAGTCGATCGCCGCCGGGTCGAAGCCGAAGTCGTCGGCATTGTCCTCGTCGAGTTCGCGGCTCCCCTGGAACATCCCGCAGTCGATCAGGATGCGGGTGCCGTTGCATTCGACCAGGTGGCAGGAGCCGGTCACGTCCCCGGCGGCGCCGTGAAAGGAAAGGTGCATCGCTCCTCCGCTGCGGGGGATGTGGGGCCCGCCTGTTGACTATAGACCGTTCCGGCGGCCTGTCAAAGCCGCGGCGGGAAAAGCAAAGGCCACTTCCCGGGAAGTGGCCTTTGCCGTCTAGGGGGCGCCGCCCTCGGCGCCGAGCAGCGGTTCATGTTCGCGATGCTCGCGCTGCCAGACGTATTCCGGGGAGAAGAGCGGCTCGTAAAAGCCCGGTGCGGGGACGAAGAAGGTCGCGGTCTCGATGACGCCGGTCCCGGTGCGCACCAGGGTCATGCCGACCCCTTTCAGCGGCCCGACGAAGATCCCCTTGGCGACGCCGTCCTCCATGAAGGTGATGACGATCTGCTTGGGGAACTCGATCCAGCCGGTCGCCACGTTGGCCACGCCGCGCACCAGCTTGTTCGACATGCCGTCGACGATCTCCTGCGGCGCCGAATTGTCCACGGTCTTTTTCGCCAGGGCCGTGCCGGCCGACAGCACGAGACACGCGATGATCGCCACCACGGCGAAGGAGATTTTCCGCATGCGCTGTTGTCCTGCTCTTTCCCCGGGGCGCGGCCTGCCGCCGGCCCGGCTGGTCGGTGAAGCTCTCCCTTCTAAATACATCATGTCCGTGGAGAGGTCAAACCCGGGGCGCCGGTCAGGCGATGCGGAACAGCGGGCCGGCCAGGTGGGTGGCGCGGCACCGCGGGCAACGCGACGGGCGGGTCAGGCGGCCGCGCCCGGCGAAGGCGTAGCCGCAGCTCAGGCAGGTCGGGGGGGTGACGAGCAGCCGCTCGCCGTGGGCGGGGAGGCTTCTGGCCAGATGGCCGAGGTGTTCGGCGACGGTCTTTTCGGGGAGGCCGACCAGGCGCGAGAGCTCAAGGGCGGTGTGTTCGCCGTGGCGCAGCGCCTCGGCCAGGGCCTGGCGGAGGGTGGCGTGGCGCGGCGCGGGGTGGCGCGGTTCGGTCA
>VAUL01000023.1 GCA_005774545.1 Deltaproteobacteria bacterium | reverse complement strand
GGTCGTTGCTGCCCCCCTCCCGGCCTCCCCCAGTTGGGGGGAGGAGGTATCGATACGCCCTACGGTTTGTGCCCCTCCATCTTCGGCAGCGGCTGGAAGTCGAGGCTGAGTTTCAGCGTCCCGCCGTCGCGCTCGACTTCCAGGATCCCCTTGTCCCCCGTCTTGCGCAGGCCGACGGCGTAGACTACGTCGAAGCTCTCCGTGACCGGTTCGTTGTCGAGCGCCCGGAGGACGTCGCCGTTTTTGACCCCGGCCCGGTCGGCGGTCGAGCCGGCGATCACCTCCTGCACCACCACCCTGCCGTCCTTCTCCTCCATGCGCACGCCGAGCTTGACCCGCTCCCCCGGCAGATCCTCGTAGGCGGTGAACACCAGGTAGTCGTAGGGGACCATCGGGAAGCGGGGCACCTCCACGTTCATGAGCCGGTCCTGCTTGTCGGCCGGGATCGCCAGCTCCTGGTTGCCGATCAGCACGTAGGAGGCCGGCGCCCGCCGGAAGACCCGGCGCGGGATGCCGAAGCCGTGGCGCACGTGGTTGCCGCCGGCGACCACCACCATCCGCCGGCTGCCGTCGAGGCAGGTGGTCAGGTGGTTGGCGATGCTCTCGGCCATCATTTCGTCCCACAAGGTCTGGACCCGGTGGAAACCGGCAAGGCGGTTGCTCCCCGCGGCGTGGCCGCCGTAGATCGCCTCGACCATGGCGGTCTGGTAGGGGTCGGCAAGGTCCATCTCCGGCAGGCGCGCGCGCTCCTCCTCGGAGAGCTCGGCCGGGGCCTTGCGGCCGACGGCCTTGACCAGATCCTTCTCGGCGTTGAGGCCGATCACCGGGATCCGGTGATCGCGGGCGTAGGTCAGCAGGTCGCGGTAGAGGGCGAAGTCCATGCTCCAGTTGGTCGCCCAGTCGGCCTCCTTGAGGAAGGCCTTCTCGCTCAGTTCGCCGGCTGTCCAGCGGTCGAGGGCCGGCTGCTGCTTGCGGGTGAACATCTCCATGCCGAGGCTGACCTGCCCGGGCCAGCGCTCGTTCATCGCCGCCAGCAGGAGCAGTTCGAGGCGGTGCGAGGCGGGGTTGTCGTGGGTCTCGCCGACGTAGACGATGCGGGCGTCGGTCGCGGCGGCCAGCATCTCCTCCTCGCGAACCGGGGTGCCGGTCGGCAGGTGGACGATCTCGCCGACCTGCGGCGCCCGGCCAAGCGGGTAGGGGGTTTCCGGGTTGCCGAGCGGGGGGCGGGACACGGTGCAGGCGGTCAGGGCCAAAAGGGCCAGGGCGCAGGTGACGACGGACGGAAGGTGACGCATGGAACGCTCCCTGAAGGGGATTTCGGGGGACGCTGCCGCCGATTGCGGATCGTCGCGAACATGCTTGAATTAGACCACGGACGCGCCGCCTCCTCAAGCGGAAACGGCACGCACGTTTTTTCTGTTGACAATCGGGGCGGAACGGTGGAAAAGGCAGTGCGAATTTCAGGGGTTGACAGAACTTTTCTGGATTCCGGCGGACGAATCCTGTATCCTGATTCGCTAACACTTTTGCCGAGACAAGGAGAAGCGCCATGAGCAAGGTTCTGATCATCGGGGCCGGCGGCGTCGGCCAGGTCGTCGCCCATAAATGCGCCCAGCGCCGCGATATCTTCAGCGAGATCACCCTCGCCTCGCGCACCAAAAGCAAGTGCGACGCCATCGCCGCCCAGCTCAAGGGTACCATCAGCACCGCGCAGGTCGACGCCGACAACGTCCCCGAACTGGTCGCGCTGATCAAGAAGGTGCAGCCGAAGCTGGTGATCAACGTGGCCCTGCCGTATCAGGACCTGCACATCATGGATGCCTGCCTGGAGACCGGCGTCGATTACCTGGACACCGCCAACTACGAGCCGCTGGAGACGGCCCGGTTCGAGTACAGCTGGCAGTGGGCCTACCAGGACAGGTTCAAGCAGGCCGGGCTCATGGCGCTGCTCGGCTCGGGCTTCGATCCGGGGGTGACCAACGTCTACACCGCCCTGGCGGCGAAGACGTACCTGGACGTGGTCGAGGAGATCGACATCATCGACGCCAACGCCGGCTCCCACGGCCAGCCGTTCGCCACCAACTTCAACCCGGAGATCAACATCCGCGAGGTGACCGCCACCTGCCGCCACTGGGAGAACGGGGCCTTCGTCGAGTCGCCGCCCCTGTCGACCAAGCGGGTCTTCGACTTCCCCGAGGGGATCGGGCCGATGAACATCTACCGGCTCTACCACGAGGAGATGGAGTCGATCGTCAAGCACATCCCGACGATCAAGAAGGCCCAGTTCTGGATGACCTTCTCCGACAACTACCTCAAGCACCTGGAAGTGCTGCAGAACGTCGGCATGACCCGCATCGACGAGGTCGAGTTCCAGGGGCAGAAGATCGTGCCGATCCAGTTCCTCAAGGCCCTGCTGCCGGACCCGGGGAGCCTCGGCCCGCTGACCAAGGGGAAGACCTGCATCGGCGTCATCGCCCGCGGCCTCAAGGACGGGAAGCGCAAGCAGGTCTACATCTACAACATCTGCGACCACGAAGCGTGCTACCGCGAGGTCCAGTCCCAGGCGATCAGCTACACCACCGGCGTGCCGGCGGTGGTCGGCGCCATCATGATGCTGACCGGCAAGTGGCATGCGCCGGGGGTGTGGAACATGGAGCAGTTCGACCCGGAGGTGTTCCTCAAGGAACTCGGGCCGATGGGTCTGCCGACGGTGGTGGTCGACGGCGGCGACTGGCCGGAACTGTGAGAAACGCCATATTTGCGCCCTGACGGCACCCGCTCCTGCGGAGGCTCCTCGACGTAGCGTTGCTACGCTTGCGGGCCTTCCTCGTCGCGAGCACCGCCATCATCGCAAATCTGACGTTTCTGAAAAGCGCTGAGGCCGATGGAAGATATCGATATCCCCAAAATCTTGCAGTTGGCACCGTCGCCGGCCTACGTGGTCGACCTGGGACGGTTGCGCCACAACCTCGCCATTCTCGACGAGGTGCAGCGGCGCAGCGGGGCGAAGATCCTCATGGCGCTCAAGGCCTTCGCCATGTGGGAGACCTTCCCGCTGATCGCCAGAACCCTCAAGGGGGTCTGTGCCAGCTCGCCCTGGGAGGCGCAGCTCGGCCGGGAGAAGTTCGGCGGCGAGGTGCACTCCTTTGCCGCGGCCTTCAAGGAGGCGGATGTCCGCGAACTGCTGGCGATCTCCGACCACCTGGTCTTCAACTCCTTTGCCCAGCTGGAGCGGTTCCGCCCGCTGTGGGAGCAAAGCGGCGTCTCCATCGGCCTGCGCGTCAACCCCGAGCACTCCGAGGGGCACACCGCCATCTACGATCCCTGCGCCCCCAAGTCGCGTCTCGGCATCCCGCGCGGCGAGTTCGAGGGGCAATCGCTGGCGGGGGTCGAGGGGCTGCACTTCCATACCCTGTGCGAGCAGCTGTTCGAACCGCTGGAGCGGACCGCCAGGGTCTTCGAGGAGAAGTTCGGACCGTTCCTTGCCGGGATGAAGTGGCTCAACCTCGGCGGCGGGCATCACATCACCCGCGCAGGGTACGATGTCGACGCCCTGGTGGAGCTGGTCAGGCACTTCCGCGGCAGGTACGGGGTCGAGGTCTACCTCGAACCGGGGGAGGCGGTGGTCATCGGCACCGGGGTGCTGGTCGGCGAGGTGCTGGACGTGGTGCGCAACGAGATCGACATCGCCATCCTCGACGTCTCGGCCACCTGCCACATGCCGGACTGCCTGGAGATGCCCTACCGGCCGGTGATCACCGGCGGCGGCGATCCCGGCGAAAAGGCCCACACCTACCGCATCGGCGGGCCGTCGTGCCTGGCCGGGGACGTCCTCGGCGACTGGTCGTTCGCGCAGCCGCTCAAGCCCGGCGACCGGCTCTGCTTCGAGGACATGGCCCACTACACCATGGTCAAGACCACCACCTTCAACGGCATCCAGCACCCGCACCTGTGCACCTTCGAGCCGGCGACCGGGGAGCTGAAGGTGGTCAGAAGCTTCGGCTACGAGGATTTCAGAAGTAGATTGTCCTGACCAAAGAGTCGGAGACAAGGATCAGCAATAAAGAAACTACGGTGACAGATTTGCGATGATTTCGTCGCTGGCGACGAGAAGGGCCCGCAGCCGTAGCAGCGCTACGACGAGGAGCGCGACGAGGAGCCGGTGGTGAAAGGGCGCAAATATGCCGCCGCCCGGAGGCGACATGGAAAAATGGTCGATCACTGAATCCGATAAAATCTACAACCTCAGCAACTGGGGCGCCGATCTTTTCTCCATCAACAAGAAGGGGCACCTGTGCGTGCACCCGTCGCCTTCCTCCAAGTACGCCATCGACCTGCGGGCGCTGGTCGACGACCTGATCAAGCGCAAGATCAAGCCGCCGATCCTGCTGCGCTTCATGGACGTGCTCGAAGGGCGCATCGCGGCGATCAACCGCGCCTTCAAGAGCGCCATCAGCGAGAACGACTACCCGGCGAGCTACCGGACCTTCTACCCGATCAAGGTCAACCAGCAGCGCCAGGTGGTCGAGGCGATCACCAAGTTCGGCAAGCGCTACAACATCGGCCTCGAGGTCGGCTCCAAGCCCGAGCTTTTGATCGCCATCTCCTTCGCCACCGGCAACGGCATCCCGATCATCTGCAACGGCTACAAGGACACCGAGTTCATCGAGACGGTGCTCTACGCCACCAAGATCGGCTACGACATCACCATCGTCGTCGAGAAGCTGTTCGAGCTGGAGAAGATCATCGCCCTGGCCAAGAAGACCGGCATCAACCCGAAGCTGGGGATCCGCGTCAAGCTCTCCTCGAAGGGGACCGGCAAGTGGGCGACCTCCGGGGGGGAAGACGCCAAGTTCGGCCTACGCATCTCCGAGATCATCACCGCCATCGAGATGCTCGAAGAAGAGGGGATGCTCGACTGCCTGAAGCTGCTGCATTCGCACATCGGCAGCCAGATCACCAAGATCGACAAGATCAAGACCGCCCTGATCGAGAGCACCCGCGTCTACGCCGAGATGCGCAAGATGGGGGTGAACCTCGAGTACGTCGATATCGGCGGCGGGCTGGGGGTCGACTACGACGGCTCCAAGTCGAGCTACTTCTCCAGCGTCAACTACACCATCGAGGAGTACGCCAACGACGTCGTTTACCAGATCAAGAACATCTGCGACGACGCCGGGGTGGCCTGCCCGAACATCATCTCCGAGTCCGGGCGGGCGATCGTCGCCCACTACTCGGTGCTGGTGACCAACGCCCTCAACACCAACACCCAGAGCCTGACCCCCGATTTCGAGGAGGTCCTCGAGAGCGGCGCCAAGCTGTCGCCGACGGTCAAGAAGCTGGTGGACATCTACCAGAGCATCGACCGCCATTCGCTGCGCGAGGACTACCACGACACCCTGCAGCTGATCCAGGAGGCGGTGAGCCTCTTCAACCTCGGCTACCTGACGCTGCACGACCGCGCCGTGGCCGAGTGGCTCTGCTCGAAGATCTTCCGCAAGATCAACTCGATCGTCGAGCGGATCAAGCCGATCCCCGAGGAGCTGCAGAACTTCCAGCTGTCGCTGCGGCAGACCTACTTCGCCAATTTCTCGCTCTTCCAGTCGATCCCCGACTCGTGGGCGATCGACCAGCTCTTCCCGATCATGCCGATCCAGCGGCTCAACCAGAAGCCGGACGTGATGGCCTCGATCGCCGACATCACCTGCGATTCCGACGGCGAGATCACCAGCTTCGTCGGCGAGCACGGCCGCAGCAAGTTCCTGCCGCTGCACAAGGTGCGCAAGGGGGAGGACTACTACATCGGCTTCTTCCTGATCGGCGCCTACCAGGAGATCCTCGGCGACCTGCACAACCTGTTCGGCGACACCAACGCCGTGCACATCACCTTCAACAAGAAGTCCGGCTACAAGATCGACACGGTGATCAACGGCGACGTCATCTGGGAGAGCCTCAAGTACGTGCAGTACAAGGGGCCGGAGATCCTCAAGCACGTGCGCGACACCCTCGAGCAGAGCGTCGCCTCGCGCAAGGTCACCATCGAGGAGAGCAGCCACTTCCTGGAGCTGCTCGACAAGGCGCTGGTGTCGTATACCTATCTGGGGGAATGATCCGAGACAGTGCTGAGCGATGAGCGATGAGGAGGGCGCATCCGCGGGATGCGCCCTTTTTTATTGCGCGGCCGGCGAGCTCTGGTCGATTGCCACCGGCAGCGTTACGGTGAAGGTGCTGCCGGCGCCGGCGGTGCTTTCGACCCGGATCTCGCCGCCCATCAGTTCGGTCAGCCGCCGGCAGACCGCCAGCCCCAGGCCGGCGCCGCCGAAGCGCCGGGTCGCGCTGCCGTCGGCCTGCTCGAACGGCTTGAAAATCCTGGCCAGGGCGTCCCGGTCGATGCCGACGCCGGTGTCGCTGACCTGCACGTGCAGGTCAAGACGTCCGTCGCTGCGGGGGGTGGCCGAAACCGTCAGGGCGATTTCCCCCCGGTGGGTGAACTTGACGGCGTTGGCCAGCAGGTTGAGAACGATGCGCTCCAGCCGCGGGCGGTCGCCGCAGAGCCGGTCGGGAACGGTGTCGTCGATCGTCACGCGGAAGCCGAGGCATTTTTCGCGAATCCGGCCGAGCTGGCTGGCGGTCGCCGTCTCCAGGCAGGCGCGCAGCGAGAAGCGGAGGCAGCCGCTGCTGAACCGTCCGGCTTCGATTTCCGCCAGCTCGAGCAGGTTGTCGATCAGGATCAGCAGGTTGTCGGCGGCGCCGCTGATCATGTCGAAATATTGCCGCTGCGCGGCGGTGAGGTCGCCGGTGCTCAGCAGATCGATCGCCCCCAAGATGGCCGTCAGGGGGGTGCGGATTTCATGGCCGGTATTGGCGAGGAATTCGTCCTTGGCTTTGCCGGCGGCTTCCGCCAGGATCAGGGCCTCGCGGAGTTCGCGGGTGCGCTCGGCGACCTGCTGCTCGAGGAGCTGCTCGTGCCGTTCGATGGCGCGGCGCTGCCGGTAGAGCTCGCTGAAGACGCGCACCTTGCTGCGCAGGATGACCGGATCGATCGGCTTGTAGATGTAATCCACCGCCCCCGCCTCGTACCCCTTGAAGACACTGCCGGCACTTTTCTCGCCGGCGGTAATGAAGATGATCGGCACCCCTTTGGTCTTCGGGTGGCCGCGCATCAGTTCGGCGGTCTCGAAACCGTCCATGCCGGGCATCTGCACGTCGAGCAGCACCAGCGCGTAGTCGCGCCTGAGCGCCAGGCGCAGGGCCTCGGCGCCGCTCTGCGCGGTGACCACCTCGAGCGATTCCTCCCCCAGCAGCGACTCCATCGCCAGCAGGTTCTCCTGGCGATCGTCGACGATCAGGATCGAGACCCGGTCGTGCGCCGTCACGGTACGCTCCCTTGCGGCGCGGCGCAGCCGGCGAGCGTGCACAGCAGCGCGGCGATGTCTGCGAGCGGGAGCACATGGTCGACGGCGCCGGCCGCCAGGGCGCTGGCCGGCATCTGCGCCGCCTCGGCATCGGCCGGGTCCTGGACGATGGCCGTGCCGCCGGCCGCCTTGATGCGGCGCAGGCCGCGGCTGCCGTCGTCGTTGGCCCCGGTGAGGACGACGCCGACGACCCCCGGCCCGAAAGCGTCGGCCGCCGATTCGAAGAGCACGTCGACGGCGGGGCGGGCGTAGCGGACCGGCGGGTCGACCGACAGGGCGAGCGTGCTGTCCCGCTCGACCAGCAGGTGATAGTCAGCCGGGGCGAAATAGACCGTGGCCGGGGCGAGGGGCTCCCCCTCGTCGGCCTCCTTGAGGCGGATGGCGCAGAAGCGCTGCAGGGTCTCGGCCAGGGCCACGGACCCCGCCCGCAGGTGCTGGACGATAAGGACCGGCAGCGGGAAGTCCGCCGGCAGGCCGCCGAGCAGGCGCCTGAGCGCATCGAAGCCCCCGGCGGAGACGCCGATGACGACCAGGGACGGGGAAGGGGGTGCCGGCAGATCGTTCATGGCGGTCCCGGCTAGTCGGGATACTCCTTGCGGTAGATTCTCAGCCCCTTGACCATTTCCGTGTAGCTCGCGGCGAGCGAGCGGAACTCCAGCGTCTCCTTCATCCCCAGGCAGAGGAACCCGCCGGCGGTCAGCGCCGTGTCGAACAGCCTGAGGGCCCGCTCCTTGAGGTCGGGGTTGAAGTAGATCAGCACGTTGCGGCAGAGGACCAGGTGCATTTCGCCGAACTCGGCGTCCGCCGCGAGGTTGTGCGGGGAAAAGAGGATGTTGTCGCGCAGCGCCGGCAGCATCAGAGCGTGGTCGTAGCGAGCCTGGTAGTAGTCGGCGAACTCGCCGCTGCCGCCGGCCAGCTGGTAGTTGCGGGTGTAGGTCTGCATGTCGCGCAGGGCGAAGATGCCGTTTCGCGCGCGGTCGAGGATCGCCTCGTTGATGTCGGTGGCGTAGATGCGGCACCGGCGGAGCAGTCCCTCCTCGTGGAGCAGGATGGCGAGCGAATAGGCTTCCTCGCCGCCGGCGCAGCCGGCGACCCAGATGCGGACGAACGGCCAGGTGCGCAGAAAGGGGACGATCTGCTCGCGCAGGGCCCGGAAGAACCTCGGGTCGCGGAACATCTCCGAGACGTTGACCGTCAGCCCCTGGAGAAACGAGGTGAACACCGCGCGGTCGCGCAGGATCTCCCCTTGGGCCGCCGACAGCGAGGGGTAGCGGCGTTCGGCCAGCCAGTGGCGGATGCGCCGCCGCAGCGAGGCTTCGGCGTAATCGCGGAAGTCGTAGCCGTAGACTTCGAAGACCCCTTCGAGCAGCAGGCGGAACTCCAGCTCCTCGAGCTGCTGCGGGTTCATTGCCGGCCGTCCCCTTGGTAGAGCCAGACCCGCAGCAGCGACAGGAGCTTGACGGTGTCGATCGGTTTGGAGATGTAGTCGCTGGCGCCGGCCTCCAGGCACTTCTCCCGGTCCCCCTTGAGCGCCTTGGCCGTCATGGCGATGACCGGCAGCCGCGCAAAGCGGTCATCCCGGCGGATGGCGCGCATCGCCTCGTAGCCGTCCATCTCGGGCATCATGATGTCCATCAGCACCAGGTCGGCATCCGGGTGGGCGTCGAGTTGCGCCAGCGCCTCGCGGCCGTTCTCGGCTTCGAAGACGACCATCTGCTTTTCGGCGAGGATGTGCGACAGCGAGAAGATGTTGCGCATGTCGTCGTCGACGACGAGAACCTTCTTCCCGGCCAGCATCGCCTCCTGGTCGAGCGCCAGCCGGATCATCTTCTGTTTCCCCGTGGAGAGGCCGCTCTCGACCAGGTGCAGGAACAGGGTAACCTCGTTGAGGAGCCGGTCGGGGCTGCGCGTCCCCTTGATGATGATGCGCTCGGCGTAGCGGCGCAGGCGGATTTCGTCCTCGCGGGAGATGTCCTGGCCGGAGTGGATGATCACCGGGATGCGGTGCAGTTCCGGGTGGCTGCGCAGATGCTCGAGCAGGGTGAAGCCGGTGGTGTCGGCCAGGCCGAGGTCGAGGACGATGCAGTCGAAGGGGCGCCCCTGCAGCTGTTCGATGGCGGCCTGGCCGCTCGGCACCACGGTGATGTCGACGTTGCGTTCGCCGAGCAGCTCGACCATGGCCATCGCCTCCTGCTCGTTGTCTTCGACGATCAGCAGCCGCCGGGTGGTTTGCGCCACCGCCTGCTCGATGGTGCCGAAGACGCTGTCCAGTTGGGCGGCGGTGACCGGCTTGCGGAGGTAGCCGATCGCCCCCATGCCGAGGGCCTTGCGCTCCTCGTCGAGGCAGGTGATGAAGTGCACCGGGATGTGGCGGGTGCGCGGGTTGTCCTTGAGATGGCGCATGACCGCCCAGCCGTCGATGTGCGGCAGCATCACGTCGAGGATCACGGCGCTCGGCTGGAAGCGCTCGGCCAGGGCAATGCCGTTCTCGCCGTCGGCGGCGACCAGGACCTTGAACCGGCGGGCGCGGACCATCTCGGCCAGCAGCCGGGCGAAATGCAGGTCGTCCTCGATGATCAGGATCGCCCGGTCGTCGGGGCCCAGCGCGGCGCGGTCGTCGGGGACCGGCTGGGGGAGGTCCTCCAGGGCCGGGACAACGGCTGCCGGAGTCGTACCCGGCGCCGCCGCGGGAGCCGTGAGACGGGGCGGTTCCGGAACCGCCCCCGTGTCGGGCGGGTGCAGGGGGAGGACCAGGGTGAAGATGCTCCCCCGACCGGGATTGCTCGACAGCTCGATGCCGCCACCCATGCGCCGGGCCAGCTGCAGGGCGATGGACAGGCCGAGGCCGGTGCCGCCGTACTTGCGGCTGGTGCTGCCGTCGGCCTGCCGGAAGGCTTCGAAGATCAGCTGCTGCTTCTCCGGCGCGACGCCGATGCCGGTGTCGCGCACCTCGAAGGCCAGCCCCGCTTCCCTGAGCCCGTGTTCGCCGGGCTTGAGCGGTTCGACGCTCAGGGTCACCTCGCCTTCGTCGGTGAACTTGCAGGCGTTGGAGAGGAGGTTGCGCAGGATCTGCTGCAGCCGCTGCGGGTCGGTATCGATGTCATCGGGGGCGGTGTCGGCGATCGCGACCCTGAGCTGCAGCCCCTTGGCATCGAACTGCGGCTGGCAGAGCGTCTGCAGGGCGGTGCACAGCTCGCGCACGGAGGTCGGCTCGTAGTGCATTTCCAGCCGCCCGGCCTCGACCTTGGACAGGTCGAGGATGTCGTTGATCAGGGCCAGCAGGTCCTTGCCGGCGGTGTGAATGGTGGCCGCGAACTTGACCTGCTTCTCGGTCAGGTTCCCCTCGCGGTTCCCCTGCAGCAGCGAGGAGAGGATCAGCAGGCTGTTCAGCGGGCTGCGCAGCTCGTGCGACATGTTGGCGAGGAACTCCGACTTGTAGGCGCTGATGCGCTCCAGTTCGGCGGCCTTGAGGCGGAGCTGCTCGGTGGCCAGTTCGATCTCGCGGTTCTGGGCGCTGATCTGCTCGCGCTGCTGCTCGAGGAGCTGGGCCCGCTCCTCCAGCTCCTCGTTGCTCTGCTGCAGCTCCTCCTGCTGGACGCGCAGTTCCTCGGCCTGCTGCTGGGCCTGCTCCAGCAGGTCGTTGATCTGCTCGCGCGAATGGGCGACCTTGAGGGCCAGGGCCAGGTTGGCGGCGATCTGGTCGAGCAGTTCGAAGGCTTCCGGGGGGAGGGGGTGCAGGCACCCCAGTTCCATGGCGCCGAACAGCTGGCCGTCGTGGACCAGCGGCTGCGCGATCACCTGGCAGGTCGCCGCGCGGCCGAAGGCCGAGGTGACCGGCAGGTAATCGCCCGGCATGTCGTTGACGCACAGCCGCCGCCGCTCCGATGCGGCCTGGCCGAGCAGCCCCTCGCCGACCGCAAGCCGGCAGGCCTGACGGAAGTCCGCGGGGAGCGCCCAGCCTGATGCCAGGGTGAGGCAGGCCTGCTGCCGGTCCAACAGGTAGAGCGCACCGACGGTGGCGCCGAGGTACGGCGCCAGGAACGGCAGGAGCCCCTCGCACAGCTGCCCGGCGCTCTTCTCGCCGCGCAGCTGCTCGTCGGCAAGGTTGATGCCGGCGGCGATCCACTCCCGCCGGACGGCGGCGTCCCGCTCGGTGCGCAGCACACCGGTCATCTTGACCATCGACCGGCTGAGGGCCCGCTGGGCCTTGCTCATCTGCAGGGCCGAGCGCAGCAGGTCGCCGGCCTCGTCCCCGTGCAGCGTCGCCTCGGCAATCTCCAGCTCCGCCGGAGGGGGGATGGTCTGCGAGTAATCGCCGTCGGCGATGGTTTCGATCAGCCCCAGCTGTTCGCTCCCCTGCAGGATCAGGCGGCGGTTGATCTCCACCGCCTGCCGCAGCGGCAGGACGATGAGGCGGGTGATGAGCCAGGCCAGGGCCGTGCCGACGGTCATGCTCAGCAGCAGGATGGCGACGAGCTTGTAGCGCTCGTCGAGAAACAGGACTTGAGCCAGCGTGCGGTTGTCCTCGCCCTCCTGGAAATTGTAATGCTGCAGGGTCGCCAGGATGTCGTCGAGTTCCTTGAAGGCCGGCCGCCCTTCGGCTTCGGCCAGCTCCAGCGCCGCCTTCTTGTTCATGGCTGCCGACAGCCTGAACGCGGTGTTTTTGGTTTCCAGGTAGTTCGGCCAGGCCCGGTCGAAGCGCGCCAGCAGTTCGGCTTCCGCGGGAGCCAGTTCGGTCGCCCGGTATTTGCCGAGGGTGTCGAGGAGCGCGGCTTCGTTCTCAAGGCACTGCTTTTCGACGAGGGCCATGACCTCGGCCTCGTCGCCGGCGATGTGCCGGTAGAGCCGGCGGTTGTGGTGCAGGAGTTCGGTGTACGCCTCGTTGGTGTAGACCGCATGCCGCAGGGTGCTCTCGTAAAGCGTCATCGCCTGCCGCTCGAGCGCCGCCATCCCCCTGATCCCCAGGTAGCAGGTGCCGGCGGAGAGGAGGATCATCAGGGTAAAGCCGAGGGCCAGTTTGTGGCCGATCCGGAGGTTTTCGTATCCGAGCATGAGCAGACCCTTCGGGGCGGGGGAGGTCTTGCAGAACGTGTTCTTACAAAGGATAGTCCAAGCCGGCGGAATGACAAGCCGGCGCAAGCCGGCCGGGGAGGGGGTGCCCGTGGAGCGGCCGGCGTGCCCTAGGGGGGTGCCGACAGGTGGCGCAGGGCGGCCTCCCTGGCCTTCAGCAGGTGATCCGGACGCTCGCCGGCCTGCAGGCGTCGCCCGGCGTCGGCCAGGACATCCTGGTAGATGAGGCGTTTCGGCAGCGTCCTGTGGTCGGGCAGTTGCGGGAAGCTGCCCCTGCGAACCATCACCATGGCGGTCTCGTCGCGGTAGGCGAGCAGCCACTCGGGAGCCAGGGCGAGAAATTCGGTCAGGGCGTAAAGTTCGCCGGTCGAGGGATTCAGGCGCGGCATCACGATGGTCGTCACGCCGTAGCGGTCGAGCAAGCCGCGCATCTCTTCCGGGATCCAGAGGATGCGCGTGTAGGCGTGGAACAGCGGCAGGTTCAGGACGCGGCCGTCGATGAAGACCCGGGAGCCGTCGCGCTGGCGCCAGGCCAGATAGCCCCCCCAGTTGAAGTGCCCGAAGCGGACGCCGGTGAGTTGCTCGCGTTCGAGGAAGTCGGCCGCCTGCTGCGGGAAGAGCCCGGCCTCGGTCCGTCCCCGGAGCAGGCCGTATTCGCGGAACTTGCCGGCGGCGGCTGGGCCTTCGCAGACGCCTGCCGCCAGCAGCGTCAGGAGGACGGCGGCGGGGAGCGCCTTGCGCACGGCCGGGATCTCGTCCTCCAGCCGGGTCAATTCCCGGGCGACAAAGAGCCCGACCCCGCCGACGAACAGCGGCAGGTAGCGGAAGGCGGTGAGGCTGACGGCCAGCAGGAACAGGCCGATGGCCGCCTCGGTCAGGTCGACCTGGCGCCGGCGCCGGAGCAGGAGGGCGGCGAACAGCAGGCCGGCCAGGAAGTAGGGGTAGACCGCGACGCCGCTGGCGGCGGCGGCGAACGGGTTGAGGAATTCGGCGGTCTTCTCCTGGAGGACGCCGCCCTGGAAGCCGATGAAGTCAAGGTAGGGGGCGATGCCGGCCGGCGTGGCCAGGGTGGCCAGCAGGGCGGCCCCGAGACTGCCCCACAGCAGCGCCAGGGCGCGGCGCGGCACCGGCAGGCGCAGAAGGAAGACCTTGGCCGTTTCGCCGAGCAGGTAGCAGCCGACCACGGCGGCTCCGAGGATGAAGCCGCCGTGCATGTTGGCCCAGGCGAGCAGCAGCACGCCGACGGCGGCGGTCCAGCCGAGCGCATACCCCGGGAACGGTTTCTGCCGCGGCGCCGGCCCGATCCGGTCGAGCAGGCAGACCAAGGCGGGAACGAAGAGGATGGTAAAGAGATTCGGGCGTTCAGCGGTGAAATAGAGGAGGGTCCAGCCGGTCAGCGCCGCGGCCAGCAGCAGGGGCCAGGCGGAGAGCCCGCGCCGCCTGCCGTAGGCCAGCAGCAGCACCGGCACGGCGGTCAGCAGCGCGGCGCGCAGCAGGATGACGCCGCGCTCGCCGGCCAGGTTGTAGCAGCCGGCCATGATGACCTGGGCCAGCCAGTAGCCGTTGAGGATGGTCGTGCGCCCCGGGCTGATGCTGTTTCCGGCGATGCTGAACGGGTCGGTGTCGAGGAACCCGCGGGTCTCCAGCAGGTAGCGGCCCGTGGCCAGGTGCCACCACAGGTCGTTCGACCAGAGCGGCTGGAGCGCCAGGGCGAAGACGGTCGCCGCCAGCAGGATGCCGGCGGTGGTCAGGGCTGCCGGGCCGAAGCGCGAAGACGGGGAACTCATGACGGCCTTCACCGGGGAGACGTCCGGGGCGCTCCCGGCGCTAGCGGCCGCCGCCCCGCTCGTTCATCACCTTGTAGGCGCAGAACGCCCCGCACATGGTGCAGGCGCCGTGCTCCTCGTCGACCCCCGACTCGGCACGCAGGCGGCGGGCCTTCTGCGGATCGAGGGCCAGGTTGAACTGCCCCTCCCAGTCGAGCTGTTTGCGGCAGCGCGCCATGGCGATGTCCTTGTCGATGGCGCCCGGCACCCCCTTGACGATGTCGGCCGCATGGGCGGCGATGCGGCTGGCGATCACCCCTTCGTGCACGTCCTCCACCGTCGGCAGGCGCAGGTGTTCGCTGGGGGTGACGTAGCAGAGGAAATCGGCGCCGGCCGAGGCGGCGAGCGCCCCGCCGATGGCGCAGGTGATGTGGTCGTAGCCCGGGGCGATGTCGGTCACCAGCGGACCGAGCACGTAGAACGGCGCCCCGTGGCAGAGGCGCTTCTGCAGCTGGATGTTGGCCTGGATCTGGTTGAGCGGCACGTGCCCCGGCCCTTCGATCATCACCTGCACGCCGGCTTTCCAGGCCCGTTCGGTCAGCTCGCCGAGGATGATCAGTTCGTGGATCTGGGCGCGGTCGGTGGCGTCGGCCAGGCACCCGGGGCGGAAGCCGTCGCCGAGGGAGAGCACCGCGTCGTAGGGGCGGACGATCTCCAGCAGACGATCGAACTGCTCGTAGAGCGGGTTCTCGGCCTGATTGTGGGTCATCCACTCGACGGTGAACGACCCGCCGCGCGACACCACCTCCATGATCCGCCCCTCGCGGTCCATGCGCTCGACGGTGCCGCGGGTCACGCCGCAGTGCACGGTGATGAAGTCGACGCCGTCGTCGAGGTGCTTGACGATCCCTTCGAAGATCTCGTCGGCGGTCATGTCGACCATGGCTTTCTGTTTGCGCATGACCGTGTCGACCGCCGCCTGGTAGAGCGGCACCGAACCGACGCAGGCGCCGGTCTCGTTGATCACCGCGCGACGGATCTCGTCGATCGGGCCGCCGGTGGACAGGTCCATGATCGCGTCGGCTCCGGCGGCCACGGCGACGCGGGCCTTCTCCAGTTCCTTGTCGATGCTGGTGTCGTCCTTACTGGTGCCGATGTTGGCGTTGACCTTGGTGCGCAGCCCCAGGCCGACGGCCAGCGGCGTGCCGTGATCGTGCCGGTTGTTACGGCAGATGATCGCCGTCCCTTCGGCGATCCGCTGGCGCAGCGTCTCGGCGGCAATCCCTTCGGCTGCGGCAGCCTCTTTCATCAGGTCGGTGACCAGGCCCTGGCGGGCCGCTTCGAGTGTGGTCATGGAATTCTCTTTGTCTTGAATGTTGATAATCGTTAGAAGGTTAAACTCAATTGCTTAGCACTCATCGCTCAGCACCGCCCTTGCCCCGGCCGCATGGTTGATCGGTCCATGCCCGCTGCCGAGTGGCACACCGTTACGGATGGCCGCGTCGATGAAGCGCTTGGCCCGTTGTGCCGCCGCCGGCAGCGCCTCTCCGCGGGCGAGCAGGGTGGCCAGGGCCGCCGCATAGCTGCAGCCGGTGCCGTGGGTGTTGGCGGTGGGCACCCGCTCGCCGGGGAGGCGGTAGAGCGTGCCGCCGCAGAGCAGCAGGTCGGTGGCGTCGCCGGTGCGGTGCCCCCCCTTGACCAGCACGTGGCGGGCGCCCAGGGCGTGCAGTTCGCGGGCGGCGGCCTCCATCTCCTCGAGGGTGGCGATGCCCCGGCCGGTCAGGGCCTCGGCCTCGGGGAGGTTGGGGGTCAGCAGAAACGTCTGCGGCAGCAGCCGTTCGCGCAGGGCGGCCATCGCCTCTTCGCGCAGCAGCGGTGCGCCGCCCTTGGCGATCATCACCGGGTCGACCACTGCCGCCAGGCCGTAGCGCGCGAGCAGTTCCGCCACGCTCTCCACGATGTCGGCGGCATAGAGCATGCCGGTCTTGACCGTGTCGGCGCCGATGTCGTCCAGCACCAGTTCGGCCTGCCGGCGGACGAAGGCGGCGGGGGCCGGGAAGACGCCGTCGACGCCGCGGGTGTTCTGGGCGGTGAGCACGGTGATGGCGCTCATGCCGAAGGCGCCGAGCAGGGTGATGGTCTTCAGGTCCGCCTGGATGCCGGCGCCGCCGCCGGAGTCGGAGCCGGCGACGGTCAGGACGCGGCAGGCCGCGGCCGGTCGCTTGCGGTTGAAGAGCAGGGCAAGTTCGCGGGCCGCCAGTACCGGCTGCGGATCGGCGGCCACCGCCGAAATCACTGCTACGGCATCGGCGCCGGCGTCGATGACCTCCCCGGCGTTGCCGTAGCCGATGCCGCCGATGGCGACGATCGGCAGCGCGACGGCCTGCCGGACCTGGCGCAGGCGCTCCACGCCGACCAGTTCGGCATCGCTCTTGGAGCCGGTCGGGAAGATGGCGCCGAGACCGATGTAGTCGGCGCCGTCGGCCGCGGCCCGGCGGGCCTGATCGACCGTGCGGGTCGAGATGCCGATCAGCTTTTCCGTGCCGAGGAGGGCGCGGGCTGCGGCCACGCTGCCGTCTCCCTGCCCCAGGTGGACGCCGTCGGCTTGGCAGTCGCGGGCCAGAACGGCAGAATCGTTGACCAGGAAGATGGCCCCGGCCGCGCGGCACAGCGCGCCGATTCTGCGCCCCAGGGCCGCCTGCGCGGCCGCCCCCCGTTCCTTGTCGCGGTACTGGATTACGCGCGCGCCGCCGTGCAGGGCGGCCTCTGTCGAGGCGACGACCTGCGCGTCCGTACCGCCGGGGGTAATGAAATAAAGCCCTTCGATCATAACGAAAAACCGCCGCGGCCGGAAAAGGCGACGCGGCGGTCCGTTCGGACGCCAGTTTCGCCGCTTCCCTCCGCCGGCATGACCCGGATCAGGTTCGAGGGGTCGCTCCGCCCCGTGCGGAACTCTCAGCGAGGCAAGCTCGCTCCCCCAGCGGAATCTGCTTAACCGATCACGATCCGCTTGTTCAGCAGATCAATCTCCACGATGCTGCCGGTAACCTCGCGCTGCTTGCCGAGCACGTCCACCAGGCGCAGCCTGCCGGCCGCCGGCAGGATGGCGGCGATGTCGTCGAGGTGGGTTTCCGTGTCGCCCTGCACCAGCAGGAAATGTCCGTCGTTCATGCACATTGGTCGGTCCCTCGCTCAAGCAATCGAATCACCATATAAAGGTTGCCTCTTCGCTGTCAACTTTTTCGCGCGGTCGCCTCTTTACACCCCGGGTGGCGCGTGGTTAAATGCCGCTGACCATCCCCGCCCCGAGGTTGCAGATTCCATGAGCACGCCACCGCTGACCCGCCCGACCCGTGTTGAAATCGATCTGGAGGCACTTCGCTTCAACCTGCACCAGGTCCGGCACCGGGTCGGTCCGGCCTGCGAGATCCTCGCCGTCGTCAAGGCCGATGCCTACGGCCACGGCGCCCGCGGCGTCGCTCCGGCCCTGGCCGCCGCCGGCGCCGACCAGTTCGGCGTGGCCCTGGTCGGCGAGGGGCTCGACCTGCGCCGCTACGGCATCACCCGGCCGGTGGTGGTCCTCGGCGGGGTCTTCCCGGACGAGGAACAGGCCGTCCTCGCCCACGATCTGCAGCCGGCCCTCTACGATCTCGACGCCGCCCGCCGGCTCGACGCGGCGGCCCGCGCGGCGGGGGCGCGCATCGCCTGCCACCTCAAGATCGACACCGGTATGGGGCGGCTCGGCTTCCGCCCCGAGCGGCTCGGCGACGTCCTCGCCGTTCTCAAGGGGCTGCCGGGGCTCGAGGTGCGCGGGGTCATCAGCCACCTGGCGATGGCCGACGAACCGGAGCAGCCGTTTACCGCCGCCCAGACCGAGCGCTTCCGGGCCGTCGTCGACCGGGTGCGTGCCGCCGGCTTCGCGCCGCGCTACCTGCATCTGGCCAACAGCGCCGCCGTCTTCAGCCGCGACCTGGCCGGCTGCAACCTGGTCCGCCCCGGAATCTCCCTGTACGGCGGGCTGACCGGCACCCCCTTCGAAGAGGAGGTCCCGCAGCGGCCGGTCATGCGCTTCCTCAGCCAGATCGCCCAGCTCAAGGAGGTGCCGGCCGGCGAGGGGATCTCCTACGCCCACCGCTTCGTCACCACCCGCCCCTCGAAGCTGGCGGCGGTGCCGGTCGGCTATGCCGACGGCTACAACCGGCTGCTGACCAACCGCGGGGACGTCCTGATCCGCGGCCGGCGCGCCCCGGTCGCCGGCACCGTGTGCATGGACTGGATCCTGGTCGACGTCACCGACATCCCCGCTGCGGCGGTCGGCGACCGGGTCACCCTGCTCGGCCGCGACGGCGACGAGTGCATCACCGCCAGGGAGTGGGCCGACAAGATCGGCACCATCACTTACGAAGTGTTCTGCAATATCAGCAAAAGGGTGCCGCGGGTCTTTGTCGGTACTGAGCGATGAGTCAAGGCAGAGACGCAGCGATGAGCGATGAGTGCTGAGCGATGAGTGAAAACCGCGACACAAGTCCGGCGGGGGCCGCACACGATACTCATCGCTCAGCGCCCGGCGCTCAGCACTGTTTTCTCGCCCTGGATCTGGGCACCACCACCCTGGTCGGCCGGCTGCTGGCGGCCGACGGCACGGTGCTCGCCGAAGAGCGCCTGGCCAATCCGCAGCGGCCGCTCGGCGCCGACATCCTGACCCGCCTGCAGCGCGCCCGCGACGGCGCCGCGGACGCATTGCAGCACCTCCTCCAGGACGGGATGCGCACCCTGGTCACGACGCTCCTCGGCCGGGCGGGGGTCGCCCCGGAACGGATCGCCGGCGCCGCCGCGGCCGGCAACCCCGGGATCTGCCACCTGCTCTGCCGCCTGCCGGTCGATGCGCTGATCCACCCGCCGCACCGCTCCCCGCTGACGGCCCTCTCCAGCCTCCCCGCCGCCGCGGCCGATCTCGGCCTGCCCGTGCCGCTGCAGCTCTTCCCGGCCGTTTCCGGCTTCGTCGGCGGCGACCTGGTGGCGGTCCTGTATGGGCTTGCCACGCAGCGCTTAGCGCTCAGCACTCAGCACTGCCTGGTCCTGGATCTCGGCACCAATGCCGAACTGGCCCTGCGGGCCGGGGGGCGGTGGCTGGTGACCTCGGCGGCCGCCGGCCCGGCCTTCGAGGCCGGCAACATCGCCTGCGGCATGCCGCTGGCGCCGGGTGCCGTGACCGGCGTGCAGCTCGCCGCCGACCGCCTGCTGCTCGAGGTGCACGGCGGCGGCCGGCCGGCGGGGCTGTGCGGCAGCGGCCTGCTGGCCCTGATCGCCGCGGCCCGGCAGGGGGGGCTGATCGATGCCGGCGGGCGCATCGTCGCCCCGGAGGAGGTCGGCACCAACCTGGCGCGTTACCTGGTGCGGGACGGGGCGGGGTGGGCGGTGCGCTTCCACCGCGACGCCGGCCTGGAGCTGCGCCTGACCCAGGACGATGTCCGCCAGCTACAGCTGGCCAAGGGGGCAGTGCGCGCCGGGATCGACGTGTTGCTCGGCCGGGCCGGCCTGGACGCCGGGGAAGTCGCCGCCGTGCTGATCACCGGCGCCTTCGGCGCGGCCCTCCCCGCGGCCGCGCTCAAGGGGATTGCCATGCTCCCTGAGGGCATGGTAGATAACTCCTTCTTCGTGCCGAACGGGGTGCTCGACGGCCTCGGCGCCTTCCTGGCCGACCCCGGCGGGGCGGAGCGGCTGGCGCCCCTGCTGACGGCGATCCGGCCGCTCCCTTTGTCGGGAACGCCGGCCTTCGAAAAGCGCTTCCTTGCGGCACTGGAATTCGCCTAGGCAACAGACCGGCACCATCCCTGTTTGCATTCACCCCAGCTTGGAGGTTTCCCCATGGCCATCATCAAGCGTGCGCTGATCAGCGTGTCCGACAAGACCGGCGTCCTCGACTTCGCCAAAGAACTGGCCGGCTACGGCGTCGAGATCCTCTCCACCGGCGGCACCGCCAGGATGCTCCGTGATGCCGGCCTGACCGTCAAGGACGTCTCCGAATTCACCGGCTTTCCGGAAATGCTCGACGGCCGGGTCAAGACGCTGCACCCCAAGGTCCACGGCGGGCTGCTCGGCATGCGCGCCAACCCCGAGCACGTCGCGACCATGCAGGCGCACGGCATCGAGCCGATCGACATGGTGGTGGTCAACCTCTACCCCTTCGAGGCGACCGTGGCCAACGCGGACTGCACCCTGGAAGACGCCATCGAGAACATCGATATCGGCGGGCCGACCATGCTGCGCAGCGCGGCCAAGAACAACGCCGACGTCACCGTGCTGGTGGACCCGGCCGACTACCGCGTGGTCCTCGACGAGATGAAGCAGAGCGGCGGCGCGGTCGGCAAGGGCACCAACTTCCGCCTGGCCGTGAAGGTCTACCAGCACACCGCCGCCTACGACGGGGCGATCTCCAACTGGCTCGGCAAGAAGCTCGGCGAGGACGACGCGGTCTACCCGCCGGTCCTGACGCTGCAGTACCACAAGGCGCAAGTCCTGCGCTACGGCGAGAACAGCCACCAGTCGAGCGCCTTCTACATCGAGAAGCAGGTGCCGGAAGCCTCCATCGCCACGGCCCGCCAGTTGCAGGGGAAGGAACTCTCCTACAACAACATCGCCGACACCGATGCCGCCGTGGAGTGCGTCAAGCAGTTCCCCGAGGGGCCGGCCTGCGTCATCGTCAAGCATGCCAACCCGTGCGGCGTGGCGGTCGGCGCCAGTCTGCTGGAGGCCTACGACAAGGCTTACAAGACCGATCCCGAGTCGGCCTTCGGCGGGATCATCGCCTTCAATCGCGAGCTTGACGCCGCCACCGCCGCGGCGATCTGCGACCGCCAGTTCGTCGAGGTGATCATCGCCCCGAAAGTTTCCGCCGCGGCCAGCGAAGTCGTTGCCGCCAAGAAGAACGTGCGCCTCCTCGAGTGCGGCATGTGGCCCGCGCAGCCTTCCGCCCGCCTCGATCTCAAGCGGGTCAGCGGCGGGATGCTGGTGCAGGATGCCGACCTCGATCTCTACGCCGAGCTCAAGGTGGTCAGCAAGCGCCAGCCGACCGAGCAGGAGATGCAGGATCTGCTCTTTAGCTGGCGGGTCGCCAAGTTCGTCAAGTCCAACGCCATCGTCTACGGCCGGGGGAACATGACCATCGGCGTCGGCGCCGGGCAGATGAGCCGGGTCAACTCGGCGCGCATCGCCGCCATCAAGGCCGAGCACGCCGGCCTCGAGGTCAAGGGGGCGGCCATGGCCTCCGACGCCTTCTTCCCGTTCCGCGACGGCATCGACAACGCCGCCGCCGTCGGCATCACCGCCGTCATCCAGCCGGGCGGTTCGATGCGCGACGCCGAGGTGATCGCCGCCGCCGACGAGCACGGGATGGCGATGGTGTTCACCGGGATGCGCCACTTCCGGCACTGATCCTTTACTGTTCGCGCGGCGGCCGGCAGGGACTTGATCCCCGCCCGGCCGCCGCCGCGGCACTGCCTCCTATGAAGGCCCTCTCCCTCATTTTCTGGCCGGTTCTCCTGCTGGCGCTGGCCGCCGTGACCTGGCTGGCCCGACCGGTTCAGGATCCCGATTTCTTCTGGCATCTCAAGGTCGGGGAGTGGCTCTGGCAGCGGGGCAGTTGGCCGATCCCCGATCCGTTTTCCTTTGTCACGCCCCTCGAACTCGATGCCCGGCAGCTGTTCATCATCAAGGGGTACTGGCTCAGCCAGCTCCTTTACTTCGCCAGTCATGCCGTCCTGGGCTGGCCGGGAATCTACCTGCTGCGCCTGGCGGTGTTCGCGGTTTTTGCCGGGATTTTGTGGCTGCGCCGGCGGGAGGATCCCTGGCTCTGGGGCAGTGTCGGCCTGGTGTGCCTCGCGTTGATTTTCGACCTCTACCCGGTGGAACGGCCCCAGTTTTTCTCCTTCCTCTGTTTCGCCTGGCTGTATCTGCTGCTGGACGGTTTCTGGCGCGGCGCGACGATCCCGTCCCGGCGGCATTTCTGGCTGGTCGGGATCGTCATGCTGCTGTGGGGCAACCTCCATGGCGGGTTTCTTCTCGGCCAGGGGCTGCTGCTGATGACCCTGGCCCTCTGTCTGACGAACGGTTTCCGCCGGCCAGGGGCGGCGTCCGATCCCCTGCTCTGGCGGCTGGCGGTCGTCGGCCTGGCGGCAGGGTGTCTCAACCCCAATATCGCCCGCATCGTGCCGGTCTTTTTCCAGACGACCCAAGCCTCGGATCTGATGTTCGCCGCCAACGATGAATTCGTTTCGGTTCTCAGTGCCTGGCGGGGGAGCCTGCGTCCGGTGGCCATGGCTTACGGGGCGTTCGTCGTCCTTGCCGGGCTTGCCCTGCTGGCCGGCGTTCGCCGCCACTCCCTGTTCGCCTTGCTGTGCCTGGCCGGCACGGGGGTATATGCGGCGCTGACGATCCGATATCTGCCGTTCTTCCTGGTGGCGGCGCTGCCGGTTGTCGTGACCGGGCTCACGGCCGCCTCCTGGCACCGTCGCCTGCGCGGCCCGGTTCTGGCCGCCGCCGTGATTCTGGTCGCCGGCCTGCTCTGGAATGAGCGGGGCAATCTTGCCAGGATCAGGGCGGCCGGCTGGGTCTCCAACCATGATTTCCCGGTGGAGATTGCCGAGCAGGTTGCGGCTGCCGGTGTCGATGGCCGCCTGTTTAACACCTACCGTTGGGGCGGCTATCTGCTCTGGCGTCTCGGCCCGACGCGCCAGGTGTTCGTCGATGGCCGGGCGCTCGATGCGGAGGCCTGCCGCGACGCCCTGACGGCGGAAATGGTCAGCTTCGGCGGCGGTCGCTTGATCTGGCGCGAAATCTTCGATAAATACGGGATCACCTACGCTATCCTGCCGCTGGTCGAGCAGGGGGGGCCGTATCTTTTGACCCAGGCGGTCGCCCGGGATTCCCGATGGCAGGTGCTTTCCACCTCCGGCAATGCGGTTCTTCTGGCCAGGCGCTGAGACGATGACGCAATTTCCCGATGAACGCTGGCTGCTCCGGGCCTGGTGGACAGGGGTGGCGGTCCTTTTCGCCCTGACCTACCTGCTGGCGCCGGTCAAGGACCCCGACTTCTTCTGGCACCTGAACACCGGCGAGTGGATCCTGCAGCATCGCGCCCTGCCGGCCGCCGACCCGTTCAGCGCCGGCACGGGCGGCGCCGTCGATCCCCGCCAGTATTTCATCCTGACCTCCTACTGGCTGGCCCAGCTCGGCTATGCGCTGCTCTACGCCCTGGCCGGGTGGGGCGGGTTCTTCATCGCGCGCGCCGCGATCCTCTGGCTCATGATCCGGGCGCTGCTGGCGAGGCGGCATGCATGGCCGCTCGGCTATGCGGTGCTGGTGGCGACCTTCCTGGTCCTGCTCTTCGCCCGGTTTCCGGTCGAACGGCCGCAGTTCCTGTCGTTTTTGGCGTTCGCCGTGGTCGTCGCCCTGCTCGAGCGGCTGGGCGAAGCCCGGGACACGCTCCCCCGGGACGTGGCCTGGGGGCTGCCGGTCGTGATGCTGCTGTGGGGGAACGTCCATGGCGGGGTTCTGCTCGGCCAGATTCTCTGCGCCGCCCATTTGCTCAACAACGCGCGGCGGGGCTGGTGCGGCGAGATCTCCCGGGAATTCTTCTGCCGCAGCGCCGCCTTGCTGGCCGGGGCGGCGCTGATCGCCCTCGCCACGCCGAACCTGACCAACTACCTCCCGGCGTACCGCGAAACGCTCGACCCCAAGTACCAGCCGTTCTTTGCGCTCAACCTCGAATACCGCTCCCTCTACCAGCTGGTTGCCGTCGAGAGGGTCTGGATCTATCTCTTCTTCCCGGTGATCGTGCTGCTGGCGGGCTACGAACTGCTGCGCGACGGTCTGCGGCGCAACCTGATGCAATGCGTCCTGCTGCTCTGCTTCGCCTGGTTTGCCTTCAACAGCGTCCGCTACCTGCCGTTCCTCGGCATCCTGGCGCTTCCCGCCGCCGGCAACGGCCTGGCCCGGTTCGGCCGGCAGGCCGGGGCGGTTCTCCTCCTGCTGCTGTTCGTCGGCGGCATCGCCAACAGCTACCAGCACCTCGACAACCTCCGCCGGCTGGTCCGCAACGGCCCCCTCTCGGTGAAGTTCCCGCAGCAGGCGGTCGAGTTCGTCCGTCAGAGCGGGCTGCGCGGCAACCTCCTCAACGACTACGACTGGGGCGGATACCTGGGGTGGGCCCTGGGCGAGGAGCACAAGGTCTTCGTCGACGGCCGGACGCTGGATGTCGAGAAATACAACGACTGGGTGCTGCTCGCCGGGGTCCTCGGCGGGGCGCAGCTGGGAGACGAGAAGCACATCGACCATTTCGGCAAGGACCGGATCGTCGATCATGTTTTGCGCAAGTACCGGATCGATTATATGATCCTGCCGAAGTCGGCGGGTCGCGAACCGTTCTGGCTGTCGGTGGCGGTTGCCGCCAACCCCGGCTGGAAAGCGGTTTACAGCGACCGGCAGGCTGTGGTTTTTGTCAGGACCGGGCCATGAGCCCGGCAATTATCTGTCAGGAGTCTGCAATGAACGTCCTGGTTGTTGGTTCCGGCGGCCGCGAACACGCGCTGGTCTGGAAGATCGCCCAGTCGCCGCTGGTAAAGAAAATCTACTGTGCGCCGGGCAACCCCGGTACCGGCCGGCTGGCCGAAAACGTCCCGCTGAAGGTGGACGATCTCGACGGCCTGCTGGCCTTCGCCAGGGAGAAGGCGATCGACCTGACGGTGGTCGGCCCGGAACTCCCCCTGTCGCTCGGCCTGGTCGACCGCTTCGAGGCCGCCGGCCTGCTGGCCTTCGGCGCCCGCCGGAACGCGGCGATCATCGAGGCGAGCAAGGCGTTTTCCAAGGATCTGATGCAGAAGTACCGGGTGCCGACCGCTTTCTACGAGGTCTTCACCGAGGTCGAGCCGGCACTGGCCTTCATCGCCCGGCACGGCGCGCCGATTGTCGTCAAAGCCGACGGCCTGGCTGCCGGCAAGGGGGTGATTGTCGCCCGCACCACCGAGGAGGCGAATGCCGCCGTGCGCGACATGCTTTCCGGCAATGCCTTCGGCGCGGCCGGGTCCCGCGTTGTCATCGAGGAGTTCCTGGAAGGGGAGGAGGCCTCGTTCCTGGCCTTCACCGACGGTCAGCGCATCATCCCGCTGGCCAGCGCCCAGGATCACAAGCCGGTGTTCGACAACGACGAAGGGCCGAATACCGGGGGCATGGGGGCCTATTCCCCGGCCCCGGTGGTGACCCCGGCCGTGCATGAGAAGGCCATGGCCGAGGTCATGCGTCGCGCCGTCGACGGCATGGCCGCCGAGGGACGGCGCTACCAGGGGGTACTCTATGCCGGGCTCATGATCAAGGACGGCGAGGTCAAGACCCTGGAGTTCAACGCCCGGTTCGGCGACCCGGAATGCCAGCCGCTGCTGATGCGCCTCAAATCCGACCTGGTGCCGGTCCTGATCGCCTGCGCCCGCGGCAATCTCGAAGGCATCGAGCTGGAATGGCACGACCAGGCGGCGGTCTGCGTGGTCATGGCCTCCGGCGGCTATCCCGGCGACTTTGCCAAAGGGTTCCCGATCGACGGTCTCGAGCAGGCCGAGCAGATCGACGACCTGGTCGTCTTCCACGCCGGGACGGCGGAAGCCGGCGGGCGGATCGTCAACAGCGGCGGCCGCGTGCTCGGGGTCACCGGACGCGGGCCGACCGTCGCCGCCGCGATCGACAAGGCCTACCAGGGGGTGAGGACCATCGCCTGGGAGGGGGCGCACTACCGGACCGACATCGGCGGGAAGGCGCTGGGGCGTTAGGCTGATGGCTGCCGGCGCCCCTTTGCGGGCCGGCCGGAGCAAACAAAAACAATTGTGTCCGCAACGACAATATCCAGAGGTGAAGACCATGAGTGACAAGCCGTTGGTGTCGATCCTGATGGGCAGCGATTCCGATTACGAGGTGATGGTCGAAGCCGCCCGGGCCCTCGACCAGTTCGGCGTCCCCTTCGAGATGACCGTCTCCAGCGCCCACCGGACCCCGGAGCGGACTGCCGGCATCGTCCGCAGCGCCCGCGAGCGCGGCGTCAAGGTGATCATCGCCGGCGCCGGCGCCGCCGCCCACCTGGCCGGCGTGGTCGCCGCCGAGACGACCCTGCCGGTGATCGCGGTGCCGATCGACTGCACCTCCCTGAGCGGCCTCGATGCCCTGCTGGCGATGGTGCAGATGCCGGCCGGCATCCCCGTGGCGACCGTGGCCATCGGCAAGGCCGGGGCCCGCAACGCCGGGATCCTCGCCGTGCAGATGCTCGCGCTCCACGATGCCGACCTGACCCGGCGCCTGGTCGAATTCAAGGCCGAAATGGCTGCCGGGGTCGAGGCCAAGGCCAGGGCGCTGGAAAAACGGCTTGCTGCCGATTTCCCGAAGCAGTCCTGAGGGCTAAGCGACGAGCGATGAGTAAAGCTTGACACCCGCGAAACTCCCACATTACACTGCAAAAGTTGACATTCCGGGGGCAGGTGCGCAGCGCGCACGCCGCCCCCTCTTTTACAGGAGCCGGTCTTGAGCAAAGAGCCAAATTTTGTCGATCGCCTCTGGGATTTTTTCTGTTCCCTGAAGTTGGCGATCATCACCCTGATCCTGCTGGCCGCCACCTCGGTCATCGGCACGGTCATCGAACAGGGGACGACCCCCGAGGAGATGGCCGCCAAGTCCGGCTGGAGCCTCGACACCCTCAAGTTCCTCGACAAGTCGATCAACGCCTTCGACATGTACCACTCCTGGTGGTTCCTGTCGCTGATGGGGCTGTTCGCCGTCAACCTGATCTGCTGCTCGATCAAGCGGTTCCCGTTCGTCTGGAAGACCGTGCGTGAGCCGCGCCTGGTCGCCGACGACGGCTTCTTCCGCTCTTTGAGCAACGTCGAGGAGGTCGTCGTCGCCAAGGGGACGATCGACGGCGTGCGCGACCAGGTGGCGACGCTCCTTCAGGGGAAGTTCGCCGCTCCGGTGGTCACCGAGCAGGACGACAAGGTCTATCTCTATGCCGAGAAGGGGGCCATCTCCCGCTTCGGCGTCTATGTCACTCACGCGTCGATCCTGATCATCTTCATCGGTGCGATGATCGGCAACGTCTGGGGGTACAAGGCCTACGTCAACATCGTCGAGGGGAGCGCCGTCGACAAGGTCTGGCCGCGCGGCGGCAAGGAGCCGATCCCCCTGGGTTTCTCGGTGCGTTGCGACAACTTCGACGTGGAGTTCTACGACGGCACCCAGCGGCCCAAGGAGTTCAGCAGCGATCTGGCCGTGCTGCAGAACGGCCAGGAGGTGCTGAAGAAGCGCATCGAGGTCAACGACCCGCTGAATTTCGGCGGCATCACCTTCTACCAGTCGAGCTACGGCCCGGCCGGCGATGCGACCTTCCGCTTCAAGGTCCGGCTCCGCTCCTCCGGGCAGACCCTCGACCTGTCGGCCCGCGAGGGCGAGCATGTGCCGCTCCCCGGCGGGGCCTCGTTCGCCGTCACCAACTCGACTGAAAATTACGACAAGTTCGGGCCGGCGGTGCAGATGCACGTCAACACCCCCGACGGCCGCCACGGCAACCCCTTCGTCGTGCTGAAGAACTTCCCGGACTTCGACGCCCAGCGCGGCGACGAGTACATCTTCTCGCTGGTGGGGATGGAGCAGCGCTACTACACCGGCCTGCAGGTCGCCAAGGACCCCGGCGTCTGGGTGGTCTGGCTCGGCTGCTTCCTGATGGTGGCCGGCTCCCTGGGCGCCTTCTTCCTCTCCCACCGGCGCCTGTGGGTGGTCATCCAGCCGCTGAGCAAGGGGGTCGGCGTCAAGCTCGGCGGCAGTGCCCACCGCAACCAGCCGGCGTTCGCCCTGTACTTCGACACGCTCAGGAAGGACCTCAACGACGCCCTGGCCGGCAAATAGCCGGCGGGCGCTTTTCCGGAGGACATCACGTCATGGACAGCTCGTTGCTTTTCAACATCACCACCGCGGCCTACTTCATCGCCATGGTGGTCTTCATCGCCTACCTGACCTCCAAGAACGAGCAGATCGGCTTCGGTGCGACCGTGATCAGCTGGGTCGGCTTTGTCGCCAATACCGGCGCCATCGGCCTGCGCTGGCGGGAGGCCTATGCCATGGGCTTCCAGCAGGCCCCGCTCTCCAACCTGTATGAGTCGGTGGTCTTCTTCGCCTGGTCGATCCTGCTCATCTACCTGCTCTTCGACCTCAAGTACCGCTACCGGGCCATTGGCGCCTTTGTCCTCCCCTTCGCCTTCGCCGGGATGATCTGGGCCCAATGGAAGCTCGACGCCACCATCGCCCCGCTGGTGCCGGCGCTGCAGAGCAACTGGCTGACCTACCACGTCATCACCTGCTTCATCGGCTACGCCGCCTTCGCCGTGGCCTGCGGGGTGTCGATCATGTACCTGGTCAAGGTCGGCAAGGAGGAGGCGGCGTCCGGCAATCCGGTCGGCGGCATCCTCGGCATGTTCCCGAGCGTCAAGGTGCTCGACGACCTCAACTACAAAGCGATCATGATCGGTTTCCCGATGCTGACCCTCGGCATCATCACCGGCGCGGCCTGGGCCAACTACGCCTGGGGGACCTACTGGAGCTGGGACCCGAAGGAGACCTGGAGCCTGATCGTCTGGTTCATCTACGCGGCCTTCCTGCATGCGCGCTTCACCCGCGGCTGGGTCGGCCGGCGCGCGGCCTGGCTGTCGATCTTCGGCTTCGCCGCCACGATCTTCTGCTATCTCGGCGTCAACCTGGTCCTCTCCGGCCTCCACTCCTACGGCGGCGGGTAAGGTTCCGCGCCGGGCGGCGACTCCCGGGCGCGCCCGGGGGGGCTTTGCTCGCGGTGGCGGCCGCCGTTTTCGGCGGTGTAAAAATTGCATGCGGGAAGTCGGGGGGCAGGTCTGCCCCTGACAGACGACCGACATTACCGGGATTTCGACTTGGCGCACAGGCAAATCACCATTTTCCTGCTACTGGTTGCGGGCACGCTCTGGCTGTCCGCAACCGGTGTTTTCGCGGCCTGCGTGACGACCGATTGTCATGCCGTCCTCGGCAAGGCCAAGGTGGTGCATGCGCCGGTCGCCGCCGGCGAATGCGATGCCTGCCACCAGTCTTCGGGCCGTCCGCACCCGGGCAACGGGTCAATGCGGCTGGTGACTGCCGGGCGCGCCCTCTGTCTGGCCTGTCACGACGACCCGGCCAAAGGGCTGTCGTTCGTGCATCCGCCGGTGGCCGATGACTGTACCGCCTGCCACAACCCCCATCAGGGGAGCCATCCGCGGCTGCTGCTGCAACCCGGTGGCAAGCTTTGCCTGATGTGTCACGATTCGGTCATGGCCGGCAAAAACGTGCACGGGCCGGTCAAGGCGCTGAACTGCAGCATGTGCCACGATCCCCACGCCAGCGCCAGCCCGATGTTGACGGTTCGTCCCGGCAACGACCTCTGTCTGGCCTGCCACCCCGATATCGGCCAGACTATCGCCAAGGCGAGGTCGCAGCACGAACCGGTGGCCAAGGGCCGCTGCTGGGAGTGCCACGCCCCGCATGCGTCGGACTTCCCCCCCTATCTGCGGGCCAGTTATCCGTCCGAGCAGTACGTTGCCTACGGGCGCGAGCAGTATGCCCTGTGCTTTACCTGCCACAATCCGAACGCCTTCGAGTACGAGCGCACCAGCGAGGCGACGGGTTTTCGCAACCGCGACCAGAATCTGCACTACTTCCACGTGGCCCAGATGGGGAAGGGGCGCACCTGCCGGGTCTGCCACGGGGTGCACGGGGCCGACCAGCCGCGCCTGATCCAGAGCCGCTCCGCGCACTTCGGCAAGTGGCAGATTCCGGTCTATTTCTCCCAGACCGAAACGGGGGGAACCTGCATGGCGGGGTGTCATCGTCCCAAGTCGTACGACCTGCTGCAGCGGGTGAACAATCGGTGATGGCGCCTGTTCCCCGTGGAATGCTCCCGCGGTTCTTCGGCCGTTTTCCCGTGCTGTTGGCCATGGTCTGCCTGTTGGCCGCCTGCGGGCCGGTGGCGGCCCCGCAGGTGCAGACGCGCTACCTCTGGCCGCCGTCGGTTGAAGACGCGAAAATCGAATACATCGGTTTCTATGTCGGGGACGAGGATCTGCGGCGGGGGAGCGAAAACTGGTTCGAGCGCCAGGTGCTGGGCCAGCGGCTTTCCCATCCGGTTTTCAAGAAGCCGTTCGCCGTCGACGCCCGTTTCCGGAAAGTCGTGGTGACCGACACCCTTGCACGTCAGGTCATCCTGTTCGACCTCGATCGCAAGAGCATCTCGACGCTGGAGATCTCCGACGAGAGCGCCGGCAAGTCAAGTGCCGCGTTCGGGACGGGGACCGGGGTCGCCTTCGCCGGACCCGACGAGTTCTGGCTGGCGGTGTCCCAGTCGCAGGATGTCGTGCGCTGCCAGGTCGACGGCAGGATTGTCGGCAAGGTCGGCGGCGCCGGCCGCCTGACGCGCCCGACGGCGGTGGCGATCGACCACGCCAGCCGGCGGGCGGTCGTCGTCGATACGCCGATGCACCGCCTGGCGGTGTTCGGCCTCGACGGCACGTTCCTCGACTATATCGGCGAGCGCGGCGCCGGCCCGGGTCAGTTCAACTACCCGCTTGATGCCGACTTCGACAGCGCCGGCAACCTCTTTGTGCTGGACTCGCTCAATGCCCGGGTCCAGCGTTTCCAGTGGGACGGGACCGCCTACCGCTACGTCTTGCATTTCGGCGAACGCGGCACGGCGGCCGGGTCGTTCCAGATGCCCAAGTCGCTGGCCGTGACCCCTGCCGGGCACGTCTACATCACCGACAGCCTGGCGGACAAGGTGACCGTCTTCGACCGGGACGGCACCTTCCTGCTGACCTTCGGCGGGCGCTATATTTCGTCCAAGGGGCAGATCTCGCCCGGCGGCCTGAACATGCCCGCCGGGATCGCCGCCGACGAGAACGACGGCCTCTGGATCGCGGACTCGCTCAACGGCATGGTCCATCGTTTCCAGTACCTGAACGAAGCGTATCTGCAAAAGCATCCGATTTCGCCCGAGCAACTGGCCTTGCCGGGCGCGGAGCGATAGCCTGGCGGTCTGCCGCGGCCGGGATGGCGGAAAGGGAAACCGAAATGTTCCTGCTCAAAAACAAACTGCTGACGTTCACAGTCCTCGGGCTGGTCATGCTGGCCGGCGCGGCGGTGCCGGCGCTGGCCCTGCAGATCATCACTCCGGCGGACGGCGCCCTGCTGGAAAGCCCCGGCCACCTGATCATCAAGGCCGGCGACAAGCCCGCCATCGACGGGCTGACCATCGAGATCAACGGGGTCAAGAGCGACATCATCCCGATTTCGGCTTCCGATTACCGCAAGATGTTCCGCGACCTGCTCATCCTCCAGGCCGAATTCGATCCGGGCGAGAGCCGGCTCATCGTCGAAGGCTACGAGGGGAGCCGCAAGGTGGCCGAGGCCCGCGCGCAGGTGTACCTGCGCAGCGAATACGATGTTCCCCCGGCGCGCTACCGGACGTTGCCGTTCCACCTGGCGGAGCGCGAAGCCCTGTGCACGGGGTGCCATCACAACCTCAAGCCGACCGCGCAGGAACTGGCCGAGCCGTCGCCGGTCAGCCACCCGTGTGCGACCTGCCACGGCAAGCTGATCGACCGCAAGCATGTGCACGGCCCCGCCGGGGTCTACGAGTGCACCTCCTGCCACGACACCGGCAGCAAGCCGGCGAAATACGCCGTGCCCGACCGCGAGGGGGCTTTCTGCCTCGACTGCCACCAGGACAAGTACGACGACTTCCGCAAATCCAAGCGGATGCACGGGCCGGTCGAGGTCAAGCAGTGCCTGGTGTGCCATGATCCGCACGCCAGCGATACGCTGGCCCAGATCCGCGGCAAGGTCAATGCCTCCTGCCTGCGCTGCCACTCCACGGTCCAGTCCGGCCAGCACGTGGTTCGCGGCTTCTCCGGGCAGCTGCACCCGCTCGAGGGGCTGGTCAATCCGTCGGATCCGTCCAAACCGCTCAACTGCGCCAGCTGCCATGAGCCGCACGCGGCCAACCTGCCGGCGTATCTGCGCGGGACCGGGGCCAGCACCATGGTTTTCTGCCGGCGCTGCCACAACAAGTAACGCGGGGCTTCCCCGCGAGCACGTACAACCGAGGATGCCATGAAACGATATCTCATCCCCCTGACGGTTCTCTTGGGCCTGCTGGCCGGCTGCGCCGCGCCGCCGCCGACCATGCGCTACATCTACCCGCTCCCGCCCGACCAGCCGCGCATCGAGTGGCTGGGGACCTATGCGTCCCAGGACGACTTTCCCAAGGGCGGTTTCCAGCTGACCTTCGAGCAGATCGCCGGCAAGCCGCCGCTCGACACCTTCACCGGTCCCTACGGCATCGTCGCCGACGGCGCCGGCAAGGTGTTCATCGCCGACCTGTTCGCGCAGAACATCCGGGTCTACGATTTCAACGACCGCACCGTGTCGTTCCTCCTTCAGGAGCCGCTGCTGAAGCGCCCCATGTACATGGCCATCGATGCGAAAAAGCAACTGTACGTGGCCGACTCCGAACTGCAGCGGGTGCTGGTCCTGACCCGCGAGGGGAAGCTGGTCCGCACCTACGGCAACAAGGACGAACTGACCCTGCCGGTCTACGTCGAGGTCGACGAGGCCCGGCGGCGGGTCTACATCAGCGACACCCGCCAGGGGCAGATCAACGTCTACGACCTGACCGGCGGCCAGCGGCTGTTCGCCTTCGGCAAGGGGAAGCTGATGGGCGCCATCGGCGTGGCCGCCGGCCCCGACGGGAACCTCTACGTGGCCGACACCCTCAACGCCAACATCAAGGTCTTCGATGCCGACGGTAACTATCTGCGCAAGTTCGGCGAGCGCAACGACACCCCCGGCGGCATCGAACACCCCCGCGACGTGGCCTTCGACAGCGAGGGGAACCTCTGGCTGGCCGACGCCCGCAAGCCGGTCCTGCGCGCCTTCGCGCCGGACGGTACCTTCCTCTTCACCATGGGGGGGCCGCTCGACCACAAGATGGGGTTCGGCACGCCGACGTCGATCTATGTCTCGCCGGACGACGACCTCTATGTGACCGACCTGATGGGGAAGCGCTTCAGCCACTGGCGCTACCTGAGCAAGCGGGCCCTGGAACTGCACCCCCTCAAGGCCGAGGATCTCGACGTCGTCAAAAAGCAGGGTGGCGGCGACAAATAGTGCGTCAAATGACTTTGGCCGATCGCGGCGCGCCGCGATCGGCCGCTCTGAGGCGCGCAAGATATGGGGTTTTTTGCGATGGGATATCTTGGCATGCGTTCTGCAATAACGGATGCCAACGATAGGTACAGCCAGCACCGACTGGCAAACTCACAACCTGTTTTAGGGAGGTAGAAATGAAGAAGCTTGTAGTGCTGTTGGCCGGCATGCTGATGCTGGCCGCCCCCGCCCTGGCGTTGATCGACAACTCCGCCCACGACCTGCCGACCACCATCGGCGGCAACGAGACGGACGAGATCTGCGTGTTCTGCCACACCCCGCACGGTGCGAACGCTGCGTTCACCGGCGGCCCGCTGTGGAACCGCAACGCCGCTGCCGGCGGTCTGGTTGGCGTCTACTCGAGCGGCACCCTGAACGCCTCGATCGACTCCGACTACACCAAGATCGACGCCGCTGCCTGCCTCACCTGCCATGACGGCTCCCAGGTCATGGGCGGCGCCGCCCTGCGCAACCCGCCGAACACCACCGTCACCGGCAACTACGCTGTGCAGGTCAACGGCAGCAAGATGCTCGACAACAACATGAACAACGACCACCCGGTCAACTTCAGCTACGATGCGTCCGACGCGGCCGACGCCGAGATCAACTCGATCGCCAACGTCCTCGCCATCGCCGGCCAGCCGATCAAGTTCGGCACCACCTCGACGCTGAACAACGTCGTGCAGTGCTCCTCCTGCCATGACGTCCACAACACCGTCGGTACCGACCTGATCGTCATCAACAACGCCGGGTCGAACCTCTGCCGCGCCTGCCACATCAAGTAAATCGCGGTTGACTGCAGTTCGCGAGGGCGGGGGCCATGTGCCCCCGCCCTTTTTTTGCGTCCGGCAGAGGCTGGGCGATTTGGCGAGGGTGCCGCGGGGAAATGGCGGGGTCCGGGTCTCGGCGGGGTGCGGAGCGACGGCAGGCCGACAGGATAGGCGCAGGGGGGCATGGAATGAAATTTGCATTTGTCTTCTTGGCTTAATTCCGGCACCGTGCCGGTCAAGAAACCACCCGCAGGATTATTCATGAGGCGTGTCCTCCTCATCCTTGCCGCCGCGCTCTGCCTCCCCCTCTTCGGGGCCGGGGGGGCTGCGGCCGTTGTCACTGGCTCTGCCCAGCTGAACTGGGCGGAGTACCAGCGTGACGTCGATGGCGAGACGCAACTCGACATGTCCCATTTCTTCCAGCAGTATTCCCTCTTCTGGCACAACCGGCGGCTGATCCAGGGCGGCCGGGCGGGGGGCTGGGACCTCGGCCTCGGTTACGAGTGGACCGGTCTCGACGGCTCGCTCAACGGCACCGATATCGATTTCAAGGACGGCAAGATCCTCTTTGCCGGCGATTTCCGCTTCACCCCGGCGGGGCTGCCGCTCGAACTCCACGTCTTTTCGCGCGACCTGAACCGTTCCAGCCCGTCGCGGATCAGCAGTTCGCCGGACCTGATCATCGACCCGAACATCTTCCGGGGGGTCGAGGACGGTCAGCACATTTCCAGCGGGCTCACCCTGATCTTCGGCGGGCCGCAGGCCAACCTCTTCGGCGAATACCGCGAAAAGCTGGCGGCGCTCCCCCGCCTGCTGGTGGATTATCGCGAAGACTACGTGCGCGATACCAAGGGGGTCGACCCGCAGCACTACCGCGAGCGCGACCTGGCGTTCGTCTCCCTGAATCGCCGCAACAACTGGTTCCACTACCGGGTCTTCGAGCACGTCGACTTCCTCGACGAGGAGAACGACTACGAGGAGCGGACCTGGCTGCTCGGCACCGTCGACCACCTCAACCGCCGGCAGTGGGTGCACCTCACCAACTGGCTGATGATCTCCGTCGACGGCTCCCTGACGCGGCGGACCGACTGGCGCACCAACCTCGAGGGGAAGGAGAGCGCCTACCGCCTCAACCTGTTCAGCAATGGCAAGCGGCGGGGCTGGGGCTTCGCCAACTACACCTCCCTGTCGCGGACCACCAACGATGCCGGCGGGATCGAGAAGGTCTTCGATTTTCCGGTCCTCGCCAACGGCGAGTGGGATCCCCAGAACAAGTGGAAGATGTACCTGCTCGGCCAGCGCTGGCAGAACGAGAACGCTTTCATCCCCGGCTCCCAGTACGAGCGCAGCGAAGACAGCGTCTACGGCAAATACCAGATCGAGAGCAAGCGCTATCCCGGCTACGTCCTGACGCCGGAGGTCGAGGTCGACTGGATGCGCAATTCGCGCATCGGCGACGGCCAGGCCGCCCGCGTGGGGGTGGAGCTGCGCAGCGACAACCGCATGGAACGCGCCAAGGATTGGCTGGCGGCCTGCTCGGCTGCCTGGTTCGACAGCAGCGTGAGCGAATCGCTCTACACCGAGCTGACGGCCCGGCTTGCCGCCAACAACCGGCTTTCCCCGACGGTCACGATCGGCGGGAGCCAGGATCTGGCCGTCGGTTCCGGCGACTACAACGCGAACATCACCAAGCATCTCGAACCGACCATTTCACAAAGTTTCCTCGGCGAGGCGGAGCGTACGCGCACGCTCAGCGGCACGTCCTACCGGACGACGACCACGGCCTACCTCGAACTGGCCCCGCCGGCGCAGTGGCGCAATCGCTTCAGCGTCTACTACGACCTGGTTCATGCCGGCGAAGACCGTCATCAGCTGCGGCTGCAGCACGACGCCTCCTACACCCGCGAGCAGTGGCGTGCTGACATCCTGACGATCTTCTCGGAGGGTGACGAGCTGACCTATCGGTGGCGCGCGGACGAACTCACCGCCCTGGAATTCGTGACCGGCGACCCGGAGATGACCTTCGCCCACGAAAGCGGCCTCAGCTACCAGCCGAACCGCACCTGGGGGACGCAGGGGAAGGTTCGCGCGCTGTGGGGAACTGGCCCGAAGGGGAGCGGCTGGCTGCTGCTGGCCGAGCAGAGCTCCGCCTATCACCTGTACGAAGCCAGCGGCCTGGCGCGCAAGTGGCTCAGCCTCGAGCAGCGCTTCGACTACCAGAGCGTCTGGGGCGACGATTCGCTGTGGTACGCCAGCATGGAGCTTTCGGCGGTCTACTACGTGACCCGCTACCTGACCCTGGACGCCGATTTCGGGGTGCGCCGCTACGGCCTCACCGAACAGAACGAGTTCGAATTCCAGCTTTCGGCCGTCGCGTCCTTCCGCAAGCTGCAGGCGAATGTCTCCTACGCTTACGGTCGGGCCGACAAGAGCAGCTTTGTTCCCGGGGTCAGGGAGCAGCGCTGGGAAGTCGGTCTGAAGAAATTCTTCTGACGGCGGGTGCCGTCGCATTCTTGCCCGCTTGCTTGTCCTGACCGGAGGGGCGTATGGCCATACGCCCCTCCGGCTGTTTCCCTGCCATGAACGACGCAATAAACGAACATGCCGGCTGCCGGCGGATGCTGCTGCTGATCGTCAGCCTCTTTGCCGGGGTGATGGCGCTGCAGAAAGTCTACGATTACGATGTCTGGTGGCACCTGCGCACCGGGCAGTGGATCGTCGAAAACCGTGCGCTCCCGACCGGCGATCCCTTCTCGTTTGCCACGGCGGAGGCCCCCTGGACGCTGGCCTACTGGTTGTCCGACCCGCTCTACTACCTGGTGGCGGCCGCCGCCGGCATCGAAGGGCTGCAGCTGTTCAGCGCCCTGATCGTCGCCGGCGCCGTCCTCTTTCTCTGCCTGTTCCTGACGGAAAAGCGGCTGCCGGCCATCGCCGCCGCCGGGCTGGCGGCCTGGGTCGTCACGCTGGCCCGCTTCCGCTTCATCCTCCGGCCGCTGGTCTTCAAGTTCGCCGGCGTCGTCTTCCTCTTCTGGTACTTTTTCGGCGGGCCGGAACGCCGGCGGCGCTACCTGCTCTTCTTCCTGGTCGTGCTGCTCTGGAACGGCCTGTATCCCGCGGCTTTCCTGGCCCAGCTCTTCGCCGGCCTGTTCCTCCTGGAGAAGTTGGCCGAACGCGCATTCAAGTCGGACCGCTACGCGCCCGGCGATCTGCGCAACGCCCTGATTCTTTTGGGGCTGGCCTCGGCGGCGCTGCTCGTCAACCCGAGCGGCCTCGACCTTTACCGCCTGGTCTACGGCGGCATGTTCGCCGATTACGGGGCCGGAATCACCCTGGTGGAGGAGCAGCAGGCCCTGGTCTGGACTGCCCACCCCGGCTTTGCCGCCCTGGCGGCGCTGTCGGCGGCGACATTCTGGTTCGGCCGGCGCCGCCTGCGCCTCCTCACCCCGATGGTTTTTGTGCTCTTCCTGGTCCTGGCGGCGGGGAGCGTCCGGTTCATCGGGGTCGCGTCGTTCGCCCTGGCGGCCGTCATCGGCGTCAACCTGGCGGAGTGCTCGTGGCCGTCGTGGCTGACGTTCCGGGGGGCGCGCAGGCGCTGGCCGGGGCTGCTCGCCGCTGCCGGGCTGGCAGCCGTCTGCCTGGCGTTGTGGCAGGCGACGTTCCAGAAAACCAGGGGGTACGAGTTCGGCCTGGGCGTCAAGCCGGGCCGTTTCCCCGAGGGTGCGGTGCAGCAGCTCAAGGCCGCGGGTTTTGCCGGGAATCTCTACAATTCCTGGAAATTCGGCGGCTACCTGCAATGGCGCCTGCCGGAGGCCAGAACCTTTATCGACGGCCGGTGCCTGCCTGACCAGCTGGCACTTTACGAGCGCTTCAAGACGATCGACCGGCACGAGTTCGCCCGTTATCTGACCGCCAACCAGGTGCAGGCCGCGGTGCTCGACCGGCAGGACCTGCGGGATATCGACTACTTCAACGATATGCCGGGGTTCCGCCAGGCCGCCGCCGACGATATTTCCGTACTCTTTGTCCGCAGCGATCTCCCGCTCGGGGCCGGCGCGGCTTCCTCCGGCGGCTACCGCTACCTGCGCCCCGGCGGCTACGACTTCGACTATCTCGCGCCGCTGGCAACCGGGCCCGAAGCCGCCGAGGTCGAGGCGGAGCTGCGCCGGGCCGTGGCCGGGGCGCCGGACGGTTTTTTCGAAAACTTCCGCCTGGCGTTCTTCCTCGATGCCCGCAATGACCCTGCGGCGGCCGCGCAGTACCTGCTGGCCGCCCGCAAGAATCCGGCGTTTGCCGTCACCCATTTCGGGATCGGCGTGCGCGGCGGGAAGGCCGCCCTGCGGGCCGGGCAGTGGGCTGTGGCGGTCGAGCTCGCCACCCTGGCGCTTGAATACCAGAAGACCGGCGAGCACTATTTCTTCCTCGGTGCCGCGCAGCAGCAGCTGCGCCAGTACCCGGCCGCCGAAAAAGCCTACCGGGCCTCGCTGGACCTCGCCGAGAACGGGCGGGTGCGCAACAACCTCGGTTTCCTGCTGCTGGAGACGGGGCAGGCCGGGGCGGCGCGGGCGGTGTTCGCCAAGGGATTGGAGGAGCGCCGCGGCGCCGACCGGGAGCAGTCGCTCTTCGGGCTGGCGCTGGCCGCGGCCGGGCTGCGCGACGACCAGGCGGCCAAGGCCGCGCGTCAGCGGCTGGCAGACGAATTCCCCGGGTCGCCCTATCTGGCCCGGCTCGCCGCGGAGCGGCCATGAGCCTGCGGGATGAGGCCTCCTCCGGCCGGCTGCTCACGGTCGTGCTCCTGTCGGTCCTCGCGGCGGCGGCGCTGGTCACCGCCCTGGTGCCGATCAATTCCAACGACCTCTGGTGGCATCTCAAGACCGGCGATGTCATCCGGGCCAACGGGGCGCTGCCGGACGGCGATCCCTTCTCCTACCTGCCGGCCAGCGACAGCGCCGACCCTGCGCGACCGCAGCTGATCCTGCGCCAGTACTGGCTCGCCCAGGTCGCCTACTCCCTGGTGCACGGTGTTTTCGGCCTGGCCGGCATCGTCTGGCTGCGCGCCGCGCTGTGTGCCGCGATGATCCTGGCCGCAGGGGGCTTCCTGTGGCGGGCGACCCGCAGCAACCTGGCGCTGCTGCCGCTGCTGCCGCTGACCCTTGCCCTGCGCGTCATGCTCGAGGATTCCGACCGGCCGCACCTGTTCGTGTTCGCCTCGACCCTGCTGGTGGTCATCGTCCTGGAGTACTGTGCGCGCACCGCCCGGTCGCGGCCGCTCTTCCTGCTCGTGCCGCTGCAACTGGCGGCGGCCCAGTTGCACCCCGGCTTTGCCGTCGGCACCCTGACGGTCGCCGTCTACGCCGGTTGTGCCCTTCGCGAGCCGCGCCTGCAGCCGGTGCGCCGGGCGCTCTGGCTCACGGCCGGCGCCTGCCTGCTGGTCTTTTTGCTCAACCCCAACGGGCTCCGGCTCGTCCCCAGCCTGTTCGGCAACGCGTTCGGCGCCAGGGCGGCCGATGTCCTGGAATTCCAGTCGCCGCTGGCGATCTGGCGGCATGTGGCCACGGAGCCGGGCTGGCTGGCCTGTGCCGCCCTGGTGCTGGCGACCGTGCCGACCCTGGGGCTACTGCTGTGGCGGCGCTGCTTCAGCGCCGCCGCCATCGCCGGCGGGCTGGCGCTGGCGGCGCTGCTGTCCATGCGCTATCTCGGGTTTTTCCTGCCGGTGGCGGCGCTGCTGGCGGGGCTGGCGCTGGCCGAAGCCGGCGCGGTCCGCTGGTCGCGGCGGCATGACCTGCTGCTTGCACCGGCGCTCGTCCTGCTGGCGCTGGTACTCATCGCGGCCCCCGGCCACGGCAACCGCGGCCGGATCCGCCAACTCCTGCAGCCCGGCTATTTCCCGGTCCGCGCCGCCGATTACCTCGCCGCCAACGCGGGGCGCGGCCACCTGTTCAACTTCGATGCGTGGGGGGGGTACCTCAGCTACCGCCTCTGGCCGCGCCAGCTGATCTTCACCGATACGCGCGTGCTGTCCGGCGATGCGGCGGCCGCCTATCGCGAGATTCTCGCCGACACCCCGGCCGGCCGCGATTTGCTGCAGCGCCACGACATCGACACGGTGGTCATGCCGTCGATCGACATCTACAGCGGCGAGCTTTATCCGCTGGTGCGCCGGCTGGCGGGGGATGCCCGCTGGTCGCTGGTTCATGTCGACGACATCGCCCTGGTCTTTGCCCGGCAGCCGGATCCCCGGCCGGCCCTGGCCCGGGAGATGGCCTGGTTCCAGGTGTTGCGCCAGGTGGAGGCCTGGCAGCCGCGCTTCCCCTGGGCGCCCGGTTACCAGCGAACCCGCGCGGAAGCGGCGGCTCGGCTTGGCCGCCCATAAGCGTTCACATGCCGCCGCGATCCATGCTATATTCAGTGACTTATCGGTTTTCAGACTTCGATGCGCATGAGTCCGTGCCATGACACCGTTATTCTCCCCCTGTCCGGGGCCGACCCCGGGGCACGCCCATGACTGTTGATGCCAGGCCCCGGGCCATGGTGATCGGCGGCGCCGGCTTTCTCGGCCGGCAGCTGTGCCGGCTCCTGACCGAGTCGGGCCGGGACGTGCTCTGCGTTGCCCGGCGCCGGCCCGAGGGGTGGGCGGGCGCGCTGGCCGATCCGGCTGAGTTGATCCGGCTGGACGACGCTTTCGCCGAGGTCTACCTGGTGGCCGCGGTGGTTCCCTACGGGCGGATGAACGCGTTTTCCCTGGAAATGAACCGGGCGAACGTGGCCCTGCCGCTGGAGGTCGTGGAACGCTTCGCGCGCGCGCGCCTGGTCTATGCGTCATCGGTGTCGGTCTACGGTCAGCCGCTCTGCCGGCCGATCGCGGAGGATCACCCGTTCAACAACCCGTCGGCCTACGCCCTGAGCAAACTGGCCGGGGAGACCGTCGTGCGTGCGCATGCCAACCACGCGGTGCTGCGTCTGCCGTCCCTGTACGGGCCGGGGATGACGCCAACGACGTTCCTGCCGGCAATCATCCGGCAGGCCCGGCAAACCGGGCGGATTACCCTGCTGGGCGACGGCGCCCGCCGCCAGGACTACCTGCATGTCAGGGATGCCGCCGCCATGCTCGCCGCGGCCGGGTCGTCCGGTGCCGTCGGCGTCTTCAATGCGGTCAGCGGCGTCGCGGTTTCGAATCTTGAGGTGGCGCGGACGGTGGCGGAGCTTGCCGGCGGCGCCGAGATCGTCTTCTCCGGGGAGGATGCCACGCCGAGCTGCGTTTACGCGGCCGGGAAGTGGCAAGCCGCTTTTTCGATACGACCGTCGGTCGCCCTGGCCGACGGGTTGCGGGAGTTGATGGCACATGACTAGCACGGCAACTGTTCTGGTCACCGGGATCGGCGGCAACGTCGGCCAGGGGATCCTGCGCATCCTGCGCCAGCGCTATCCCTCCCTGCGCCTGGTGGGGACCGACATCGGCACCTGTACGGCCGGTCATCACTTCTGCGACGTCTTCCGCCAGGTTCCCTACAGCTACGAACCGGGTTATGGCGAAGAGATGGCGGCGCTCTGCCGGCACGAGGGGGTGGACCTCGTCGTCCCCTCGACCGATTACGAGGTCTACTTCCTCGGCCTGGCGGCGGACCGGCTCCCCCGGCTGCTGGCCTCCCCGCCCGATACGGCCCGGGTCTTTCTCGACAAGCTCGAAACCTACACGCGCTTCAGGGCGGTCGGGCTCCCCTTTGCGGAGAGTTATCTGCCGTCGGCCTATCCCGGCCACCTGCCGCAGGTGATCGTGAAGCCGCGGGAGGGGCGGGGGTCGCGG
>VAUL01000022.1 GCA_005774545.1 Deltaproteobacteria bacterium | reverse complement strand
GCCGAAGTCGAACGGCCGGTCGCGCCCGACGGCGACCGGCCGACCGCCGTCGGGCGCCCCGCCGCCCCGCCACCGGCGCTGAACCTCGAACAGCTTACCCGCCTGACGCCGGCCACCCGGGCCCGGGCCGAGAGCGACTGGCGGCGCAAGCTGCGCGAAGGGGTGGAGCGCGGCGACACGGTCTGGCTCGACACCGAGCAGGACCTGCTGATCTCCTTCTTCAAACGCTTTCGGGACAATATCTACCTGGTCTGGAACTATCCGGAAGGGGCGCGCCTGCGCGAGGAGCAGGGGAGGTGCCTGCTGCGCATCGTGGTCAGCCGCGAGGGGGCGATCGAGGACGTTCAGCTGCTGGAGAGTTCGGGATCCCGGGAACTCGACGACGAGGCGGCGCGCGCCGTGCGCAAGGGGCAACCCTACGGCCCGCTGCCGCAGGCCTACCCCCACCCCCGCCTCAACATCATGGCGTACTTCAACTACACGCTCAGCAAGGGGTTCAAGTACCCGGGGCGAATCAGCGGCGAGTAACGGCGCGGGGCGAAGTCCCGCCGCGCCGCCCGCCCCTCACCTCACCCGCGTCCGGGGGAGAAGGTCAGCCACTCCTCGAGGAGCTCGCGTACGACCGCGGAGAGATTCTTGGCCCGGCGCCGGCTGAGCTGCTCGAGCAGATGCTTCTCCCGGTCGCCGACGCGCAGTGAAATGACGTGGGGTTTGGACTGCCGTGCGGCCGGGGCCTTGCCGCCCCGGCTCCCTTTGCCTGCTTTCTTGCTGACCTGCCTTGGCATATCGCTGTCAACCTTTCGGACCAGCCGGCGCTGCGGAGAGCGGGGTGACGCGGTGGCCGAGCGCCGCCAGCTCGGCCGCTACCTGCGCCGCCACGACGGGGAGCGCTGCCGCCAGCGGAGGAGAGAGGGTGATCCCCGCCGCGTAGGAGGCGGGGATCACGCCGAGCAGGGTGGCGCTCTGCGGCAGCCGGCCGCGCAGCGCGCTCAAGGAGAGCATCTCCTGGATGCCGATCTGGTGGGGGGAGAGCTTCACCGGCAGGCGGTCGAGGAGCAGCTCCTGCAGACCGTAGCGGCGCACCTCCCCGGGGAAACCGTCGGCATCGATGACGTCGACCAGGATCAGGTGGTCGGCTTCCTCGACCTTGTAGCCGGTCATGATTCCCAGCGTCCCGCCGTCGAGCAGCTCGACCTCCTCGGGGACCGCCCAGTGCCGCCGCAGATAATCGACGAGGTGCACGCCGAACCCTTCATCGGAGACCAGGGTGTTGCCCGCACCGTAGACCAGCGTTCTCATGCTAGAGCACCCTGACCCTGGTGATTTCTTTCCCGGCCGGATCGATGGTATGCACGGCGCAGGCGATGCACGGGTCGAAGGAGTGGATGGTGCGCAACACCTCGAGCGGCTTCTCCGGCTCGGCCACCGGGTTGTTGACCAGGGAGGCCTCGTAGGGGCCGGCCACCCCCTGCTCGTCGCGCGGCGAGGCGTTCCAGGTCGACGGCACGATCGCCTGGTAGTTCTTGATCTTGCGATCCTCGATCACGATCCAGTGCGACAGGGTGCCGCGCGGCGCCTCGTGGAAACCGACGCCGCGGTACTCCCCCTTGGGGATCGGCGTGGGGTTGGCGTAGCTGCTGTCGCCGCGGGCGACGTTGGCGATCAGCTTGTCGAGGTAGTCGAGGGAGAGATCGGCCATCAGGCTGGCGCGCAGAGCGCGCGCCACCAGCCGGCCCATGGTCGAGCCGAGCTGTGCCGGGCTGATCTTGAGGGTGCGGCAGGTATCGTCGACCAACGCTTTGACCCGGGGCTGGCCGGCGGCGTAGGCGGCCAGAATCTGCGCGGTCGGACCGACCTGCACCGGCTTCCCGGCCAGGCGCGGCGCCTTGCACCACGAATACTTGCCATCCTCTTCGAAGTCGGTGTAGTACGGCTCGGTTTCGCCGCTCCACGGGTGCAGCGCCGCGCTCCCCTTGTACCAGGCGCGGGCCACGCTTTCGCTGATGTCGCCGATCAGCTTCGGGTCGTCGTGATCCCTGAGGATGCGGGCCGCACCGAGGTTGCCGTCGCTGATCAGCCCCCCCGGCAGGGCGAAGCTGCGGTTGCGGGTATCCTCCGGCAGCTCCGGGACGGCGAGGTAGTTGGTCACCCCCGCGCCGAAGCCGAACCAGTCGCGATACCCCCCGGCGATGGCCAGCATGTCGGGGAGGTAGACCTTGTTCACGTAGTCGCGGGTCTCCTCCATCAGGGTGCGCAGGGCGGCCAGCCGCTCCATGTTGAGGGTGGCGAGGTTGTCGACGTTGAGTGCGGTGGCCACGCCGCCGACGCAGAGGTTCTGGATGTGCGGGTTCTTGCCGCCGAGGATCGCCACCGCCTGGGCCGACTTGCGCTGCACGTCGAGGGCGGAGAGATAGTGGGTGACGGCCATCAGGTTGGCCTCCGGCGGCAGCTGCATGGCCGGATGCCCCCAGTAGCCGGAGGAGAAGATCCCCAGCCGGCCGGTATTGACGAAGGCGGTGAGCTTCTCCTTGACGGCGCGGAACTCGGTTTCGGAGTTCCCCGGCCAGTCGGAAAGCGACTGCGCCAGGCGCGCGGTTTTGGCCGGGTCGGCCTTGAGCGCCGAGACCACGTCGACCCAGTCGAGGGCCGAGAGGTGGTAGAAGTGCACGATGTGGTCCTGCACCGAGTGCTGGGCCATGATGATGTTGCGGATGTACTGGGCGTTGAGCGGCACCTCGACGTTGAGGGCGTGCTCCACCGAGCGGATCGAGGAGATGGCGTGGACGGTGGTGCAGACGCCGCAGAAGCGCTGGGCGTAAATCCAGGCGTCCTCGGGCGGGCGGCCTTTGAGAATCGTCTCGATCCCCCGCCACATCTGGGCCGAGGACCAGGCCTTGGCGACCCGGTGGTCGTTGACTTCGACGTCGATGCGCAAATGCCCTTCGATGCGGGTGACGGGATCCAGGGTGATGCGGGCCATATCAATATCTCTCCTGATGGATTGGCGGTCAGTGGGGCTGGGTCAGGGGCGGCGCCGCCGGCGGCGCGTGGTCGCGGCCGTGCAGCCGCGGCAGGACCGGCAGGACTTTGACCAGCACCTTGTAGCAGAGGATTTCGAAGGCGATGATGCCGACGGTGATCAGGAACTCGGCCAGGGAGGGGAAGTAGCGCCAGCCATCCCCCGGGTTGAAGCCGATCAGGTAGACGTTGAAGCGGTAGAGCGCGCCGCCGAGGACGATCATCGCCGCCGATACGAACAGCCAGCGCACCGAGGCGCGGTTGGCCCGGGAGAAGAGGATGAAGGCGCCGCCCGCCACCAGGCCGATCTCCAGCAGGAAGAAGCCGGCGTAGAAATCGAAGGCGAACACCTTCCCCAGCTGGCCGCGCCAGAGCAGGTCGCCGACCACCACCGACAGCCAGATCACGGTGACCCACGGGATGATCGCCGCCAGCCCGGTCAGCTCCCTGGTTTCAAAGGGGCGCTTGAAGGCGTAGGAGGAGAGCACCGACTCGAGGATGCAGATCGAGTAGCCGATGTAGACGCAGTTGATCAGAAAGAGCAGCGGCAGAAAGCCGGTGTGCCACAAGGGATGCAGCTTGGTCGAGGCAATCAGCAGCAGCGAGCCGAGCGACGACTGGTGCATGGTCGGCAGCGTAATCCCCAGGACGATGATGAAGATCAGTACCTTGTCCAGGCGCGGCCGCAGCCAGGCGGCGCCGGCTCTGGCCCACTCGATGCGGGTCATCAGCCGGTCCGGGGCGACGCCGATGCGGCGGTGCAGACGGTCGGCCAGGCGCCGCAGGCTCCTGCTGTCGGCCTCTTCGAGGCGGGTCAGGAGCGCCGGCAGGAACTCGATGAGCAGCACCGTGGTGTAGGCCATGACGCACAGCGCCACCTCGAACATCGCCGAGTTGACCTGCCACTTCGACGGGATGAAGAAGTTGTAGGCGTTCCACGGCCGGCCGACGTCGACCATCACCGAGAAACCGGCCAGGCCGTAGCCGAACAGGCTGGTCAGCACCGCCGAGCGGATCATCGGGTGGTAGCTCATCTGGTTGCGGATGTAGACCAGGATCGCCATGGCGTAACCGCCGCAGGCGATCGCCGTGCCGGTGGCGACGTCGTAGGTGATCCAGATTCCCCACGGGTAGCCGTCGCTCATGTTGGAAACGGCGCCGATCCCCTTGACGAAGCGCATCGCCACCAGGAAGAAGCCGATCAGCGTCAGCAGCAGCAGGGCGAAAAAGGCCGGGGTGAAGATGCTCGCCTCGTGGCGCTGGAAATCGTCATGGCTCATGGCGGTCCTCCTCGCGGTCGCCGGGGGCGCGGGACCCGTCGCCGTGGGGCTGTTTCTTCAGGTTGCGCAGGGCCAGCCAGCAGAGCGCCCCGTAAAGCGCCACCGGCGCGACGAACCCCTTGTAGATGGTGTGCTGGATCTTTTCGGAAAACTCCGCCGGCGGCTCGGCCGGCAACTGCGGCAGGCCGAGCTTGTTGAACGGCATCGCCGCCAGGTAGAGGTGATTGGTCCCGCCGACCTCGTGCTCGCCGTAGATATGGCCGAGGTAGCTGCCGGGCTTCTCCGCCAGGCGCCGGCGCGCCTCCGCCAGCAGGTCGTGGCGCCGGCCGAAGGTGATGGCCCCGACCGGGCAGGCCCCGGCGCAGGCGGTGACCCCGGTCTTCTCCAGGTGGGTGTGCTTGCACAGGTCGCACTTGACGATCTGCGGCGCGGCGCTGTCCCACTGGAAGCGCGGGATGTTGAAGGCACAGGCCACCTGGCAGTAGCGGCAGCCGATGCAGGTGTCCTTGCTGTAGTCGACGATGCCGGTTTTGGGGTCGCGGGTCATGGCGCTGACCGGGCAGACCGACACGCACGACGGCTTGCGGCAGTGCATGCACGAGTACTTGACGTACGACCACTCGCTCTCCGACTGCTTGAACAGCTTGATCAGCGTCCGCGTCGAGCCGGAGAGGTCCTGTGGCGCATCCCACAGGCCGTCGGGATCGAAGGGGGCGCGTTCGAAGGCGAGCGCGCCGTAGTCGCCGTTCACCCGCTTGCACGCGGCCATGCACGCCTTGCAGCCGACGCAGCGGGTCGCGTCGTAGAGCATCCCCAGTTCGTCGCGGTCGTCGCCGGCCGCGGCGGGGGGATCGCCGGAGAAGACCGAGCCGGCCGTGACCAGGGCGGCCGACCCGGCGGCCAGGCCGACCAGGAAGCCGCGTCTAGTCGGCCGCGCCATGGTCGTTCTCCTGTGTGCCGCTGTCGACGGGGAGGCGCCTGGCGACCATCGCCCCGGCCCCCAGGGCCGTGCCGGCGGCCAGGCCGACGATGCCGGTGGTCAGCGGGTCGGGCCCCTTCCCCTTCTCCTTGAGGTCGACCGGCGCATAGCTGTCGAAGGGGGTCGGCTCGTGGATCTGCACCTTGTCGGCGATGGCGGTGTTGAACAGCAGCGCCTGCTCGGTGCAGCCGATGCACGGGTGGCCGACCGACACCGGCCAGACGCCGATGTCGTTGAAGCGGTTGACCGAACAGTTGGCGTAGGTCGCCGGCCCCTTGCACCCCAGCTTGTAGAGGCAGTACCCCTGCCGGTGCCCCTCGTCGCCGAAGGCCTGGGCGAAGCGGCCGGCATCGAAGTGCGGGCGGCGTTCGCAGTGTTCGTGCAGCTTGCGGCCGTAGGCGAACAGCGGCCGCCCCTTCGCATCAAGCTCGGGGAGCTTGTTGAAGGTGGTGAAGTAGAGGATCGTCGACAGCAGGCTGTAGGGGTTGGGCGGACACCCCGGCAGGTTGACGATCGGCTTGTCCTTGATGATGTCGCCGACGCCAACGGCACCGGTCGGGTTGGGGGCCGCCGCCTGGATGCCGCCGAAACTGGCGCAGCTGCCGATGGCGATGATCGCCTGGGCGCCGGCGGCAGCCTCCTGCAGCGACTCCAGGGCGGTCTTGCCGGCCACCTTGCAGTAGATGCCGTCCTGCCGGGTCGGGATCGCCCCTTCGACGACCAGCAGGTATTTCCCCTTGTTCCCCTGCATCGAGGCGTGCAGCGCCGCCTCGGCCTGGTGGCCGGCCCCGGCCATCAGCGTTTCGTGGTAGTCCAGCGAGATCATCTCCAGCAGCAGCGTCGCCACCGTCGGGTGGCTGGCCCGCAGCAGCGACTCGGAGCAGCCGGTGCACTCCTGGAAGTGCAGCCAGATCACCGCCGGCCGCCCGTCCGCCATCGCCGCCTCGGCGATCCTGCCGGCCATGCCGAAGGGCAGGCCGAGCGCGGCGGAGACCGTCACGCAGACCCTCATGAAATCCCGTCGCGAAACCTCGCGACCCCAGCCGTCTCTCTCCTTCATCTGTTCCTCCATGGGCAGAGCGTCGCCGCCGCAGCGGCACGCAAATCGTCGGCATCTTGCTGGCAAACCTCGTGCCAGTAGCAACAATTCAATGAATACGGTACGTTAACCGTCAAAGCCGCGGCCGGGCGGCACAACACCGCAAGCCCGTTGCGTCATTTTGTCCCGCCATGTATCATTCTGTCCGAAAGCGAGCCCGCCATGACCCGACTGTTCCTCTGCGACGACGAAGAAGACATCCTGATCTATCTCAAGAAGCTGCTGCAGCGCCGCGGCTACCAGGTCGAAACCTTTTTGCGCGGCGCCGATCTGCTGGCGCGGCTGGAAGGGAGCGGGGGCGAGAAGGTCGGGCTGATCCTGCAGGACGTGCGCATGCCCGACCTCGACGGGCTGCAGGTTCTGCGCCGGGCCCGGAAGCTGGCTCCGGAGGTGCCGGTCGTGGTGATGAGCGCCTTCGGCGCCATCGACGACGCGGTGCAGGCGGTCAAGCTCGGCGCCTACGACTACCTGACCAAGCCCTTCCCCAAGGAAAAGGTGCTCGGCGTCGTCGAAAACGCCCTGGAGCACCGGCGCCTGGCGGTGGAGAACCGCGAACTGCGCGACCGCCTCAACCGCCGCGACACCTCCGGAGAAATCGTCTTTCGCAGCCTGCGCTTCCGCGAGGTCTACGATCTGGCCCTGCAGGTCGCCGGCAGCGACGCCAACGTGCTGGTCCTCGGCGAATCGGGGACCGGCAAGGAGCTGATCGCCCGCCTGCTGCACCGCCACAGCCCCCGCCGCGAACGGACCTTCGTCTCCCTCAACTGCGCCACCCTCGCCGACAACCTGCTGGAGAGCCAGCTGTTCGGCCACGTGCGCGGCGCCTTCACCGGCGCGATCAGCAACCAGCGCGGCCTGATCGAGGAGGCCGAGGGGGGAACGCTGCTCCTCGACGAGGTCGGCGACATGAGCCCGGCGGTGCAGGCCAAGCTGCTGCGGGTCATCCAGGAGCGCGACTACACCCCCTTGGGCACCACCCGGCCGCGCAGCGCCGACGTGCGCCTGGTGGCCGCCACCAACAAGGATCTGGCCCGCGAGGTGGCGGAAGGCCGCTTCCGCGAGGACCTCTACTACCGGCTCAACGTCATCACCCTGGCCCTGCCGCCCCTTCGCGAACGGCCCGAGGACATCGAGCCGCTGGCGCTCTTCTTCCTGCGCCGCTTCGCCGCCCGGCTGCGCAAGGAGATCCACGGCTTCGACGCCGCCGCCATCCGCCGTCTCGCCGAGTACCCCTGGCCGGGGAACATCCGCGAACTGGAGAACGTCATCGAACGCGCCGCCATCCTCACCCGCACCGCCCTGGTCGGCGGCGACGACCTGCCCGAACTGCGCCGCCCCGGAGGCACCCCCGCCCCGGCGCCCGCCGGGGCGCTGCTGGCCCTGGAGGTGGTCGAGCGCAACCACATCGCCGACGTGCTGCACCAGACCGGCTTCCACAAAAGCCGCGCCGCCGAGATCCTCGGCATCTCCCGCAAGACCCTCGACCGCAAAATCGCCGAATTCGGTTTGGCCGGACAGGGGGGCTGATGCCCCGGCGCTTCCGCACCTCCCTGCGCCTCAAGCTCGGGCTCGCCACCCTGCTGCCGCTGATCTGCGCCATCGCGGCCTGCTGGCTGATCGGCATGTCGCTGATCGCGACCCGCCTGGTGACCGATGCCCAGCGCCAGGTCGACGCCAAGCTGGCCACGGCCGGAACGGTGGTGCGCCACGAGATCCGCCGTCTCGAGGAGATCACCTCGCTGACCGCCCTCGCCCCGGAGCTCGGCGAGGCCCTGCAGCGCGACGGCGTCGGCGCCATGGAGGGGGTGCTGGGGATGGTGCTGCGCAACGAGCGTCTCGCCTTCCTCAACGTCGTCAACCGTTACGGCATGGTGGTCTACCGGGTCGCCAACCCCGCCGTTGCCGGCGACCGCCGCCGCGACGACCCGCTGATCACGCGGGCGCTGCGCGGCGAGGCCGGCGGCGGGATCGCACTCCTGACCCCCGCGCAGATGGGCCGCGAGCACCCCTCCCTGCCGGAGCGCGCGCGCATCGCCGTGCGGCCGACCCCCCACGCGGCGCGCTACCACGCGGCCGTCGAGGAACGCGGCCTGTTCCTGCTCGCCGCCGCCCCGGTCCGCGACCGCAGCGGCGCGGTCATCGGCGTTCTGCAGGCGGGGACGCTGCTCAACGGCGACACCGCCCTGGTCGACGACATCACCCACATCGTCATCGGTGAAGCGGAAGGCGGGGCGGCCACGATCTTCCTCGGCGACCTGCGCATCGCCACCAGCGTCCGCGACGAGGCAGGAGAGCGTGCCGTCGGCACCCTAATGTCCGAACCGGTCCGGGAGGTCGTTCTGCAGCAGGGCGGCGACTGGAGCGACCGGGCCTTCGTCTACAACGACTGGTTCATGTCCGCCTACACGCCGCTGCGCGACCCGGCGGGCAAGGTGGTCGGCGCCCTCTACGTCGGCCTGCCGGAAGCTCCCTGGCGGGCCCTGCGGTCGCGGACCAACCTGCTGTTCGGCGCGGTGCTGGTGTGCGGCGCGCTGGTCGGCCTGGCACTGGCCGGCTGGCTCAGCGGCCGGCTCGTCCGCCCCGTGCGGGTGCTGGCCGAAGGGGCCCGGCGCATCGCCCGCGGGGAGAGCTACGCGCCCATCCCGGTCATCGGCCGCGACGAAATCGCCTCCCTTGCCGAAGAGTTCAACGTCATGACGGAGCGCCTGCGCGACCGCGAGGCGGAGATCGGCACCCTGAACCGGACCCTGGAGGAGAAGGTCGCCCGCCGGACCGCCGAGCTCGAGGAGAAGGGGAAGCTGCTGCTCGCCGCCGAGCGCGAACTGGCCCAGGCCGAGCGGCTCGCCGAGGTCGGCCTGCTGGCCGCCGGCGTCGCCCACGAGATCAACAATCCGCTGGCGATCATCCGCGGCAACGCGGAACTGCTGCAGATGTCGCTGCCGGAAACGGCGGAGCAGCAGGAGGAGATCGACGTCATTCTCAGGCAGACCACCCGCGTGGAACGGATCGTCGGCCAGTTGCGCAGCTTTTCGCGCAGCCAGGGATCGCGACCGGGGCCGGTCGATCCGGCACGCCTGCTCGACGACATCCTCGAACAGATCGGGCACCAGCAGGCCCTGGACGGCGTCGTCGTCGAGCGCCGCTACCAGCCCGCCCTCACCCTGCACGCCGACGGCGAACAGCTGCGCCAGGTCTGCACCAACCTGATCCTCAACGCCCTGCAGGCCATGGCCGGGCGCGGCACGCTGACGCTCGAAACGGCCGCGGACGAGACCGGCGCCTGCGGCCGCATCCGGGTGCTCGACACCGGCCCGGGGCTGCCGCCGGACGCCGCCGACCGGCTGTTCACCCCGTTCTACACCACCAAGCCGCAGGGGACCGGGCTCGGCCTGTCGGTTTCCTACGGCATTGTCCGCGAACACGGCGGCCAGATCGAGGCCGCCAACCGCACCGGCAGTTCCGGCGCGGTCTTCACCGTAACGCTGCCGCTCTCCCCCTGAAATAAACAGCGGGGGCGGAATTTCCTTCCGCCCCCGCTGACTTTCCCGGGTTCTTACTCAGCACTCAGCGCTCAGCAAGGCCGCTCCCACTTCAGCCTGGGCTGCCGCGCCGCACCGGTTTCGTCGAGACGCCGGGTGCGGGTTCGCACCGGAGCGTTCTTGAGCAGCTCCGGATCGGCCCCCGCCTCGCCGGCGATGGCCAGCATGGCGTCGCAGAACTCGTCGAGGGTCTCCTGGCTCTCGGTTTCGGTCGGCTCGATCATGATCGCCCCCTTGACCACCAGCGGGAAGTAGATGGTCGGCGGGTGATAGCCGTAGTCGATCAACCGCTTGGCCACGTCCAGCGTGTGGCAGTCGTTGGGGAGATCGCGATCGGAGAACACCACCTCATGCAGCGAGCGGGTGGCATACGGCAGGTGATAACTCCCCTCCAGGCGGGCGCGCACGTAGTTGGCGTTGAGCACGGCCATCTCGGTGGCGTGCCTGAGCCCCTGCGCCCCCATGCTGCGGATGTAGGCGAAGGCGCGCACCATGATGCCGAAGTTGCCGTGGAAGGCCAGCAGCCGGCCGACCGACCCGGGCGGGCCGGCGAAGCGGTAGCTGTCGCCATCGCGCACCGCCAGCGGTCCGGGGAGGAACGGCGCCAGGTCGGCACGGACCCCGACCGGACCGGAGCCCGGCCCGCCGCCACCGTGCGGGGTGGCGAAAGTCTTGTGCAGGTTGAAGTGCATCACGTCGATCCCCAGGTCGCCGGGGCGGGCGATGCCGAGCAGGGCGTTAAGATTGGCGCCGTCGCAGTAGACCAGCCCGCCGCGCTCGTGAACCAGGGCACAGATCGCCTCGATATTGGTCTCGAACAACCCCAGGGTGTTGGGGTTGGTCACCATCAGCGCCGCGACCTCGTCGGTCATGTGCGCTGCGACCTCCTCCAGCGTCAGCACCCCCTGCGAAGCAATCGGCACCACATCAAAACCGGCCAGCGCCGCGGTCGCCGGGTTGGTGCCGTGCGCGGTGTCGGGGATCAGCACCTTGGTGCGCCGCGCATTGCCGCGGGCCTCATGCCAGGCGCGGATCGCCAGCATGCCGGCCAGCTCGCCGTGCGCCCCCGCCGCCGGCTGCACCGACACCGCCGGGAAGCCGGAGATCTCGGCCAGCATCTCCTGCAGCTGGTACATCAGCGTCAGGGCTCCCTGGGCGAGATGGTCGGGGGTCGCCGGGTGGACATCGGCAAGGCCGGGGAGCCGGCACGCCACTTCGTTGACCTTGGGGTTGTACTTCATGGTGCAGCTCCCCAAGGGGTAGAAACCGGAATCGACCCCGTAGTTCCAGGTGGAAAGACGGGTGAAGTGGCGAACCACGTCGACCTCGGAGAGCTCGGGGAAGCCGGCGATCTCCTCGCGGCACAGGCCGTCGGGCAGGGTCGCCGCCGGAACGTCGAGCGCCGGCAGGCTGTACCCCTTGCGCCCGGCATCGGAGTGCTCGAAGAGCAGCTTTTCGTTGAGAACCAGTCCGCTTGTGCCGACGATCATGCCGCACCTCCCGCCAGGGCCCCGGCCAGCGCCTCGATGTCACTGCGCCGGTTCTGCTCGGTGACGCACACCAGGAAGGCCTCGCCCAGTTCCGGGTAATCGGCGCCGAGCGGAATGCCGCCAAGGATCCCCTGCGCCTCCAGTGCGGCGAGCACCTCGCCGGCCGGCTTCGAACTGCGCACCACGAACTCGTTGAAGCTTGGCGCGGCAAACGGCAGGGTCACCCCTGCGACCTTCTGCAACTGCTCGCGGGCGTAGGCCGCCTTGGCCACGTTCTGCTGCGCCAGTTCGCGCAGCCCCTGCTTGCCGAGCAGGCTCAGGAAGACCGTGGCGGTGAGCGCGCACAACCCCTGGTTGGAGCAGATGTTCGAGGTGGCCTTCTCGCGGCGGATGTGCTGCTCGCGGGTGGAGAGCGTCAGGACGAAGCCGCGCTTGCCGTCGCGGTCGACGGTCTCGCCGACCAGCCGGCCCGGCATGGCGCGCACGTCCTTCATCCGTGCGGCGAAAAAACCGACATACGGCCCGCCGTAGGAAACCGGGAGACCGAAGCTCTGTCCTTCCCCGGCAACGATGTCGGCGCCGAGCTCCCCGGGGGACTTGAGCAGGCCGAGCGCCACGCCTTCCGCCACCCCCGCGACCAGCCTGGCTCCGGCGCCCTGCGCCAGGCCGGCCAGCGCGGCCAGATCCTCGACCACTCCGAAGTAGTTGGGGTAGCCGGCGATCACCGCAGCCGTCTGGCCGTCGAGCTTGCCGGCCAGCTCCTCGAGATCGGTGCGGCCGTCGGCGGCGTAGCCGACCTCGACCAGCTCGACATCGACGTAGCGGCAGTAAGTGGCGATCACCTTGCGCCAGCGCGGGTTCAGGGCGCGCGACACCAGCACCTTGCGGCGCCGGGTCAGGCGCACCGTCATCAGTGCCGCCTCGGCACAGGCGGACGCCCCGTCGTACATGGAGGCGTTGGCCACCTCCATGCCGGTCAGCTGGCAGATCAGCGTCTGGAACTCGAAGATCGCCTGCAGCGTCCCCTGGCTGATCTCCGGCTGGTAGGGGGTGTAGGCGGTGTAGAACTCGCTGCGCGAGATCAGCAGGTCGACGGCGGCAGGGATGAAGTGCTGGTAGGCACCGCCGCCGAGAAAGCTGATGCGGTTTTCCGGCGTGGCGTTGCGCGCGGCCAGGGCCTTCAGCTCGCGGACCAGTTCGCTCTCCGCCAGGGCCGGCGGCAGGGCGAGGGGGCGCTTGAGACGCGCGCTGGCCGGGATTTCGACGAACAGCTCCTCGAGCGAGCCGACGCCGATCCGCTCCAGCATCTGCGCCACATCACCCGGCGTGTGGGGAATGTAGCGCATGGCCTCAGTGCTCCTCGGCGATGTGGGCCTGGTAGGCGGCCGCGTCCATCAGCCCGTCGAGCTCCCCCGGGTCGGAGAGGCGGATCTTGATCATCCAGCCGTCGCCGTAGGGGGAGGTGTTGATGACCTCCGGCGCGTCGGGCAGTTCCTCGTTGATCTCCTCGATGGTTCCGGAAACCGGGGCGTAGATGTCGGAGACGGCCTTGACCGACTCGACCACGCCGAAGGCCTTGCCGGCGGTGACCTCGGCGCCGACTTCGGGGAGTTCGACGAAGACCACGTCCCCCAGGGCATCCTGGGCGAAATCGGTGATGCCGACGATGACCAGGTCGCCCTCGACCTGCACCCATTCATGCTCTTCGGTGTACTTGAGTTCTTCGGGGAAATCCATGGCTGCCTCCTTTAAGGCTGATGAAAAGGGCCCATCTGCGGCGTTGCTCTCAGTCTCGTCGCTGCGACGTACCTTCCGGTACGCCTCACTCCTCGGCTTTCGGGCGCCTTGCATCTGGACCCTTTTGATCAGCCTCGGACTTGTCGGCCAAACTACTATTTTTTTACAAACGGCGGCTTGACGATCCGCGCCCGCAGTTTGCGGTCGCGGATGCCGATCAGCAGCTCGCTGTCGAGCACGGCACGGGGCGATTCGACCAGCGCCAGGGCGATGCCGGTCTTGAGCGACGGCGACATGGTGCCGCTGGTCACCGTGCCGACCTGCCGCTCCCCGGCAAAGACCGGGTACCCCTCGCGGGGGATGCCGCGTTCCTCCATGACCAGGCCGACCAGCCGGCGCGGCACGCCGGCCGCCTTCTGGGCCAGCAACGCATCGCGGCCGATGAAGTCGCCCTTCTCGAACTTGACGATCCACCCCAGCCCCGCCTCCAGCGGCGAGATCTGCGGCGACAGCTCGTGGCCGTACAGTGCGTAGCCCTTCTCCAGGCGCAGCGTGTCGCGGGCGCCGAGACCGATCGGCTGCAGACCGTCACCAGCTCCTGCGTCGAGAAGACGGGTCCACAACTCGCCCGCCTCGGCGGCCGGGACGTACAGCTCGAAGCCGTCCTCGCCGGTGTAGCCGGTCCGCGAGATCAGCGCCGGCACCCCCGCCACCTCACCCCTCCCGAAGTGATAGTAGCGAATCGACTCGAGCGGGGTCGTCGTCAGCCGGGCAAGGATCGCCGCCGACTTCGGGCCCTGCAGAGCCAGCTGCCCGTACTCGGCGCTGCGGTTCACCAGGGTCACTCCCTGCAGGCCGCTCCCGGCGTGAACCTGCTGCATCCAGGCGAAATCCTTGTCGGTGTTGGAGGCGTTGACGCAGAAGAGGAAGTGGGTGGCGCTGCTGCGATAGAGCGTGACGTCGTCCACCACGCCGCCATCGGGATAGCACAGGGCACTGTACTGGATCTGGCCGTCGGCCAGCTTCGCCGCGTCATTGGTGGTCAGCATCTGCACCAGGGCCAGGGCATTGGCCCCGCGCACCTCGATCTCCCCCATGTGCGAGACGTCGAACAGCCCCGCCCGCTCGCGAACGGCCAGGTGTTCCTCGATGACACCGGCATACTGCACCGGCATCTCCCAGCCGCCGAAAGGGACCATCCGCGCCCCGAGGGCCTTGTGCGCCGCGTTCAGCGGCGTCTGCTTCAATCCATCGGTCATAGCTCGTCCTTTGCAGGGGCGGATGGACTCCCGCCCCTAGCGTAAAATCTCCGGGATCGTTTCGTCGTGCCCGAGGGTCATCAGGTGCACTCCCTGGCAGAACGTGCGCGCCCAGCCGACGGTCTCGCGGGCGATCGCCACCCCCTCGAGCAGGGGATCGGCAGCCTGTTCGAGACGGGCGACCACCTCGTCGGGAACGCACATGCCGGGGATGCTGCTGTTGAGGAAGCGCGCCATCTTCGCACTGCGCACCAGCAGAACGCCGGCCAGCACCGGTACGTTCAGCGGCGCGACTGCAGCCGCCAGCCGCTCCAGTTCGACGCGGGTGAAGACCGCCTGGGTCTGGAAGAAGCGGGCTCCGCCGTCGACCTTCTTGCGCACCTTCTGCAGCACCAGCTCGAACGGCTCGGCCGCCGGGTTGACCGCCGCCCCCGGGAAGAAGCGGGGGGTGCCGGCCAGCGGCTTGCCGGCCATGTCGACGCCGCGGTTCAGTCCGGCCACGACGTCGAGCAGTTGTACCGCGTCGAGATCGAACACCGGGCGGGCGTCGGGGTGGTCGCCGAACTTGCTGTGGTCCCCGGAAAGGAGCAGCACGTTCTCGATCCCCAGTGCCGCGGCGCCGAGCAGGTCCGACTGCAGCGCCACCCGGTTGCGGTCGCGGCAGGTCAGCTGCAGCACCGGCTCGATGCCGCGCCGCCGAAGCTCGCCGGCCAGCACCAGGGCACACAGGCGCATGTTGGCCCCCTGGTTGTCGGTGACATTGACGGCCGTCACCCCCTGGAGCTTCTCCGCGGTGGCCAGCACCGGGGCCAGATCGATCCCCTTGGGCGGGGCGACCTCGGCGGTGACGACAAATTCGCCGGCGGCGAGATTTTGGGAAAGTTGGGACATAGCGCCATCAACCTTATAGGGCCTGTGAGTCCAACAGGACCTATAAGACCTATCTGATTTTGTGCCGGCCCGGCTTGCGCCGGCGGCTCCAGGCTTTCGGCGGCACGCGCCGGGCGAACACCCCCGGGCGCTGCTGGCGCTGGAGCCGTTCGAAGATCAGCCGCCAGGCGCAGTCAAGTTCGCCGTCGATTTCGCAGCGCCCCGCCTTCATCCCGCCGCACGGGCCGTTGAGCAGCCCCTTGGCGCAGTTGGTCACCGGGCAGATGCCGGCGGTCTCGTTGAGGATGCAGTCGCCGCACAGCGAGCACATCTCCTCGTACTGGCCGAAACGCCGGACGTTGCCGAGAAACAGGGAGTTGAGCGCGCCGATCACGCGCTTGTCGGTGTTGCTGGAGATCGACTGCACCCCCGAACCGCAGGCCAGCACCACCAGGGCATCGGCGGCGGCGACGGCCTGCGCATGGTGGCGCAGATCGCGGGCGGCACGCTGGATGTGACAGGCCTCGTCGATAATGACGCTGCCGGTGGTCTCCTTCCCCTGCCCGGCCATCCACTCCTGGAAGCGGAACACTTCCTCCTCGCCGCCGGCCTTGCACGCCGTGGCGCAGGCCGCGCAGCCGACCAGGAAGAGCCTGCCGAAAGGGGCCAGCACTTCCTGCAGTTCGGCAAGCGGCTTGGCTTCGCTGATGATCATGCGGTCAGCCGGCCCGGCGGCGGGCGCTTTCCAGCGTGTTGTAGAGGAGCATGGCGATGGTCATCGGCCCGACCCCGCCCGGCACCGGAGTGATCGCCCCGGCGCGCTCCAGGGCCGCATCGAACTCGACGTCGCCGACCAGCTTCTTCTCGCCGACCCGGTTGACGCCGACGTCGATGACCACCGCCCCCGGCTTGATCCAGCGCCCCTTGATCATCTCCGGCTGGCCGACCGCGGCGATCAGCACGTCGGCCTTGGCCACCTGGGCGGCAAGGTCTTTCGTGCGCGAATGGCAGATCGTCACCGTGGCGTGCTGGGACAGGCACATCAGCGCCACCGGCTTGCCGACGATGTTGGACCGGCCGACCACCACCACTTCCTTGCCGGTCAGGTCAAGACCGGTATGCTCGATCATCTTCATCACCCCGTAGGGGGTGCAGGGGCGAAAGAGCGGGTTGCCGGTCACCAGGCGGCCGACGTTGTAGGGGTGGAAGCCGTCAACGTCCTTCTTCGGCGAGATCGCCTCGAGGACCTTGCTCTCGTTGATCTGCTTCGGCAGGGGGAGTTGGACGAGGATGCCGTCGATCCGCTCGTCGCGGTTGAGTTCGTCGATCAGCGCCAGCAGCTGCGCCTCGGTGGTCTCGGCCGGGAGCTTGTGCTCGTCGGAGAAGATCCCGGCGGCCGCACAGGCCTTCTTCTTCATCGACACGTAGACCTGGCTGGCCGGATCCTCGCCGACCAGTACCACCGCCAGCCCCGGGGTCACCCCCCTGCTCTTCAACCCTTCGACCGCAACCGCGATCTCTCCGCGAATGTTCTCGGCAATCGCCTTGCCGTCAATGATCTTGTCCATGCATCGCACCTCCCAGGAAGTCAAAATGTGACTATAAACACAGGGCGGGGCGATTGTAAAGGCGGGGCGACGGTAGAACGGCAGCAAAAAACGCCCCGGCCTGCAGGGCCGGGGCGTCGGGGCTGACAGGCCGCAGGCGCGGCGCGCCTGCGCCTACTCGTTGGCCGCCTTGGGGCAGCCGGCGCAGCCGCCTCCGGCGGAACTCGGGCAGGCCGCCGGCTGGGCGGAACCGGCGCTGTAGCCCGACTGGTACCAGCCGCCGCCCTTGAGGGCGAAACCGCCGAGGGAGATCATTTTCTCGACCTTGCCGCCGCAGGCGGTACAGGCGGTCAGGGGCGCATCGGAAAATTTCTGGCGGGCCTCGAAGACGATCCCGCAATCGTGGCACTTGTACTCGTAGACAGGCATGGCTCTTGCGACCTCCGATCTGAATTGCGGCGGTAATCTAATCACTTGCGGCCGGCAAGTCAACCCCCCCGGCAACCCCTGCGGCGGCAATCACCGCAGCCGCATCGGCGCCGGCCAGCAGCAGGCGCTTGTGCCGTGACGATTCTCCTGCGACCAGTGTAACACGACTCTTCGGCAGCCCGCACAGCTTGGCGAAAAAGGCACAGCAGGCCGCGTTGGCGGCCCCCTCCACCGGCGGGGCGGCAAGCCGGACCTTGAGTTCGTCGCCCTGCACCCCGACGAGCTGGTCGCGGCTGGCGCGCGGCTGGACCAACAGGCGGATTTCGACACCGGCTGCCGTCGGCCGCAGCCACGAAGGGGTCACGGCGTCGGTTTCCGCTCCGGGTCGGAGACCAGCGGAATGTCGAAGGTCAGGTCGTCGGCGACGGGCGCCGGCGGCCGCACGGGCCGCGGCGCATCCGGGCGAACCGGCGCGGCAGGGGGCGCGGGGGCAGCCGGCTGCGGCTGCGGCTGCGGCTGCGGCGGTACGGCCGGCCGCGACGGGGACGGCGCAGGCGCGGCGGGGCGGTCGAAGGGGAGCGGCTCCTCAATCAGCTTGGCATCAGCCCGCTCGTCGCCGATCGACAGCACGTTCAGATCGAGCATGCGCACATGCTTCTCCAGCAACGAGCGCAGGCTGGTCTCGAAATCGATCTTCTGGCGCTTGATCTCCTGGATCTCTTCGATCAGCTGCAGGCGGCGGTCCTCGGCGTTGCGCATCATGCGCTCGGCGCGCATCTCCGCGTCGGCCAGCAGCAGGTCGGCTTCGCGCCGGGCGTTGGCCTTGAGTTCGTCGGTCACCTTCTGGGTGGTGAGCAGCGTCTCCTTCAGGGTCGCCTCGCGCTCGCGCATCTCGTCGAGAGTGCTCCGGGTACGGGCCAGATCCTCCTGCAGATCCTGGTTCTGGCGAAGCAGCCGCTCGATCTCGCCGGCCAGGATTTCCAGGAACTCGTCGACCCCGGCCTTGTCGTAGCCCATCAGGCGGGAACGGAACTGCTGCTGCTGGATGTCGATGGGGGTGATGCGCATGGGCAAGCCTTTAACCTCGAGCGAGTTGGACGATCAGGTTGAGAAGCAGGTCCTTCGCCAGATAGAGCCCCAGCAGCAGCGCCACCGGAGTCAGGTCGATGCCCCCGAACTGCAGCGGCAGCAGCCGGCGCAGCCGGTCGAGAACCGGATCGGTGGCCCGGCAAAGGAAACGGACGATCGGATTGTAGGGGTCGGGGCCGACCCAGGAGATCAGCGCCCGGGCGACCACGATGAAAATGTAAATCTGGAAGACCAGGTTCACCGCCTGGTACAGGGAACTCCACGGAAGGAGCATGGCACCTCGTGCAAACCGGCTGAAATAACAAGGAGAACCGTCGTCCGCCAATATTTATATATAACCCAGGCGCGGTTCGGGAGTCAAATGCCGCCCTCGCCCCCCAAAGGCAAAGACATTGATTTTTCTGGTCCTTGCGGCGATAATGCCCCGCCGGCGATCACCCAAGACTGGAGTCCTCCATGATCCGCACCAGCAACCTTCGCGTCCGCAGCCTGACCCCGATTATCGCCCCGACCGATCTCAAGCAGGTCTTCCCCCTGTCCGAGCGCGGCGCCGAGTTCGTCACCCACGCCCGCGAGACGGTCTGTTCGATCCTGCACAACCGCGACGCCCGGCTGATGGCGGTGGTCGGACCGTGCTCGATCCACGACCCCAGGGCCGCCCTCGACTACGCCGGGCGCCTGGCGCAACTGGCGCGCGAGATCGAGGACCAGATCTTCGTCGTGATGCGCGTCTACTTCGAAAAACCGCGCACCACCATCGGCTGGAAGGGGCTGATCAACGACCCGGAACTGAACGGCACCCACCAGATCTCCAAGGGGTTGGGCGTCGCCCGCGGCCTGCTGTGCGCCATCACCGACCTCGGCCTGCCGATCGCCGGCGAGATGCTCGACCCGATCACGCCGCATTACCTGGCCGACCTGATCAGTTGGGGGGCGATCGGCGCACGGACCACCGAGTCGCAGACCCACCGCGAGATGGCCAGCGGCCTCTCCTTCCCGGTCGGCTTCAAAAACGGCACCGACGGCAACCTGCAGATCGCCGTCGACGCCATGAAGGCGGCGCTGCACCCGCACAACTTCATCGGCATCAACAACGACGGGCGCACCTCGATCGTCTCGACCCTCGGCAACCAGGATGTGCACATCGTCCTGCGCGGCGGCAACGACCGCCCCAACTACTTCCCCGAGGACATCCGCAAGACCGAGGAACTGCTGGCCAAGGCCGGCCTGCTGCAATCGATCATGGTCGACTGCAGCCACGCCAATTCGGAAAAGGACCACACCCGGCAGGAAACGGTGCTGCACAACGTGCTGGAACAGCTGACGGCCGGCAACCGGACCATCTCCTCGGTGATGATCGAGAGTTTCCTCGAGGACGGCAACCAGCCGCTCGGCGACCCGACGCGCCTGCGCTACGGGCTGTCGATCACCGACAAGTGCGTCGGCTGGGAGACCACCGAGCGGATGCTGCGCCATGCCCATGCCACGCTGAAGCAGGCCGGCGGCCGGGCGCTGGGAGACAACTGAGCGATGCGCGACGACACGACCACTCCCGCCCCGCGCTGTTGACCGCCGGTGGCGCCGCCGGGTGCGGCGCGGGAAACCTCGGACGGCTGCGGAGCGACAGCGGCAGTCGGCACGCCGGCACCGGACGATAGCCCGGTCGCTCCCTATCGCGCCTGGCCGTGCGTGTACGGCACGCTGCCGACCCCGGCCGGTGCCGTACCGCGGCTGGCCGCCGGTCTGACCATGGTCGACCGGCTCGGTCACTGGCAGATGCGCTGGGGGTTCGGGCGGATGCGCTACCGGGTGCGGCCCGGTCTCTATGCCGTCGGTGAACCGCAAGCCGCCAGCCCGGTGCTGGTCACGGCCAACTACAAGATGACCGTCGACCTGCTGCGCCGGGAACTCGCCGCCACCAATGCCTGGCTGCTGGTCCTCGACACGCGGGGAGTCAACGTCTGGTGCGCGGCCGGCAAGGGGACCTTCGGCACCGCCGAGATCATTCGGCAAGTAACCGCCTGCCGGCTGGCAGAGCTCGTGGGGCACCGCACCCTGGTTCTGCCGCAGCTTGGCGCACCGGGGGTGGCGGCCCACGAGGTCTTGAAGGGGTGCGGCTTCCGCGTGATCTACGGGCCGGTGCGCGCCGCCGACCTGCCGGCGTTCCTGGCCGCGGGGATGCAGGCCACTCCCGCCATGCGCCGGGTGACGTTCACCCTGGGCGAGCGGCTGGTGCTGACCCCCGTCGAACTGACGGCGATGTGGAAATCACTGGGGTGGGGGAGCCTGCTCCTGCTCCTTATCGGCGGCATCGGCCCCCGGTTTTTCACGGTCGAGGCCGCGCTGCAACGCGGCCCCGCGGCGATCGCCGCGGGGCTGGCCGGAGTGTTGGCCGGGGCAGTGGTCGTGCCGGTCCTGCTTCCCTGGCTGCCGGGACGGATGTTCGCGGTGAAGGGCGCGGTGGCCGGCCTGGCCGTGGCGCTGGCCGGGACGACCCTGTACGGGGCCCGGCTCGGCGGCATCGACAGTGCCGCCCTGCTCCTGGCTCTGCCGGCGGTGGCGGCCTGGTGCGCCATGAACTTTACCGGCGCGACCACCTTCACCTCGCCATCCGGGGTGGAGCGGGAGATGCGCCGGACCCTCCCCGTCCAGGCAGCGGCCCTGCTGGCGGCGGGCACGCTCTGGATCGCGGGGGCATTTTTGCCATGAGCGGACTGCGCTACCTCGACAACGTCGTCACCCTGCAGCTCGATGCGGCGAAATGCACCGGCTGCGGCATGTGCGCGACCGTCTGCCCCCATGCGGTGCTGGCGCTCGAGGACCGCCGGGCGCGCATCGTCCGCCGCGACGCCTGCATCGAGTGCGGCGCCTGCGCGCGCAACTGCCCGGTGGCGGCACTCTCGGTCAAGGCCGGGGTCGGCTGCGCCAGCGCCATCATCCACGGCTGGCTGACCGGCAGCGAACCGTCGTGCGACTGCCAGGGAAGCTGCTGACTTGCAAGCGCCCGGATATCCCTTATACTAGTCGGACCTGACCAGGGGCTGGAGACCATGAACGACACCATCAGCTACACCGCCTTGTTGCTCACCATCCTGACCGGCGTCGCGGTCGCGGCTTTGGTCTACCTGATCATCGTGCTGGCGCGGCTGAACCGGGCCGCCGCCAGACTCGACGGCGTCCTCGGCAAAGCCGACGAACTGCTCGTCTCCCTGAAGACCCTGGCCGACGAATCGACCGGAACGGTCATCGCCGCCCGCCAGCTGATCGACGAGGGGAACGCCGTAGCAGCCGACATCGCCGCGCTTAGCGCCCATATCCGCGGCATCGCTTCCCAGGGCGGGGAGCATCCATCGTTCTTCAGCCGGATCCGGTCGGCGATCGCCGTGGTTGCCGGCATCAAAACGGCCTATTCGACCCTCAAACACTTTCTGCACAGCCGGCGGCAGGCCGCCGCAGGCGAGGCAGACAACTAAGACCAGAACGGGAGGTTCCTATGAATCGTGAAACTGGCAACGTGCTGTTGGGCTTTTTGGTGGGCGCGGTCGCCGGCGGCGTCGCCGCCCTGCTCTTCGCCCCGGCATCCGGCAAGGAAACCCGGCACAAGATCGCCGAGGGGCTCGGCAAGGCCAAGGACCGGGTCCGCGACGAATATTCTCACGCCAAGGACTACGCCAAATCCCAGCGCGACGCCCTGAAGGAGGGCTTCCAGGAAGGAAAGGAAGCCTACAAGCGGGCGGCCGGCAAGAACGAAACGGCCTGAGCGGCAAAAAAAACCAAGGGGCGGGCCAACAGGCCCGCCCCTTGAACATTGCCCGCCCCCGGATTTCTCCCGAAGACACCCCTCGCCTCAGCGCTCATCGCGCCTCCCCCTACATCCAGTCTCTTCTCACGCGTCCAGCAGCCGCCCGACCTCGCCGGCCACGACCCGGCCGATGCTCAGCGAAGCGGTGGCGGCCGGCGACGGGGCGTTGAGAACGTGCACCATCCGCCCGGCAGCGATGATCCGGAAGTCATCGACCAGCTTGCCGTCGCGGTCCACCGCCTGGGCACGCACCCCGGCGCCGCCGCGGAGCACATCCGCCAGGCCGATCTCCGGCACCAGCCGGCGCAGGCTGGCCACGAACGCCCGGCGGGAAAAGGACCGCCGGTACTCGGCCGCCCCCACTTTCCAGAAACGCCCGGCCAGCCGCCAGAAGCCTGGGAACGCCAGGGTATCGAGAAGATCGCCCGGCGAGACGTCGTGCCAGCGATAGCCTTCGCGCTTCCAGGCCAGCACCGCGTTGGGCCCGGCTTCCAGGGAGCCGTCGATCATCCGGGTGAAGTGAACGCCGAGAAACGGCAGGGCCGGGTCGGGCACCGGGTAGATGAGATGGCGCACCAGTTCGCGCCGCTCGGGGCGAACCAAGTAGTACTCGCCGCGGAACGGCACGATCCGCACCCCGGGGTCGACGCCGCAGCGGCGGGCCACCCGGTCGCAGTGCAGCCCGGTGCAGTTGACCAGGATGCGGGCCCTGACCTCGCCGGCCGAGGTGGCCAGGCGCACGCCGTCAGGCGACGGCCGCGCCGCATCGAGGCGGGTGCCGAGCCGGATCTCCGCCCCCTGCCGGCGCAGCAGATCGCCCATCACTGCGGTGACCCGGGCATAGTCGACGATCCCGGTCTGCGGCACGAACAGTCCGGCAACCGCGGCCGCGTGCGGCTCCCGCGCGCGCACCCCGGCCGCATCGAGCCGCTCCAACCCTTCCAGACCGTTGGCCCGGCCGCGGCGTTCCAATTCTTCCAGCGCCGGCAGTTCGTCCTCGCCGACCGCCACCACCACCTTGCCGCAGCGTTGGAAGGGGATGCCGTGCTCGGCACAGAAGGCGTACAGCGCTTCCCGCCCGGCCGTACAGTTGCGGGCCTTCAGCGATCCCGGCCGGTAATAGAGGCCGGCGTGGATCACCCCGCTGTTGTGGCCGGTCTGGTGGGCGGCCAAGCGCGGCTCCTTCTCGAGGAGCATCAACTTCAGGCCGGGCCGGGATGCCGTCAGGGCCAACGCCGTGGCGCAGCCGACGATCCCGCCGCCGGCCACGACCACATCACAGGATGGAACTGCCGCCATCCCGCTCAGGAACGGTCGACCATCGCCTGCACTTCCAGGCGGACGTCATCGATATTGACCAGGGAGACCTTCTCTCCCTCCTGTTCGGCCCGCACCAGCCCTTCGGCAACCCATGCCAGGATCTGGGCCGGGTTGATGCCGAACTGCTCCGCGGCGGCCTCCGGAGAATACCAGGTCTTGACCAGCGACATAGCCCACTCCTTTCGGTCCGGACGACAAGGCTTCCTGATTCATTATACCTGATGACCGGCGCGGCGCAGAAAAGTGCCCCCCCCTTTGCATGCCGCAGATTCGTGCCGTATGCTTTCATGAAAGGCTGATCCCGACAGCCAAAACCGCCGAGGACTTATTCATGCTCCCCACCATACTGGTGATCGACGATTCCGCCGTCGCCCGCGAGCTGATTCTCGACGCCTTGCGCCAGGCGGACCTGGAAGCGACGCTGTTGAGTGCGCCCGGCGGCCGGGAAGCGCTGCAACTGCTCGACCGGGAGCCGATCGACCTGGTGTTGTGCGACCTGGAGATGCCGGGGATCGACGGGCTCGCCTTGCTCGACCGGATCGGCGCCAGCGAACGGTGGCGGGAGATCCCCGTGATCATCCTCACCGGCCACGAGACCTGCGAGGAGAAGATTCGCGGTCTTGAACGCGGCGCCTGCGACTACGTCACCAAACCGTTCCACGCCGGGGAGTTGGTGGCCCGGGTCAAGGTCCAGCTCAAGATCAAATCGCTGCAGGACCGCCTGCGTGAAAGCAACCGCCGCCTCGAGCAGCTGTCGCGCACCGACCCGCTGACCGGACTGGCCAATCGCCGCCACTTCCTGGAGCATCTGGAGGAAACCTGGGATGCGCGCCGCGGCCCGGCAACCCCGCTCGCCCTGATCATGCTCGACATCGACCACTTCAAGCGGATCAACGACAGCTACGGCCATCAGGCCGGGGACGAGGTTCTCTGCCGGGTGGGCACGCTGTTGCAGGAGGGTTGCGGGGGCGGAACGGCGGCCCGCTACGGTGGCGAGGAATTCGCCGTGGTCCTCCCCGGGGCGACGCTGGAGCAGGCCCTGCAACTGGCCGAGACGCTGCGCACCGAGGTGGCCGCGCTGACCTTCGCCCCGCCCCTGGCCGCCCTGCGCCTGACGGCGAGTCTCGGCGTCGCCGCCCTCCCCCACCCGGGGGTCGACACCCTGAACCAACTGATCCGCGAAGCCGACGATGCCCTGTACCGGGCCAAGCACGCCGGCCGCAACCGGGTCGAAGCCGCCCGCCCCTGAACCGTCAGCGACTCAATACCAGATCGTCGTACCAGCCCAGGGCCGTGGTTCCGGTGTTGTCGGTGTCAGTCATCACGGCGATGGCGCCGATCCGCGGCGGCTCTTCGCCGAACGCCCGGCGATAGTCCTCCACGATGTTGCGGCGCTCGGCCAGCCAGCGGCCGGCCTTGTCCGGACCGCTTTCGACGGCGATCATCACGGCGTTGCCGGTATGGGCGTTGGGGAGGAACGTCCCCGCAGGGAGATGGTTGGCCCAGATGTAGTTGAGGGTGCGGGTCTTCGGGAAGAACCAGTGGGGGAAGATCACGTAGACGCGGGCGGCATAGTCGTCCCCCGCCTTCGTCCGCTCGTCGCCCTGCGGGATCGTTGCGGCTACCTTCCAGCGCCAGGAGAGCACGGGGTAGTCGTGCGGGTCGAGATCGACCTTCTTGATCAGTCCCGAAGCGGCGGCGCGGCTGTCGGCGCGCAGGACGCGGCGCCCCTCGTCGGTGACCACCTGATACGCCGTCTCCCCCTTGAACGACTTGACCGTCCACGCCGGGCTTAAGCCCCGCTCGAAGTCGTCGACGAGCAACTGTCCGGCGTCGGCATTTACCGACATCACCAGCAACAAAGCGAGGCCCGCAGAGAGGCCGCTGTAGCACAGCCATTTCGGATGAAAGCGCATGAATTGGCGTAACCCGACGATGCTGCAGGAACGTCCGGCACCGTCAGGGCTCAGTCCCCGATGAGGATTTGGGCCTTGAGATCCTTGACAATACCAAGCAGCGACTTCTTGTAGCCAGCGGCATAATCAGGAGAACAGATGTTGGCTGACGTCTTGTCAATCAACTCTCGCCTGATACTCAGGCTGTTCGCATCCTTTCGATATGTGGCCGTGTAATCGATGAAGGCATCGGAAAGAACCACATCTTTGGGGATGGAGAGAATTTTCATCGTGGCGGGGAATTCCATTTCGTATTCCTCCACGCTGACTCCCCCTCCGCAAAGATGTGGCCTATTCGGCACAGGCTCATAAATATTGAGCATGAACATGTTAATTGGAAAAGAGCTGGCAGCGACTGGCTTGACCAGAAGTCCCGTAGCAGTACCGACGACCACGAAGTCCTGCAGATCGAACGACAATGAAAGTTTATACATATTTTGAGGGTCCGGCGCATCGTCCCGCTGAATTGCTGCAGAACCATGGACGCCCTGAGCTTCCAGCATCTTCCCTGCGATGAAATCTTCTTGTGAACGAGGGATATCGCGCATGATGGCCCGGGTGGCAATAGCTGGAAAGCCTTTCTGCTGCAGATTCATGGTGCCAGTGGCAGAACCGTCTTCCCGAATGCGGAGAGTGGTTTTCATGAACTGCTCATGACCAAGTGCCGTTGACGGGGTCTTCTGCCCTTCGCGGTAATGGCTTACCAGCAGAACCGGTTTTTCACCGAGATTCAAGGGAAGCATGCCGAAGGGGATAATCTGGGAGGTTGAATCAAGGAAAAGGTTCAGGCTCGGAATGTAGTTGATGACATGGTTCACAGCCTCAACCACGGGAACGGAGGGGAGTTGGTAAAGCGTCCCGGAATTGATCAGGGCCTGCTCGCTCTCTATGCCGCGTGCCGCCAGCAGCGCCTGCAGCAGGGTCGCATGATCCTTGCAGTCACCCATCTTGTTATCCAGCACTACATCCAGGTCGCGAGGGACCACGGCACCAATGCCGATGCAGTTCCCACCATAGGAGATATTCCGGTTAACCCAGTCATACAAGGAACTTGCCTGCGCTTCCACGGTTGTGCCGTCGGCGGTGATCTCAGCAGCAAGCCGCTTTACCCGTTCGGTGACGGCAGCCTTCGGCGTGGCCCGCGCACCGTAAGTCTCGACAATCTCTTGATAGCTCTTGAAGGTTGAGACATAAAGACTTGGTTCGCCGCCGACGGTTGAGATGCCGTTGTCGGCAGGAGTCCATTTCTCCGGGCTATCGTTCCGGTATCTCCAGCGAAGCTGCTGCTTGCCGTCTTTTATCACCGGCTGTTCCTCCGTCATGAAAAAAGACTCGCGATTGAGTTGCATGGTGGCAGGTGCAACTATTTCGACGGCAACATTCTCGTACGCCGCGAACCGGGAAAAGACGTGTACAGTCGAGAACTGGTTTGGAAACATTCCCTCCCTGTTGGTGACGCGGGAGGAGAATACAATGGTATCGCCGACCGCCAGATCCGGGAAAAGGACCGAGATCGTCGTTTCATCGGAATAGAGGGGAGAGGCATCCTCATACCCGTTATCGACGGTGACTTGGTAACCGCTCTTGGGCACATCGATGCGTTGACCTGACTTTTTCAACGTATAGGCTTCGAGAACTTCGCCGCTGGCGACACTGGTGCTGAACGCTACCGATGCACTCTTGAATGACTCCAGGGCGTTCTCCTTGAGGATGGTTGCCGACCACCGGTTACTGTTGACATAGGAACCATCGGCATTGACCTCGTAAGAAATTTGCACGGTCTTGTATCGGACCGGGATGTCCGACTCCGGCAACGGTTCCGCCGTCACGGCGGTAGCAGTCAAGACAAACATCAGCAACAGATAAAAGAATCGCATAGGGTCTCCTCATCTCATTCCGCCGTAGATACCGCACAAGCATCAACGCGCAAATAAAATCCGGGCAAAGGGGATGGATTTATTTCCCGATATTTGTCTGCACTCTGCCCCGTCAAATGCGAAACGACCACCCGCCATCGTCAAAATGGCTCAAGTGGTCGTAATTGGCATGCACACTGACGGCATCTTCCCCCCAACAAGAAGTCAGTCAGAAACAATTTCCGCAACGTAGCGCGTCAACAGCGAAGGTTCAAGAAAAATGCAGAATCCGGGGAGACCGGTTCAAGCTCAAGATGGCGCGGCAGGCAAAGAGGTGAAATGCAAGCCAAGGCCGGGGCCGCGGATCGATCAGCCGTACGGCCCGGCCGGCAGGCCGGTGCGCTCCCGCCGGCTCTCCCCCTCGCTGATGACGCGGATCGCGCTGGCCCCTTCCAGCGGGCACTTGGTTTCGCAGATGCCGCAGCCGATGCAGAGCCGGTCGACCACCTTCGGCAGTTTCAGCCGGCGGGTCACGCCATCGACGATCACGTCCTTCTCTTCGAAGACGATGGCCTTCTCGCCGGTCGGGCAGTGCTCCTCGCAGACCAGGCACTCGACCCCCTTGGCAAAGGGGAGGCAGCGGTCCTTGTCGAACACCGCCCGGCCGATGACCGTCCTGCGCTTCGGCTCCAGGGCCAGGCGTTTGATCGCCCCGGTGGGGCAGACCTGCCCGCACAGGGTGCAGTTGTACTCGCAGTAGCCGACCCGCGCCACCAGCAGCGGCGTCCACAGCCCGACCGGACCGGCTTCCAGGAACGCCGGGTGCAGGGCGCCGCCGATGCAAACCTTCATGCACTCGCCGCAACGCACGCAACGCTCCAGGAATTCAGCTTCCGCCACCGCCCCCGGCGGGCGGATCAGGTAGGGATTGGTGCGTTCCTGCGCGGGGGCGATGCGCACCACCGGGGCGGCCAGGGCGCCGCAGGCCAACGCTGTGACCACGCCGCGCCGCTCCAGGTCGATCCCCGGGGCGCCGCGTTGCGGGGGCCGCAGGCGGAACACGACCCTTTCTTCGGGGCAGAAGCCGGTGCAGTCCATGCACAGCAGGCACTCGCTGCGCCGGTGGCCGTCTGCGCGCACCGCCCCGGAACGGCACAGGGCATCGCACTTTTGACAATCGGCGCACAGCGTCTTCGGGGTGCGCTGCAGCAGGGCGTGGCGGGCGCAGAGGCCGAGCAGCGCCCCGAGGGGGCAGAGATGCTTGCACCAGAAGCGGTGCTCGAGTTTCTCCAGCAGGACGACACCGAGAAAGACCAACAGGGTGAACAGGCTTAAGGCAAAAACCGGCTGATGGAAGGCCATCAGGTGATCGCGCCACCAGGGGAAGAGGCTCTGGGCGGCCGGAGTGATCACCGGCAGATCGACGGCGTAGAGCACGTCGAACGCCCGGTTGACACCGAAGTTGTAGGCCGGGTAGAGGGACAGCGCCAGGGACCGCAGGAAGATCGCCAGCGGGTCGAACAGGCCGAGCAGCTGCACCCCGCCGAGGGCGGCGGCCGAGAGGGCGAAGAGCAGGTAGTACTTGACCCGGCGCCATCCCGGGGAAAACGCCCGGCGGCCGCGGCCGAGCAGCCGGCCGAGGCCGTCGAGCGTGGCGCCGAGCGGGCAGACCCAGCCGCAGAAGAAGCGGCCGAAGACGGCGGTCAGCAGCAGCACCAGCAGGGCCGGCCAGAGCAGCCCCCAGCCGAAGGGGCCGGACGCCAGGGCGTCGGCCAGGGCCGCCAGCGGATCGAGGCGGAAGAGCAGGCCGACCGGATACGGCAGGTCGTCGACGCCCCGGTATTCGGTCTGCACGAACAGCCACAGGAAGCCGAGCAGGCAGACGACCTGGCTGGCGCGGCGGGCGTATGTCCAGCGCGGGGCCGTCACACCAGGCGGATCCGGTTCAGGTCCATGACCCCGAGCCCCCGGCGGGCGCCGGCGACGATGCTCGGCACCTCTTCCGGCTTGAGGCCGAACAGGGTGGCGGCATAGGCATCGGCGGCGACGATGTCCGGCGAGGCGATCAGGGTGTCGAGGCGGCGCACGTCCTCGAGGCGCCCCCCCTGGGGTCCGTTGGCCACCAGGATGCGGGTGGCGTCGACCACCGTCAGGTCGGAGGGGAGGACGCTGTTGATGTCGGCGAGGGACTCGGCGATGTCGGTGTGCAGTTTCCCCCGGCTGCCGCCGATCACCCCCATCAGGTTCTTCATCCCCACGGTCAGGCGCGATATCGAGTGGTGCTTGGCGACCGGCACGTTGATGAAGACGTCGGCCTCGAGCGCCGGCCGGTAGAACTCCCAGGTCGGCAGCGCCTTGCCGCCGGCGATCGTCACCTCGCGGTAGGCGCGGGGATCCATGTGCTCGAGGGTCACCCGCTCGGACCTGAGGCTGTCGATGGCGGCGGCGATGCCGCTCTGGGTGTAGCAGCGGCGCGGGTCGTTGCAGGTCCGGTCGAACAGCCGCACCTGCTTCGCCCCCGCCTCCAGGCAGAGTTCCGCCAGGGTGCGGACCACCTCGGGATGGGTGTTGGCGGCCAGCTCCACGGTGCGGTCCCAGCCGATGTTCGGCTTGACCACCACCACGCTGCCGGGCTTGACGAATCTGCCCATCCCGCCCAGCGCCGCGAGCGTATCGCGCACCAGCTTCGCGATATCGCTCCCCTTACGCACCGCCAGCGGCGGCGCCTCGGCCGCCCGTGCCGGCACGGCCAGCAGGTCGAGGACCGGCACGCTGCCGAGCGCGGCGGCGGCCAGCGCGGTCCTGACGAAGGTGCGGCGGTCGACGGCGGGCATCAGATCAGCCGCTTGTCCTTGAGGAACTTGCGGGCCACGTCCCTGGCGCTGCCGCTGCCGGCCGCGCCTTCCAGCTTCTGCATGGTGGCCGCGTCGATGGCGCCGCCGAGTTTGTTGATCAGCCGGGCCAGCGCCGGGAACTTCTTGAGAGTGTCCTTGCGCACCACCGGGGCGGCTTCGGCCACCGTGCCGCCGGGCGCCAGCTTCGGGTCGGTGAAGCCGAACGGCTCCAGCCAGACCAGGTTCAGCTCCTGGTTGTAGCGCTCCTTGACCGCCTTGTAGAGCGCGGCCTGGTCGGCGATCGGCGGCGCTTTCAGGATCTGCACCTGGCCGATGCCGGTGTATTCGACGTACATGTCCAGGTCGGCCTTGAGCAGCGCCTCGTGGGCCGCGGCATGGCTGGCCGCCGGCACCACCTTGACCGTGGTGCCGGTACGCTCGCCGATCAGGATCGCCAGCAGGTTGGCCAGCACCTGCTGCTGGGGGGTGTCGAGTGCCCCCACCAGCAGCGTCTTGCCGACGCAGGCGGCCGCCGGGGACGGGAGGGCAGGGCCGACGGCCAGGGCGAGGACGATGAGGATCGCGGACAGTTTGCGCAACGACTTCATGAGACGACTCCTTGATGCGTGCTATTGGGCTTGCCAGCGGGCCGGGTCGACCGGCCCGGCCAGCGGCTCCGGCGCGCTCACCAGCCCCAGGGACGGATCGCTGCGCCGGTCGAAAAAGCTCTGTTCGATCAGGGCCGGCTCCGTGCTCCCCCACCAGTTGCGCGGCAGGGTCACATCCTTGGCCTGCTCCAGCCCCATTTTGACATTGTACTGGCGGTTGCCGGCGATGTTGTTGCGTTCGATCCGCGCGGCATCGTCGGAGCGGGTGACGACGAACAGGCCGATGTCGTTGTCGCGGATATCGTTATGGTGCAGGTACGCCTGGCTGCGGCGCTCTTCAAAGCGGACGCCGTGGACATTATGGTGCACCCGGTTGCCGGCCGCCAGCAGGTTGACGGTGGAAAAACGCAACCCGTCGACGTTGAAGCGGAACTCCGAGTCGGTCACCGTCGCCCGGCAGAAATGGATCTGCACCCCGCTGTAGGCGTACTCGCTGATGACGTGAGCCAGCTCCCCCTCGCGGGCGAAATCGAGGTAGAGGTACTTCCAGTCGGCCGCCTTCGGCCGGGCGGCGCCGCTGGTGAAGACGATCGGCGCGGCCGCGGTGCCACGCGCCACCAGCCCGCCTTCGACCAGAAGTTCGCCGTCGCCGATGCCGTCGCCGTCACGGTCGAACGGTGCGAACACCACCCGGGTCCCGGGGAGAATGGTCAGATGGCCGTCCTTCTTCACCGTCACCACCCCGCGGATGCGCACCTCCCCCGCCCACACCTGCCGGTCGGCGATCACCGTATCGGCCAGCTCCAGCGGCGGCTTGGCGGCGACGCAGCCGATGACAACCAGTATCAGTATCGCAAGAAGAGCGAAACGCATTTATCCGCTTTCAACAACCAGCCCGATCAAAAATGTCCGGAGGCAAGGCGACCGAAGGTCGAGAAGCGAGGCGTACCCCAAGGTACGTCGCAGCGCCGAGACCGAGGGCAACGCCGCAGGCGGGCGCTTTTCATCGGCCGCCCAGCAGCCGCTTAGTGGTAATGGCCTTCGTCGACCCGCTGCATCGCCGGCTCGATCGGCCCGAACGTCTTCTCGTAGCGCGCCAGGTTCTCCTGCAGAGCCAGCAGCAGGCGCTTGGCATGGCGCGGCGAGGTGATCACCCGGCTGCGCACCTTGGCGCGCGGCGCCTGCGGCTGCACGAAGATGAAATCGAAAACGAACTCGGTGTCGTTGTGGTTGACCACCGCCAGGTTGGCATAGGCGCCCTGGGCCATTTCATCGTCGAGCTGGATCTCCAGCTTGATCTCCTTGGGGTTCGGATCGCTCATGGTGGTCCTTTCTTGGTTAGAGTCGGATCGGTTCGACCACGATCTTCAGGGCCTCGCGCTTCTCGCCGGCCTTGACGGTCAAGCCGTGATCGGCACTCTCCTCGAACATGCCGAACAGCTCCCCCGGTGCCGGCGAGTCGCCGTACAGCTGGCGGGCGCCGACATAATAGGTGCCCGCGGCGGGGAGCCTGACCACGAAGGCGCCGTCGGCTCCGGTCGGGGTGGAGAGGGCCGCCGGCCGCTGATGGCCGATGACCTTGTCAGTATAGGCAAAGACGTGCACCCCGGCCACCCCCTTGCCGGCGGCATCGGTGACGATGCCGCGCAGTTCCGGGCCGCCGCCGCGCCCGAAGGTTTCGGCCTCGACGGCATCCTTTGCCTTGGCGACCAGGTGTACGACGACCTGCGTGGTCTCCCCGGCCCTGGCGGCGAGGGGATTGCCGGGATAGATGCCGAACAGGTCGCCCTCGCGGACCGGGCCGACCTTCTGCCCGTCCTGCCGCTTGCGCGCCGCCAGAAAGTAGCTGCTTTCCGGCAGGCCGTCGAAGGAGAACCACCCGTCGGCGCCGGTCGGGGCCGACATCCGGTAGCCCTGGCCCTTGAGATCTTCACCCGCATCGAGATAGAGGTAGACCAGGGCGTCGGCCACCGGCCGGCCGGCCGCCAGCACCCGCCCCTCGAGCGCCGCACCGTAGGCATCGGCATAAGGGGTCCGGTTGGGCGTCTCGACCGGGACCGCCTGCAGGCCGGCCCACTGGGGGCTGTCCCCGGCGGCGACGGTCACCGGGCTGCGGCCGCAGAAGGCGAACAGCGTCCGGTCGGCCGACCAGCCGAACAGGGCATAGCTGCCGGGCGGCACCTCCAGGCGGAAGCGGCCGTCGCTGTCGCTGGGAGCGGCAGTCGCGACAGCAGCCGCGGTAAAATCGAAGCCGGCGAACGCACCGACGGCGACCCCGGCAACCGGCCGGTCGTCGCGGACCACCCGCCCCTCGAGCACTTCGGCGCGCGCCAAGAGCGGCAGGGCAAGGGCCAGCACGGCCAGCAGCAGGGCTTTCACGGCTTCTCCCGCGGTCCGGCGCCGGCCACCGCCTCGCTCAGCCAGGGGGCGAACTGAATCCGGTCGAGGCGGAACGTCCCCGGGCCGTACCCTTCCTTCTCGTAGCTGACCTCGGGCTGGTCGTGGCGGTCATGAAAGATGGCGGCGTTTCCCTTTTCGCCGGCCGCCGCCAGCTGGGCGGTATCCTTCCCCCACCAGTTGCCGCTGACGTCGACCACATCCGTGAACTCGGTCGGCACCTTGGCCAGCAGCGGGTTCTGGCTTTGCCGCGCCGAGGCCTCGCGCTGCATGAACTGCTTCGAGCCGGAGCGCTTCTCCCAGTCGGCGCTCTGGTAGATCCCCAGTTTGACCGCCGCGGCGTTGTCGACAAAGTTGTTCTGCCGCACCTCCGGGTAGGAGGAGAAGTCGCAGAACAGGGCGACCTCGTTCTTCTCGAAGCGGTTCAGGCGCACCTTCGGGTTGGACTTCTTGTTGGCGTACAGCGCCGTGCCGTTGCCGCGGAAGAGGTTCTGCTCGACCAGCGTCGAGCCGTACTGGTCGTTGTGCAGCGCCGTGCGGTTGTCGAGGAACAGGTTGTCGACGATGGCCGGGTAGGAGAAGGAGAGGTTGGCCACCGCCACCTTGTTCCCCTCGAAGCGGTTGCGCTCGATGCGCGGCGTGCTCTGGGTCTGGTTGCAGAAGATCGCCGTCTCGTTGGCGTTGAACTGGTTGTCGGCGATGACCCCCTCGTAGCGCTGGATGAGGGTGACCCCCTGCTGGTTCTCGACGAAACGGTTGCCGGTGATCGGTCCGCGGCTGCCGTGCGAGGCGAGGATCGCCGCCTTGGTGTGCCCGGAGAAGCGATTGTTGCGGATGGTCGGCGCCGACTTCATCTCGTTGGAGATGCCGATGCCGTTGTCGGCGAACCAGCAGTTCTCGATCAGCGGGCTGGCCTCGCGCTCCAGCTTGACGGCGAACTCGCACCCCTGGAATTCGCTGTTGGCGACGGCGAAATCGGTGGCGATGGTGCTGACCGCCGCCGCCGCCCGGCTGAAGCGGGCATGGCGGATACGGCTGCCGCCTTCGGCCTCGACGAAGTGGATGCCGTTCCAGCCGGCCGGGCTGTCGAACACCACCGGGGCCGCCGGAGTCCCTTCGACCAGCAGCTTGCCGAGCACGGTGATGGTCGCGTCCGGCGCAGGGATGACGACACGGGTGCCCGCGGCGATCGTCAGGGTCGCGCCGTGAGGGACGCTGACCGCTTCCTTCAGCCGGACTTCGCCGGCCCAGCGGGTTGCCCCGGGCAGGTCGGCGGCCGGTGCCGGGACGGCAACCCACCCCAGCCAGAGCAGAGAAAACAGGAGACTAATTGACTTTGGGAGCGACACGGATCGTCACCTCCTGGGTCTTGCCGCGCGGGTCGATGCGCACGGGGGCGTCGAGGCGCCCGTACAACTCGCTTTCGCCGGCCGGGCCGCCGAATTCCTGGCGGGCCAGCAGGAAGTACGGCCCGCCCTCGGGGAGCGCCAGCTCGAACCGCCCGTCCGCGCCGGTCGGGGCCGAGAAGAATTCCGGGGTGCCGGCCATCTCCGCCTGGCGGTAGGCGAAGACGTGCAGCCGCGCCGCCGGCTTGCCGGCGGCATCGACGATCCGGCCGCGCACCCCGACGAACGGCGCGTTCGGGTCGTCTTCCAGCATCGACAGCCGGGTGATCGTCTCGATCCGGATCTCGCGCACCTCACCGGCGGCAATGGTCACCGGGTTGCCGTGGTAGTAGTTGAAGTAGTCGCCGGTCTCGATCGGCCCGAACTGCCCGCCGCGCAACCGCTTGCGGGCCAGCAGCCAGTACTTGCCGGGGGGGAGGTTGAGCCGGAACGTCCCCTTCTCCACCGGCTGGATCAGGTAGCCCGGCCCCTTGAAGCCCTTCTCCGCATCCTGGTAGACGTACAGGTAGGCCCGCGGCAGCGGCGCGTCCTGGTAGCTGATCTCGCCGCGGATGCCGGAGCGCGGCGCCTTCTCGGCGGCGGCCTCCTGCGGCACGCGGATCAGGTTGAAGCCGACATTGCGGTAGCCGCCGGCATTCACCTGCACCGGCGCGCCGCTGTAGTAGCAGAAGTAGTTGCCCGGGCGCAGCGGGCCGCTGCCGTCGCGGGCCGTCAGGTAGTAGCTGCCGGGCGGCAGTTCCAGCTTATAGGTACCGTCGAGACCGACCGGGGCCGACTCGGCGACGGCCTTGCCGGCAGCGATATCCGAGATGCTGCGGTAGGCGCGGACGACGATGCCGGGGACCAGTTCGCCGCGCCAGGCGGCGCGTCCCTGGATGCCGGAGGCTCCCCAGGCCGTCCCGGCGCAGAGCAGCAGGGCGGCGAAGAACAGCCACGTCCTTGACATCACGGCCACTCCTCCCTGGCGGTATGCGCGGCGCCGCTCCACGGCGCGAACACCACCGTGTCGAGCGGGTAGTCCTTCCCCTTCTCCCTGAAGGTCGGCTGGTCGCGGCCGTCGAAGATGAAACCCGGATTCCCCTGCTCCCCGCCGCGGGCCAGCTCCAGGCTGCCGGCGTCGCCCCACCAGTTGCCGTGGGCGTCGACGGTGCCGTCGAGGTTCGCCGGCCGGCGCTCCGCCTCGGTCACGGTTTTCGCCCCCTGGCCGCTGCCGAAGGCGCCGACGGCCGCGACCTCGCCGGCCCGCGCCGCCGCCCCCTGCTCGCGCTCCCAGGTCGAGGACTGGAATTCGAGCCGGAGCGCCAGGGGGTTGCCGGTGAAGTCGTTGCCGGTAATGCGCGGATAGGAGGAGAAGGCCAGCCGGATCGCCACCTGGTTGTCGGCAAACCGGTTGCCGGTCACCAGCGGATCGGCACGGCGCTGCAGGAACAGGCCGGTGCGGTTGTTGCGCACCAGGTTGCGGCGCAGTTCCGGCTGGGCGGCGCGGTCGACCTCGATGGCGGTCTCGTTGTTCTCGAAGCGGTTCCCCTCGATCTTCGGATCGCTGCCGAAATAGGCGATCATCAGGCCGACCGGGTTGGCGCTGAAGCGGTTGCCGCTGAACGCGGCCGGGCGGGCCCGGTAGATGTAGGCGCCGTACTTGCCGTTGTTCTCGAAGCGACAGCCGGTGACGCTGGCCGCGCTGTCGTCCTTGACGAACAGCCCGACCTTGCGGTTGCCGGTGAAGACGCCGTCACGGACGGTGGCGGCCGACTTGCCGCGCAGTTCGATCCCCACCTCGTTGTCGCGCACGGCGAGCTGGTCGAGGACCGGGGCGCCGCCCTGGACCAGGAGCCCGGTCCGGGCGCCGCTGATTTCGACCGCGCGCAGGCGCGTCGCGGCGTCGCACCCCTTGAGGGTCACCCCGTCCCACTGCTTTCCCGAAAAGCGCGCCTGTTCGGCAACCAGCCGGCCGGCAACCTCGAGCCCCCCGGCGGTGAAACTGATCCGGCTCCCCGCCGCGACTTCCAGCGCCACACCGGCCGGGACGGTCACCTGCTCGGCAAAGCGCAGTTCGCCGCTCCAGCGGGTATCGCGCGTCAGGGTCAGCGCGTGGGCCGGGGCGGCGCCGAGCAGCAGCAGGAGGAGAAAAACGGCCGGTGCTTTCACCAGACCTCCCGGACGGTCAGGGTGCCAAGGGACTGGCTGCTCCCCTTGGCCACGGTCACGGCATGGTCGGGGCGGCCGTCGAAGGTGCCGACCCACTCCCCGGGCTCCAGCGGCCCGCCGTAGTTGCTGCGGGCGCCGACGAAATAGGTGCCGCCCTCGCCGAGATGGAGCTGGAACTTGCCGTCGGTCCCGGTCGGTGCCGAGATGTGCACCGGCTTGCCGACCATGCGGCTGTCGAGGTAGGCGAAGACGTGGACGCCGCGTACCGGCTCCCCCTGCGGGTCGAGCACCTGGCCGGTGAGCATCGTGCCGGTGACGGCGAAGGTCCCCTTGGCCTGGCGCCGGGCATGCACGGCGGCATCGATGACCGTCAGCGGAAACGGACCCAGCTGCAGGTGCTCGCCGCGCCGGACCGTCACCGGATTGCCGGGATAGGCGCCGTTGAGATCGCCGGGCGCCAGTTCCCCGGAACGGCTGCCGTCGGCGCGGCGGCGCGCCACCAGGTGATAGCGTCCGGCCGGGAGGTCGATGCGGAAGGCGCCGTCGCCGTCCGCCTGCACCGCCTCGCCGTAGGACGGGCCCATCAGCCCCGTGGCCGTTTCGGTGTAGACGTAGACGAAGGCCCGGTCGAGCGGCCGGCCGGCCGCGGTCAGCTTCCCGCTGACGCCGCTGTCGGCGGCGGTCGACAGCCCCCCCTCGCGCCCCATCTCGCGCAGGTTGAAGGCCGGCACCACCGTCGTGTCGCGCTCCACCGCGTAGGGATTGCCGGGGGCGTCGGCCATGAGCATGCGCGGCCGGCCGTCGGGACCTTCGCCGCGCTGCTTGCCGATGACGAAGTAACGACCGGGCGGCAGTTCGACCCGGTAGTTGCCGGCGGCATCGGTGTTGCCCACGGCGAACGGCTGCACCGATCGGTCCTTGTCGGCCTTGAGGTAGACCTCGACCTGGGCCTGGGCCAGCGGCCGGTCCTGAAAAAGCAGCTGACCGGAAAGGCCGCTGCCGCGCTCCTCGCCGCAGCCGGCCAGGAGCAGCGTGACGGCCAGGGCCGACAGGGTCCGCAGCATGATTTTGAAAACGCTCGTCATCATTCAACCTTGCAGGCCATCACCGGCAGCAGCGCCAGCAGGTAGAGCAGGGTGCCGATCAGCAGGGTCACGGTAAAGCCGGCGTTCATCGCCACCGCCACGGCCAGGATTGCCCCGAGGACGCTGGTGGCGCTGTTCACCCCCCAGCTCCACGGCACCGCGCTGCCGTCGCGGTGGAAGAGGCGCATCCCCAGGGGAAGCGGCATCCCCATCAGCACCCCCAGCGGCAGCAGCAGCAGCCCGGCGATCAGGCACCGCAGCGGCAGGGCGAGGCCGAGCCAGCGTTCCAGCAGCGGCGGCAGGCCGAAGCCGTACCAGAGACTCAGCAAGACCAGTGCCAACAGCGCGGCCGGCAACCCCCGGCGCAGGCGCGCTTCGGGGAGGCGGCTGCTGAGCAGCGCCCCGCACCCCGAACTGACCAGCAGGGCGCAGAGGATCACTGCCAGGGCGTAGATCGGCGGGCCAAGGAAGATGCCGAAGCGCCGCAGCAGGCCGATCTCGACGAACATGAACCCCAGCCCCAGGCAGGTGAAGTAGCCGATCCGCCAGCCGGAGCCGCCGGCCCGCAGGTCGCGGCGCTGCCAGAGCAACAGCGGCAGCAGCAGGAACGCCGCCACGCAGACGCTGACCACCACCAGCAGGTTGCGCAGCGTCAGGATCGCCCGATCCTCGAACTTGGCCTGCTCGGGGAAGCCGAACAGGCCGATGAAATCGGCGGGCTTGAGCATGTAGTAGAAGAACGGCCGGTCGTCATCGACCGGGGTGATGTCGAAGGGGAACTCGTTATGGAATGCGGCCCCCCCCTTGGCGGCGATCAACTTCTGGAAGACCCCGTCGCCGTCACGCTGGTCGGGGAGGACGACCACCTGGAATTCGAGGTCGCGCACCATCCCGCGCAGTCGCGCCAGCTCGTCCGGGGTGAACGGCGTGCGCTTGAGCATGAAGTTGGCCATGCCGCGCTCGCGGATCACGGCGATATGCGCGGCCGGATCGCTCACCCCCCGCTCCTGCAGCAGCGCCAGCCCCAAAGAGACCAGGCGCAGCGTCTCGCGCTCGAAGATGAAGCGGGAGATGGTCAGAATCCCGTCATCCTTGAGGTGGTCCCAGTAATCGCCGAACGCCTCGCGGGTATAGAGGTGGTCCTCGGAGAGGGTGAAGGCCCCTGCCGCCGGGGCCTGCCGGCCGAAGACCGCCGAGGCCTGGATGACGTCGTAGCGGCCGCGGTCACGGCGCACGAAGCTGCGCCCCTCGTCGACCACCGCGGTCACCTGCGGGTGGCGGTAGAGCTGGCCGGTGAAGTCGCCGAAGCGGTCGTTGACCGCGCCGACGATCAGCGGGTTGACCTCCACCGCGGTGACGTGGCGGGCGTCGAGCGAGAGCGCGGTGAGCACGTCCTTGCCGCCGCCGGGACCGATGATCAGCGCCTCGGCGGCAGGCTTGAGGCGATAGGCCAGACCGATGACGTTGCTGCGGAAGAAGCCGAGGTCCTCCCGGCGATCCCAGCGGTACATGGTGGTATAGCCGGTATCGTCCACCACCATGCCGAGCTGCTCGGGGATCGGCCCGCGGTAGCTGCGCGACAGCCCCCAGGCCTGGTCGAGGTTCTGCCCCTCGGCGGGGTAGACCGCCACCCGCGAGAAGGAGTTCCAGGCGCTCCACAGCAGATTCGGCTCATAACGGCCACGCACGAAGCGGATCTCGGCAAAGCCGGAGAAATGGTGCGCCGCGCCGGCGGCCAGCAGAACCAGCAGCAGGATCCCGGCTCCGGTGCGGTGGATGCGGGGCACCCCGGCCGGGAGCAGCAGCAGCCCGGCGGCCACGGCCACGGCGGCGATGGCCAGGATCGCGGTGATGCCGCCGAGCAGCTTGAGCAGGAGGATGATCAGCAGGCACCCCGCCCCTGCCCCGGCCAGATCCCAGAAGTACAGTCGCGAAAAATCCTGGTGGTAGCTCGAGAAGAGCAGGCTCAGCGTCACCCCGGCACAGAAGAACGGCAGCGCGGTGACCAGGTACAGCACCGTCAGGGTCAGGAGCATCCCGGCCGGCACGCCGGGGTCCTGAAACCCCTGCTGGAACGGCTGGAAAAACGGCTGGTGGAAGAAGGAGAGGATCCTGAAGCCGATGTGCGGCTGCAGGCGGAAGAGGACGAAGATGCCGAAGAACAGGGCGACGGTCACCCCGGACAGCACCGCCCAGCGGGCCGCGATGAAGCGCGGCTCGCCGGCGAACCACTGCGGCCGCAGCTGCACCGCCAGGGCCGCCGCCCCCATGCCGAACAGCGCCAGGGAGATGGCCATCGAAGCGAAGTGGTACCACATCAGCACCGAGAAGATCCGGGTCAGGATCAGCTCGTACATCAGCGTCGCCAGGCAGAGGAGGAAGATCCCCCCGCCGATGCGGCGCATTTCGCCCGGAGCCGGCAGCACGCCGTTCACTGGGGGCCCCCTGTGCCGAGGGTCAGCGCGTGCAGCGTCCCGTCCCGGCTGCCGAACAGCAGGCGCCCCCGCCAGAGCACCGGCCGGGACTGGATGGCGTCGCCGGCCCGGTAGCCGGCCAGCAGCTGGGCACTCTCCGCGCCGACGACCTGCAGCGTGCCGCCGTTGTCGCCCACAAAGACCCGTCCGCCGTCGACCAGCGGCGTGGCATAGACCGGGCCGGCGGTTGCCGTCCGCCACACGACCGCACCATCCTGCGGATTAATTTTCCAGAGGGCCCCGGCCGCGGTCGGCACGAACAGGGCGCCTTCGGCGAAGACCGGGGCGCCGTAATAGCAGGTTTCCTTGAGGTCGCGGCGCCAGAGTTCCGTCCCGGCCGGGTCGAAGGCGACCAGCAGCCCGGCCCGGGTCAGCACCGCGACGCCCCCGGGGAGCAGCGCCGGCGCGGCCAGGAGCGGATCGGGAAGGGCCCGTTGCCACAGGCGCGCGCCGGCCGGCGACAGCGCCGTCAGCGTGCCGTCCCCGCCGGGCTGATAGATGCCGGTGCCGTCGAAGGCCGGGCGGGCGCGCAGCGGCTGGCCGCACGCGACCTGCCAGCGCACCGTGCCGGTGGCGGCATCGAGGGCGTGGAGCGTGCCGTTCCAGGCCGGCACCAGGACCAGACCGTCCACCGCCAGCAGCCCACCCTGGCGGTGATCGTCGGCAGGGGACGGCGGGTAGGTAAAGCGCCAGCGCTCGCTGCCATCCGCCCGGTCGAGGGCGTAGACGGTGCGCTCCCACCCCTGGACGACCACCAGGTCGCCGACGATGGCCGGCGCCGCGTCGAGGGTCGCGCCGAGGTCGCGCTCCCAGCGCAGCGTACCGTCCGGCGCCACGGCGCGCAGGCGGCCGTCCCAGCCGGCCTGGTAGAGGGTGTCGCCGGCAACCGCCGGGTCGGCGTCGAGGTAGCCGCCGGTCGGCAGCGACCAGGCCGGCTGCAGCGCCAGCGCATCGCGCGGCCCGGCCCCGGGGATCCAGGCCGGCGCCGCGGTGATGGTGACGGTGCCGATAGCGGGGTCGCGCTTGTTATCGAAGACCGTGGCATTGGCCGCCGCCGGGTCGGCCGTCCCCCACCAGTTGCTGCCGATGGCAACGTCGCCGGCGTAGAAGTCGCCGATCCGGAAGTTGTCGATATTGCCGTAGAGATTGTTGCCGCGCACGCTGATCGGGCGGTCGTTCTCGAAGAGGAAGATCCCCGCGTCGTTGTGGCGGATGATGTTCTGCTCGATGGTCACCTGCGAGTTGCGGAAGTTGATCCCCTTGCCGCGGTTGCGTTCGATCAGGTTGTGCCGGAAGGTGAAGGTCGCCTGGCCGAGCCGGCTGCCGTCGAAGTTGCCACGGATGGTGCAGTCCTCGACCGTCCCGCGGGTAAAGTGGGCGTGCAGGGTGTGGGCGGAATCGCGAATCTCGCAGAAACGCAGCTGCACTTCGCGGGAGAAGTCCACCCGGATTTCCAGCCAGTCACCGGGGCGGGGATCGGGCGCGGCGCTGCGAAAGACGACCGGCTGCGCCCGGGTCCCGGCGGCCAGCAGGCGCCCCTCGACGATCAGGGTGCCGTCGCCGAAGCCGTCGCCGTCGTCATCGCGGCGCACGAAGACGACCTCGGTGCCGGGAGTGATGGTCAGGGTCGTGTCCCTGGCCACCTTCACCGAACCGTCGATCAGCACCTGCCCCGACCACACGGTATCGACGGTCAGCAGTTCCCCCTGGTAACGCCGGACGGCGGTCGACGGCGCCGGGGGGGCGGCGCAGCCCGCCAAAAGGCAGATTGCCGTCAGCAGGGAGAGGGCGTGAGGGCGGAACTTCATCATGTCAGCAACTGGTAGAGCCAACCGAGCAGGATCGACACGCCGAGACTGACGGAGAGAAAGACCACCACCACCCGGGGGCGGAACATGCCGTAGAGGGCGGCCATCGCCGGGATGCTGCTCACCGGCCCGGCCAGCAGCAGGGTCAGCGCCGCCCCGGGGTCCATGCCGCGCTGCAGCAGCCCGGCAAGGATCGGGATCAGCGGGATCTGGTTGACCGGCATCGGCAGGCCGACCAGGGCGGCAACCACCACCGAGCTGAGGTTGTCGGCGCCGACCAGCCCGAGGATCCACGAGGTCGGCACCACGGTGACGATCACCGCCTCGAGGACGATGGCCAGCAGCAGGAACCTGCCGGTGAACCAGGCCGCATCGAGGGTGCGGTCGAGGATGAAGTGCAGCCGGCTGTCGCGCGGCACGATGACCATGCTCTTGACCCGGAGCCCCGCCGCCGCCCCGATCATCCGTGCCGGGGCCAGGGTGCCGTCGGGGTTGTAGATCGGCTTGAGGCGCACCTGGCGGCCGGCGAGGTACCCCTGCTTTTCCAGCAGCAGCGTGATCAGCCCGGCGCTGAGCCCGAGGATCGTCGCGCCGCCGAGCTTGAGCCAGGCCCACTCGCTCCCCAGGCCGCGCCAGGTCAGGACGAAGGCATCCGGCCCCATCACCGGCGAGGCGACCAGCAGGGCGATCAGCGGCGCCAGCGGGGTTTCGACCATGGCCAGGGAGATCGCCACCGGCAGGATGCCGCAGGCGCACAGCGGGGAGACCAGGCCGACGCCCACCCCCAGTACCACCCCCCAGACCCCGGAACGGCGCAGCAGGTCGCGGATCTTCAGGTCGAGCTTGTACCCCTTGATGACCCCCACGAGCAGGCAGGCCAGCAGGAAGAACCACCACATCTTGGCGATCTCTTCCCAGACCACCTGCAGCATGCGCAGCAGCAGCGACTCAGGCATCGGCCGCCTCGCTAGCCAAGGGGATCAGGACGATCAGTTCCTCCGTCGCCGCCGTGCGCAGACGGGCCAATACCGCATCGGCATCTTCACCGGCGTCAAGCCGCTTGCGGCAGGCGGCCGCCTGGGCCAACGCTTCTGCCGTCAGTTCGGCGGCCACGCCACGGCCGTCGCCAGCGCGCAGTTCGAGCCGATGGCGCCCCGCGGCCTTGACCTCGGGGGAACAGCCGATGGCCACGGCGATGCCGTCCACGGCACAGGTCTCGATATGATAGATTGCCGCCAGTTCCCCGGCCCCGCCCCCCAGCGCGGATAGCGCCGC
>VAUL01000086.1 GCA_005774545.1 Deltaproteobacteria bacterium | reverse complement strand
GAATGATGGCCATCGCCCCCATCCGCCTCAAGGAGAGCCCTCCATGAAAGCTTTGATCCTGAGCGCCGACAACTTCGAGGATTCGGAACTGCTGGTCCCGCTCTACCGTCTGCAGGAGGCCGGCATTGCCGTGGACGTTGCCGCGCCGGCCCACGGTACCATCACCGGCAAGCGCGGCTACGAGGTCAAGGTCGACAGGACCTTCGCCGAGGTCGATCCGGCCGGCTATGCCGTCCTGGTCGTCCCCGGAGGGAAGGCCCCGGCGGCGATCCGCGATCTGCCGGTGGTGCAGGCGATCGCCCAAGCCTTCGTTGCCGCCGGCAAGCCGGTGGGGGCGATCTGCCACGGGCCGCAGGTGCTGATCTCCGCCGGCCTGCTCGCCGGCCGCCGGGCCACCTGCTACCGCAGCGTCGCCGAGGAGTTGACCGCGGCCGGCGCCGGCTACCTCGACCAGGAGGTGGTGGTCGACGGCAGCCTGGTGACCTCACGGATGCCGGCCGACCTGCCGGCCTTCATGCGCGAACTGATGCGTCTGCTGGCGGGATGAACCGCGATGAATTCCGGGGACACCACACTTAACTCCCCGTGTCAGTGACCGCTGCCGTTGACCGTTGCCGTACGCCGGCATTTGTCATAAAGTGCCGGCGCTGCTGTTGTTCAATCCCCGGCCAAGGACACCCCATGACGAGCCAACCCCAATGCCCTTCCTGCAAATCCACCTATGTATACGTAGACGGTGCCATGTACGTCTGCCCGGAATGTGCCCATGAGTGGCCAACCGCAGCAGAGGAGCACGCCGAGGCGGCCATGGTCATTCGTGATGCCTACGGCAACGTGCTCAATGACGGTGACGCGGTCACCGTCATCAAGGATCTGAAAATCAAGGGGTCGTCGGCGGTGGTCAAGGTTGGCACCAAGGTCAGGAATATCCGCCTCGTTGCCGGCGACCACGATATCGACTGCAAGATCGACGGCATCGGCGCCATGCAGCTGAAATCGGAGTTCGTCAAGAAGGCGTGAACTCACAATAACACCCGCTGGCGGAATGAGTTATCGGCGGGGCAGAATTCCGGGGACACCACACCTAATTCCCCGTGTCAGTGATCGCTGCCATTGCCCGTTGTCGAAAGCCGTCATTTGTCATAAAGTGACTGCACCACTTGTATTTGATGTCATGCTCATGAGGGTTTTATGGCACGTCTCGCACGCGTCGTTGCGCCCGGTTATCCCCACCACGTCACCCAGCGCACCGGTCGCCCTTTGGGTTCGCCGGCGTTTGTCGCGAATCTCGAGGGACAGCTCGACCGCAGTCTGCAAAAAGGCAAACCCGGGCCGAAAAGCAAAATTAAGTGAGGTGTCCACGGAACTGCCCGCCGGCCGGCCCTTTTCACCACTTTCCAGGGAATCCCTATGAAAAAAACCTTTCAGATGAGCCATCCGAAGATCAAAACCCCGCGTCTGGTGGAAGCCATCAAGCACGAGGTGAAGAAGTACCTGCAGCGAGAGCGCCGCAAGCCGCTCCCCGCCGACGTCGATTTCTGGGATTTCGACTGCCGTTTCGGCGCCGATGAAGTCAGTGCCGAAGTGATCCATGTCGCCGATATCAACAAGGCCATTTCCGGGGCCGAAGAGCAGCAACTCGCCTCTTTCTACCTGGAAATCCTCGCCAAGCCGGGACGACGCAGCAAGAAAGTGCCGTGAATTCCGAAGTAATCATGCAGGCGCTGGGTTCAAGTCTTGAAATATCGTAACGGCTGCGAGTAAGGAAACTGCTGGAGAATGTGTGGCCCGTTGCCCCCGCGACTCCTCCCTTAAGAAAAATCAAAATCGCCGGGCCGCGTCCCGCCACTTCCCCGCAGTGTTCCCTCCGGCAGCGTCGGCACGGGGCAATGCCCTTCGGTCAGTGGCCGACTAAGGTGTTTTGGCGCCTGTCGGCGGGGTCTGACCACTCCAACCTTTTGAAATTGTTAGAACACAGATAGATTTTTGGCCGTAAATAGGCCTTTTGGCGCGATTTGCTGGGTCAACAACAGGACCACGGCTCAATTGCAATGGAAGTGGGGCTACGTTATGCCGCGAGCTAAGGTCATACAGGGGGCGCGGGCGCGACGTGGTGTCAGGCGCTGGCGACCATCCCCTTTTCCCGCCCGACTTGACCATGACACCAGCAGACGGCATATTCTCCGTGCCTGTAAAGAACGGGTTTTCAGAATAAATCCGGTACGGAGTGCTTCAGTTGAGCGGTAAAAGAATTTTCATTACCGGTATCGCAGGCTTTTTAGGGAGTCATATTGCGGAGCGGTGCCTGGCTGAAGGGTACATCGTTTCGGGATGTGACAACCTGCTGGGTGGCTACCTGGACAATATTCCGGATGGCGCCGGGTTTCATCACATCGACTGCAATGATTTTGCGCCACTGGTCGCTTTGCTCAAAGAGGTCGATATTGTCTACCATTGCGCGGCCACAGCCTATGAAGGCCTCTCCATCTTCAGCCCGCACCTGGTCACCCGGAACGTGGTCACGGCGACCAGTGGCGTTGTTTCCGCGGCAGCGGCCGGAGGGGTGAAGCGCTTCGTTCTCTGCTCCTCCATGGCCCGGTACGGCACGAACAAGGTGCCCTTTACCGAGGATATGGTGCCGGCTCCCCAGGACCCCTACGGCATCGCCAAATGGTGTGCGGAACGGTTGCTGGCCAATATTGCCGAAACCCACGGGATGGAGTGGGTGGTGGCGGTTCCTCACAATATCATCGGGCCCCGGCAGCGGTACGACGATCCGTATCGCAACGTGGCCGCTATTTTCATCAACCTGATGTTGCAAGGCCGTCAACCCTATATCTACGGGGACGGCAATCAGCGCCGCTGCTTCAGCTTCGTCTCCGATGTGGTCGATCCCCTGCTGCGGATGGCCACCGACAACCGCTGTGTCCATGAGGTCATCAATATCGGCCCTGACGATGAGTTTGTCACCATCAACGAGCTTGCCGCCATGATCGCCCGGCTCCTCGATTTCGATCTGCAGCCGAACCGGATCGAGGGACGCCCCCAGGAGGTTTTCTTTGCCAACTGCTGCGCCGACAAGGCCCGGCGCTTGCTCGATTACCAACCGAAGGTGAAACTCGAAGAGGGATTGGCGGTGATGATCGACTGGATCAAAGCGCGCGGCCCCCGCCCGTTTTTACACAATCTGGAGCTGGAGATCGACGGGCCGCTCGCGCCGAAAACCTGGTCGAAGAAGATTCTGTGACCAGGCTGCTCCATACCGAAGCGGATGGCGGGGAGCTCACACCAAGGGCCGTCTCTCTGTGGGCAGAGGCTGCCGCATTGCAGGGGAGGTTGCATCTGCCCGGCGTGCGCGATGATTATCGCTTGCGGCTGGAGCAGGTGGTGCTGTCGGCCACACGGGCGCTGGGCAACGCGGTTGAAAGCCAAGAGGTGGCGTTGCTCCACGGGGTGTTGGTTCACGCCTTCGCGGCCCGGGCCGAGGATGCGCGCTATGGTGCCGGGCAGCTCGCGCGCGGATCGCAGCGGGCCCCCACCTTGGAAGATTGCGAAGACGGCTGGCAGCGTGTCGAGGAGATCGTTTGCACGGCCGAGGAGGCGGCCGCGGCGGCCGCAGGGTATGCCCGGCGACTTGATACGGCCAGAGCGCGTGCGCTGGCCCGCAGGGCTGAGGTTGCCGCGATCGCCGCCAGGAAGATCGTTCTTGAGCGCAACCGCGCCTATACCTTCCACGCCGATCCTGGCTTTTCGTTTGGCGAAGGCTGGTACCTGGCGGCTGCGGCCCTCTTTGCCGGTCTTTCCATCCAGATCAGACCCGGCGCCGCCCAGGAATTGCCGGCCAGACGATTTCTTGGCGATGCCGGGCTGGACGGATCCCTGCGCCCCTATCGGTCTCGTCCGGCGAGTCCCAAGCACCTGACCCACATCATCGCCGCGGCTTTTCGCGCCGACGCGCTAAAAGCTCAGAGGACCCTGCGCGCCGCCTTTCTGGGGAACGAACCGCCGTCGGCGCCATTAAAATCATGGGTCGCTGGCAAGGTGGGAGGGAAGCCGGGAGCGAAGGTCCTGCTTTGGGTCCGCAGGGGGGATCACGATGCCCAGCGCAATACCGGTTTCGCTGAGTTGCGCCAGCTGTCCGAACTGGTCTTGCATGCCGGGCTCACCCCCATCTTTTTCGGAGATAACGTTCCTCTCGAGCTGGTTCCGCCAGGCGCAGTCAACCTGACTTTGTGCTGGAAAGAACCGCTCTTCCAGGGGCCGGAGATGCGCCGGGCGCAATTGCATCTCTTTGAAGAGCTGCGCTGCCGCCACGGCCTGGTGGGCCAGATCGGCGTGACCACTGCCGGCATGGACGGACCGGCGCTGATGGGGTTGCCTACCCTTTATCTCACCCAGGAACGCAACCTCCGCCTGGGCAAGTGGGTGGGTGCCGTTCCGGGATATCAGGAGGTCGTGCGGGAACCGGATTATCTCGACATCATTCGCACCACCCTGCATCAATGGCTTTTGGGGGAGTAACGAGCAAGAAAAGGAAAAGGCTCTGGGGTCAAGTCTTGAAAGATCGTAACGGCTGCGCGTAAAGAAGCTGCTGGACAAGGTGTGGCCCGTTGTCCGAGGCGAAGGCCTTTTTGCGTCCTTTTGTTCCCCGACAAAAGGACGTCGTCGTGTGGGGGCAAGACCCCGCGAAGTTGTCTTTGGGTGAGAAAAAAGGTTATAGACGAGACATGAGCGCCCCCCCCTGGTACCGCAACGCCCGCGGCGAATGGTACGTCCTCGCCCAGGTCGTGCTCCTGCCGCTGATCGCCTTCGGGCCGCGCACCCTGCCGCTGGTTCCGGAGTGGGGC
>VAUL01000021.1 GCA_005774545.1 Deltaproteobacteria bacterium | reverse complement strand
GTCGTCGAGCGTCTCCGACCGCGGCAGGATCACCCCTTCAAAAGCGCTGCCGGCAGCAGGTCGCCGCAGAAGAACACCTTGGGGAGGGGCACATCGGCCTCGAGCACCTTGGAGCCGAATTCCCAGGCGCGCTCGAAGTCGGTGGTGAAGGAGACCAGGTTGTTGAGCCGCACCAGGTGGCGGCGGCCCCCCAGCCGCTCGAGGATGCGCTGGTCGCTGAAGTCGTTGATGCCGCGCCACAGGCGCAGATGGGTCGGCACCGGCCGGCTGCGGCGCAGCTCGCTCTGGACAAATTCGTAGAGGAGATCGAACTGCGCCATCAGGGCGCTGGTCCGCGCCACCCCCTGCATCCGCTCCGCCAGGTAGCCGTGGTAGGCCGCGTCGTGCAGATCGCTGATCGGCGCCTTGTGAAAGGTCGGCGGCAGGCCGAGGCGGCTCTCCACCCACCCCTTGAGCACCGCCCCTTCGCGCGAGTTGCTGTCGAACATCCAGCCGCGCAGAAAGCGCAGGTAGCTGTTCTTCAGGCTCTTGCGGCTGCTGACCGTCCCGGCGCTTTCCCACTGGTGCAACTGGAAGACCACATCCATGTAGTCGTGAAACTGCTGGCCGCGCGCCAGCCGCCCGTCGATCCGGTCGAGAGCGGCGAAGAGGCGCTGGTGGCTCTGCCGCACCCCCTGGATCTCCAGCGCCTGCGGATGGCGGTTGAAATGCCGCGAGGCGATTGCCCAGGGAGGCAGGTTGCAGAGGTTGATCGGACTGGCCAGCATGGCGTCGCCCCGCGCGGAGAAAGAGGTGAAAAAAACGGCCGCCAGCCTATCAGGGATGGCGGCCGGTTCGTCAGGAGGCAGGTCTGACGAACGACATCGGGTGCGACTAGAAGGTCAGGGTCAGCGTTACGCCGCCCAGGAACTCGCTGTCGATGGCATCCTTGGCCTCGTCGCTGATCGGCGAGGAGTAGACCAGCGACGGCGTGATCGAGAGCTGGTCGGTGATGGCGTAGGTGGCGCTGGCGCTGAGCTCGTAGTTGTGCCAGTCGCTGTAGTTGCCGACCGAGAAATCGCTTTCGTCGTTGTAGCTGACCAGCGCGCCGACGCCGACGTTGAGCTTCTCCATGGGGGCGAAGGCGTGGCTGACCGAGGCGGTGTAGAACAGGCCGTTCTCTTCGGCCTCGTCCCAGTCGTAATAGACCTTCACGGTCGGCGAGAGCACGGTCTTGGCGGTGACGCCGAGGTACAGTTCGCTGGTGTTGGCGAGAGGCTCGTCGAGCATGTAGTAGATGTTGCCGACGCTGAGCGCCACGTAGTCGTTGGCGTAGGTGTAGTCGAGGGTGATGTCGGTTTCGCTCGCCTCGCCGGCGGTCAACTCGGCCCCCTCGTCGGTGCTGGCCTGCACGTTGGTCCAGTAGCCGAGGGTGAAGCCGTGGGTGCTGAGGTTGACGCCGCCCTGCACGACCGGCTGGCTGCCGCTCAGGTCGAAACCGCGCCACAGGTACTTGTCGAAAAAGCCGACGTAGGCGCTGCCGCCGACTTCGATGGCGGCCAGGGCCGGGGTGGCGACCGCCGCGGCGGTCAGGATCAGGGCAGCAAGTGCAACGGTAATCTTCTTCATCTCCAGTCTCCTTTGACAGTTGAAAGGGCTGGCCGGATCCCTCCGGCCAGCCGGTGGGGTTGATCGATTACAGGCCGTTGTAGGCGCTTTCCGAATGCTGGGTCTGGTCGAGACCCATGATTTCGTCTTCCTTCTCGACGCGCAGGCCGATGGTCTTGTGCAGGGCGAAGGCGATGACCAGGGTGACGATGACCGCGTAGGCACCGGCAGCGGCAACCGCGATCACCTGGGTGATGAACTGGTCGAGATTGCCGGAGAGCAGGCCGGTGGCACCGACCGTGGCGAAGACTCCGGTCACCAGGGCGCCGAAGGTGCCGCCGATGCCGTGCACGCCGAAGGCGTCCAGCGAATCGTCGTACTTGAATTTAGCCTTGAGCAGGATGCCGCCGTAGCAGACCAGGCCGGCCAGCAGCCCCATGATCAGGGCGGCGCCCGGCTGCACGAAACCGGCGGCCGGGGTGATCACCACCAGGCCGGCGACCACGCCGGAACCGAAGCCGAGGGCCGACGGCTTGCCGCGATGAATCCATTCGGCAACCATCCACGAGAGGCCGGCCGCGGCGGGGGCGACGGTGGTGGTGGTCAGGGCCAGGCCGGCCAGGCCGCCCGCTGCATGCACGCTGTTGATGCCGACCACCGCGCTGCCGGCATTGAAGCCGTACCAGCCGAACCAGAGCAGGCCGACGCCGAGCATGGTCAGCGGCAGGCTGTGCGGGGCCATGCGGTCGGTGGGGAACCCGTGACGCTTGCCGAGGAAGAACAGCACCACCAGCGCCGAGATCCCGGAGGAGAGATGCACCACCGTGCCGCCGGCGAAATCCAGGGCGCCCTTCTTGAACAGCCACCCGTCGACCATCCACACCCAGTGGGCCAGGGGATCGTAGACCAGGGTGGTCCAGAGTAGGACGAACAGGCACCAGGCGGAGAACTTGATCCGTTCGGCCACGGCGCCGGAGATCAGGGCCACGGTGATCATGGCGAACATGCACTGGTACATGGCAAAGACGTACTCGGGGATGCCGCCCTCGTTGGCCACGTTCTGGAAGATGGTGTAGACCGGCGTACCGTCCGTGAACGAGATCAGGCCGTTCAGCATGACCTTGCTGAAGTCGCCGATCATCCCGCCGCCGGCATCGGCGCCGAAGGCCAGCGAATAGCCGATCACCACCCACTGCACGCCGACGATCCCCATGGCGACGAAGGAATGCATGAAGGTGGAGAGGACGTTCTTGGCACGGACCATGCCGCCGTAGAACAGGGCCAACCCCGGTAGCATGAGCAGGACCAGCGCCGAGGAGACCAGCATCCAGGCGGTATCGCCGGTATCGAACGCCGGCGCGCCCTCGGCCAGGCAGATTCCCGGCACCAGCACCAGGGAGGCGAACAGGAGCAGTGTGTTGCGCAGTTTCTCTTTCATCTTGGCACCTCGACTTTAGGTAGTTGATGGATGATGGATCAGAGCGAGTCCGTCCCGGTTTCCCCGGTGCGAATACGGATGGACTGTTCGACGTCGTAGACGAAGATCTTGCCGTCGCCGATGCGGCCGGTGCAGGCCTCGCGGCGGATGGCCTCGACAAGGGCCGGCACCTGGTCGTCGGCGACCACCAGGTCGATGCGGATCTTCGGCAGGAAGTCGACCTGGTACTCGGCGCCGCGATACAGCTCGGTATGCCCTTTTTGCCGCCCGAAGCCGCGGACTTCGCTGACCGTCATGCCGGTGATCCCCAGCGCGGTGATGGCGTTCTTCACGTCATCGAGCTTGAACGGCTTGATGATGCACTCCACTTTTTTCATGGCAGTCTCCTTGGATGTGGTCCGAAAAAAAAATGGCGCCTCGCCCTCGAGTCTCGAGGAGGAGGCGCCATCGCCTGTGAACCTTGTCCGGGACGCCGTTGTCCCGCCGGTCTGTTTGTTTTGTCATCAGGAGGCGGGCTGCTGCCGCCTCACGCCTTCCATCTATAGCAGAGCCCGTGCCAAAAAAAATTCTGCTTTAATATCATATGTTTGCAAGATAAATTCAGGCCAGGCCGGCGACTGCTGCTTATTTTCTGGGCAAAAACGCCCTTGCCTTCTTATTGGGCAGGCAGACGTACGCGAAAGGTGGCGCCGGCGCCCGGGGCACTGTCGACCGAAAGCTCCCCGCCGAGTTCGCGAACGATGGTCCGGCAGAGGTAGAGGCCGAGCCCCGTCCCCTCCCCTTCGGGCTTGGTGGTGAAGAAGGGGTCGAAAATCTTCTCGATCAGCTCCGCGGAGATCCCCGGGCCGGTGTCGGCGACCGTCAGCTCCACCATGTCGCCGGCACGGCACGTGCGCAGGGTGATCGTTCCGGCGCCGCCCATCGCCTGGGCGGCGTTCATGACCAGGTTGATGACCACCTGTTTGAGCTTGTTGGGATCGGCGGCGACCAGCGGCAGTTCGTTGAAATCGGTGGTCAGCACGACGGCATGACGCTGCAGTTCGAAGCGGAGCAGCCGCAGCGTCTCCTCGACCAGGTCGTTCAGGACCACCAGCCGGCAACACCCCTCGCGGCTGCTGGAAAAGGAGAGCAGCCCATCGGTCAGCGTCCTGAGCCGTTCGATCTCCGCCTCGATCTTTTCGGCCATCTCGGCCTGGAAAGGGGTCAGTGCCGCATCGCGGCACAGCAGTTCGAGCGCGTAGCCGATGATGGACAGGGGGTTCCTGATCTCGTGGGCGATGCCGGCACTGAGCCGGCCCAGTTCGGCCAGTTTCTCCTGGTGCAGCGTTGCCTGGAGCAGATGATCGTCATGATGGCCCATGCCTTATGTAAAGGCATAAGGCGTGCCATTCGAGCCACAAAAAAACATCAACGATATCGGCATGATGGACAAAAGCAGCATGGCCGGTCGGCTGCCGCCCTGCACAAATTACGCCCCGATGTGCCGAAATATCGGGCAGAACCGGCCGACAATTCGTCCTTGAGTCGCGCCCCGCTTTTCCCTATACTGGGAATGTCTCGAAAGAACAGGCTCTCTACCCTGCAGGTGCGGTTGCAACGCCCACGCGGAATAGCATCTAAACGGGAAGGCTTCAGCGAGCGTGGTGAGCCAGCCTGCCGTTGAGCAGGACGCCTAAAGCGCTCATAAGCCCGCCCACCTGTCTGGCCGTCGACGTGAGGCCACGAACCCACGGCAGGCGTGGAGAGTTACGATAGCAAGGCGCCGGCTCGACCGGCGTCTTTTTTTCCGCTTCCGACTATGACCGAAACCACTGCCACTACCAACTATTCCGGCAGCATCCGCCGCCTGACCCTCGACGGCCGCGAGATCATCCTGCTCGGCACGGCCCACGTCTCCCAGGCCTCCGTCGACATGGTGCGTTCGGTCATCGCCGACGAGCAGCCGGACACGGTCTGCGTCGAACTCGACCATCAGCGCCACAAGGCCCTGCGCAATCCGAACCACTGGGAGACGCTCAACCTGATCGAGGTGATTCGCCAGGGACAGGCGCCGTTCCTCTGCGCCAACCTGGCGCTGTCGGCCTACCAGAAACGCATGGGGCTGCACACCGGCGTCCGCCCCGGCGCCGAACTGGCCGCGGCCGCCGAGGAGGCCGAAAGCCGCGATCTGACGGTGCGGCTGATCGACCGCGAGATCCGCACCACCCTGCTGCGCGCCTGGCGCAAGGCCGGCTTCTGGAAGAAGATGAGCCTGCTCGCCACGCTGCTGGCCGGAATGTTCGAAAAACAGACGTTCGACGAGGAGGAACTGGCGCGCCTGCGCGAGAGCGACACGCTGACGGTGCTGCTCGACGAACTGGCCGAGGTGCTGCCGACGGTCAAGACCATCCTGGTCGACGAGCGCGATCTCTACATGGCCAACGAAATCCGGCACGCCCCGGGGCAGCGCATCGTCGCCGTGGTCGGGGCTGCGCACCTGCCGGGGATCAGCGCCCGGCTCGCCGCCCCCTCGCCGCCCCCGGAGGTCATCGCCGAACTCAGCGTCATCCCCGAACCGGGGCGCTTCGGCAAAATGCTGCAGTGGCTGATCCCCGCCATCGTCGTCGCCATCTTCGTCATCGGCTTCTTTGCCGGCGACATGTCCAAGCTGAGCAGCGCCGCCCTCGGCTGGGTTCTCGCCACCGGCTCGCTGTCGGCCCTCGCCACGGCCCTCGCCATGGGCCACCCGCTGACGATCCTCTCGGCCTTTATCGCCGCGCCGATCACCACCCTCCATCCGGCCATCGGCGTCGGCTTCGTCACCGCGCTGGTGCAGGCCTTCCTGGTGGCACCGACCGTCAAGGACATGGAGCGCGTCGGCGAGGAGATCGCGACCTGGCGCGGGTGGTGGCACAACCGCATGACCCGCGTCCTGCTGGTCTTCTTCTTCTCCAACCTCGGCGCCGCCCTCGGCGTGGTGCTGGCCTTCAGGTGGCTGAAGGATCTGCTCTGACTTCGTTCACACCGGCAACAGGAAACGGGGGCGGCATCGCAATGCCGCCCCCGTTTCGTTGTCCCTGACCCGCAACCGTCCGCCGCAACCCCGTACGGACCGCCGCTGCATACGCTAGCGCCCGGGTGAAGATCGTTCCCGGTCCTGCTCCTCGACCGACTGGTAAATCAGCCGGGAGACTTCGGCAAGCAGATCGTTGAACGGTTTGCCGCGCTTGCCGCGGGTCATGACCCCCAGCAGATAGGGGCGACCGGGGTAGTAGACGATGCCGAATTCGTGGGCCTGTACGATCGTGCTGTCGGCGCTGTCGCCCCACTCGCCGAACTTCGTCGCCGCCGGCACCCCCGCCGGCAAGCCGGCCCGGATCCCTTCCCGGAATTCGCTTTTCGCCAGGATCTCCAGCGCCTTCTCGGAATAGGCATGCCCCAGGTAGGACGCGTTGTAAAGCACGCGGAAGAAGCCGGCGTAGGCATGCGCGGTGATCATGTGCTCGTAGTCGGCGGGGTTGACGTTGACGTCGAGATCCTTGAGAACTTCGTCCAGCACGCGCTTGTCGATGTTGTCGACCAGCAGCTGGGCGGCGTTGTTGTCGGAAAGGGCGATCATCCGGTAGATCAGGTCGTCGATCGCGTAGCGTTTCCCGGGCACCAGCCTGGCGCTCGGCTTCACATCCTGCATCTCCGTCAGCTCATACGCCCCCGTGTACGTGACGGTCTTCTTGAGCAGGGACGGATCGTCTTCGGCCAGCTTGAACCAGGCGATCATCACCGGCACCTTGAGCATGCTCGCCGGCCGGTAGGCCACCCCCTCGTTGATGCCGAACCACATGCCGTTGTTCAGATCCCGGAAGTAGACCGACCCGTCGATCAGCACACCGGCCGCGACCTTCTCCTGCAGCAGCGCTTCGACCTTGTACCTGAACGGCTTGAGCGCCTTCAGCCCCTGGTCCTCGAAGACCTCGCACTCGAGCAGGGGGCTGGTGAACTGCCCGTGGTGTTCGCGCAGTTCCCGAACCTCCGGCCGAGCTTCTCCCCCGGGGGAAAAGATCGCCCAGCCCAGCACCTGGCCGGCGGCGAACGCCGTGACCAGGCCCAAAAACAGGCCCCACAGGGGGATCGGCTTGTTCAGGATCGACATGAAAGCTCGGCGGCGAAGGGGCAGGCTGATCAGCCCTGGCGGGGGCGGCCGTTTTCCGGACGGGGGCCGGCGAGCCGGGACCGGCCCGGATCCTGCGCGAGCGGGCGGAGCGCCGTTTCGAGGTCGAGGTCGCGCAGGTAGAGATCGGTGCGGAAGCGGGTCGAACCGTCGCTGTCGACCCAGGCCGTCCAGTACTGGATGTGCGTCGGGATCGGGTCGATCGACACCTGCATCGGCGTGTTGCGCTCAAGCGCCTGCTGCAGGCGCTCCTCGTCCCACTGGGGCTGGTCGCGCAGCAGGTAGCGGGCCAGCTCCACCGGCTGGCCGATGCGGATGCACCCCGAACTGAAGGTGCGCAGGGTCCGGTCGAAGAGCCAGCGCTCGTTGGTATCGTGCAGGTAGACGTTGTACGGATTGGGGAACATGAACTTGACGCGCCCCAACGGGTTCCACGGGCCGGGATCCATGCGCAGGCTGCCGGGAAAGCGTTCCGCCTCGACCGCATGCCAGTTGATCGCCGCCAGCTCCTGGGGGGTCAGGGCCTGCCCCGTGCGGCGGATCACGTGAAAGTGGTTCTTGCTCAGGAACGCCGGGTTCTTCTTGATGGCAGGGAGCTTGTCCTCGCGCAGGACCGTCGCCGGCACCGTCCAGGTCGGGGCGAACTCCAGGTAGCTCATCTGCGAGGAGAAGACCGGGGTCCGGCGGTACGGGGTGCCGACGATCACCGGCATCTCCAGGACCGCCTGGCCATCCTCGATGACCTTGAGGGAGAAATCGGCGATATTGACACGGATGTGGCGCCGCCCCAGGTCGCGCGGCATCCAGCGCCAGCGCTCAAGGTTGAGTTCGATCTGCCGGACCCGCTCTTCGGCGGTGACGTTCAGAGCGGCCAGGGTGCGCTGGCCGATGACGCCGTCCGGCTCCAGGCCATGCCGCTCCTGGAAGCGGCGCACGGCGGCCAGGGTGCCGGTGCCGTAGGCGTTGCGCTCGAACGGCAGCGGCGCCGGCAGTTCGCCGGTCGCCAGCAGCCGCGCGCGGATTGCCGGCAGCCGCGGGTCGATGTCGCCCGGGCGCAGTTTCGCCCCCTTCGGCAGAGACGGGACGGTGGGCCAGCCGCCGCGCGTGACGAGCTCGCGCTGACGGGCCAAGGCCTTCATCAGCGCCCGGTACTCGGGATGCGGCGGAATCAGTTCACCCAGCAGGGTGCCGAGACTCTCCCCGTCCACGGCCGGCGGCAGCAGCCTGACCAGATCCAGCTTGCGCCGGCGGGCCCGCCAGTCGACGTGGACCAGCGCCGGATCGATCTGCCCCTCGACCAGGTGGGTCGCATAGGAGAAGAACGCCTGGGTCAGGAACAGGTCGAGGACCGCCGCGTCGAGCGACGGCACCGCCTTCTGCTGGCGCACCAGTCCGGCACGGTTCGCCAGGAGTTCTTCGAGGGGGGCCAGCAGGTAGTCCTCGCCGCACAGCCCGTGCTCGGCGGCGTTGCGCAGGCGGTCGACCAGCAGGTAGGCCGAGGGGCGCAGGCTGCCGTTCGACTGCCAGAGCGTGCGGAATTCGCGGGCGCGGTAAAGATCGCCGACTTCCTCGGACATGACGAAGCCGTCCGGGCCGACCAGCCCGGCGGGGAGGGTCTCCCGGCCGTCGACCAGGGCCGCCAGCCACTCGCCGGCCGGCGCCGTGTCGGCAACCCGCCCGCCGCCCCACGCCAGGGTCCAGGCGGAGAGACAGAGCAGCAGGCTCAGCAGGACGACCCGGCACCCGCAGCCGCCGCGCATGTTTTTGAGCCGATCGGTCATGAGTCTAGCGAATCCACATCGTCTGGATGTTGACGAATTCCTTGATGCCGTGGTGCGACAGCTCGCGGCCGAAGCCGGAGATCTTCACGCCGCCGAAGGGGAGACGCGGGTCGCTCTTGACCATGCCGTTGACGAAGGAGGCACCCGCCTCGATCCGGCCGGCAAGCGCCTCGCCCTTGGCGACATCGCGGGTCCACACCGAGGCGCCGAGGCCGAAGGGCGTGTCGTTGGCGATGCGCAGGGCGTCGGCCGCATCCTGCGCCCGGATCACCGAGGCCACCGGGCCGAACAGCTCCTCGTCGTAGGCCGGCATCCCCGGAACGACGTCGACCAGGATGGTCGGCGGGTAGAAGCTCCCCTTCCCGGCAAGCGGCCGGCCGCCGAGGACGATCTTCGCCCCCTTGGCCACCGACGCTTCGACCTGGGCGTGCAGTTCCAGCATCAGGTCCTCGCGGGCCTGGGCGCCGACCTGGGTTTTGTCGTCCAGCGGGTCGCCCATCACCAGGGCGGCGGTGGCAGCGGTGAATTTCTCGAGGAAGGTGTCGTAGACCGGGGCCTCGACGATGAAGCGCTTGGCGGCGATGCAGCTCTGCCCGGAGTTGATGCAGCGCGCCCTGGCGGCCACCGCGGCCGCCTCGTCGAGGTCGGCGTCGGCCAGCACCACGAAAGGATCGCTGCCGCCCAGTTCCATGACGGTCTTCTTCAGCATCTGCCCGGCCTTGGCCGCCACCTTGCGCCCGGCGATGTCGCTGCCGGTCAGCGTCACGGCCTTGACCGCGGGGTGCTCGATGACCTTGTCGACCTTGCCGGAACCGATCATCAGGGTGCGGAAGATGTCCGGCGGGAAACCGGCCTTGACGAAGACCTCCTCGATCTGCAGGGCGCAGCGGGGGACGTTGGAGGAGTGCTTGAGCAGCCCGCCGTTGCCGGCCATCAGGGCCGGGGCGGCGAAGCGGAAGACCTGCCAGAACGGGAAGTTCCAGGGCATGACCGCCAGGACCACGCCGAGCGGCCGGTGCGCCACGTACGATTTCGACGCGTCGCTGGTGATCACCTCATCAGCCAGGAACCCCTCGGCATGCTCCGCGTAGAACTCGCAGCAGAGCGCGCACTTGTTGATCTCGGCACGCCCCTCGCTGACCGGCTTCCCCATCTCCAGCGCCATGGTGCGGGCATACAGACCGGCATTGTCGCGCAGGATCTGCGCCGCACGCTTCATCAGCGCGGTGCGTTCGGCAAACGGGGTCTCCCGCCAGGCCAGCCAGGCCTGCTGCGTCCGCTCGATGACGGCGGCGACTTCGGCATCGGACCACTCGTTGAAACGCTCCAGCAGCTCCCCCGTCGCCGGATTGATCGATTCAAGCGCCATCGGCACCTCCCGTCGGGCGGAAATCGCCGGTCTGCACCGGCCTGCCCGCATCAGGGCAGTTTGCCCAATTTCAGCGGCAAATGCAAGCCGCGCGGCACCCGGATTCATCACGAACCGTTGGCCAATTCCGGTCAATCTGTGCTAATGTTGCACGATTCCTCATCCCGCGACCGGAGACTATCATGGATTGGCCGACCATCGGCATGAAACTCGGGCTGCGCAGCCCCAAATGGCACTGGCGGCTGATGCGCTGGGAACGCGCCTGGCGCGAGATGGTGCGGGGCGGCCAGGCCGGCAGCGGCACCCCGGCCACCTGGGTGATTCTCGCCGTCAACCTGGTGATGTTCAGCCTGATGATCATTCACGGCGCGGTCGCCGGGCGCGGCTTCCAGGCCCTGTTCAGCCCCGACGGCTACCTGCTGCTGCACGCCGGCGGGCAGTACTGGCCGCTGGTGCTGGCCGAAGGGGAGTGGTGGCGCTGCCTGACCTATGCCTACACCCACGGCGGCGTGATCCACCTGCTCTTCAACATGATGGTGCTCTACCAGGTCGGGCCGGCCATCGAGGCGGAGATCGGCACCCTGCGCTTCGTAACGCTCTATACCGTCACCGCGCTCACCGCCACCCTCGCCGGGCTGGCGTGGCACCCGATCGCCCCGGTGGTCGGCGCGTCCGGCTCGCTGTTCGGGCTGATCGGCTTCGCCATCGTCTACTATCACCGGGTCGGCGGGCCGGCCGCCCATCACCTGCGCAACTTCATGCTGCGCTGGGCGGCCTTCGCCTTCGTCTTCGGCCTGGTGGTCGGCGCCGACAACGCCGGCCATCTCGGCGGCGCCCTGGGCGGCGCGGCGCTGGGCGCGATCCTGCCGCTCGGCATCCGCGGCCGCACGACCCTGCGGCCGCTCTTCAACCTGCTCGGTTCGCTGTGCATCGCGGCCACCGCCGTCAGCCTGGCGCTGCTGGCGATGTCGTGGCTGGCCATGCCATGAGCAGGGACAAGTTCCCCGTCACCGCCGCCATCCGCTTCCTGCGCGACCGCAAGATCGCCTTCACCGGCCACCTGTACGCCTACGAGGAACGCGGCGGCACCGCCGTCTCCGCGCGCGAACTCGGCGTCGCCGAGCACTGCGTGGTCAAGACCCTGGTCATGGAGGACGACGCCGGCACGCCGCTGATCATCCTCATGCACGGCGACCGGGAGGTCTCGACCCGGGAGCTGGCCCGCGTCCTCGGCGTGCGCAGCATCCGCCCCTGCACCCCGGAGGCGGCCACCCGCCATACCGGCTACCTGGTCGGCGGCACCTCCCCCTTCGGCACCAGGAAACCGCTGCCGGTCTGCATGGAGCAGAGCATCCTCGCCCTCGAGAAGATCTACGTCAACGGCGGCAAGCGCGGCTTCCTGGTGGGGATCGAACCGAAGGTCGTGCAGGAACTGCTGGGGGCAAGGCTGGTGGAGGTTGCGATCAACAAGTGCTGAGCGATGAGTAGCCTACGGAACTTGTTTGTGATTGTCACTCATCGCTCAACACGCATCGCGCATCGCTGCTTTTCAACTGACGGGAGGTCGTCATGAACCTTGCTGAAAGTTTCGAGAAAGCCGCCGCCGCCATTCGTAACGCCCGCGCCCTGGTCATCACCGCCGGCGCCGGCATGGGGGTCGATTCCGGCCTCCCCGATTTCCGCGGCAACGAGGGGTTCTGGAACGCCTACCCCCCCTACCGCCGGCTCGGCCTCTCCTTCGTCGAGGCCGCCAACCCCCGCCACTTCGAGGGCGACCCGGCTTTCGGCTGGGGCTTCTACGGCCACCGCACCAACCTCTACCGGGCCACCGTACCGCACCGCGGCTTCGCCCTGCTCCGGGAATGGGCCGACCGCTTCGACCAGGACGACTTCGTGGTCACCTCCAACGTCGACGGCCAGTTCCAGAAGGCCGGCTATCGCGACGACCAGGTTCTCGAGGTGCACGGCTCCATTCACCACCTGCAGTGCCTCGCTCCCTGCTGCCAGGCCATCTGGGACAACCGCGAGGAGATCCCCGTCGACGAGGCGACCATGCGCGCCCGGCAGATCCCGAAGTGTCCCCACTGTAGCGGGGTGGCCCGTCCCAACATCCTGATGTTCGGCGACTGGTCGTGGCTTTCGAACCGGACCCGCGGCCAAGAGATGCGCTTCGACAGCTTCTGCGCCCAGCATGCCGGCGAGCCGCTGGCGGTGATCGAGATGGGGGCCGGCACCGCCATCCCCACCATCCGCTACACCAGCGAGCAGCTCGGCCGCTCGCCGCAGGCCACGGTCATCCGCATCAACCCCCGCGAACCGCAGATCGGCGGCCGGCATATCAGCCTGCCGTGCGGGGCGCTGGAGGGGCTGGAGGGGATCGACGCCGGCCTTCGACGGTAGGCACGGTCTTTTTGCGTGACGGCTAGCGGAACAGACCGGCCGCGACCGTGACCGCTGCGCAGAGGCACCCCCCCCAACAGATGTCGACGGCCGCCATCCGCACCGGCCAGTGCCTGAGGGTCGCCCGGTTGGTCAGGTCATAGACCGAATACACCGTGACCCCGTAAAGAAATCCCCACCACAATCCGGAAGCGATCGGACGGGCAGGGTCCACCCGCGGCAGGGCGAAGAGCACGATCCCGCCGGGGAGCGCGAGGTAGACTCCGGCCGCCGCCAACAGGCGCGGCTTGATCACCCCCCCTTCACGCCGGGCCAGTTCGCCCAGTTGCCGCAGGTAGAACCCCTGCATCAGCCGACCGAGCCACAGGTAGTCGAGCAGGACAAAGACCGGGACGATGCCAAGAAACACCTTGAGTTCTTGCGGCATGGGTCAACTCCTTGCGGCAGCGGCAATGCGGAACAGCAGCGGCGTCACGACCCCCCACCCCACCGCCAGGGCGGCGATCGCGGCCTCGGAGGGAAACGAGACCGTAGCGCCCAGCCCGGCCCCGCCGCAGTAGGCCAGCGGCCCGCCAATCGCGCCGAATGCCGCCGACAGCAGAGGGCGTCCCTGCAGCCAGCTCAGCGACACGTTGAGCGTGGCGGCGAAATTGAGCCAGAGCGCGATCATCCAGGGGGGGCTGAACGGCCATCCCGGAACGGTCTGCACCGGGGCGAACAAGCCGGCGGACATCAAGGCGCTATCGAATGCCAGACCGAGCAGTCCGGCACCCCCCCAGAGCAGCAGTTCGCCGCGGCGGTCGTCGCTCATCGCCAGGTTGATCCCGAGGACGGGCACGGTGGCCAGCGGACCGAGCCAGGGCCACCCCCCGGCCGCACCGAGCACCGCGGCGAACCATGCCGCCTGGAAGAGGGCGGCATTCAGCAGCTTGCCGGCCATGTCAGAGCCCCCGCGTACTGACCGCCGGCACGGGCCGAGACCCGGGGCGGGCATAGAGCTGCTGCACAAGGCCGGTGAACCGCTCGGCAAAACCGCCTTCGCAGTAGGCGAGGTAATAGTCCCACATGCGGAGGAAGCGCTCGTCGTAGCCGAGAGCGCGCACCCCGGCCAGGTTGCCGTGAAACGCGCGCCGCCATTCCTGCAGGGTCCGCACATAGTGAGGCGACAGGTCTTCGAGGTGGATCAGCGCCAGGTCGGCGGTGCCGGCGGCCGCGGCGAGAGCGCCGGGCGACGGGCAGCAGCCGCCGGGGAAGATGTGGCGGTTGATGAAGTCGGGGGTCTTGAGATAGCGGGGGTAGATCCGGTCCGGGACGGTAATCGCCTGAATGAGCGCCAGGCCGTCGGCCTCGAGGTGCCGGGCGCAGACCGCGAAGAAGGCCGGGAGGTGGCGATGGCCGACCGCCTCGATCATTTCGATGGAGACCAGCCGGTCGAAACTCCCCGACAGGTCGCGGTAATCGCTCTGCAGCAGGGTGATGCGGTCGCCGAGGCCGGCTTCGCGAATCTGCGCGGCCACATAGGCATGCTGCTGCCCGGAGATGGTGGTCGTGGTCACGTGGCAGCCGTAGCGGCGCGCGGCATGCAGGGCGAAGCCGCCCCAGCCGGTGCCGATCTCCAGCAGCCGCATCCCCGGCGCAAGCTGCAGCTTGCTGCAGATACGCTCGAACTTGGCGATCGACGCTTCATGCAGGGTCGTCTCCGGCTGCTCGAAAATCCCGCAGGAATAGGCCATGCTCGGATCGAGGAACAGCCGGTAGAACGCATTGCCCAGATCGTAGTGGGCGGCGATGTTGCGGCGGCTGCCGCGCCGGCTGTTGTCGTTGCCTCTGTGCCGCAGGCGCCTGGCCAGGCCGGCCAGCCTGGCCAGTCCCCCTTCGAGCCGGTCCTGCACAGCCTGGTTGCGGACCATGATCCGCATCAGGGTCGGCAAATCGTCACAGGACCAGAACCCGTCCATATAGGCCTCGCCGGCGCCGATGCTGCCGCCGAAGGCGATGTTGCGGTAAAAGGCGGGGGAGTGCACCCGAACGGTCGCGCTGAGGCCGTCGCGCTGCTCCCTGCCGAAACCGAAGCACCGCGCCCCCTCGAGCAGGACCAGCTGTCCCTCGGAGATCCCCCCCAGCGCCCGCAGAACCAGTTCTCGCGCCAGGCGATCGGTCAAGCCGGGAGCCTTTTGCCCGGACAGCGGTCGGCTGGCCAGCACATATTCATCACCGTTCATGGATGGTACGTTCCTCTCTCGATCTCGAGTCGCTCCGGGTGGGGGCAAAACGGCACCCCCTTGCACTTGAGGCGCAGCGCCTGCCAATAAATGGCGGCGACGACCTTGGCGGTCATGCACGGCCAGCGCCACAGGGCCAGCGCCAGGGCCCTTCCGTCGAGCACCCGCCGTTCCAGGTCGAACCAGGCGGAAAAGATCGGCTCCCCCCGGCGGCGGCTCTCGATGCGGGCGCGCAACCGCTCGCCCGGCGCAGTGAACCGCCACTCGTAGCCGATGTCCATCGGCATGAAGGGGGAGACGTGAAATTCCTTTTCCAGACGGCAGGCGTGCCAGCCCAGGTCGTCGGGAGCGCCCCGGGTATCGACGGCCCGCAGATACTCCTCCCCCCACGGCGTGTTGTGAACCTCGGCGAGGATCGCCTCGAGCGTCCGGCCGTCGGCGGCAAAGCAGTAGTAGAGACTGATCGGATTGAAGCAGCAGCCGAGATAGCGCAGATGCGTGAGGATGCGGACCGGCCCTGCGGGGCGGAAGCCGAGCTGCCGGGCCACCTCGCCGCGCACCGCTTCGTCCAGCGGGCCCGGCTGCCGCAGATGGTCCCTGCGGCGGAAAGTGGCCCAGTTGGCGCGTTCCACGGACCAGAGCCAGCGCCCGGTAAAAACGCGCTCCAGTTCCGCCAGGTCGAGGTACACGAAGAACAGGCTGTAACTGAAGGCGTTGCGGGCATGGGCCGTGCGGCAATGCCCGACCCGGCCGACGTAAAGCGCGCTGTGCAGCGGCCGCTCCGTCATCACAGCTCCTTGCCGAAGCGGCGGCAGACGGCCAGGGCGCTGTTCACCCCGTCCTCGTGGAAACCGTAGCCCCAGTAGGCCCCGCAGTACCAGGTGCGGTTGACGCCGCTGATCTCCTCCCGGCGCCGCTGGGCGGCGAAAGCCGCCGGCGAGTAGACCGGATGATGGTAGACCAGCCGGCGGATGACGCTTGCCGGAGCGATGGCCGTCGGCGAGTTGAGAGTGACGCAGAACTCCGCCGGGGCCTGCAGGGACTGCAGCCTGTTCATCCAGTAGGTCAGAAAGACTCCGGCCTGGGCTTCGCGGGGGATGCGGCAGTTCCAGCTGGCGCGGGCCTTGGCCAGCTTCGGCAGCAGCGTGGCGTCGGTGTGCAGGACGGTGTCGTTGCGCTGGTAGGGGATGGCGCCGAGCAGTTCGCGCTCGGCCGGCGACGGATCGGCGAGCATCGCCAGCGCCTGGTCGCTGTGGCAGGCCAGCACCACCTGGTCGAACGGCTCCGCCTCCCGGCCGCGGACCGTGACCTCCACCCGGTCGGAGCAGCGGCGCACACGCTCCACGGGGGAGGAGGTCCGCACCCGCTCGCGGAACGGCCGGATCAGGGGGGCGAGGTACTGCCGGGAACCGCCGCGGATCACCCGCCACCTTGGCTGGTCGATGACGTTGAGGATGCCGTGATTGACGAAGAACCGGACGAAGGCCACCGCCGGGAACGCCATGAAGCGCTGCGGATCGGCCGACCAGATGGCACTTCCCATCGGCACCAGGAATTCGTCGATGAACAGCCGCGAGTAGCCGCCGGCCGCCAGGTACGCCCCGAGGGTCAGCTCCATGTCGCCGCTCTCGTAAAGAGTCCGCGACTCGCGGTTGAAGCGAAAGATTTCCCGCAGCATCCGCCAGAAGGCCGGGTTGGCCAGATTGCGCCGCTGGGCAAACAGCGTGTCGAGATTGGTGGCGCAGTATTCCAGTCCGGAGCGCTCGCTGCTCACGGAAAAGCTCATCACGCTCGGCTGCGAAGCAACCTGCAGCCGGTCGAGCAGCCGGATGAAGTTCGGGTAGGTCCGCTCGTTGAATACGATGAAGCCGGTATCCACCGCCCAGGTCGCCCCGGCGAGCGGGACATCGATCGTGTTGGTGTGTCCGCCGAGGGAATCGTTGGCCTCGAACAGCGTGATGTCGTGCTCCGCGCAGAGCAGATGGGCGGCGACCAGCCCGGAGATGCCGCCGCCGACGATGGCCAGTTTCATGGTTTCTCCTCCGGGGCGCGTCGCGGCCCCGGGAAAAAGGCGTTGGTGCGGCGCTTGTAGTCTTCGAAGTCGGGACGCCCTGCATAACCCTTTTCCAACATCGGGATGCCGGACACCTTGAGGATCAGCAGCGTGATGGTCAAGGGACCGACGACCGCCGCCCAGCCGCCGGGAACGGACAGGGTGATCAGCCAGATCCCCCACCACAGGGTCACTTCGCCGAAGTAATTGGGGTGGCGGGTGTACTGCCAGAGGCCGGTCGTCATCAATTTTCCCCGGTTGTCCGGATTGCGGAGGAATTGCAGGAGTTGCCAGTCGCCGGCCGCCTCGAAGCCGAAGCCGAAGAGCCAGATCATCACCCCGGCGCCGTCGAGCAGGTTGAGCGGCGGAGACGGCAGGCTGTTGGCGACGACGACCGGCACGGCGACCAGAACCAGCAGCATCCCCTGCAGCATGAACACCTGCAAGAACGAACGGAGAACGAACCAGCGGCCCCACTCCTCGCGCCACTGCCGGTAGCGGCGGTCCTCGCCCCGGCCGCGATTGCGGGCGTGGATGTGCAGGGCCAGCCGCACCCCCCAGATCACGACCAGGGTCGAGACCAGCACCCCGCGCGGCGGCCAGACACCGGCGACGGCCAGCGACACCGCGGCGGCGAGGATGAAGCCCGTCCCCCAGGCGATATCGGCGATGTCGTTGCGCTCCTTCAGCCAGGCGGCAACGAACCAGCCGGTCATGTAGGCCAGCACTGCACCGCCGGTTGCCGCAAGCGTCGCGAGCAGGCTCATCCCGGCGCCCCCCCGTCGAATCGCTGCCGGGGCGTTCCGGCCGGCGGCACGCTCCGCCGGTTGCCGAGCAGCAGACGGGCAATGCCGTCGGCAGGCTGCCAGTCGCGCAACTGCAGGAGGAGATAAGCAGCGGCCGCCAGGTTGCCCAGGGTCATGATGAGGAGCAGCCAGAGGCAGCCGCGTCCGGCCGACCGTTCCCGCCAGGCGACCCAGAGCCAGAAGAACAGGAAGCCGGCGTAGGCATCGGCGAGGAGAACCCGGTACCAGGGATCCGTCCAGAGCCGGCGCCCGGCGGCAATCACGTCCTGCTGCAGGGCGGCGTCAACCGCCAGCCACAGCATGAGCGCCGCAACCGCGGCGCAGAGCAGCGCGAGAACGGTCTTCACCGCGGCCTCCTGCTCAGCAGGGCCCGCTTCAGATCGGCATCGATGGGCTCGCGGCCCAGCCAGACCCCGAAATAGGCCGCCGCGAAGTCGGCCCCTTCGATGGTGACGAGCGGAACGCCGTTGAGGGCCAGTTCGGTTCCCCGCCCCGGGTGGTAGGTAAGAGCATAGCGGTCGCCGGGGCGGACATCGCGATAGGCCGCGTTGAGCCGGTCGATTCGCCCCTGCACGCGGGCGAGTTCCGCCGGGGCGAGGTTGCGCCGGAGCACCGGCGCCGCCCCCTTGTCAAAATCCCCACCGCGGATGGCGACCAGGTAACTGATCTCCAGGCGCTTGGGGACATCGGTCAGCACGGCTTCCGCTGCAACCGATTCCGGCAGGTAGAGGGCGGCCACGTAGGCCTTGACGAAACGCAGGTAGCGCAGCAGGGCGGCGTTGCGCAACGGCACCGCCGCGCCGCCGATGTCGACCCGCTCGGCGAAGACGACATTCTCGACCGTCAACGCACGGGCCGCCGGGGCGGAGCCCGCCAGAAGGACGGCAAAGAAGACGGTCAGCACGGCGGTTTTCATCCCGACTCCCTCCTGGCTACCAAGCATAACATGCCTGAATCGGTCCGCAATTCAGCGCCATGCCGGCCGGTCGGCGCAAGGAAGTCTGCTATAGTTGCATAAATAACAAAGCACCTCTTTGGAGAGACCTCATGCCATCTGATCGCCTGCTGCAGACGCGGCGCGTCCTGACCCTCGTGGCGATCGCCGTCCCGGCGGTCCTGATGCTGAACGCCTGCAGCGGCGAACGACCGGTGCTCGGGGTCAAGGACGGGCTCCTGACCGCGTGCCCGTCCTCCCCCAACTGTGTGTCGAGCTTTGCCGCCGACGAACGGCACGGGATCGCGGCGCTCGCCTTCCGGGACGATGCCGAAGCAGCGTTCAGCCGCCTGGAGCGCGTCCTCAGGACTCGCGACGACACCCGTATCGTCGAAAAGCGCGAAGGGTATCTGCGGGTCGAGTTGCGCACCACCCTGTTCGTCGATGACGGTGAATTTCTCCTCGACCGAGAGCGGCAGGCCATCCAGGTCCGCTCCGCATCACGGGTCGGCTATTCCGACCTGGGGAAGAACCGCCGGCGTCTGGAAGAAATCAGGAGGGGATTCGAGGCAGAGGCGCCTTCACGCGGGGCGGGCGCCTCCGGGCGCGACAGGTGAACACGGAGGGCAAGGTGGAAACAGCAGCGATGTTCGACGATTACGGCCTCGGGGTGATGGCCACGGCCGACAGCGAGGGGCGCGTCAACACGGCGGTCTACGCCCGCCCCCACGTCGTCGGCGACACCACGCTGGTCTGGGGGATGACCGACGGGCGGACTTACCGCAACCTCGTCCAGAACCCCCGGGCGAGCTATCTCTTCAGGCAGGCGGGGGGCGGCTTCCGCGGCGCGAGGTTCGAGCTGGAACTGCTCCGCTTCGAAGACGGGGGCGAGATGCTCGAGGTGGTCCGCCGCAGGACCGGGGACGTCGTCGGACCGGCCGCCGCGGCGGCGGTGCGGCACGTCGCCTGGTTCAGGATCGTGGAGAGACGGGCGCTGATCTGAGCGAGGCGCGCGGCTAATATCCGTATCGCCAAGGGTTGGCGAGCACCGCGGCCACCGTCTCCTCCGGGGCCGGAACATCAACCCGCCGCAGCAGGCGGAGCATTTCCGCCCGATCCCGCGACCGCGCGGCCCGGTCGAAAGCCGCCAGCAGCCCGGCCGCTAACAGCCGTTCATTGACGGTCATCCCCGCATACCGCGACGAGCCGTTCATCCTCTTACCTCGCCGGCAAGGGCTCCTGAGGAACCGTCAATCGCCAGCAGCGGCGCACACCTCCACCAGCCGGCCGCCGCTCAGCCGCTGCAGGTGGTCGAAGGCGATGCCGACCGACGAGGCCTCGTCGCCGGCCGCCGGGTAGACGGCGGGGAAACGCTGCAGCGACGCGTCGAGCAGCACCGGCAGCGCGCGCGGGAGGAGGAACGGACTGACCGCCCCCGGCGGGTAGCCGGTGTGGCGGATGACTTCCTCGGGGGCCGGCAGGCGCACCTGCCCGCTCCAGCCGGTCGCCTTCTTCAGCAGGCCGCTTTTCACCCGCACGTCGCCGCCGGCCACCACCAGCACCGGCCGGTTGCCGACCAGCAGCAGGATGCTTTTGGCGATCTCGGCCACGCTGCAGCCGACGGCCGCGGCCGCCGAGGCGCTGTCGCGGGTCGGGGCGGCGGCACGCAGCACGCTCAACCCCTCCCGCTCGAGAAGGGCCTGAACTTCATGGGCTGTGATCATGGGAAACCTCTGCCGTGTATTCCCGGGCTCTCGCCGACGACCGGGAGAGGGAGCATAACACGCCGGGCCGGCAGACGAAAAGCCGGCATCGCTGCCGATGCCGGCTTTCGGTGGACGCCGTCGGGGACGGGGAGTCAGGCGGCGTCGGCGAACCGCTGCTGGATGGCGGCCACTTCTTCCGGGCAGTCGAGCAGGACGGTCACGCAGTCGCTGTCGAGCTGGTCGATCGCCAACAGCTGCAGCATGGCCAGGGCATGCTGGTTGGGCCACGACCCCTTGTACGGGCGGCTGGTGGTGAGGGCGTCGAACACGTCGCTCACCGCGACAATCCGGGCCTCCAGGGGGATTTCGTCGCCTTTCAGGCCGTGCGGGTAGCCGTTGCCGTCGAGCTTTTCATGGTGATATTCGACGAGGGCCTTGAGCGAAGCGACATACGGAATCTGCTGGAAGCCGAAGTTCTCGACCAGGGCATCGATCATCCGCCGGCCGACCAGGGGATGGGTATCCATCACCGTGCGCTCGTCCGCTCCCAGTTTCCCCGGTTTGAGCAGGATGCTGTCGGGAATCCCCAGTTTGCCGATGTCGTGCAGCGGCGAGAAGTTGAACAGCTGCTCGATCTGCTCGTCGTCGAAACCGCACTTGCCGCGGCTGACCAGTTCCCGGGCGATCAGCCGGGCGTACCGGGCCATCCGCTCGAGATGGTTGCCGGTTTCCGGGTCGCGCACGTGGACCATGCCGACCATGGTGCGCAGGGCGGCATTGAGGGTGCGCAAAGTCGCGCGGTCGGCGATCACCAGTTGCGCGGCCAGGTGCGCGAAGACATCGACTTCGGCGAGCACGCCGTTGCGGAAGTACCCCTTGTGCAGCGAGTTGCAGAAGACGAAGGCGATCAGCTCGCCCCCCTCGAACACCGGCAGGGTATAGCTGGACGCAAAGCCGTGGCCGAGAATGCGCCGGGAGTGCTCCCGCGTCCCGGCCGCGAAGATCTCCAGATCGTGCACCACGCGCGGCCGCCGGGCCACCGCGGCGGCACGCAGTGACGCGGCCTCGACGATCGACACCTCGTAATTGCGCAGCGGGCTCTCTCCGGCCGGGCTGGCGGCAAAGGTCTTGAGCAGGCCGGTCGCCCGGTCGTGCAGCGCCACCGCCATGCGGGCAACACCCGGGCAGCGCCGGCGCAACTCGGCGTGCACCAGGGCCAGGCGTGCCCCGAAGGTCGTCGTTTCGGCGAGGCCGGACAGGGGGTCGTCGGGGAAAGCTATCGGCTCCATCGCCACCTCCGCGAGATGAAAACCTGCTCATCTCGCTATAAGGATAGCGGCGATCGGCCGGGATGCAAGAGGCGCGGCGCCGGCTTCTAGAGGATTGCCAGCGCCTGATCCGAGAAGGTGATGTGCTTGGGCCCGTCGGCGGTCAGGCGGAAGGTATTCTCGATGCCGACCGCGCCGAGACCGGCAAACACCGCCTTCGGCTCGAAAGCGAAGGTCATGTTCTCCTGCAGCGCGTAATCGCTGAAGCCGCGAGCAATGAACGGGTATTCGTCGATCTCCACGCCGATGCCGTGGCCGATGAACGACACCTGCGCCCCCTTGTTCCCCATGAAGTGGTCGGCATAGCCCATTTCGACCGCCAGCTTGAAGCAGTCGTCGTAAACCGCCCCCCAGCTGACGCCGGGACGGGCGATTTCGAGCAGGCGGTTCTGGATGCGCACCATGTCGTCGTAGGCCTTAAGGAGCTGGTCCGGGAGCCCGCCGATGCAGAAGATCCGGGTCTGGTCGACGAGATAGCCGTCGAAGGCCCCGGCGAAATCGACGACGATCGGCTCGAAGGGCTTGATCTTCTTGTAGCTGGCCCCCTGGCCGACCGACGGGTTGACGCCGAGCCCTCCCAGCGGCGCATCGAGGTAGGCCGGTGCCGCCGAGTCGGCCCCGGAGAAGATGTGCCCGTAGAACAGCTCGGAGTTGAAGCCGCGCATCCGCGACAGTCCCTGGTGCCCCTCCTTGCGCGCGGCGTATTCGAGCTCGGCGGCCAGCTCCAGGTCGGTGAGCCCTTCGCGGATGACCTCGCGGGCGCGCCGGCAGACCTTGTCCACCTGCAGGGCGGCATCCTTCATGATGCCGATCTCGTACTCCGACTTGACCGCCCGCACCGTGCGGATCTGGTGAGTGGCGCCGACCATTTCGCAGCCGGGGAAGATCCTGGCGAAACGCTGGAAGGTCTCGACCGGAACCACGTCGAGTTCCATCCCCGCCCGCTTCGGCAGCGGCAGGCCATGCTCGGCGAGCTGGCCGGGAAGATCCTTGGGGCTCTTCAGCGGCACGACCTGCCGCAGGCCGGACTCCATCCGTGCCCGACCGAATTCCTTGCGCACCAGGTAGAGCGGCTCGCCGCTCACCGGTACGTACAGCACCCCCTGCTGGATCGAACCGGTGAAATAGAAGAGGTCGGCGTTCTGCAGCAGCAGCACCGCTTCGAGATCGGCACCCGCCATCTCGGCCTGGAGGCGGCGGATGCGGTCGTTCAGTTCACCGGCAGGGGTCAGGCGCATGGCAATCTCCTCGAATTGAGAATGTAACAAATTGTTTTCATGGAGCTTTTTGATAGCACACCGGGCCCGGCGAGTCAATTGCGCACAGCTGCCGCCGAGGGAAAAAGCGACTGCGGCCATCGTGATTTTTTTCTAGGCAAAATGCTACCGATGCCGGTGCACGGCGCACTTGGCCATGCCGTTGGCGACCATTCCACAAGGCTATCCACAGATCGCTGTGGATGACAAAGAAGGGGGGCGCCCTGCGGCGCCCCCCCTTTTTGCTGCGTCGTTGCGGGCGACTGCTACTTGGCGGGCGCGGGCGCCGGCGCCGGCGGAGTCATGGCCTCGTTGAGGAGTTGGGTCCCCTTGTTGGCCTCGACGATCGAAGCGAACAGGCTGTCCTTGGCCAGCTGCGGATTGTGCCAGCCGTCGCTGTTCTCGGCGGTCCACCATTCCCAGAGGACATGGGAGATTTCATGCTGCTTGCGGGCCTTGGCCAGCGTCTCCTCGGCCACCCCCTTCTCCTTGGCCTTGGCATAGGTGTCGATCAGCTTGCCGATGGCGGCTTCCGCCTCGCGCATCCGCCCCTTGGTGTAGTTCTGCACCGTCTGGATCTGGTAGAGCTTCTCCTCGACGCTCGACTTCGGATGACACCCGAGGCAGCTCTGCTTGACGTGATCCTTCGGCCGCACCACCTGGTGGCCGGTGAAGGTCTTGCCGGCCTTGTTCTTCTCCTTCGGCATGTGGCAGTCGGCGCAGGTCACCCCGGCCTTGTCGTGCACGCTCCCCCAGTAGGTTTCCATCTCCGGGTGCTGCAGCTTGACCAGGCTGGCGCCGGTCACCGCATGTTTGAAGTCGCGGAACTTGAGGTTGTCGTAGTGGGCCAGCAGATCGAGCGCGTTCTTCATCGGGAAGTGGTTGGCGCGACGGTCGGCCATCGTCACCTTGTCGCCGCTGACCGGTTCGAAACCGCCGTTGCAGTTGTACTCGACGTGGCACTGGCCGCACATCAGGGTGGAGTTCACCTTGCCGTTGGCGGTCGGGGCCAGCAGGCCGATCTTGCGGAAGTTGTCGCGGAACGCCACCACCTTGACGAGCCCTTTCCCCTTGTCGGCATCGTAGGGGCGGGCGCCGTCACGCTCGACCGCGTCGATCAGCGCGTCGCGGATGATGCGCGGCTTGGTGGCGTGCGGATCGTGGCACTCGATGCAGCCGACCGGGTTCTGCACGTCCTTGATCAGGGCGTTGACGTCGGAGGTGCGGTCCCACTTGGCCGCCGGATCCTTGTCCCCCATGTACTTCCACTTCAGGACCAGGTCGGAGGTCTTGCACTGCAGGCAGACCGGGTTGCCGGCCGCCGCCGAGACGTCGGGGGGATAGAGCTTGTCGGGACCGTTGTCGACCAGCACGTCCCAGGCCTTGCCGGGACGGGTGTAGCCGAAGATGTCCTTGAACTGGTAGCGGCCGCGGGCGAAGCGGTCGACCGTGAACTGGTCGACGACCATGAACGGGTGGGGGCGTGGCTCGTTGTGCTCCTTGGTGAAGCCGTGCGGCGCCAGGAGCTTGTCCTGCATCGGCGAGCGCCCGGTCGGCACCCCCTTCTCCTTGCGCCCCTGGGCGTCGTAGTTCATCCGGTAGTAGCTGTCGTACTGATCCTTGTGACAGCCGCCGCAGGTCGCCAGCTCCAGGCTGGTGACCGGCTTGTTGGCCGAATCCTCAAGGTGCTTGTCGGTGCCGGAGTGGCAGGTTTCGCAGCCGAGCTTGGCGTGCTTGGAATCCTTGTGCAGCTCCTGCACTTCCTCGTGGCAGCCGAAGCAGTCGTCCTTGTTGATCTTCGCCGCCTTTTCACCCTTCATGTGGCTGGATGCCGAACCCTGCGCCGGCAGCCAGGCGACCATCGCCAGCGCCAGGACGGCGGCACACGGCACCACCCATCTCCATCCCCTGTGTTTCCCCATGTCTCTCCTCCCCATCTTTCGGTGGCCCGCGCGGCCACCCCTGCCTTCAGGGATGGCTCACACAGGCAATCAAACAATTAGCAGAAGTTTAGCAGAGAGACTTCATCCCGCAATTTGACGCAGGTCAAAATTCGCCCGCGAAATGACCGCGGGGAGGGTTGCGCAGACCACCCTTCCCCCCTATACTGCGAAACATTCGCGAACGGGAGAAATTTTAATGAGCAACCAGTGGTGGGAGGTTCTGATTTACGGCGGCGGCGCCGGCGCGGCGACTTTCGCCGGGATGATGCTGATTCTGGCGCGGGAGGCCTGGAGCCGGCGCTTTTCGGCCAGCCTGGTGTCCTATTCGGCGGGGGTGCTGCTCGGCGTCGGCTTCCTGCACGTCCTGCCGGAGGCGATGGAGCTGAACGACAGCGCCCCCGGCTTCATCCTGCTGGCGTTCATCCTCTTCTACTTCCTCGAGCACCACCTGCTGATCCACGCCGGGCACGAGGAACAGCACCATGTCCAGCTCGAGGACGACTGCCACGACGGCTGCTGCAGCCGTCCCCACCCCCTGGGGACGGTGGCCTTCATCGGCATGGCCCTGCATTCGGCCATCGACGGCATGATCATCGGCACCGGCTTCGAGGCCAGCCACGAGCTCGGCCTGCTGGCGGCCCTGGGCGTCATCGCCCACGAGGTGCCCGAAGGGATCGCCATGCTCTCGATCCTGCTCCATTACGGCTGGCCGCGGCGCAAGGCGATCCAGCTGACCAGCTTCGTCGCCCTGGCGACCCCGGCGGCGGCCCTGCTCAGCTACGCCGTCGTGCGCGATCTCGACCCACAGTGGCTGGGCGCGCTGCTAGCCATGGCCGGCGGCTCCTTCGTCTACATCGCCGCCTCCGACCTGATCCCCGAATCCCACCGCAGCCGCGGCCTGACGGCCAGCCTCGCCCTGGTCGCCGGCATCATCACCGCCGTCGCAGCCGGGCTCGTCACGCACGGACATTGACGGCCACCGGGGAAACGATCACAGGAATCACAGGGAATGCAGTAGATGGGCGTTTTTCAGCGGTGTGGACGCAAAAGGTGACAGACCGCTCAAAAATGCCCAGGTGCAAGGCGCCTGAAGGGCGAGAAGCGAGGCGTACCTTGATGCTACGTCGCAGCGACGAGGCCGAGAGGAACGCCGCAGATGGGCGTTTTTCAGCGGGCTATCGCTCTTCGGAGACAGGCATCAGGAACCACAGGAGCAGATAAATGAGGATTCCCGGGAACGCCGCACTGAAGATGCTCACCACCACGTAGGCGAAGCGCACCATCCACGGCGTCCAGCCGAAATACTCGGCAAACCCGCCGCACACCCCGGCAATCATCTTCTCTCTTTTCGAACGGGCCAGCTTGCGACTCATGGTGTTGCCTCCTCAGGGGCCGCCGCAATCCGCCGGATCGCCTTGCAGCTTGGCCAACGCATGCGGCAGCGCCGGCAGGAGCACCTCGAGATTCTCCCGAACCCCTTTCGGGCTCCCCGGCAGGTTGACGATCAGGGTGCGCCCGCGCACCCCGGCGACGGCGCGCGACAGCATGGCGTGCGGGGTCTTTTGCAGACTGTGCAGCCGCATCGCCTCGGCCATCCCCGGCACCGGGTAGTCGATGACCTGCAGCGTCGCCTGCGGCGTCACGTCGCGCGGCGACAGACCGGTGCCGCCGGTGGTCAGGATCAGGTCGAGCTGCGCCTCGTCGGCCCAGGCGACCAGGGTGGCCGTGATCTGCCCGACATCGTCGGGGATGACGGCATAACGCTCGATGCGGCCGAGCGCCGCCACCATCTCGCCGAGCAGATGGCCGCTCTCGTCCTCGCGCTCGCCGCGCGCCCCCTTGTCCGAAAGGGTCAGCACGCCGAGGCGAAACGCCCTGCCGCCCGTCACGACGCCCCCGCCACGACCGCGATGCGGTCGCCGGCCTTCACCGCCCCGCCCTTCAGGACCACGGCGAAGATCCCCTCGCGCGGCATGACGCAGTCACCGGCCTGGTAGAAGATCGCGCAGCGCTCGTGGCAGATCTTGCCGATCTGGGAGATCTCCAGCAGCGCTTCGCCGCCGACCCGCAGCCGTGTGCCGACCGGCAGACTGCAGAGGTCGAGCCCGCGGGTGGTCAGGTTCTCGGCGAAGTCGCCGGGCCCGACAGTGAGCCCGGCGGCCTGCATCTTGGCGATGCTTTCCGTGGCCAGCAGGCTGACCTGGCGGTGCCAGTCGCCGCCGTGGGCATCCCCGGCCAGCCCGAACCCTTCGACCAGCAGCCCGCTGCCGACATCGATCTTGCGCTCGCCCTTGTTGGCACTCGTACAGACCGCTATGATTTCGCCCTGTCGTTCCATCTCAACCCTGTCTGAAAATACTCCGCACTCATCGCTCATCGCTCAGCACTGCCTTTAGCCGCCGCTGCGCTTCAGCCGGTTCTCCAGCTCCTTGCGGGCCGTGGTGACGATCGCGGTGGAGACGCTGCGGCTCTTTGCCAGCTTTTTCAGTTCATCGACAGTCAGGCTGCCGATGAAACGGATCGCCTTGGGCAACGGGGTCTTCGGGTGGGTGACCAGCGATTTGCGGATATCACTGTTTTTCAGCCAGTCGCGATTGAGCAGGATGATCCGGATCAACTCATCGCTGGACGTCTTGTTCCTGGCCACCACCGCCACCTCCGCCTCGGTGATGCGGCCGTTCTTGAGCACGGCGCCGTGCACCAGCTTGTTCGGATCCTTGACCAGGATGTTGCGCCACTCCTTGTCGCCGGTCATGGCCATCTTGATCTTCTCGGCCACCCGCATCTCCAGAGCCAGCTGGTGCTTCGACATCCCCTTCTGCTCGGCCTCCTTGAGCCGGGCCTCGAGTTCCTCGTCGGAGACCTCCTCGATATCGTCGGGATTGCCGTCGACGGCCTCGGGGAAGACCTCGGTTTCGCCGGCCTCCTCGTCGTCGGCGGGCTCTGGCTCCTCGCGCCAGCCCAGACGGAACTTGAGCAGCCGCTCGGCATGGGGGTTGGCGAGGATGGCGGCGACAATCGCTTCCGTCAGCCGCGTCTGGTTGTCGGCCAGGCGCTCCAACACCGGCTGCTCCGCCCGGGCCGCCAGGTGCAGCAGGGTTCCCTCGCTCACCGCCGGGTGTCTGATGACCCGCTCCATCAGGACGACATCGCTGATCCGCACCCGCGCCAGCAGTTCGATCAGGCGGGGGTGCAGGGCGGGGTCGTCGAGCACCGGCAGCAGGATCGTTGCCGGCAGGGTGCGCAGGGTACGCACCGCCTCCCCTTTCAGCTCGGCATCCGCGCTAGTGCACAAGAAACAGAGCGCCGTCAGCAGGTCGGCGCCGGACAGGGGGAGGGCTCCCCGCGCGGCGGCCAACTGGACGTCGCGGGGAGCCCCCGGAGCAACGATGCGCGCCACCTGCGGGGAGACCTTCAGGCGGACGCTTCCAACATCAGGCTGTGGCATGGCCATCCGGTCCGGTCAGCGCGGCTTGACCACCTCGGCGGCGATCCCGGCCTTGCGGGCCCTGGCCGCGGCATCGGCGGCGGCGGCCTGGTCGGGGAAGCCGCCGAAGCGCAACAGGCTGATGGTGCGCTTGATCTCGACCGGCTCCTCTTCGACCTGAACGCCCTCGCCGACCAGCCGCTCGCTCATCTCGCGAATGTTCTGCGGGTTGGCGAAGGTCCCGGCGTACAGCGTGAACGTGTCCCCGGAGCGGATGCTGAAGGCATCCGGGGCGATGCCGCGGGCGTAGGCCAGCGCCTCCTTGAGCTCGCTTTCCGGGTAGGAGCCGATGCGCAGGCGGGTCAGGCGCACGCTCTTCTGCTTCGTGGTGACCTGCGGCTCGTAGCCGAGTCCGCGGACCTTCTTTTCCGCGGTTTTCAGCGCCGCCGCGTTCAGGTAGGTGCCCGCCTCGACCATCCAGGGGCCATCGGCGGCCACCGGCGCCGCTTTGGGCGGGGCCGGGACCGGAGCGGCTGCCGGCGCCGGCTTGGCCGGGGCCGGCGCAGTGGCGACCGCCGGCTTCGCCGGGGCCGGGGCCGGCACGGGCGCGGGGGTCGAAACCGCGGGCTTGGCGGCGGGCGCGGCGGCAACCGGTGCCGGTGCCGGTGCCGGCTTGGCCGGTGCGGGGACGGCAACGGCGACAGCGCCCGCCGGCTTGGGCGGCGGGGCTACGGCAACCGGAGCCGGAGCCGGAGCAGGCGCCGGGACGGGGGCCGGCACCTGGGCAACGGCGCCGGGTTTGGCCGGCGGGGGAGTCGCGGGGCCCTGCGCCTGTCCGGCCGCCGGCGCTGCCGGTTGGGGCACCGGTGCAGCCGCCGGTTTCGGCGCGACGGCCACCGGCTTGCGCGGCGGCGGAGAGGGCGGCGGCGCCGGTTTGTTCATGACGAAGTAGTAGTAGGCGCCGCCGCCGGCAACCAGCACCAGCAGCAGTGCCGCGAGCAGCTTGGTCCGGTTGCCGCCCGACTTCTTGATGGTCATCGGGTAGTCCGGCACCTCGGGGGCGGCCTGCTCACCCTCGGAAAACGCCCCGCTCAGGTCGGTTTCCGGGAAGGCGTCGTCATCATCGAACTTGAACTCATCCTTGTCGGCCATCGATAGCTCTCCTTGCCGTGATTTATTCCTCGTCGGCCTCGCGCTTGAACCCTTCGAGCAGCTTGGCGGTGAGGTGCGACGGCACCTCGTCGTAATGATCGAATTCCATGGTGAACAGGCCGCGATCGGAGGTCATGGAGCGCAGCTCCGGGGCATACTTGAGCACCTCGGCCATCGGCACCTGGACCTTGACCACCTGGTTGGAGCCCTGCGGATCGACGCCGAGCACCCGGCCGCGCCGCGAGTTCATGTCGCCGATGACATCGCCGACGCAGTCGTCCGGAACGGTGATATCCATGATCATGACCGGCTCGAGCAGCACCGGACTGGCCGCTTCGCAGGCCTTTTTGAAGGCCATCGAGCCGGCGATCTTGAAGGCCATCTCCGACGAGTCGACCGAATGGTACTGGCCATCATAGAGCGTCACGCGGAAATCCTGGACCGGGAAGCCGCCGAGCCACCCCTTGCGCATCGACTCGTGAATCCCCTTGTCGACCGCCGGGATGAACTGGCGCGGCACCACCCCCCCGACGATGGCGTCGACGAACTCGTAGCCGCTGCCGCGCGGCAGCGGCTCGAGCTTGATGTGCACGTCGGCGAACTGGCCGCGGCCGCCGGACTGCTTCTTGTGCCGGTAGTGCTGCTCGACCTTCTTCTTGATCGTTTCGCGGTAGGGGACCTTCGGCTCCTTGAGAACGACCTCGACGCCGAACTTGCGCTTGAGTTTCTCGACCGCCACCTCGACATGCACCTGGCCCATCCCCGAGATGATCATCTCCTTGGTCTCGGCGTCACGCTGCACGGTCAGCGCCGGATCTTCCTCGGTGAGGCGCTGCAGGCCGGAGAAGATCTTGTCCTCGTCCCCCTTGCTCTTCGGCGCCAGGGCAAAGGAGATCACCGGCTTGAAGACCACCGGGTTCGGGAAAACAATCGGCTTGGCGCCATCGCACAGGGTATCGCCGGTGGTGGTCTCCTTGAGCTTGGCGACCGCGACGATGTCGCCGGTCACCGCCTCGCCGACCGGCTTGTACTTCTTCCCTTCGGGAACGAGGATCTGGCCGAGCCGCTCCGAGGCGTCCTTGTTCGGGTTGTAGACGGTGGAGTCCGACTTGACGATGCCGGAATAGACGCGGAACAGCGTCAGCTTGCCGGTGAACGGGTCGCTGATGGTCTTGAACACCATCGCCGAGAACGGCTCGCTGCGATCGGCCTTGCGCGCTTCCTGCTCGCCGGTCTTGGGGTTGGTGCCGTACTGGGTGCCGCGGTCGACCGGCGACGGCAGGCATTTGACCATGTAATCGAGCAGCTGACGGATGCCGATGTTCTTCGACGCGCTCCCGCACATCACCGGCACGAAGCGTCCGGTCAGCGTCCCTTCGCGCAGGGCCTTGAGGATCTCCTCCAGTTCGAGTTCCTCGGTCTCCAGGTACTTTTCCATCAGGGCATCATCGGTGTCGGCGCACGCTTCCAGCAGCAGGGTGCGCAGCCGTCTGGCCTCGTCGAGGAAATCCGCAGGGATGTCGGTCTCCTGGTAGGTGCCCTTGTCGTCGAACTGGAAGACCCGCGCCTTCATCCGCACCAGATCGATGATCCCTTTGAAATTCTCTTCCTGGCCGAGCGGCATGTTGACCGCCACCGCCTTGGCCTTGAGCGACTTCTCCATGTCGTCGATGGTCTTGAGGAAGTCGGAGCGTTCGCGGTCGAGCTTGTTGATGAAGGCGATGCGCGGGTTCTCGAACTCCTCGGCCCATTTCCAGATCGTCTGGGTCTGGGCCTTGACGCCGTCGACCGCGGAGACCATCAGCACCACCCCGCCGAGGACGCGCATGCAGCCGCGGGTGTCGTGCAGGAAGTTGGTATAGCCGGGGGTGTCGACGATGTGCAGGTCGTGTCCCTGCCACTCGCAGTGGTGCAGCTTGGAGGTGATGGTGATCTTGCGGCGCACCTCTTCCGGCTCGAAGTCCATGTTGGAGGAACCGTCGTCGACCTTGCCGAGACGGTCGGTCATGCCGGTGTTGAACAGGATCGCCTCAACCAGCGAGGTCTTCCCCGAGTCACCCTGCCCCACGATCCCAACGTTGCGCACCTTCACTGTCTCGAAGTTCAGCATGTTCTCTCCTTTCCTGTTTGCCGATGGGAATGCACCGCAAAATAAAGTCAAGAAGCTGCCCGACTGCGTTCGAAGATAAGCCGCAAACCTTCCAGGGTCAAATCCGGATCGACCTCATTGATGGTGGTGCTGTGCGGCGCGATCAGGCCGGCCAGGCCGCCGGTGGCCAGAACGGCCGGATCGTCGCCCAATTCTTCCTGCATGCGGCCGACGATGCCGTCGACCAGCCCCACGTAGCCGTAGAACAGCCCGGCCTGCATGCTGTGCACCGTATTGCCGGCGATGCTCCGGGGCGGCCGGGCGATCTCCACCCGCGGCAGCTTGCTGGCCCGCTGCCAGAGCGCTTCCGCCGAAATGCCCAGCCCCGGAGCGATCGCGCCGCCGAGGTACTCGCCCCGGGCGCTGATGGCGTCGAAGGTGGTCGCCGTGCCGAAATCGATGACGATCAGGCTGCGCCGCTTGCGGGCGTAGGCCGCGACGGCGTTGACGATCCGGTCGGCGCCGACCTCGCGCGGGTTGTCGTAGCGGATCGGCATGCCGGTGGGCGTCTCCGCGCCGACCACGCACGGCTCCAGCTTCAGGTGCTCGCGGCACAGCGCCGCGATGGCCGGGAGCACCGGCGGCACCACGCTGGCGATGATCGCGCCGGTCACCTCGCCGGGGTGCAGCCCGGCCATGGCGAACAGCCCGTGCACCGCCAGCGCCCACTCGTCGGCGGTCCGGGTGCGGTCGGTCTGCAGCCGCCAGGTGCGCAGCAGCGTTTCGCCCCGGTACAGGCCGAAGACGGTGTTGGTATTGCCGATGTCGATGGCTAGGAGCATAAACTAAGCGCTGAGTTCTGAGCGATGAGCGATGAGTAAGAACCTTTCGGCCCGGGGGCTGCCTTTACTCATCGCTCAGCACTCATCGCTCATCGCTGCCTTTCTCTTTAGCATTGTCTTACATCTCCCGCCAGAATCCGCGCCGTCGAGCCGTCCGCCAGGGTCAGCAGCAGGGCGCCGTCGCGATCGATCCCGGAGACGGTGCCGCGCACCAGGCCGCTCCCTCCCTCGTCGACCTCGACCGGCTTGCCGACCAGGTCGCAGCGTTCCTCCCAGGCCGCTAGCAGCGGCGCCGGGCCGTGCAGAAGGAACTCGGCGTAGAGGGCATCGAGCTCTTCGAGCAGGGTGCGGGCGAAGAGCGCCCGCGGCACCGGCCGGCCGCCGGCGAGGAGCAGCGACGTCGCCGGCATGCGCAGATCCGCAGGAAACTGCTCGGCGGTCATGTTGAGATTGACGCCGATCCCCAGCACCACGAAGCGGATCCGGTCGGACTCGGCGCTCAGCTCGTTGAGCAGCCCGGCGACCTTGCGGCCGTCGATCAGGACGTCGTTCGGCCACTTGTGGGTCGGGGCCAGGCCGCTGACCGCGGCAATGGCGCGGCTCACAGCCAGGGTCGAGATGAAGGTCAGCTGGGGGGCCGCCTGCGGCGGCAGCGGCGGCCGCAAAAGGATCGATACGTAAAGGTTCACCCCCGGGGGGGATGCCCAGGTGCGCCCCATGCGCCCCTTGCCGGCACTCTGCCGGTCGGCGATCACCACCAGCCCCTCGTCGGCGCCGGCCTCCCCCAGGGCGTAGGCCTGGCGGTTGGTGGAATCGGTCTCCGCCAGGTAGCGGATCTCCCGGCCGATGCGGCGCGTCGCCAGCCCGGAGCGCAGCTCCTCGGCCAGCGGCAGGTCGGGGACGTCGCACAGCCGGTAGCCGCGCGAGGGGATCGCCTCGATCCGGTAGCCGAGCTGGCGCAGCTGCTCGATCTGCTTCCACACGGCGGTGCGCGACACGCCCAGAACCTCGCTCAGCCGCGCCCCCGACACGTACCCCGCGGACGCCTGGCGAAACAGGTTCAGGATGGTTTCACGCGCACCGGTCGCGGACATGGGCAAACGCGCTCGCCTCGGCTCTAGGTAAAGAGCATGGAAATGTCGACGGAACGATAGGAATGGGTCAGCGCCCCGACCGAGATCAGGTCGACCCCGGTTTCGGCGATGGCCCGCACGGTGTCGAGATTGACCCCGCCCGAGGCTTCGGTGACGGCGCGGCCGCCGATGAGTGCGACCGCGGCCCGCAGCTGGTCGAGATCCATGTTGTCGAGCAGCAGGATGTCGGCGCCGGCCGCCAGCGCCTGGCCGACCTCGTCGAGGTCGCGCACCTCCACTTCGATCTTGAGGGTGTGCGGCGCCTGCCGCTTGGCGCGCGCGACGGCCGTGGCGATCCCGCCGGCCGCCGCCACGTGGTTCTCCTTGATCAGCACGCCGTCGTAGAGCGCCATCCGGTGGTTGCCGCCGCCGCCGACCCGCACCGCGTACTTCTCCAGGGCGCGCAGCCCCGGCGTGGTCTTGCGGGTATCGACGATGGTCGCCCCGGTACCGGCCACCTCCCTGACGAACCGCGCCGTCAGGGTCGCCACCCCGCTCAGGCGCTGCAGCAGGTTGAGGGCCACGCGCTCCCCCTGCAGCAGGCTGGCGGCATCCCCCTTCAGCCAGGCCAGCACCTCGCCGCGCCTGACCTGCTGGCCGTCGGCGATCAGCCCCTCGAAGGCCACCTTCGCGTCGAGCAGCTCGAAGACCCGCCGGGCGACCTCGATCCCGGCAAGAGTGAAATCCTCCTTGGCAACCAGTTGCGCGCGCCCCGGGGTTCCCGGAGGGACGGTCGCCGCGGTGGTGACGTCGCCGGAACCGATATCCTCGGCCAGGGCGGTACGGAGCAGGCTGTCGACCACGGGGGCAAGCATCGGATCCCCCGTCAGCGCAGCAGCTTGGCCAGGTAGATGAACGTCGCCCCGACCGAGATGCTGGCCAGCAGGTTGCCGCCGAGGTTCGTGTAGTAGGAGATCGTGTAGTTGATCAGCTCCTTCTTGTTCGCGAGGCCGTAGACGTCGATGTACAGCTGGCTCCCCTTCCAGAGGAAGATGCAGGCGAAGACCGCCATGAAGGCCAGGAAGCCCTTGCTGATCGGGGTGTCCCTGATGTTCAGGTAGATCTTGCGGATCAGGTCGATGTTGATCAGCGACAGGAAGACCCAGTTGGTGTTCTCGACGATGCGCACGACGCGGCGAACCTCGGGGGTCGGCTCGGGATTGATCAGCAGGAAGACCAGCGAGGCGGCGACCACGCCGGCCACCGACAGGTAGACGAGCAGCTTGTTCCCCTCGAAGTCGAGCGTCCGGGTGAAGACGTAGTACTCCTGGAAACCGTGGCTCATCACCAGGATGGCGATCGTCCCGATGATGTGGCCCATGGTCAGGATGTAGGGATCGTCCATCCCGGGGAGGAACGGCAGGGCGCCGGGGATGATCTCGCCGAGCAGGATCAGGAAGAAGCCGACCGCGATGCTGGTCCAGACGCGGGCGTTGCCGATGCTGAAGTAGAAGGCCACCCCGCCGGCGAGCAGCCAGAAAACGGCCAGGGCCAGTTGGAACTGTTCCATGCAAAACCTCCTCGCAATGTAAAAAAAGGCGGCCGGCAAACGCCGCCGCCATCAGCTTCAGGAGCCCTTGAGCAAGGCTCTGGCGCCTTTTTTCATCTCGTCGAGCATCTGCTCGATCTTGCTCGGCCCGGCCACCAGCTTGGCGGCCTTGGCCAGGTTGTCGTACAGGCCGTTGAGCTGCGCCTCGCCGAGCGGCAGGCCGTTGAGCTTGAGCCGGTCGAATTCCTTTTCCACCAGCGAGACGCCGATCTTGCCGAGATGCTGCTGGGCGGTCTTCTGCAGCAGCGCCAAGGTCTTCTGCCGCCGCTCCCCCTCGCGCATCTCCAGGGTGCGGCTGGCGGCGTTCTCCTGCTCCTCGCGCTGGCGCTGGCGTTCGCCGACCTCCTTGTTCCACAGGCCGGCGATGTTGGCGGTCTCCATCAGGTCGGCCAGCGATTTTTCGACATCGCCGCGGGTGATCAGGACGTCGACCTTGGCCCCGGGCTCGCGGGCGACCGACATGGAGGTGTCGGCCGTGGTTTCGATGTCGGTGGAACCGTCGTGGAAGAAGCCGAGGGGCTTGCCGTCGCGATAGAAGATCAGGGCGATGTGGGCGCTCGAGTAGATGCGCAGGCAGCCGCTGCGCTGTTCATCGCGCATCCGGGTCAGCAGCGAGCGGATGTCGATCAGCTGCAGATCCTGGCCGCGGTGCAGCATTTCGCCGTGCAGCAGGGCGTGGATGCTGTAGGCCAGTTCCGGGGAGAGCCGGTAGATGTCGAGGCGGCCGTCGCCCTTGAGGGCCTCGTGGAAGGTGCGGGCGATGGCATCGTAGGCGATCAGGTTCTCGCGGCCGGTCTCGAACAGGGCGCTGATCAGCCGCCCGGCCTGGAAGATGAAGATCCCGGTCCCCTCGCTGAAGTCGAAGCGCAGGTACCCCGTGAACTTCCCCTGGCGCAGCTTGTCCAGGGCTTCCGGCAGGTTGACCTTGCCGGGATTGACATTCTCTTTGACGGGGTTGCCGCGCGGCAGCAGGATCATCTGTCGTCTCGTCCTTGCAAGTCGGGGAGCTTCAGCACCCCAAGACTAACTCTTTAAAATATTTAGGCAATCGTGTCAAGAAACAATGCCGCCCTGGGTCAGCGGACCTTCCCCATGGCCTCGCGCAGCACGGTCCGGCGCCGCGCGGCCAAGCTGCGCCCGGCCGCCGGCGCCGTCAGATCGTCCGCAGGACCGGCCGTGGCGGCGATCAGGATCCACTCGCGCAGGGCGGCCTGCCATTTGCGCCCGGTCATCGCTTCGACAGCCGCCCGCAGCGGCCCGTCGCCCCCCTCGGGAGGCCGCTCCGAGGCGATCAGCCGGTCGCCGGCATCGAACAGGTGCAGTTGCAGCTCCGGCTCCTCGTCGAGCATCCCCGGACCGGCCATCTCGATGACGAACAGGCTCTCCGGCGCGAGCAGCAGCCCCAGCTCGCAGTCGCCCAGCAGCTCGGCGAGGCACTGCGGGTGGATCAGCCCCCGGCGCCGGCTGCGCAGGTCGAAAAAGGCGTGCCCGGCCCCGTCGAGCGCCCGGTCGGCGCACACCGGGCACTCGACCGCCAGGCGCCGGTGGGCGGGCGGAACCCCGCCGCCGGCCGGCGGCGCCGGCGCCGCGGCCCGCCGGGCAAGGACGAACTCGGCCAGCTGCTTGAGCTGGCCGTGGACCGCGGTCTGCCGGGCATGGGTCAGCACCGGCCGGATGCGGGTGGAAAAGCCCGAGGCGAGGCTCTCGACGCGCGGGCTCTTGCTGATCACCAGGTCGACCACCTGGTACTCGCGCTCGCGGGCGGCGAAGGTCAGGAAGTCGCCGACTTTCACGTCGCCGCTGAGCCGCGCCCGGCTATCGACCAGGCTCGGCACCAGCCAGAGCCGCCCGTCGCGCCCGGCCTCCTGCAGCACGGCGCGCAGGGCGGCGGCGTTGACCAGGGCGGCGCGGTCCTTCACCGGGGTCAGGACGAGATCGGCGGCCAGCAGGGCGGCCTCGGTGAACCAGTCGAGGATCGGCCGGGTGTCGAGGAGCAGCACCCCCTCGAGGCCGAGCCCCTCGAGCCGGGCGCGCAGGCTCCGGGGGGGCGCATCCGGCGGGGCCAGGCGGCGCGCCGAGGCGAGGTACTGCACGCCGTACTGGCCGAAGGAGACCAGCTCCGGCGACGGCGTTCCGTGCAGCAGCTCCTGCATCCCCGCCGCCGGGCGCGGGCCGAGGGCGAACATGTGGTCGACGCTGAAGTGGTTGTCGAAGGAGGCGATGGTGACCGGCAGGTCTTCGTGGAGGGCCTTGAGATAGACGGCCAGGTTGGTGGCGATGGTGGTCTTCCCCACCCCGCCCTTCTCGCTGGCGACGGTGACGATGAACAGGCCGCTCATCCGGTCTCCCCGACCTCTTCGTGCAGCGCCTCCCAGCGCGTCATGGCCGCGTCGAGCTCACTCTTCAGCGCCTCGTGGCGGTCGATCAGCGGGTAGAGCCGGGCATGGTCGGTGGCCAGGGCCGGGTCCTGCATCTCCCTCACCAGCACGGCCAGCTGCGCCTCGAGTTCGGCGATGCGGGCTTCGACCTCCGCCAGCTGCCGCTCGCGCTTCTGGGCCTCGCGCTGGGCCGCCTTGCGCTCGGCGTGGGCGGCGACCCGGGCGGCCTTGTCTTCGGCCACCGGCGCATCCTTGGCCGCCGCCGTCGTCTCGACCCGCAGGCTGGAGTGCCCCTCCCCCCCCCTGGCGCGCAGGAAATCCTCGTAGTTGCCGAGATAGGCCGTGGCCGCGCCGCCCGCGACCTCGACCACGCGCGTGGCCAGGGCGTCGACGAAGTAGCGGTCGTGGGAGACGAAGACCAGCGTCCCCTGGTAGCCGCGCAGGGCGTCGAGCAGAACCTCCTTCGACTGCAGGTCGAGGTGGTTGGTCGGCTCGTCGAGCAGCAGCAGGTTGGCCGGGCGCAGCAGCAGGATGGCCAGCGCCAGGCGGTTGCGCTCGCCGCCGGAGAGGACCGCGACCTTCTTGTGCACGTCGTCGCCGTGGAAGAGGAAGGCACCGAGCAGGTTGCGCAGCTTCGGCACCATGTCGAAGGGGGCGACGCGGGTGATCTGCTCCAGCACGGTCAGCTCACCATCGAGGGTGACGGCCTGGTCCTGGGCGAAATAGGCCATCACCAGGCCGGGCCCCTCTTCGCGCGCCCCCTGCCGGGGCGGTTCGACCCCGGCCAGCAGGCGCATCAGCGTCGACTTGCCGGCGCCGTTGGCGCCGACCAGGGCGAGGCGCTCGCCGCGCTCGACGGTGAGCGCCACCTCGCGCAGCACCGTCTGCTCGCCGTAGCCGTGGGTCACGCCAGAGAGCTGCACGGCCAGGCGCCCCCCTTTCGGCGGCGGCGGAAAGTGAAAGGCGATGCGCCGGCGCTCGGGCGGCAGGTCGATGCGCTCGATCTTCTCCAGCTGCTTGATGCGGCTCTGCACCAGCGGCGCCTTGACGCTGTTGTAGCGGAACTTGTTGATGAACGCCTCGATCCGCTCGATCTCCTCGTCCTGGCGGCGCTTGGCCTCGCGCAGGGCCGAGACCCGCTCTTCGCGCGCCGCCAGGTAGCGGCTGTAGCTGCCCGGATAGTCGGTCAGCCGGGCGTGCCAGACCTCGACGATCCTGGTCACCACCTGGTCGAGGAAGAAGCGGTCGTGGGAGACCAGCACCACCGTGAACGGGTAGCTGGCCAGGTACTCCTCCAGCCAGTCGCGGGCCGGCAGGTCGAGGTGGTTGGTCGGCTCGTCGAGCAGCAGCAGGTTCGGCCGGCGCAGCAGCAGCTTGGCCAGGGCGATGCGCATCTGCCACCCTCCCGAGAAGTGCTCGCACGGCTTGTCGCGGTCGGCCTCGGCAAAGCCGAGCCCCTTGAGGACCCGCGCCACCTCGGCCTCCATGGCGTAGCCGCCGCGCTGCAGGAACTCCTCCTGCAGCAGCGCGTAGCGGTCGAGATCGTCCTGGCGGTGGTCGCTGCTGATCCGCGCCTCGAGCGCCTTGAGCTCATGCTCGATGGCCAGCAGGTGATCGAGGGCGCTGCGCGCCTCCTCGAAGAGGGTGCGTCCGGCGTGCTCCAGGCCGTCCTGCGGCAGGTAGCCGACCAGGGTGCCGCGCGCCATCTGCACGGTGCCGGCGTCCGGCTCGTGCAGCCCGGCCAGGAGGCGCAGCAGCGTGGTCTTGCCGGCGCCGTTCTCGCCGCACAGGCCGATCCGCTCCCCCGGCCGCAGGTGCCAGTCGACGGCGTTGAGCACGGTCTGCCCGGCGAAACTCTTGGTGACGTTGATCAGTTGCAGCATGAGGGTGGTTATAGCATAGTCGAGGGGGAGAGAGACAGTGCTGAGTAACGAGCGATGAGCGATGAGTGGCCTTCGGACAATGTATTATGATTGTTACTCATCGCTCAGCACTCATCGCTTAGCACTCGTTTCTACTCATCGATCATCGCTCAGCACTCAGCACTGCTTTTATGCCGTTGACAGCCCACCTGACTGCATCCAGAATTGCAGCTGATTGCCCAACGGAAAGGATTTCGCCATGGCCCGCAAGATCTTCATCGCCGCCACCGGCCAGAACTGCGGCAAGACCACCACCAGCCTGTCGCTCATGCACCTGGCGCAGAAGAAGTACGCGCGGGTCGGCTTCATCAAGCCGGTCGGGCCCAAGCCGGTCAAGGTCGGCGAAACCTGGGCCGACAAGGACGCCGCGCTGATCGCCGGGGTCTACGGCATGGAGCGGCAGCTGCCGCTGATGTCGCCGGTGGTGCTCCAGCCCGAGACCACCCGCCAGCTCCTCGACGGCAAGCTGCCGGCGGCCGTGCTGGAAGAGCAGCTGCTCAGGGCCGTGCACGAACTCGACAGGAGCTGCGACTTCCTCATCGTCGAGGGGGCCGGCCACAGCGGCGTCGGCTCGGTGCTGGGGCTGAGCAACGCCCGGGTGGCCAAACTGATCGGCGCCCCGGTGATGATGATCTCCGGCGGCGGCATCGGCCACGTCATCGACGACGTGGCGCTCAACCTCGCCCTCTACCGCGAAGCCGGGGCCAGCGTCCGGCTGGTCATGCCGAACAAGCTGATCGCCGAAAAGCGCGACCGCACCCTGCACTACCTGGGGATGGCGGCCGCGCCGCACGGCGTCAAGGTGCACGGCGGCTTCAACTACTCGCCGATCCTCGCCGGCCCGACCCTGCAGCACATCGCCAAGCTCCTCGACCTCAAGCTCCGCGCCACCCGCGAGCAGGGGCTGCGCATCATCCACCACGTCCACCTCGGCGCCGCCTCCGCCCAGAAGGTGGTGGAGATGCTCGAACCGAACACCCTGCTGCTGGTGACCAGCAGCCGCGACGAACTGCTGGTGCTGATGGCCTCGCTCTACCACATCCCCGAGTACCGGGCGAAGCTGGTCGGCATCGTCATCCCGGGCCTGAGCCCGGTGGCGAGCATCGTCCAGGAGGTGCTCGACGACAGCGAACTGCCGTTCATGCGCATCGCCAGAAGTACCGCCGAGGTTTTCCGCACCATCAACGAGGACGTCTCCAAGATCACCGCCGAGGACACCGAAAAGATCAGCCTGGTGCAGCATCTCGCCGAAGAGCAGATCGACTTCGACTTCATCGACGCGCAGCTGGACTAAAGCTAGCGATGAGCGCTGAGTGCTGCGCGATGAGTAAAATCCATAAACTTCCCCCGAAGGCCACTCATCGCTCATCGCTCAGCACTCAGCACTGGTTTACTAGCCAAACCCCCTTCTTTCTGTTATAAATGCAGGATTCATCCCCTGAGCGCGCCGGGGAGGAGCAAAGTCGCTGCCGCCGACGTGGCCTGGCAGCGCAGAATTTCACGGTACGGGTCCTGACGGCCGACACGGCTCCCGGGTGAGCGATGCTCCCCGGTCGAGCGGGCGCCAGGACCGGCCCACCCCCCACTTAAGGCGGTCGCGCGCGATCGCCGGAAAGATTTTGCATGTCGAAGAAGATGCTGATCAACGCCACCCATCCCGAGGAGAACCGGGTGGCCATCGTCGAGAACGGCGTCCTCACCGAACTCGGGATCGAGGTCGCCGGACGCGAACCGACCAAGGGGAACATCTACAAGGCGGCGGTGGTCCGGGTGGAACCCGGGCTGCAGGCCGCCTTCGTCGATTACGGTGCCGAACGCCTGGGCTTTTTGCAGATCGACGAGGTCAACGCCGCCGTCATCAAGCCCGACTTCAAGGTCAGCGGCAAACCGCGCATCAACGACCTTCTGCACCGCGGCCAGGAGATCCTGGTGCAGATCGTCAAGGAGGAGCGCGGCACCAAGGGGGCGGCGCTGACCACCTACCTGTCGCTCGCCGGACGCTACATGGTGCTGATGCCCGGCACGCCGACCCGCGGCGTGTCGCGCAAGGCCGAGGACGACAAGCAGCGCAAGGCGATGAAGAAGGCGCTCAACACCCTCGACCTCCCCGAAAACGTCGGCTGCATCGTACGCACCGCGGCACTCGACCAGACCCGCGAGGAACTGGAGCGCGACTACCTGTACCTGATGCGCCTCTACGAGAACATCCAGGCGCTGGAGAAAAAGGTCCGGGCCCCGGCGCTGATCTACAAGGAATCGAACCTGGTCATCCGCTCGATCCGCGACTACTTCACCACCGACATGGACGAGGTGCTGATCGACGACCCCGAAGTGCACAAGGAAGCGCGCGAGTTCTTCGCGATCGTCATGCCCGACCACACCCACCTGGTGAAGCTGCACCAGGAACGCCGGCCGATCTTCTCCCGTTACCAGATCGAGGAGCAGATCGAGACGATCAACCGCAACAAGGTGCCGCTCCCTTCCGGCGGTTCGATCGTCATCGACACCACCGAAGCGCTGGTGGCGATCGATGTCAACAGCGGCAAGATGGCCGGGGAGACGAACGTTGAGTCCACCGCCACCCGCACCAACCTGGAGGCCGCCGAAGAAGTCGCCCGCCAGCTGCGGTTGCGCGACCTCGGCGGGCTGATCGTCATCGACTTCATCGACATGCGCGAGCGCAAGCACAACCGCCAGGTCGAGGAGAAACTCCGCGAAGCGACGGCACGCGACAAGGCACGGATCACCATCGGCCACATCAGCCAGTTCGGCATGCTGGAGATGAGCCGTCAGCGGATCAAGCCGGCCCTGACCGAGGGGGCCTACCGCGTCTGTCCCCACTGCCAGGGGGCCGGGCAAATCCGCAGCGTCGAAACGCTGGCGGTCTCGGTCCTGCGCCGCCTGCATGCCGCCCTGGCCAAGGGGCAGGTCGCCGAGGCCGAGGCGCAGATGGCCCGCGAGGTCGCCAGCTTCCTGCTCAACGAGAAGCGCGAGGAACTGGTCGAGATGGAGCGCCGCTACCAGGCCGACATCACCATCACCGGCCGGACCTCGTTCCTGGCCGACCAGATCGAGTTCATCCTGCACAAGCGCGAGAAGGAGAAGGCCGCCGCCGAATACGTCGAGGCGAAGGTCACGGCGATGCCGGAGAAGTCGCAGCGCCCGCTCGGCAGGGAACTCGGGGAGGACGCCGAGGACGCGGCCGAGCCGGCCGGAATGGCGGGCGAGCCCCACGACGAACCGGGGAAGACCGGCAAGAAGAAGCGCCGCCGCAAGAAGAAAAAGGGCGGTGCCGAAGAGGCGGCGGCGGAACATGCCGACAGCACGGCGGCCGGCGGCGCGGAAGCGGGCGAAGACGCGGCCGAGCCGGCCGGAATGGCGGGCGAGCCCCACGACGAACCGGGGAAGACCGGCAAGAAGAAGCGCCGCCGCAAGAAGAAGAAGGGCGGCGCCGAGGAACCGGCGGCGGAACATGCCGACAGTACGGCGGCCGGTGACGAGGAGGCTGCAGAGGAGCCCGCGGAGGGCGCCGACGCCCACGACGAACCGGGGAAAACCGGCAAGAAGAAGCGCCGCCGCCGCGGTCGCAAGAAACCGGCGGGGAAGACGGCGGATGCCGCAGCCGCACCCGCCGAAGCGCCTGCCGTCGAGCCTGCGCCGCCGGCCGAGCCGGTTGCCGCCGAACCGAAAAAACCCCGCCCGGCGCGCAAGAAGGCTCCGGCCGCGGCCGAAGCGGCGGAACCCGCTGCCGCGGCGCCGACCGGGGCCGAGGCGGAAACCGCCCCGGCCAAGCCGAAGCGGGGGACGCGCAAAAAAACCGCCGCGACCGAAGGCGTTCCCGCCGAACCCCCGCCGGCATCGCCGGCATCGCCGGCGCCCGCGGAGCCGGCCGCCGGCGCAACGCCGAAGCGGCCACGCGCACCGCGCAAGAAGCAACCGGCGGAACCCGCCGGCGAATAGGCATGGACACGACGGCCGGGGCGACCCGGCCGTCGTTTTTTTTCACCCCGGCGGTAAACCCTGCCGGCGCCGTGCCGTCCAAGAGGGCAAACGGACTGACAGAAGGTCCCGACGCCCCCGAGGAGGACACGCCCATGACCCGCACCCTGATCCTGTTCGCCTGCCTGGCAA
>VAUL01000020.1 GCA_005774545.1 Deltaproteobacteria bacterium | reverse complement strand
GACCCGCCCCGCCCCGCCTTCGCCGGTAAGCAGTTCGCGCTGCAGGTGGGCGGCCGTGTGCTCGCGAAACGGCCGGTAGATGAAGCCGGCCGCACAGAACCGGCAGGCGCGCGGGCAGCCGCGCGACATCTCGACCAGTTGCATGCCGCCGAACTCGGTGTCGGCGGTCGCCACGCAGGTCCTGGCCTGGAAGGCGTCGAGCTGCGGCAGCCACTGGCGCGCGACCCGCTCCGGGGCCCCGGCCAGCGGCTCCATCGCCCGCAGGCCGCCGGCGGCATCGTAGTCGACCCGGTAACGGGACGGCACGTAGAGCCCCGGCACGGCGGCCAGTTCTGTCAGCAGCGCCATGCGCTCCCGCTCGCCGCCCTGCGCGAGCGCGGCGAGCAGAGGCGGCAGCAGCACCTCGGCCTCGCCGATGGCAAACAGGTCCATGATCTCGGCCAGCGGCTCGGGGTTGAGGAAGGCGCAGACCCCACCGCACAGCACCAGCGGATGACGCTCGTCGCGTTCCTCCCGCCAGAGCGGCAGATGCGCCAGCTCGAAAATCACGGGAAGATTGACGTAGTCGTTCTCGAAGGAGATGGAAAAGGCGACCAGGTCGAAGTCACCGAGCGGCCGCTGGGTCTCCAGGGAGACCAGCGGGAAGCCGGTGCGGCGATGCTCGGCGAGATCGTCGGGATCGGGGAGGAAGAACCGCTCGCAGAGGGTGTCGTCGCGACTGTTGAGCAGTTGATAAACCGCCTGCACGCCGAGGTTGCTCATCCCCTGGTGGTAGGTGTTGGGGTAGACCAGCGCCACGCTGAGCCGCCCCCCCCAGGGGTTGGCGCTCAAGCCGCTCTCGGCCGCCAGGCGGCGGCGGTACTTGTCGATCAGGCGGTGGGACATGGGGGCATCATAGGCGCTCGGGAGCGAGCGGGCAAGTCAAAGCGACGATGCAAAAAGACCGCCCTTGCGGGGCGGTCTTTTCAGCTCTTCGGCAGAGGGCAACGCGCGGCTCAGTCGACCCGACGGCGCAGGAAGGCCGGGATGTCGTACTCCTCGCTCTCGCTGGAGGTGGCACGCGGGGCGCGCAGCTTGCCGTCGCGCGACCGCTGGAAGGCGGGAACATCGAGATCGCTCTGGTTGACGGAGGCGGGAGCGGCGCCGGCGATGGCGGCCAGCGTCGGCCGGGCCATGTCCTTCTGCTGGCGGCGGCGGTCGAAGGCATCGCCGAAGCCGGTGGCGATGGCCGTGACCTTGATCCTGTCGCCGAGCGACTCGTCAATGACCAGGCCGATGAAGATGTTGGCGTCCTCGTCGCTGACCTTCTCGTGGATGATCCGCGAGACTTCCTGGAAATCGTCCATGGTCATGCTGGAGGAACCGGCCACGTTGACCACCACCCCTTTGGCGCCGGTGATATCGATATCTTCGAGCAGCGGGCTGCAGATCGCCTGGCGGGCGGCCTCGACCGCGCGGTTCTCCCCTTCGCCGACGCCGATCCCCATCATCCCCATGCCGCGCTCGCTCATCGCCCGCTTGACGTCGGCGAAGTCGACGTTGATCAGGCCGTGGTTGGTGATCAGGTCGGAAATCCCCTGCACCGCCTGGCGCAGCACGTCGTCGGCCGGCTTGAAGGCGTCGAGGATGCCGGTCTTCTTCCCGGCCAGGCCGCTGAGGCGGTCGTTGGGGATGAGGATCAGCGAGTCGACCACCTTCTTCATCTCCTCGACACCGTGCTCGGCCTGTTTCTGGCGCTTGGTCCCCTCGAAGGCGAACGGCTTGGTGGCGATCGCCACGGTCAGCGCGCCAAGTTCGCGGGCCACGTCGGCGATGACCGGCGCGGCGCCGGTACCGGTGCCGCCGCCCAGGCCGGTGGCGATGAAGACCATGTCGGCGCCCTGCAGCAGGTCGGCGATCCGGCCGCGATCCTCTTCGGCAGCCTCGCGGCCGACTTCCGGGTTGGCGCCGGCGCCGAGCCCCTTGGTCAGGCGGCCGCCGAGTTGCACCCGCACCGGAGCCTTGCTCGCCTTGAGCGCCTGAGCGTCGGTGTTGGCAACGATGAACTCAACCCCCTCGATATGGGCGTCGATCATGGCGTTGACCGCATTGCTGCCGCCGCCGCCGACCCCGACGACCTTGATCCTGGCCGTCTGCTCCACGCTGTCGTCAAATTCGAACGTCATGTCACCCTCCGGTAATTCCGACCGGTTTTTTTCGGAAAATCAAGCATCTGACCGCAGTCAATACAAACACAATATCTTGTGTCCACCCTTTAGGCAAGACACAATATCACAGGTCAGAAAAATTCGCCAAACCATTCTTTCATGCGCCGGACCACCTTGTCGAAGACGTTCTCCTGACCGATGGCGAAGTTGCTGCTCTGCAGGTTGCGGCTGCCGTACTTCACCAGGCCGACGCCGGTGGCGTAGACCGGCGAATTGACCACGTCGGCCAGGCCGCCGATCCCCTGGGGGACGCCGCGGCGGACCGGCAGGTTGAAGATCTGCTCGGCCAGCTCCGGCATCCCCGGCAGGATCGCCGAGCCGCCGGTGAGCACCAGCCCGGAGCTGATGCGGTTCTCGAAGCCGCTCTTGATCAGCTCGCGGTTGACCAGGGTGAAGATCTCCTCGACGCGCGGCTCGAGGATCTCGGCGAGCAGCTGCCGCGAGAGGATGCGCGGCTCGCGGCCGCCGACCGACGGCACTTCGATGGTCTCGTCCTTGCCGACCATGGAGGTCAGGCAGCACCCCCACTTCTGCTTGATCCGTTCGGCTTCCTGGGCGGGGGTGCGCAGCCCGACGGCGATGTCGTTGGTCAGGTGGTTGCCGCCCAGCGACAGCACCGAGGTGTGCTTGATGGCACCGTCGACGAAGATGGCGATGTCGGTGGTGCCGCCGCCGATGTCCACCAGCGCCACGCCGAGATCCTTCTCGTCCTGGGTGAGCACCGCCTCTGCCGAGGCCAGTTGCTCGAGGACGATGTCGCCGACCGCCACCCCGGCCTTGTTGCAGCTCTTGATGATGTTCTGGGCGCTGGCCACCGCGCCGGTGACGATGTGCACCCGCACCTCCAGGCGCACGCCGTTCATGCCGAGCGGCTCCTTGATGCCGTCCTGGTCGTCGACGATGAACTCCTGCGGGAGGATGTGGATCACCTCGCGGTCCATCGGGATGGCGATCGCCTTGGCGGCGTCGATTACCCGGCGGACATCTTCGGAGGTCACCTCGCGGCTCTTGATGGCGATCACCCCCTGCGAGTTGATGCCGTTGATATGCCCGCCGGCGATCCCGGCGAAGACCGAGTTGATCTCGCAGCCGGCCATCAGCTCGGCCTCCTGGATCGCCTTGCGGATCGCCGTGACCGTCCCCTCGATGTTGATCACCACCCCCTTGCGCATGCCGCGCGACGGGCTGGAGCCGATCCCGACGATGTCGAGGCCGCTCTCGGTCATGGTGCCGACGATGGCGCAGATCTTGGTGGTGCCGATATCGAGGCCGACGATCAGGTTTTCGCCCTTCTTGCTCATGACACTCCCTTTCTTCCCTGCTTCTCGTTGCGGCCGGCCGCATACTTCGGGTCCACCTTGACGATGACCCGATCGGCCACATTCAGATCGATGTAGTGGAGCGCGGTCAGCCGCGGCTCCAGCTCCGTATAGATGCGTTCCAGCCGGTCGAGCTTGGCATCGAAATCGTCCTTGCCGAACAGAACCGGCACGCCGTACTGACGAGTGTGTACCACCAGCCCGTCCTCGAGATCAACCTGCACTTCGGAAACGTCGGCCAGATTGAACTGGTGACGGGCGGAAAGCCGCTCGAGAAGCACCAGCGCCTGGCGCAGCCACGCCTGGCCCTCGGCCGGGCGGTCGAGGAGGAACTGGCGGTTAACGCCGGTGATGATCGGGAAATCGAGGCTGTCGCCGCTGTCGAGAAGCTTGAACACCTCGCCGTTGGCGTTGACGTAGTAGAGGTAGTCGAGCTGGATCACGGCCCGCGGCTGGTGCTCGGTCACCTTGATGACGACTTCATCGGGGAGCGAGCGGACGACCTCGGCCCGGGCGATCCAGGGGTTCTCCTCGATCTTGCGGCCGATCATGGCGAGGTCGAGGTCGAAGATGTTGACCCCGTGCCGGACCTCGGAAGCCGCGGTGATCTCCTGCTCGCTGACCCGCCCCTGGGCGACGACGCGCACGTTGCGCACCGTGAAGTAATCGGACTCGCGCAGGAACTGGATGCCGAGCATGCCGGCGGCGACCGCCAGCGTCGCTCCGCCGGCAAACAGCGAAACACGCAGCAGGCGCAGGATCAGCTTGCGCCAGTCGCGCGGCTGCTTCTCCTGCCGGCGCTTGTTCTGCTTGATCTTCGGCGGCTTGTGCCCTTTCAGGTTGTGCTTGAAGTCCTGCATCGGCGCCCCCTCCTGCCTACTTGTCGAGACCGGCATCCGCGAGGATGCGCAGCACCAGGTCACCGAAGGAAATGCCGACCGCGCCGGCGGCTTTCGGCAACAGGCTGGTTTCGGTCATCCCCGGGATGGTGTTGACCTCGAGACAGAACAGCTCCGCGTCGCGCACGATGAAATCGACCCGCGCCGCGCCGCGGCAGCCCAGGGCCCGGCAGGCGGTCACCGCCGCCGCCTGCAGGCGGCTCGTCACATCGGCAGGCAGCGGCGCCGGCAGCAGGTATTCGGTCTGCCCCGGCGTATACTTCGACTGGAAATCGTAGAAGCCCCCCTTCGGCACCACCTGGATCACCGGCAGCGGCTGGTCGCCGAGCACGCCGACCGTCACCTCGGCACCGGCAATGAACTCCTCGACCAGCACCAGGTCGTCGAAGCGCAGCGCCTCCTCAAGGCCGGCACGCAGCTGCTGCGGGTCGCGGACGATGCTCACGCCGATGGTCGACCCCTCGCGGGCCGGCTTGCTGACCAGCGGGTAGGCCGTCTGTCCGGCCACGAAGGCGTCGAGGTCGTCGCCGCGGCGGTAGACCGCGAACCCCGGCGTGGCCACCCCGTGATGCAGCAGCACCTGCTTGGCGACCAGTTTGTTCATCGCCACGCTGGAAGCGAGGACGCCGCTGCCAGTATACGGGATTCGCAGCAGCTCCAAAAGCCCCTGCACCGTGCCGTCCTCGCCGAAACGCCCGTGCAGGGCGATGAACGCGACCTCGGTGCCGAGTTCGATCAGCCGGGCCGGCAGATCGCGGCCGACGTCGAGGCCGGCGGCGTTCAGCCCCCGCTCCTGCAGCGCCCGCAGCACCGCACTGCCGGTCCGCAGCGAAATGTCGCGTTCGGCCGAAAGGCCGCCCATCAGGACGACGATCCGCTTATCGTGGAGATTCTCGCTCTGGCTCATGCTCCCTCGCATCCGGGCCCGGTCGCGGCCGGCGCCCCGACAATCCTGACTTCCGCTTCCAGCCTGACCCCGGTCTGCCGTTCGACATCGCTGCGGATCGCCTCGATCAGCGCTTCGATGTCGGCCGCCATGGCTCCGCCGGCATTGATGATGAAATTCGCGTGCCGCTCGCTGACGCGGGCCCCGCCGATGCTGCGCCCCTGCCAGCCGCAGCCGGCGATCAGCTCCCAGGCCTTTTGCCCGGGCGGGTTCTTGAAGACCGAGCCGGCGCTCGGGCCGCCCACGGCGTGGGCCTGGCGCCGGTGCCCGATCCGCTCGGCATAGGCCGCCTGCAGCAACTCAGGATCGCCGGGCACCAGGCGCAAGCGCACGGCGGTGACGATATCGCCCGGCGCAAGCCGCGCGTGCCGGTAGGCGAAGGCTAGCTCCGCCGCCGGCCGCCAGGCGAAGGTCTCGCCGGAAAGGATCTCGACAGCCTCGACCACCCGGCCAAACTCCTGGCTGCCGGCACCGGCATTCATCACCAGGGCGCCGCCGACGCTGCCGGGGATCCCCGCCAGCGCCTCCAGCCCGCCCAGTCCGGCCGCCACCAGCTGCTTGATCAGGCTGTTGAGCCTCACCCCGGCTTCGGCCTCGACCAGGCCGTCGCCGGCGATGCGCACCACGTTGAAATCGGGCAGCTCGAGCACCACGCCGGGGAAGCCGCCGTCGCGGACCAGCAGGTTGCTGCCGCCGCCGATGACCAGTCGCGGGCAGCCGGCGGCGTCGATCAGCCGCACCGCCTTGACCAGATCGACGTGGTTGGCCGGCCGGAACAGCACCGCCGCCGGGCCGCCGACCTGCCAGCTGGTGTGCCGCCAGAGCGGCTCATCGCGGAGCAGCTCGCCCCGACAGCGATGCGCCAGTTCGTCGAGCAGCCGCCGGTCCACCCGGCTAGCGCTCCGCAAGCCCGGCGAGGAATTCCTCGCCGACCTGCCAGACGTTGCCGGCACCGAGGGTGATGACCATATCGCCCGGCTGCACCGCCTCGCGCAGGTGGCCAAGGACCGCGGTCTTGTCGGCGGCGTAGACGCACGAGCGATGGCCGTGGCCGCTGATGCCACGGGCCAGGTCGCTGGCGGCCACCCCCGGGATCGGGTCTTCCCCGGCCGCGTAGACATCCATGACCACCAGGTGATCGGCCTGGTAGAAGGCGGTGACGAAGTCGTCGAACAATGCTTGGGTTCGCGAGTAGCGGTGCGGCTGGAACACGGTGACCACGCGTTTCTGCCAGCCGGCGCGGGCGGCGGCGAGAGTCGCCTTGATCTCGGCCGGGTGGTGGCCGTAGTCGTCAACCACCATGATGCCGTCGACCTCCCCCTTGATCTGGAAGCGCCGCCCCACCCCGCCGAAATCCTTGAAGCCGTCGGTGATCGCCGCGAAGGGGAGATCGAGTTCCATGCCGACCGCCACCGCCGCCAGCGCGTTGAGGACGTTATGCCGGCCGGGCATTTTGAAGCTGAGGCGCCCGAGTTCCTGGCCGCGGTAATGCACGGTGAAGGCGGTGCGGTCGGCGACATGCTCGATCGCCGTGGCGGAGAAATCCGCCTGGCTGTTGATGCCGTAGGTGGTCATGCGCTTGCGCACCCGCGGGATCAGCGCCTGGATGTTGGGATCGTCGAGGCAGAGCACCGCCAGCCCGTAGAACGGCACCTTGTTGATGAAATCGACGAAGGTGTCGCGGATCTGGTCGAGGTCACGGTAGAAATCGAGGTGGTCGGCGTCGATGTTGGTGACCACGGCGATGGTCGGCGACAGCTTGAGAAACGAGCCGTCGGACTCGTCGGCCTCGGCGACCAGGAAGTTCCCCTGCCCCAGCTTGGCGTTGGACTCGAACAGGTCGAGGCGGCCGCCGATCACCACCGTCGGGTCGATGCCGCCGTGGGTCAGGATCGTCGCCACCATGCTGGTCGTGGTGGTCTTGCCGTGGGTGCCGGCAATGGCGATGCCGTACTTCATGCGCATCAGTTCGGCGAGCATCTCGGCCCGCGGGATCACCGGGATCAGCCGGCGGTGCGCTTCGAGGACCTCGGGGTTGTCGGCGCGCACGGCGGTGGAGGTCACCACCACGTCAACCTCGGTGAGATTTTCGGTGCGGTGGCCGTAGGTGATCGTCCCGCCGAGCCCGCTCAGCCGCCGGGTGATCTCGCTCTCCTTGAGATCGGAACCGGACACCTGGTAGCCGAGATTGAGCAGCACCTCGGCGATGCCGCTCATGCCGATGCCGCCGATGCCGATGAAATGGATCTTGCGAATCTTGCCGAACATGTCTGTCTCCTCAGGCGCCGGCAGCCACGGCCCGGCACTCGGCCAGCAGGCGGGCCGCCGCCCCCCGCTGCGCCAGGCTGCGCGCCGTCGCGCTCATGCTTTCCAGGCGCGCGCGGTCGCCCAGCAGGCCATCGATCAGGGTGCCGAGTTCCTCGGCCTTCAGGTCGCGCTCCTCGATCATGATCGCCGCCCCCTTCGAGGCCAGTGCCGCGGCGTTCACCGCCTGGTGGTTGTTGGCGGCATGCGGATAGGGGATCAGCACCGCCGGCCGGCCGCAGGCGGTCAACTCCGCCAGGGTGGTCGCCCCGGCGCGGCAGACGACCAGCGAGGCGCGGGCATAGACGTCGGCCATGTCGGTGATGAACGGAACCACCTGGACATCCGCCCAGCCGGCCGCCCGGTACCCTTCGCTCACGGTTCCGGCGTCGCTGCTGCCGGTCTGATGGACGATGTGCAGCCGGCCCTGCCAGCGTCCCAGCCGCGGCAGAGCGGCGATCATCGTCCGGTTGATGGTGCGGGCGCCGTGGCTGCCGCCGAACACCAGCAGCAGCGGCTCGCCGCCGGGGAGCGCCGGGCACTCTTCCATGGCGGCGCGGACCGGGTTGCCGGTGAGGACCACGTTGGCACGCCGGAAGGCTTTGCCGGCCTCGCCGAACGACACGCACACGCGCCGGGCCCAGCGACCGAGCAGGCGGTTGGCCAGCCCCGGCCAGGCGTTCTGCTCGTGGATCAGATAGGGCACGCCGCTCAGCCTGGCGGCCAGCAGCACCGGCACCGAGGCGTAGCCGCCGACGCCGACCACCACGTCGGGGCGGAACTCCCGAAGAATCCGGCGCGACTGTGCCAGGCTGCGGGCCAGGCCGGCCAGCGCCTTGAGACGGGCGCCGGCCCCGAGGCCCGCCCAGCCGCTCATCGGGATGGTGCGCAGCGGCCAGCCGAGTTCGGGGAGCAGGCGGTATTCCAGGCCGCGCTCGGTGCCGACGAACAGCACCTCGCTCCCCGGCTCCTCGCCGCGCAGCCTCTCGGCCAGCGCCACGGCCGGGAAAAGGTGCCCGCCGGTTCCGCCGCCGGCCAGCAGCAGCCTCATCGCAGTTCCCCCGGATTCCTGCTGGAGACGTTGAGAATGATCCCCACCGCCATCAGCGTCGCCATCAGGCTCGACCCGCCGTAGGAGAGGAACGGCAGGGCCAGCCCCTTGGTCGGCACCAGCCCCATGACCACCGCCATGTTGACGAAGGCCTCGATGCCGATCAGCAGGGTCATGCCGAAGGCCAGGTAGCTGCCGAAGCTGTCCGGCGCGCTGGTCGCCGCCTTGAAGCCGCGCAGCACCAGGAGCAGGAACATGGCGGCAATGATGATCACCCCGGCAAAACCGAGTTCCTCGCCGACCACCGAAAAGATGAAGTCGGTGTGGGCTTCGGGGAGGAAGAACAGCTTCTGCTTGCTCTCGCCGAGGCCGTTCCCCATGGCCCCGCCGGAACCGAAGGCGATCCAGCTCTGGATGATCTGGAACCCGGTATTGCTCGGATCCTCCCACGGGTTGAGAAAGGCCAGGATGCGGCGACGCCGGTAATCGACGTTCATCACCATGAAATAGAGGAACGGCAGGGCCAGGATCCCGAGGCCGACTATGTAGACCGGGCGGGTGCCGGCGACGAACATCATGGCCATCGCCACCACGCCGAGGGTCAGGGCGCTCCCCAGGTCGGGCTGCAGGAGAATCAGCAGCAGCAGGACGGAGAGCACCACCATGTAGGGGAGGAAGCCGAGCTTGAAGCTCTTCATCTTGTCCTGCTTGCGGGCCAGCGAATGCGCCATGAAGATGATCAGGCCGAGCTTGGCGAACTCTGCCGGCTGCAGGGAGAAACCGAGCAGGCGGATCCAGCGTTTGGCGCCGCCGACCCGGGCGCCGATCCCCGGCACCAGCACCAGGACCAGCAGGATCAGGCAGATGAAGAGGATCGGCACCGCCAGCTTGCGCAGGTACAGGTAGTTGAAGTGCATCAGGCCGGCCATCAGGGTGAAGCCGACCATGGCGTACAGCCCCTGGCGTTTGAGGAAGTAGAGGCTGTCGCCGTGTTCGCGCACCGCCATGATCGACGACGACGAGAACACCATGACCACCCCGAGACAGGTCAGGACCACGGCCAGCAGCAGCAGCGTCTGATCGGTTCCCTGTCTAACTTCCATGATTCCCCTCCCCCGCGCCGGGCAGCGCCCGCACCGCTGCGGCGAAGATCCGCCCGCGCTCTTCGAAACTCTTGAACATGTCGAAGCTCGAACAGCCGGGCGACAGCAGTACCGTACCGCCAGCCGGGGTCAGTGCCGCGGCAGCCGCCACCGCTTCGGCCATGCTGCCGGCCCGGTGGATGGCGGTCAGGCCGTTGAACGCCTCGGCCATGCGCGGCGCCGCCTCGCCGATCAGCACCAGGTTGGCGACCTTGGCGGCGATCGGTGCGGCCAGCGGGCTCAGATCGCCGTGCTTGTCCTTGCCGCCGGCGATCAGCGTCACCGGCGCCTCCAGGCCGGCCAGGCTCTTGACCACGCTGCCGACGTTGGTTCCCTTGGAGTCGTCGTACCAGCGCACGCCGTTGATGTCGGCCACCAGCTCCATGCGGTGCGGCAGACCGGCGAAGGCGCAGGCCGCCGCCCAGGCGACCGCCGGCGGGCACCCTTCGACCAGCGGCGGGATCAGGGCCGCCATGACGTTCTCCAGGTTGTGCTGGCCGCGGATGCGCAACTCGTCAGCGGCGAAGCGCTCCTCGCGCCCCGCCCAGCGCCAGACCAGCTCGGAACCGGCGAGGCTCATCCCCTCGGCCAGCTCCCGGCTGCTGCTGAACAGAATGCGCCGGGCCGGCGTGCCGGCAGCCGCGGCGAGCACCCGCGGGTCGTCGGCATTGAGCACCGCCCGGTCGGCAGCAGTCTGGTTCTCGAAGAGGCGGGCCTTGGCGGCCTGGTAGCCGGCCATGTCCGGGTAGCGGTCGAGATGGTCCTCGGTGATGTTGAGCAGCACCGCCCAGCGCGGCCGGAAGCGCTCGATCGTCTCCAGCTGGAACGACGACAGCTCGACCACCAGCCAATCCCACGGAGTACCGACGGCCTCGATCAGCGGCGTACCGAGGTTGCCGCCGACAAAGGTCTGCCTCCCCCAGGCGCGAAACGCATCGCCCATGACCGTGGTCACCGTCGACTTGCCGTTGGTACCGGTGATGGCGACCAGCGGCTGCGGCAGTTCCCGCCAGGCGATCTCGATCTCGCCGAGCACCGGCACCCCCCGCGCGGCGGCCGCGGCGATGGCGGGAACCTCCGGGGGGACGCCCGGGCTCAGGGCGATCAGATCGGCGCGGCTGAACAGCGCTTCGTTGTGACCGCCCAGATCGAAGCCGACCCCTTCGCCGGCCAGCGGTGCGAGGTCGGGCAACTGTTCGCGGGAGCGGCGGTCGGAAAGGGTCACGACCGCGCCGCGCGCCGCAAAGTAGCGGGCCAGGCCGATGCCGGAGCGCCCGGCACCGACCACGATCACGTTCTTGTTGTGATATTCGGTCATCATCTAGCGCAACTTCAGGGTCGACAGGCCGATCAGGGCCAGAATGATGCTGATGATCCAGAACCGCACGATGATCTTCGGCTCCGGCCACCCCTTCAGTTCGAAGTGGTGGTGGATCGGCGCCATGCGGAAGATCCGCTTGCCGTACAGCCGGAACGAGGTGACCTGGGCGATCACCGAGAGCGCCTCCATGACGAAGATGCCGCCGACGATCACCAGGACGATCTCCTGCTTGGTGATCACCGCGATCGTGCCGATGGCGCCGCCCAGCGCCAGGCTGCCGACGTCCCCCATGAACACCTGGGCCGGGTAACTGTTGAACCACAGGAAGCCCAGGCCGGCGCCGACCATCGCCCCGCACAGCACCGCCAGCTCCCCGGCCCCCGATACGCCGGTGATCTGCAGGTAGCTGGCCAGGTTGGCATGTCCGGCCAGATAGGCAAAGAGCAGGTAGGTGCCGGCGGCGATGATCACCGGGCCGATGGCCAGCCCGTCGAGACCGTCGGTGAGGTTGACGGCGTTGCTGGCTCCGACGATCACGCACATGGCGAACGGCACATAGAGCCAGCCGAGATCGGGGCGCAGCGTCTTGAAGAACGGGATGGTCAGCGTGGTCGGGAACGCCGCGTAGTTGTACAGCGCCATGCCGACACCGAACGCGATCAGCATCTGCCAGAACATCTTCTGCCGGGCCGACAGCCCGTCGCTGTTTTTCTTCCGAACCTTGAGCAGGTCGTCGGTGAAGCCGATGATCCCGTAGCCGATCGTCACCAGCAGGGTCAGCCAGACGTAGATGTTGGTCAGGTCGGCCCAGAGCAGGGTGGGGACGACGATGGCGGTCAGGATCAGCGCCCCGCCCATGGTCGGCGTCCCTTCCTTCTTGAAGTGCGACTCCGGGCCGAGCTTGCGGATGCTCTGTCCCATCTGCAACTGCTGCAGCTTGCCGATCATCCACGGCCCGAGCAGGAAGCTGATCAGCAGGGCGGTGATCGTCGCATAGATCGTCCGGAAGGTGATGTACTTGAAGACGTACAGCACCGAGAACTTGGTATGCAGCGGGTAGAGCAGATGATAGAGCATGATGCGCGTCCGTTTCTCAGTGCGGCCGGGCCGGTTCGGTGCCGCTCAGCTGCGCACTGATCCGCTCCATGCGCATGCCGCGGGACCCCTTGATCAGCAGGCGGTCGCCCGGCTGCAGCAGCGGGCGCAGCCGGGCGGTCAGTTCCTCCACCGATGCGGCCGACACGATCCGTTCGCCGGGCAAGCCGCTTTCCGCGGCCCCCCTGGCGATCTCGTGGGCCAGGTCGCCGAGGGTGAACAGCCAGTCGGCCCGCTTGGCGACCAGGGCGCCGACCTCGCGATGCAGGTCGCCTGCCGTCGGCCCGAGTTCGAGCATGTCGCCGAGGATGGCGATGCGCCGCCCCGGCCGGCCGAGGTCGTGCAGCGCGTCGAGGGCTGCGCGCATCGACAGCGGGTTGGCGTTGTAGCTGTCCTCGAGCAGGAGCAGGTCGCCGGGGAGCTCGATCAGCTCCATCCGCCCGGGGCACGGCTTGAATTCGCCCAGCCCGGCGGCGATGTCATCGACCGGCACCTCCAGCACCCAGGCCGCCGCGGCGGCGGCCAGCGCGTTCAGGACGTTGTGCCGTCCCGGCACGGGGAGCCGCACCGCCTGCTCGCTCCCCGGCAGGTGCAGGGTGAACCCGACCGTCCCCTCTGATGCAACGACGTCGCCGGCCCGGACCTGCGCCGCCGGCGCAGTGCCGAACAGGACCCGGCGGACGCCGTTGGCCAGCGGCAGCTGACCGATTTGCGGATCGTCGACGTTGACGATGGCGGTGCCGCCGGCCGGCAGATGAATGAACAGCTCCCCCTTGGCCCGCGCCACTCCGGAGATGCCGCCGAGCTGTTGCAGGTGACCGGCACCGACATTGGTGATGATGCCGATCTGCGGGGCGGCGATCTGGGCCAGCCGGGCGATTTCGCCGCGGGCGCTCATCCCCATCTCGATGACCGCCCAGCGATGTTCCGGCTGGAAGCCGAACAGGGTGAGCGGCACCCCCACCAGGTTGTTGAAGTTGCCCGCCGACTTCAGCCCGGGCCCGGTCCGCTCAAGGATCGCCGCCAGCATCTCCTTGGTCGTGGTCTTGCCGGAGGTGCCGGTCACGCCGACCACCGGGCCGGCAAACTCCCGGCGCACGGCGTGGGCCAGGTCGCCGAGGGCCTGCAGCGTGTCGCGCACCTGCACCACCGGGATGTTCAGGCCGACCACGACCTCCTCGCTGAGACAGGCGGCCGCCCCGTGGCGAACCGCCTGGGCCAGGTAGTCGTGGCCGTCGAAACGCTCCCCGCGCAGCGGAATGAAGAGGTCGCCGGCCTGCAGCGTCCGGCTGTCGGTGGAGAAGCCGTGAATCGGCACGTCGGCGCCGTTGTGCAGGATCTGCCCGCCGGTTACGGCCGCCACCGTGCGCACGTCGAAGCGGATCATGCGCCGGCTCCTTCGGCAAAGGCGTTGCGCAGCTCCTCGCGGTCGTCGAAGTGGATGCGGGTGGTGCCGAGAATCTGGTAGTCCTCGTGCCCCTTCCCGGCAACCAGCAGCACGTCGTTCGGCTGCAGGAGCGACACGGCGAAGCGGATCGCCGCGCGCCGGTCGGGGATCACCACATAGCCGCGGCCGCCGCCGGCCACCGCCTCCTCGCACGACCATTCGCGCGGGTGGATCGTCGCGACCCCCTTGCGGATCTGCTCGATGATCTGCAGGGGATCCTCGGTTCGCGGGTTGTCGGAGGTGACGATCGCGATGTCGGAGCGGCGGGCGGTCACCTCGCCCATGACCGGGCGCTTGCGCGGATCGCGGTCGCCGCCGCAGCCGAAGACGGTGATGATTCGCGCCGGCTTGAGCGCCTGCAGCGCCTGCAGCACCCGGTCGAGGGCATCGCCGGTATGGGCATAATCGACCAGAGCCACCGCGCCGCGGCGGTTATCGACCCGCTCCAGGCGCCCGGGGACCGCCGCCGCCCGCGCCAGACCGCGCTCGATCACCGCCGGCGGCAGACCGAGAGCGACCGCGCCGCCAATGGCGCCGAGCAGGTTCTCGACGTTGTAATCGCCGAGCAGCGGGCTGTCGAGCCGGATCGTTCCGGACGGGGTGACCACGCTGCCGTGGATGCCGTCCAGCGTCACTGCCAGCCGTTCCGGGCGAACCTGGGCCTGTGCCGCATGTCCGCAGGTCAGCGCCCCGGGGAGCAGCCCGGCCAGGCGGGCGCCGTAGGCGTCGTCGATGTTGACCACCGCCCGGCCGCCGCCTGCCGGCAGCAGCTCACGGAAGAGGCGCAGCTTGCTGGCGAAGTAGCGGTCCATGTCACCGTGGTAGTCGAGATGTTCCGGGGTCAGGTTGGTGAAAATCCCCACCCGGAAGCGGATGCCGTCGGCACGATACTGGTCGAGGGCGTGGGAGGAGACCTCCATGACCAGCGAGCGGGCGCCCTCGGCGCGGAAAGCCGCCACCTGCTCGAGCAGTTCGACCGCTTCGGGGGTGGTGTGCGGCGCGTTGTGGACCGATTGGCCGAAACGGTAGCTGACCGTACCGACCACCGCGGGAGCCATGCCGGCCTCGGCCAGCACCGCTTCGAGCAGGTAGGTGGTGGTGGTCTTGCCGTTGGTGCCGGTCACGCCGACCACCGCCATGTCCCGGGTCGGATCGCCGTAGAAGGCCTGCGCCATGGCCGCCATGGCCTGCCGCGAGTTGTCGACCTGTACGATTGCCGGGCCGAAGTCCCGTTCCGGCAGCTCCTCGACGACCAGGGCCGCCGCGCCCCTGGCCGCGGCGTCGGCAAGGAAGCGGTGGCCGTCCTGCGCCTGGCCGCGCCAGGCGAAGAAGACGTCGCCCGGCTGCACCCGCCGCGAATCGTAGCGCAAGCCGGAGACGTCGGCGTCCGTCGGCCCGAGCCGGCGACGCACCGATACCTGTTGGAGCAATTCGGAAAGCCGCATCGCTTATCCTTTCGAGCCGCCGGTTCCGGCGGCTTCAATCTGCCCGGGCGGCGCCAGGCGCACCCAGACCGGCGCCCCGTAGGGGATGGCCGCGCCCGGTGCCGGCGACTGCTCGATGACCCGGCCATGGCCGCGCAGGCTGACATTGATCCCGCTGGTCTGCATCACTTCGATCACCTGCCGGTAGCTCATCCCCTTGAAATCCGGCATGCGCGGCCCGGCGGGGGCTGCCGGGGCGCTGCCGTCCGCAGTCAGCACGTCCTCGACCGTTTCGGGCTCTTCCGGGGCGGCTTCCGACTCGGACTCCGCCGCCTTCTTGGCCTCCTTGGCCGCGGCCTCCTGCTCCTTCTTGGCCTGGGCGAGGATCTCTTCGACGGTCGGCAGCGTCTCGCCCGGGGAGAGTTGTTCGGTCGGCGGCACCTTGAGATACTGCATCGCCTGCGTCGAGATGCGTGCGAAAACCGGCGCCGCGACCAGGCCGCCGTAAACCTGGCCGCGCGGCTCGTCGATCATGACCATAACCACCAGGCGCGGATTGTCGGCCGGCAGGAAGCCGACGAACGACGCGATGCGCTTGTCCGCCGAATAGCCACCAGTCACCGGGTCGACCTTCTGCGCCGTACCGGTCTTGCCGGCGACGCGGAAGCCCGGCACCCGGGCCTTGGCCCCCGTACCGCCCTCCTCGGCGGTAACCGTCTCCATCATGCGCGTCACCCGCGCGGCAACCTCCGGCTTGACCACCTGCCGGACCAGCTTCGGCTGACGCTCCTCGATGACCTGCCCCTCGCCGTCGGTGATCTTCTCCACCAGATACGGCTCCATCAGCGCACCGCCGTTGGCGATGGCGCCGGTGGCTGCGGCCAGCTGCAGCGGCGTGACGCTGACCCCCTGGCCGAAGGAGATGGTCGCCAGATCGATCTCGAACCAGCGGCTCGGATCGCGCAGAATGCCATTCTCCTCACCGGGGAGTTCCAGGCCGGTCTTGAGGCCGAAGCCGAATTCGCGCAGATAGCCGTACAGCCGCTTGCGCTCCAGCATCCGGCCGATTTTGGCCGAGCCGATGTTGGAGCTGACCTTGAGGACCTCTTCGGCGGTGAGCACCCCGTGCGGGTGGCTGTCATGGATGACCCGGCCGCCGACCTTCCACGATCCGCCCTCGCAGTTGATCAGCTGGGTCGGCGTGACCACCCCTTCGTTGAGGCCGGCGGCCATGACGAAAACCTTCAGCGTCGAGCCGGGCTCGAAGGTGTCGCTGATCGCCCGGTTGCGCCAGTCCTGGGGCTTGTGGCGGGAGACGGCGTTCGGGTTGTAGTCGGGCTGATTGGCCATCGCCAGAATCCGGCCGCTGGACGGCTCGAGAACGATGACCGCCCCGGCCTTGGCGTTGAACTCCGCCACGCCGGCGGCCAGCTCCCTTTCGACGATGTACTGCAGGTTTTCGTCGAGGGTCAGATGCAGGTCGTGACCGCGGGTCGCCCCCTCGATGACCGGCTCGCCCGAGCCGATGCCGCGGCCGAGCGCATCGCGCTCCATGACCAGGTAGCCGCCGCGCCCCAGCAGGGTGGTATCGTAACTGGCTTCGATCCCGGCCAACCCTTTCGGGTCGAGGCCGGTAAAACCGAGCACCTGGGCGCCAACGGTCGAATTCGGGTAGAAGCGCTGATGCTCTTTGATGGCCCCTACTGCATCCAGCTTGAGGTTGCGTACCCGCTGGCTCACGGTCGGCGGCACCTGGCGCTTGAGCCAGACGAACCCCTTGTCGCCGCCGAGCTTCGCTCGCACCGTGGCCTGCGGCAGGTCGAGAATCGGCGCCAGAAGCCGGGCCGCCTGATCGCGGTCCGCCAGCTTGCGCGGCTCGGCGTAGACCGAATCGACCTCCATGCTGAGCGCCATCGGCTCGCCGTTCCGGTCGAAGATCGTACCCCGTTGGGGGGTCAGGGGGATGCTCTTCTGGTGCTGACGTTCGGCGCGTTCGACCCAGTCGCGCTTCTGCAGGATCTGGAGGCTGAAGGCCCGCCAGCCGACCAGCACGAAGGCCACGACAAAGGCCAGCGCCAGCAGGCGGATGCGGAGGGTGACGCCGCGCTCCAGGTTGGCCATCGCCCTAGTCGACCGTCTTCACCTGGGCGGGAGTGGGGAAACGCAGCCCCAGATCCCTGAGCGCGACCTGTTCGAGGCGCTGCGGCGTGCTGAGCGTCGCCACCTCGAGGCGCAGCTCCACGGTTTCCTGGTTGGCCTTGCGCACGGCCTCCTCGAGGCTGGAAATCTCGTACTCCAGGCCGGTCGCCTGGACCCGGCACCACACGAAGAAGATCGACAGGACGCAGAGCAGCCCGATGAACCCGAACGTCGGCAGCAACCGCGGCCGCCGCAGACTGAATCCGTTGATTTTCGGCAATGCGCCAAGAGTGGTTTCGGTCATCTTCGCCTCCTCAGGCCACCAGCTTTTCCACCCCGCGCAGCACGGCACTGCGGGCGCGGGGGTTGGCGGCGATTTCAGCCTCGGCGGGACGCACCCCGCGCGGGGTCAGCACTTTGGCTTCGGCCCGGCGGCCGCAGACGCAGACCGGCAGGCGCGGGGGACAGGTACAGGTCGTGGCGGCGGCGCGAAAGGACTGCTTGACCAGCCGGTCCTCCAGCGAGTGAAAGCTGATCACCGCCAGCCGGCCGCCGGGGCGCAGCCGGCGCAGGGCCGCCGCCAGGCCGGCGGCAAGCGCGTCGAGCTCGCCGTTGACGGCAATCCGCAGCGCCTGGAACACGCGGGTCGCCGGATGAATCCGCTGGGGCTGGTACCCGCCGGGCACCGCGCGGCAGACCAGATCGGCCAGCTGGCGGGTGGTCGTCAGCGGCGCTTCGCCTCGCACCCGCACGATCTCCCGGGCGATCCGCCCGGCCCAGCGCTCCTCACCGTATTCTCGAAAGATCCGTTTGAGCTCGTCGGCATCGGCACGGGCCAGCAGGCCGGCGGCATCTTCCGCCTGGGACGGATCCATGCGCATGTCCAGCGGCCCCTCTTCCCGGAAGGAGAAGCCCCGCCCCGGGGTATCCAGCTGGTGCGAGGAAACGCCGAGGTCGAGGAGGATCCCGTCGACCCGGTCGATGTCGAGGGCGTCCAGGGCGGCGTCAAGCCCGGCAAAGCTGCCGCGGCACAGCGTCACCCGCCTGCCAAAATCGGCCAGAGCCTCTCCCGCTGCGACCAGGGCGGCCGGATCGCGGTCGAGACCGACCAGTCGCCCGTCCGGCCCGCTTGCATCGAGGATCAGCCGGGCATGCCCGCCGCCGCCGACCGTGCCGTCCAGGTAGATGCCGCCCGGCCGGGGCGCCAGCAACTCGACGACCTCCCGGGGCATCACCGACACATGCCGGAAGGTGTCCACCCGCAGACCTCAGAGCCCCAGCGCGAGGCGGCGCTGCCGCTGCTGCGCCTGACGCTGTTCGGCCTCGGCCTGCATCGTCGTGTATTTGGCTTTATTCCAGATGCGGATTGAACGATCTGATCCGACCACGACCACATCGCGCTCGCCGTCGGTATCAAGCTGACAGTATTCCCGCAGGGACTGCGGAATCTGGATGCGCCCCTGCTTGTCGAATTGACAGTGGGTCGCGGGCGTCACCATGGTGAAGTGCAGGTCCTCGCGGAACTCGTCGTAGGGGAGAGCGGCGAAATTCTCCAGGAACTTCGCCCATTCGGCGACCGGGTAGGCCACGATGCCGCCCCGGTCCTGGGTGACTACCAGCGCGTCGTCGCCGTTGAGCAGCTCGCGGAAGCGCGCCGGAATGCTGGCCCGCCCCTTGGCGTCGATCGAGTTGTAATAGACACCCTGGAAACCCATCTTGGCCCTCTTTGGCCGCAAATTACACCATTCACCACCACTTGGGCAGAATATAGCCGCGGCACCCCGGGGTGTCAACAAAAAATTCTTATTTTTCGGGAGGTAGGAGAAAGAAAACCGGGAGAGGAAAGGGGCTTGTCCCCCGCTCAATTGCACCCCTCTCCCCCCTATGTTATAAAAGCGATCCGCACCCCTTGCCACTCTGGAGCCACGTCGCCATGGCCGATCTGTTCACCTACCAGCGCCACGCCTTTCTGTGCGCCGAGATCGACCGCCACAACCGCCTCTATTACGAACTCGACGCCCCGGAAATCAGCGACGCCGAGTACGACAGCCTGTTTCGCGAACTGCTCGACCTGGAAGCGGCCCATCCCGAACTGGTCAGCGCCGCGTCGCCGAGCCGGAAAGTCGGCTCAAAACCGCAGGAGAAGTTCGCCCCCGTCCCCCACGCCGTGCCGATGCTCTCCCTGCGCAACGTGAAAAACGCCCAGGAGTTCGAGGAGTTCGACCGAAGCCTGCGCGGCACCTTCCTGGCGCAGGCCGGCGACATCGACTACGTCTGCGAGATGAAGCTCGACGGACTGGCCGTCGAACTCACCTACCGCGACGGCCGACTGGTCGCCGGCAGCACCCGCGGCGACGGCTTCACCGGCGAGAACATCCTCGACAACCTCCGCACCGTTGCCGGCCTGCCACACCAGCTTACCCCCCCGTACCCGCGCCTGGTCGACGTGCGCGGCGAGGTCTACATCGAACTGGCGGCCTTTCGGACCCTGAACCGTCACCAGGAGGAAGCCGGCACGCGGCCCTTCGCCAACCCGCGCAATGCCGCGGCCGGGAGCCTGCGCCAGCTCGACCCCAAAGTCACCGCCGGGCGCCCGCTGCGGATCTTCTGCTACGGCGTCGGCCGGCTCGAGGGGGCGTCCCCCGCGACCCACCTCGAACTGCTGAAGCAACTGCAGCAATGGGGGCTGCCGGTCAACCTCGACGGCACGGCGACAGCCAGCGGCGCCGCGGAAGTCCTCGCCTGCTACGAGCGGCTGCAGGCGCGGCGCGAGGCCCTCCCCTTCGAAATCGACGGCGCCGTGGTCAAGGTCAACGACCTCGCCCTGCAGCGGGAACTCGGCGAAGTCAGTCGCTCGCCGCGCTGGGCGGTCGCCTTCAAGTTTCCGCCGCGCCAGGCGCAGACCGTGGTCGAAGCCATCGGCCTGCAGGTCGGCCGCACCGGCGCCATCACCCCGGTCGCCCATCTCCGCCCGGTCGAGGTCAGCGGCGTCACCGTCGCCCGCGCCAGCCTGCACAACTGGGACGAAATCGGCCGGCTCGACGTGCGCATCGGCGACCACGTCATCGTCGAACGGGCCGGCGACGTCATCCCCGACATAGTCAAGGTCCTGACCGAGCACCGTAGCGGCCGGGAGCAGCGCGTACCGCTGCCGGAGAGTTGCCCCGAATGCGGCGGCCGCGTGCGCAAGGCTGAAGACGAAGTGGTGCCGCGCTGCAGCAACGCCCAGTGCCCCGCCCAGGCCCTGCAGCGGCTGCGGCACTTCGTCTCGCGCCACGCCATGGACATCGAGGGGCTCGGCGAGAAACAGCTGGTGCAACTGCTCGACCGGCAGCGCATCGAGGATATCGCCGACCTGTACCGGCTCGACAGCGACGACCTCTTCGCCCTGGGACGGATGGGCGAGGTGCTGGCCGGCAAGCTGCTGCAGGCGATCGATGCCAGCCGCAAACGGCCCCTGTCGCGGCTGCTCTTTGCGCTCGGCATCCGCCATGTCGGCGAGCACACGGCGAAAATCCTGGCCAAGCGCTTCCCGGCACTGGACGACCTGGCCCGTGCCGACCGCGAACAGCTGCGGCAGATTCCGGAGATCGGCGAAAAGGTCGCGGATGCGGTGGTCGACTACTTCGCCGACCCGGCCAACCTGCTGCTGCTCGACAAGCTGCGCCGGCACGGGGTGGCACCGGCTCCGGAGGCAACCGTACAGCAGGGGGGTCCGCTCAGCGGGCTGACCTTCGTCATTACCGGGACGCTGAGCCACATGGGGCGCAGCGAGGCGGAGGCGCTGGTCGAACGGCTCGGCGGCCGGGCCGCCGGCTCGGTCAGCAGGAAGACCGACTACCTGGTGGCCGGCGAGAATGCCGGCAGCAAGCTGGAACGGGCCCGCGAACTCGGGATCAGGATTCTCGGCGAGGAGGAATTTCTGCAGATGGCCGGAGCGGGAGTGCCGTCATGACGGCACGGGCAAGAGTGCGGGTAACCGGGCGGGTCCAGGGGGTCTGCTATCGCCAGTCGACGGTGGAGATGGCCGGGCCGCTCGGCCTCACCGGCTGGGTGCGCAATCTGGCGGACGGCAGCGTCGAGGCGCTGTTCGAGGGGGAGCGGGCAACCGTCGAGCAGGCCATCGCCTGGTGTCACCACGGCCCGCCGCGGGCCGCGGTCAACGCCGTCGCGGTCGAGTGGCTGGACGGGCCGGCGGAATGCGCCGGCTTCGCTACGCGCTACTGAGCCTCACGCCTCCCGGCCAGCAGCCGCTCGATCAGGTCGAGGACCTCCCGGGCGAGAAACGGCTTGGTCAGGAAGCCCTGCGCCCCGACCTTGCGGCCGGTTTCCTGGTCGTCCTCGGCCCCGCGGGCGGTCAGAAAGACCACCGGGATGGCAGCGGTCTCGGGCTGCCCCTTGAGATACTGACAGACCTTGAAACCGTCGATTTCCGGCATCATCACGTCGAGCAGGATCAGGTCGGGGCGCTCCTGGCGCGCCATCGCCATCCCCTGCTGGCCGTTCTCCGCGTAGAGCAGTTCGTATCCCCTCATCCTGAGGATCGCTTCCAGCAGGCGCAGGACCGTGCGGTGGTCGTCGATCAGCAGGATCTTCGTCTTGGTCGTCATGCCGGCCTCCCCTCGTTCTCGTCTCGACCGATCTCCAGGCTGAGCCGGTAGACCTCGTCACTCGCCACGCCGAACTCCTTCGCCACCTGCTTGACCACCGCCTTGCGCGGCAGCGTCCCCGCCGCCAGCGTCTCGCGCAGCACCGTCAGCAGATCCCGTTCCGGCGCCGCCGCAACACACGGCGGCAGAATCAGCACCAGCTCGCCGCGCACCTTGCCGGCACCGAAGTGCGCCAGCGCCTCCCCGACCGTCCCCCGGAACAGCTCCTCGTGCAGCTTGGTCAGCTCGCGCGCCACCACCAGCGGCCGGTCCGCCCCCCAGACCGCGGCAACGGCGGCCAGCGTGGCCATCAGCCGGTGCGGCGCCTCGTAGCACACCACGGTGCGCGGCTCGCCGCACAGGGCGCGCAGGGCGGCCTCCCGGGCCGTCGCCCGGGCCGGCAGGAACCCTTCGAAGAGGAAACGGTCGGTCGGCTCGCCCGCAGCGCTCAACGCCGCCAACAGGGCCGAGGCACCGGGGATCGGCACGACCGGCACCCCGGCGCCATGGCAGGCCCGCACCAGGCGATAGCCGGGATCGGCGATCGCCGGGGTGCCGGCGTCGCTGATCAGGGCGATCGCCTCTCCCGCCAGCAGGCGGCCGAGCAGCAGTTCCTGCCGCTGCTGCTCGTTGTGCTCATGGCAGGAGATCAGCGGCGTGCGGATGCCGAAATGATTGAGCAGTTTGCGGCTGTGGCGGGTGTCCTCGGCGGCGATCACGGCCACCTCGCGCAACACGCGCAGGGCGCGGGCGGTGATGTCCTCGAGGTTGCCGATCGGCGTGGCGACGACGTACAGGGTGCCGGGCATGCGCGTCGACCTACCCGCCCTCTTCCAGGTCCGCCAGCCACAAGGCGACGCTGGCGTCGCTCGGCATGCGCCAGTCGCCGCGCGGCGAGAGGGCCACGCTGCCGACCTTCGGCCCGTCGGGGAGGCAGGAGCGCTTGAACTGCTGGGCGAAGAAGCGCTGCAGGAAGACCTTCAGCCAGCGCCGCAGCGCCGCGTCGTCGTAGTCGCCGCCGAAGGCCAGTTCCGCCAGGCGCAGCACCTTGCGGGGGGCGAAGTGGCAGCGCACCACGTGGTAGAGGAAGAAATCGTGCAGCTCGTACGGGCCGACCTGGGCCTCGGTGTGCTGGCTGATGCTGCCGTCGGGGTGCGGCGGGAGCAGTTCGGGGGAGACCGGCGTGGCGCACACGTCGTGAAGCACCGCCGCCGCCCGCCCGGTAAACTCGGCTTCGGCGCACCAGGCGATCAGGTAGCGCACCAGCGTCTTCGGCACCGCGGCGTTGACCGCATACATCGACATGTGGTCGCCGTTGTAGGTGCACCAGCCGAGCGCCAGTTCCGACAGGTCGCCGGTGCCGATCACCAGCCCCCCCGCCTGGTTGGCGACGTCCATGAGGATCTGGGTGCGCTCGCGCGCCTGGGCGTTCTCGAAGGTGACATCGTGGCGGGACGGATCGTGGCCGATGTCGACGAAGTGCTGGCCGACCGCCGCATCGATGGCGATGGTGCGCAGGGTGACGCCGAGTTCCGCGGCCAGCGCCTCGGCGTTCCCCCGGGTCCGGGCAGTGGTGCCGAACCCCGGCATGGTCACCGCCACGATCCCGTCGCGCGGCAGACCGAGCCGGTCGAAGGCCTTGGCCGTCACCAGCAGCGCCAGGGTCGAATCGAGCCCGCCGGAGATGCCGAGGACCGCCTGGCGGCTGCCGGTGTGACGCAGCCGGGTCATCAGGCCAGTGGTCTGGATGGCGAAGATCTCCCGGCAGCGCGCGTCGCGCTCGGCACTGCCGGCCGGGACGAACGGGGTGCGCGGCACCGGGCGCCGCAGCTCCCCGGCGGGCGTCTCCCCGACCGCGATCGGCACCGGCCGGTAGCGCCGCTGCGGCTGACTGGCGACGAAACTGCTCTGGCGCCGCCGCTCGGTGGCCAGCCGCTCCAGGTCCAGATCGGCCAGCGCCATCGTCGCCTCGAAGCGGAAGCGTTCGGTCTCGGCCAGCATCTGGCCGTATTCGGCGACCAGCGAGTGGCCGGAAAAGACCAGGTCGGTGCTCGATTCGCCGGGGCCGGCCGAGGCGTAGAGGTAGCCGGCCAGACAGCGGGCCGACTGGGCCTCGACCAGCGCGCGCCGGTAGGCGCACTTGCCGAGCGTCTCCGGGCTGGCCGAAAGGTTGGCCAACAGCGTCGCCCCGGCCACCGCCAGATCGCCGCTCGGCGGACTGGCGACCCAGGCATCCTCGCAGAGTTCGATGCCGAGCACGCACTCGGGGAAATCGATGGCCGGGAAGAGCAGGTCGGTGCCGAACGGCACGTCCCGACCGGCAAGCCGCAGGTGATCGGCGGTCGCTTCACCGGCCGCGGCGAACCAGCGCCGCTCGTAGAACTCCTGGCTGCTGGGGAGAAAGGTCTTGGGGACGACGCCGCACACCTGCCCGCCGCTCAGCACCACTGCGGCGTTGAACAGCCGCCCCCCCTGGCGGAGCGGCACGCCGGCCACCAGCACGAGGCCGAGCCGGGCGCTGGCCGCCGCCAGGCGCAGCACGGCGTCTTCCGCCTGCACCAGCAGCAGCTGCTGACCGAACAGGTCGCCGCAGCTGTAGCCGGTCACCGCCAGTTCGGGGAAGACCGCCAGCCGCGCCCCGGCCTGCGCCGCCTGCGCCGCGGCCGCCTCGATGGCGGCAACGTTGAAGGCGACGTCGGCCACCTTCAGTTCGGGGGTGACGGCGGCGACCCGCAGCATCCCCAGGCTCCGCAAGGAAACGGCCACCTTTGACCTCCTGGCCAGCAAATTCATGTTAAAGATCGATTGTACGGCGGGAATCGGAAAAAGGCAAACAAACGCGGACGGTTAGAGTCCGAAAGCGTTGGCGATGTGAGTCACGGCCGGCTCGCCCCGGCCGGCGATCACCGCAATCACGTCGAAGCGCGGCTGCAGGTCGGGGAAGCGCCGGGAGGCGAGGTACCACTGCGCGGCCCGCACGATCTGGCGCTGCTTGCGGGCTCCGACCGCTTCGGCCGGGACCCCGAAGGCGGTGCTGCGGCGGGTCTTGACCTCGATGAACAGCAGGTGGCTGCGGTCGCGGGCGACGATGTCGAGTTCCCCCACCGGCGTGCGGTGGTTGCGGGCGAGTATCGTGAAGCCGCGCTGCTCGAGGTGGCGCACGGCCAGATCCTCCCCCAGCCGGCCGAGACTGAGCCGGGCCTCGGTCACCGGCAGTGCTCGCGCACGCCGCCGAAGGTGCGGCGATGGCAGGGCGACGGGCCGAGAGCGGCGATGGCGGCGCGGTGGGCGGCGCTACCGTACCCCTTGTGGCCGGCCAGGCCGTAGCCGGGATGGAGGCGGTCGAGAGACACCATGATCCGGTCGCGCACCACCTTGGCGACCACCGAGGCGGCGGCGATCGACAGGGAACGGGCATCGCCCTTGACCAGCGTCTGCTGCGGCAGGTCGAGCGGCACCGGCATGTTGCCGTCGATGAGCAGGAAGTCGGCCGGGACGCCGAGCCGGCCGACTGCACGCTGCATGCTGCGCAGCGTCGCCTGCAGGATGTTGACGCGGTCGATCTCCTCGACCCGGGCTACGCCGATCCCCACCGCCAGCGCCTGGGCGCGGATCAGCGGGTAGAGGCGGTCACGGGCCTTTTCGCTGAGCTGTTTCGAGTCGGTCAGCCCGGGGAGATCGAAGGTGTCGGGGAGAATCACGGCGGCCGCCACCACCGGTCCGGCCAAGGGCCCGCGCCCGGCCTCGTCGACACCGGCCACCTTGCTGTAGCCGCGCGCGAGCGCCTGACGCTCGAAGTGCAGGGGGGAGAGGGGGGCGCAGGCAAAGAGCTCTGGCTGGGCGGTCATGGCCGGCATTATGCCATTACCAGCCAGCGGGCCGAAACAAAAAACGCCCCGGCAGTTGCCGGGGCGTCTTGATGCTCGCAGACGGAAAGTCTTACTGGCCCTTGCGCAGCTCGCGGATACGGGCGGCCTTCCCCTGCAGGTTGCGCAGGTAGTAGAGCTTGGCGCGGCGCACGCGGCCGATGGTCAGCACCTCGATCTTGTCGACGGTCGGGGCGTGCAGCGGGAAGACGCGCTCGACGCCGACGCCGTTGGACACCTTGCGGACCATGAAGGAGGAGCCGGCACCCTTGTTGTGGCGGGCGATGCAGACGCCCTGGAACACCTGGATGCGCTGCTTGTCACCCTCGACGATCTTCACGTGCACTTTCAGGGTATCCCCGGCCTTGAACGGGGGGATGTCCTTGCGGATCTGCTCCAGGCCAATCATATCGACGACGTTCATCGTAGTATCCTCCTCAAAATCAGCGAATTGCTTACTTACAACACCGGGCGAACCAAGTCAAGGAGAAAATGGCGACTCCCCCTTCAACGCCTCCAGCATCTTCAAATCGGCCTTGCTCAACTCCGCCCGCTCCAGCAGTTCCGGGCGGCGCTGCAAGGTCCGACGCAGCTGCTCGCGACGGCGCCAGTCGGCAACCGCCTTGTGGTTGCCGGAGAGGAGCACATCGGGAACCCGCAGCCCCTCGAACTCGATCGGGCGCGTGTACTGCGGATACTCGAGCAGGCCGTCGCTGAAGCTGTCGTGCTCGGCGCTGCCGGCGGCACCGAGCACCCCGGGCAGCAGACGGGCGACGGCATCGATCATGGCCAGCGCCGCCGGCTCGCCGCCGGTGAGGATGAAATCACCGAGCGACAGCTCCTCGTCGACCAGGGTGCGCACCCGCTCGTCGAACCCCTCGTAACGGCCGCAGACGAAGATCAGCCCCGCCTCCCCGCTCAGGCGCACGGCATCGGCCTGGCGAAACGGCTGCCCCTGCGGCGACATCAGCAGCACCCTGCCCCCCGGGTTGCGGCCGCGCAGTTCGCGCAGCGCCCGGGCGATCGGATCGACCTTCATGACCATGCCGTCGCCGCCGCCGCACGGGGTGTCGTCGGTCACCTGGTGGCGCCCCTCGGCCCAGTCGCGCAGCTGGTGAATGCCGACCTCGATCAGCCCGGCTGCCTGTGCCTTGCCGAGGATGCTCTCGCTCAGCGGCGCCCGGAGCATGGCCGGGAAAAGCGTCAGGACGTCAAAGCGCATCGTCGCCGGGAACCAGCCCGTCCGGAAGGTCGACCTGCAGCTCGCCGGCCGCCAGGTCGGTGTGCACGACGAATCGGGGGATGAAGGGGATGAGAATCTCGCCGTGCGCACCATCGACGGTGAGGATGTCGTGGGCCCCGGTGGCGAACAGGCCGACGACCCGGCCGAGCGGGCCGCGCCGGACGTCGATCACGCTCAGGCCGTCGAGCTCATGCCAGTAATGTTCGCCGCCCGGGAGAGCGGGGAGGTCGGCGCAACGCGCCAACGCGGTCCGGCCGACCAGGGGCTGGACAAGATCCAGGCTCTCCAGGCCGGCCAGACGGACCAGCTGATGCTGCTTGTGCGGCTTGCTTTGCAGGATGCGGTAAAGCGTGCGCGTACCGTCCGGCGCCTGCAGATACAGCTCGCGCAGGCCCGGCAGGGCCGCCGCCGCCGTCGGCAGCGCCCGCAGCTTCAGGTCGCCGCGCAGGCCATGGGTGCCGGCCACGACCGCGACGGCCATCAGTTCCTCGGTCGGCTGGCTGGTCATGTCGACAGCGCTTCGCCGCGGTTGCCGCGGCGGCGTCAGGCCTGCTGGGCCTTGGCGAGAATCCCCTTGTCGCGCAGCAGGGTGCGGACCGTGGCGGTCGGCTGGGCGCCCTTTTTCAGCCAGGCGATGGCCAGTTCTTCCTTGAGGTTGACCAGCGGCGGATTCTGCTTCGGATCGTACTGGCCGAGGTTCTCGATGAAGCGGCCGTCACGGGGGTAGCGCTCGTCGGCCACCACCACCTGGTAAAACGGTTTCTTCTTGGCGCCGCCGCGGGCCAGCCTGATTTTCACTGCCATGTTCGTTGCTCCTTCGCTCTATGTGCTTGACGCTTTGATCGGGTCGCCCCGTTGACAACTTGGTTTCAGAACGGCAGGCCGCCGCCCTTCCCCAGCAGGCCGCGCAGCCCCTTCGGGCCGAGCTTCTGCATCCGCTTCATCATCGTCTGCGCCTCGGTGAACTGCTTGAGCAGCTGGTTCACATCCTGGACGCGGGTGCCGCTCCCCTTGGCGATGCGCAGCCGCCGGGAACCGTTGATGATGCGGTGGTCGCGCCGCTCCGCCGGGGTCATCGAGTTGATGATCGCCTCGACCTTCTGCAACTCCTTCTCCGGCAGCTGCATCCCCTGCATCTGCTTCATGGCCTTGCCGGCACCGGGGATCATGCCGAGCAGCGATTCCAGCGAGCCCATCTTCTTGACCGCCCGCAACTGGTCGCGGAAGGTCTCCAGGTTGAACCCCTCCTTGCGCAGCTGCTGCGCCATCTCCGCAGCCTGCTCGCGGTCGATGGTGGCTTCGGCCTTCTCGATCAGCGACAGGACGTCGCCCATGCCGAGGATGCGCTGGGCCATCCGCTCGGGGTGGAACGCCTCGAGGGCATCGAGCTTTTCACCGACGCCGATCAGCTTGATCGGCTTGCCGGTGACCGAGCGGATCGACAGCGCCGCACCGCCGCGGGCATCGCCGTCGAGCTTGGTCAGGATCACCCCGGTCAGGCCGAGCCGCTCGTTGAAGGCGGTGGCGACGTTGACCGCATCCTGACCGGTCATGGCGTCGGCCACCAGCAGGATCTCGCGCGGCTCGACGTCCGCCTTGATCCGCTCCAGTTCCAGCATCAACGCATCGTCGATGTGCAGCCGGCCGGCGGTGTCGAGAATCAGCGTATCGTAGCCCTGACGGTCGGCAAAGGCGCGCGCCTCGCGGCAGATCGCCACCGGATCCTGATCGGCACGGCTGTCGAACACCGGGATGTCGAGCTGGCGGCCGAGCACCTTGAGCTGCTCGATGGCTGCCGGACGGTAGACGTCGGCCGGCACCAGCAGCGGCGAGCGCTTGTCGCGACGCAGCTTCAGCGCCAGCTTGCCGCAGGTGGTGGTCTTGCCGGCGCCCTGCAGGCCGCAGAGCATGATCCCCACCGGCGGCCGCGCCGCCAGATCGAGGCGGTTCTCCTCCCCCGACCCCATCAGCAGCGCCAGCTCGTCGCGCACCACGCGAATCACCTGCTGCCCGGGGGTGAGGCTCTGCAACACATCCTGGCCGACCGCCCGCTCGCGCACGGCGGCGACGAAATCCTTGACGACCTTGAAGTTGACGTCGGCTTCCAGCAGCGCGAGGCGCACCTCGCGCATGGCGGCCTGGACGTCCTCTTCGGTCAGCCGCCCGCGCCCGCGCAGCTTCTTGAAGACCGCGTCGAGTTTTTCGCTCAGGGTATCGAACATGGCGGAATAAAGCGGCTCCTTGACAGAAGGAGCACTTTAGTGAAGCCCGTCGGCAAATGTCAAGAGAAAACGGGGAAAAATCAGGTTGTTCCGGCAGAAGGGGCCAGCGCCTCCGGATCGAGGGCAACATATTCGCCGCCCCGCAACTGATAGAGTTCGGGGGGGAGAAGCCCGGCGCCGGCCAGCTCCGCGAACACCGCCGCCAGGTTCGCCGGGGCGATGCGCAGCGCCAGGCCGCAATCCGAGGTGAGCTTGCGCGGCACGGGGATCAGCAGGAACGCCACCTGCCGCTGCTTGAGCAGCTGCTCCGCACGCAGCACCCGGTGAATGGAGTGAAAGATGGCGACGTAATCCTGATCGTTGACCATTTCGGTCCTTTCCTGTCGGCGGCAAGGGGCGCATCATGCCACGAGTCCCGCCCGGGGGCAAGAGCGACGCCCCGGAGCCGGCGGAAAAGCGCGGGCTGGCTGTTCGCATATATGCAAAACCGCCGGCCGCGCCGCGTCCATCCTGGCAACACCCCGATTTTTAAAACAAATCCCTCGCAAGCGAGCAGGGTCCGCGGGTACTGCCGCCACCGGATTTTGCAGCGACGCAAAAAACGCAGCGCACCGGGGAGGACGGGCCTCAAGCCGCAAGGCACTGAAATAGCGAGAGATTTTTACAAAAAACCAGACCAGTAAAACATTGGTATATCAATTGCTAAAACCTGCCTGCATCCTCTCCAGACGAAAGGACCGTCACATGATCACACCGACCCAGGGCAGCGACCTTCACTTCGACCAGGCCGGCACGGGACCGGCAATCCTCTTCCTGCACGACGACCCGGAGAAACAGCAAGCCCTGTTTCGGGACGGCTCCCGCCTGACGGCGGCGAAGCTGAGAGTGGTGGTGGCACTGGTCGCGCCGGCGGGCGACAGTGCCGCGCCGGTCGTCGCCCTGCTGAAACAGCTCGGCATCGGCCGCGCCGTGGTCATTGCCATCGGCGGGGCCAGCCACACCCTGATCGCCCTGCTCGAACAGCACCCCGAGCGGATTGCGGCCGCCAGCTTCGTGGCCGACAGGGCCCTGGCCAGGGAGCTGCACAGCCGCACCGGCAACCCGCGCATCCACGCCCTGCTGCGCACCGGCCGTCGGGCAAGCGTCGCCCGCGCGGTCCGGTACGCCTCCCCCCACGGCGCCGTGCGGGCCTGGTCGGCGCGGATCGTCGACAGCTGCCGTTCCGGCATCAGGAACTGCGCGGGGTTCCTCGCCAGCCTCGACCTGCCCGGCCTGATTCCGCTCGACGACGCCGACGGCGACGAGGAGGCCGCGAGCGAAGCCCGCTAGCCGACGCCTGCGCCGACACGAAGGCGCCGGGCCGGGAACTCCGGCCCGGCGTTTTCTCAGTGGGCCTCGCGCCAGCTGTTCCCCACGCCGATCTCCACCGCCAGCGGCACGCTCAGCGGCACCGCCCCCTCCATCCCGTCGCGCACCAGGGCCCGCACGCTCTCGACCTCCCCTTCCGGCACCTCGAACACCAGTTCGTCGTGAACCTGCAGCACCATCCGGGCCCGGAGCTTTTGCGCCGCCAGCTGCCGGTGGATATCGACCATGGCGACCTTGATGATGTCGGCCGCCGACCCCTGCACCGGGTAGTTGATGGCGTTGCGCTCGGCGTAGCCGCGGATCGCGCCGTTCTGGCTGTGGATTTCGGGGACCGCGCAGCGCCGGCCGAGAATGGTGGTGACGTACTGCTTCTCGCGGGCCTCGGCGATCTTCGCCTCCATGAACGCCTGGATCCCCGGGTAGTGGGCGAAGTAGGCGTCGATGAAGGCCTGGGCCTCGCGCCGGCCGATCCCCAGCTGGTTGGCCAAGCCGAAGGCGCTCATCCCGTAGATGACCCCGAAGTTGATGGTCTTGGCCTGGCGGCGCTGCTCATCGGAGACCATCTCCGGGAAGACGCCGAAGACCTCGCTGGCGGTGCGGCGGTGGATGTCCTCGCCGCGGGCGAAGGCCTCCTTCAGCACCGGCACGTCCGCCAGGTGGGCGAGGATGCGCAGCTCCACTTGGGAGTAGTCCGCCGAAAGCAGCACGCAGCCGGCGGCCGGGACGAACCCCTCGCGGATGCGCCGTCCCTCCTCGGTGCGGATCGGAATGTTCTGCAGGTTCGGCTCGGAGGACGACAGCCGCCCCGTCGCGGTCACCGCCTGGTTGAAGGAGGTGTGGATCCGCCCGGTGTCCGGGTTGACCAGCTTCGGCAGGGCGTCGGTGTAAGTCCCCTTGAGCTTGGCCAGGGAGCGGTGTTCCAGGATCAGCGCGGCGATCGGCTGGTCTTCGGCCAGGGTCGCCAGCACATCGCTGTCGGTGGACCAGCCGGTCTTGGTCTTGCGCCCGCGCGGCAGTTTCAGACGCTCGAACAGCACCTCGCCGAGCTGCTTGGGCGAGGCGACGTTGAAGGGCCCGCCGGCCAGCTGAAAGATCTGCTGCTCCAGAGCGGCGAGCTTCCCCTCGAATTCGCGCGACAGGGATCCGAGGAAATCGCTGTCGATGCGCACTCCGGTGCGCTCCATGGCGGTAAGAATGCCGACCAGCGGCATCTCCACTTCGCGCAGCAGCCGTTCCTGACCGGTTTCGCCGACCAGCGGCAGGAGCTTCTCCGCGAGGCGCAGGGTGATGTCGGCATCCTCCGCAGCGTAGACCGTGGCCTTCTCGATCGCGACCTGGTCGAAGGTGACCTGGTGCTTGCCGCTGCCGGTCACCTCCGCGTAGCTGATTGTGCGGTAGCCGAGCAGCTCGCTGGCCAGGGCGTCCATGCCGTGGGACTTGGCCTCCGGCCGGGCCAGGTAGCTGGCGATCATGGTGTCGGTCTCGACCCCGCGCAGTTCGATCCCGGCATGGGCCAGCACCAGGGCGTCGAACTTGATGTTCTGGCCGATCTTTTTCAGCCCCGGGTCCTCGAGCAGCGGCCGCAGGAGATCGAGCACCCGCTGGCGCGGCAACTGCTCCGGCACGCCGAGGTAGTAGTGCCCCACCGGGATGTACCACCCCTCCCCCGCCCTGACGGCGAAGGAGAGACCGACCAGGTCGGCACGCAGCGGGTCGAGGCCGGTCGTCTCGGTGTCGAAGGCGAAGCGCCCGGCGGACTTGAGCTCGGCGACCAGGCTGGCGAGATCGGCGTCGGTCAGCACGCAGCGGTACCCCTCGCCACTGGTTTGCTGTTCGCTGGAGAACTCCTGCAGCAGCTTGTGGAACTCCAGTTCCTTGAACAGCCGGGTGAGGGCGTCCCGGTCCGGCGGCGCCAGGGCGAAGCCGGCATAATCGAGAGCGAGCGGCACATCGTCGCGCAGCTTGACCAGCTGCCATGACAGCCGCGCCTGCTCGGCATAGGTCTCCAGGTTCTCGCGGCGCTTCCCCTTGACCCGGTTGAGATTGGCCAGGAGGTTCTCGACGCTGCCGAACTCGCGAATCAGCTCCACCGCGGTCTTCTCGCCGATCCCCGGCACGCCGGGGACGTTGTCCGAGCTGTCGCCGGCCAGCGCCTGCACCTCGACGACCTGGGCCGGGGTGCCGCCGAAGCGGGCCTCCACCTCGGCCAGCCCGGAGGCCTGATCCTTCATGGTGTCGAGCAGGGTGACCCGCTCGGCGACGATCTGCATCAGGTCCTTGTCGCCGGTAACGACGGTGACCTCCAGCCCTTCACCGGCGAAACGCCGCGCCAGGGTGGCGATGATGTCGTCGGCCTCGAAGCCGGGGAGTTCGATCGCCGGCATGTTGAAGGCCCGCACCACGTCCTTGATCACCGGCACCTGCGGCACCAGGTCGTCGGGCATGGCGGCGCGGTTGGCCTTGTACGCCGGATAGAGTTCGTGGCGGAAGGTCGGTCCCTTGCTGTCGAAGATCACTGCCAGGTGGTCGGGCTGCTGCTCGCGCACCACCTTGAGGAGCATGTTGATGAAACCGTAGACCGCGTTGGTCGCCTGCCCCTTCGAGTTCGACAGGTGGCGGATGGCGAAGTAGGCCCGGTAGATGTAGCCGGAGCCGTCGATCAGAAAGAGGCGCTTCGGGGTGTCGGACATGGTCGGCTCTCGCATGCGGGCATTGGTCTCCATCAATAGCACAGCCGTCCCGCGACTCCAACCCCGTGCAACGGTTGACAAGCGCGGGGCAAGATGATTAGCTTGCAACAGGTGGGGCGCTTGCCGATAAGCATCCGGATTGCTTCGGCAAAACGCTCGCGAACCGTACCAGGCAAGGACCGGAGACCTTCCCCGCATGACAGACGACAACGGCAAGATCATCGAACCGGAAATCACCGTGGAGAAGGACGAGCCGGGGGGCCCTTCGGCGGCGCCCGCCGCCGAAGGGCTGGTGGTGGCGGCCGACACCCTCCCCAACCAGCTGCCGATCATCCCGCTGCGCCCCCGCCCCTGCTTCCCCGCGCTGCTGATTCCGCTGGCGGCCAACGGGCCCCAGCAGATGGCGGCCGTGCGCCAGGCCGCCGAGAGCCCGTCGCGGGCTATCGGCCTGGTCATGGTGCGCGACCTCGAGGCCAGGGACACCCCGGACAACCTGCATGTCGTCGGGGTCGCCGCCAAGATCCTCAAGATCCTGCATGCCGACGACGACAGCATCCACGTCATGGTCAACTGCCTGGAGCGCTTCGTCATCGAGGAGGCCATCCCCAGCAAGCGCATGCTCGCCGCCCGGGTCCGCTACCAGTACGCGCCGGAACTGTCGGTCAACCCGGAGTTGAAAGCCTACTCCATAGCGATCATCGCCACCCTCAAGGAACTGGTACAGATCAACCCGCTCTACTCCGAGGAGATCAAGCTTTTCCTCAACCGCTCGAGCATGGAGGACCCCGGGCGCCTGGCCGACTTCGCCGCCAACTTGACCTCCGCCGACGGTCTGGAACTGCAGCGCATTCTGGAAACCTTCGACGTGCGCAAGCGCATCGACATGGTCCTGATCCTGCTCAAGAAGGAGCTGGAAGTCTCGCGCCTGCAGACCAAGATCTCCAAGAGCATCGAGGAGAAGGTCTCCGCCCAGCAGCGCGAGTTCTTCCTGCGCGAACAGCTCAAGGCCATCAAGAAGGAACTCGGCCTGGAGAAGGAGGGGAAGGACACCGAACTGGAGAAGTTCGAGAAGCGGCTGCGCAAGCTCAAGCTCAACGCCGAGGCGCAGAAGGCGGTCGAGGACGAGATGGAGAAGCTGTCGCTGATCGAACCGCACTCACCGGAGTACACGGTCAGCCGCAACTACCTCGACTGGCTGACCAGCGTGCCGTGGGGGGTCTACAGCCGCGACAGCTACAACCTCCCCCGCGCCCGCCGCATCCTCGCCCGCGATCACTACGGGCTCGACGACGTCAAGGAGCGGATCCTCGAATTCATCGCCGTCGGCAAGATGAAGGGGGACATCTCCGGCTCGATCCTCTGCCTGGTCGGTCCGCCGGGGGTCGGCAAGACCTCCATCGGCCACAGCATCGCCGCGGCCCTGAACCGGCGCTTCTTCCGCTTCTCCCTCGGCGGGATGCGCGACGAGGCCGAGATCAAGGGGCACCGCCGCACCTACATCGGCGCCATGCCCGGCAAATTCATCCAGGCGCTGAAGACCGCGGGCACCGCCAACCCGGTGCTGATGCTCGACGAGATCGACAAGATCGGCGCCTCCTTCCAGGGCGACCCGGCCTCGGCCCTGCTCGAGGTGCTCGACCCGGAGCAGAATTTCAGCTTCCGCGACCACTATCTCGACGTGCCGTTCGACCTCTCCAACGTCCTGTTCATCGCCACCGCCAACCAGCTCGACACCATCCCGCGCCCCCTGCTCGACCGCATGGAGGTGATCCGCCTCTCCGGCTACATCCTCGAGGAGAAGCTGGAGATCGCCCGCCGCTACCTGATCCCCAAGGCCCTCAAGAACCACGGCCTCAAGCGCGAACAGGTGGCGATCCGCAAGGCGGCGCTGGTCAAGATCATCGACGGCTACGCCCGCGAGGCCGGCGTGCGCAACCTCGAGAACCAGATCAAGAAGATCATGCGCCGCGCCGCCATGAGCTTTGCCGAGGAGAACCGCGCCGAACCGATCGTCATCGGGCCGCAGGAGGTCGAAACCTACCTGGAGAAGCCGGTGTTCACTGCCGAGGAGATCTTCGAGGGGACGCCGGGGGTGGTCACCGGGCTGGCCTGGACCAGCCTCGGCGGGGCGACCCTGCAGATCGAGGCGACCGCCATGCCGAGCAAGGCGAAGGGGTTCAAGCAGACCGGCCAGCTCGGCAGCGTCATGGTGGAGAGTTCGGAGATCGCCTACTCCTACGTGATGGCCCACCTCTCGGAATACGGCGCGGCGGAGGACTTCTTCGACAACCACTTCGTCCACCTGCACGTGCCGGCCGGCGCCACCCCCAAGGACGGCCCCTCGGCCGGGGTCACCATGACCACCGCCCTGCTGTCGATGATCCTCGGCAAGCCCGTGATGAGAAAGCTTGGCATGACCGGCGAACTGACGCTGACCGGCCATGTGCTGCCGATCGGCGGCGTCAAGGAGAAGACCATCGCCGCCCGCCGCGCGGGGCTGAAGACGCTGATCTTCCCCGCGGAGAACCGCAAGGACTTCGACGAACTGCCGGAGTACCTCAAGGAAGGGCTGACGGTCCACTTCGCCGCCACCTACCCGGAGGTCTACCGGGTGGCGTTCGGCGACCGGCGGAAAGCCGCGCGCACCTAGGCGGCGGCCAGCGAACCGGACCGGAAATGGGGGCGGAATTGAATTCTGTCCCCATTTCTGCTAGACACAGGGGGCCAGACACCCCGACCAACCGTGGAGACCCTACACAATGCGCGTCCTGTCAGGAATTCAGCCCTCGGGCTCTTTGCACCTCGGCAACTACTTCGGCATGATGAAGAAGATGATCGAGTACCAGGAGCACGAAGATCTCTTCTGCTTCATCGCCAACTATCACGCCCAGACCTCGGTGTCCGACGGCAAGGCCCTGGCCCGCGGCACCCTCGAAGCCGCCGCCAACTTTCTCGCCCTCGGCATGGATCCGGAGCGCAGCACCTTCTGGGTGCAGTCGGACGTGATCGAGGTCCAGGAGCTGACCTGGGTGCTCTCCAATTTCACGCCGATGGGGCTGCTGGAGCGCTGCCACAGCTACAAGGACAAGGTGGCGCGGGGGATCGCCGCCAACCACGGGCTGTTCGCCTACCCGGTGCTGATGACCGCCGACATCCTCCTCTTCCAGAGCAACACGGTGCCGGTCGGCAAGGACCAGAAGCAGCACGTCGAGGTGGCGCGCGACATCGCCATCAAGTTCAACAACGAGTACGGCGAGATCTTCACCGTCCCCGAAGCCGAGATCGACGACGAGGTCGCCACCGTGCCGGGGCTGGACGGCCAGAAGATGAGCAAGAGCTACGGCAACACCATCGACCTGTTCGCCGAGGACAATGCCCTGCGCAAGCAGGTGATGCGCATCGTCACCGACCCGACGCCGGTGGAGGACCCGAAGGATCCGGACAAGTGCAACGTCTACAAGATCTACCGGCTGTTCCTCGACAAGGAGCAGGATGCGGCCCTGCGGCAGCGCTACCTGGCCGGCGGGCTGGCCTACGGCGAGGTCAAGCAGGAGCTGTTCGAGACCGTGCGGGACTACTTCGCCCCGCACGCGGCGCGGCGCAGGGAACTGCTGACCGACCTGGACGGACTGCGGCGGATTCTCGCCCGGGGCGCCGACAAAGCCCGCCACGCCGGGGCGAAGACCCTGCAGAAGGTGCGCAAGAAGACCGGGCTCGCCTACTGACGGTTGCCGATCCCCGGCGGGCTGTCATAATTGGAGCCGGGAACCATCAGCTGCAGCCCTTTCGCTGAAGGCGAAGAGGCCGGGGAGGTCGTCGAGCGCACCTGGTTCTGTACATGTACCGGCAAACCGCGGGAGCTGGTGGTGGTGGACACCGGCGAGGACGAGGCGGGCGAACCGGCCTGCCCGCGCTGCGGCGCCTCCCCCTCCTCGGACCCGAAACACACCATCGGCTACCGGGACGAGGAACGGCCGAAACGGGTTTAGCCTCAGGGGCCAGGCGGGGTGCTGCGGGTGAAGAAGACGAAGGCCATCGACGGGCGCTTGCTGGCCTCGCGCACCACGAAGTGCACGCTGTCGAAGTGCCACTCCCGGGCGGTCCACTCGTTGAGCACGGCTTCGAGCGCCTCGTCGGTCACGATGGGCAGTTCGATGACTTTGTATTGAAGCATCCGCTCTCCTGTACACGGAAGACAGGCCGATGGCCATTGCCGGCAGCCCCAAGAAGATGGCCCAGGACGTCGCCGACGGCTTCCTGATGTTCTCCCCGCCGATGCTGCGCGCCTACACTCTCGCGGACATCAAGACCCTGCTCGCCAGCCTCGCCCTGGTCACCCGCGAAATCCGCCAGGAGCAGATCCCCCTCGACGACATCCCGGCGCTGAAGACGCGCAACATGAAGCTGACCCGCCTCAACCAGGCGGAGACGGTGATCCGCGCCTACTGCCAGAAGAAGCGGCTGCCGATCTAGAACCGGGCGTTCCCCGGCGTGCGCGGGAACGGGATGACATCCCGGATGTTCTCCACGCCGGTCACGTACATCAGAAACCGCTCGAAACCGAGACCGAAGCCGGCGTGCGGACAGCTCCCCCAGCGCCGCGTGTCGAGATACCAGTCAAGCCCCGCGGGATCGACGCCGCAGGCCCGCATGCGCCGCTCCAGCACCTCCAGCCGCTCCTCGCGCTGGCTGCCGCCGATGATCTCGCCGACCCGCGGCACCAGCAGGTCCATGGCCGCAACCGTCCGGCCGTCGTCGTTCAGGCGCATGTAGAAGGCCTTCAACTCCGCGGGGTAATCGGTCACGAACAGCGGCCCGCCGACGACCTGCTCGGAGAGGAACCGTTCGTGCTCGGACTGCAGGTCGCCCCCCCACTGCACGGGGAACGAGAACTCCCGGCCGCTGCGCTGCAGCGCGCCGACCGCCTCGGTATAGCTCATCCGGGCAAACGCGGCGGCGGCCACGGCTTCCAGCCGGGCGATCAGGCCCGGCGCCACATGCTGCTCGAAAAACCCCAGTTCCTCCGGGCACTCGGCCAACACCGCCTGGATCAGGAAGCGGAAGAACTCTTCGGCCAGGGCACAGTCGGCGGCCAGGTCGGCGAAGGCCATCTCCGGCTCGATCATCCAGAATTCGGCGGCATGCCGGCTGGTATTGGAATTTTCGGCGCGGAAGGTCGGCCCGAAGGTGTAGATGTCGGCAAAGGCCATGGCGAACAGTTCCCCTTCCAGCTGCCCGCTGACCGTCAGGCCGGTCTTCTCGCCGAAAAAGTCGTCGCGCCAGGCGATCTGCGTCCCGTCGCCCGGCGGCCGCAACGGATCGAGGGTGGTGACGCGGAACATCTCGCCCGCCCCCTCGCAGTCGTTGGCCGTGATGATCGGCGTGTGCACGTACAGGAAGCCGCGCTCCTGGAAAAAGCGGTGCACGGCGAAAGCCAGCTTGCTACGCACCCGGAAAACCGCCCCGAAGAGGTTGGTGCGTGGGCGCAGATGGGCGATTTCGCGCAGGAATTCCGGGCCGTGCCGCTTTTTCTGCAGCGGATAGGCCGCATCGACCGGCCCGAGCACGACCAGTTCATCGGCAACCAGTTCCCAGCGCTGGCCGCTCCCCGGCGAAACGATCAGGCGGCCGGCGGCGCGCACGCACGCGCCGGTGCCGACCCGTTCCAGGGCCCTGCCGGCCGGGCCGGCCGTATCGACGACAATCTGGAGACTGGCCAGGCACGAGCCGTCGTTGACCGCCAGGAAGGCCACCCCTTTGCCGTGGCGGACCGTACGCACCCACCCCTCCACCGCCACGTGGCCGGGGGACTGCTCCGCGGCCAGCAGCGCGCGGATGCGCGGCCGGGATTGACGCCAGCCGGCCGAACAGGATCGGTTCTCCATCACAGGGCTCCGCGATTGCATGCAAAGGGGACTGGCCTTGCGGCCAGCCCCCGGGATGTGCCCCCCGCCGATGATCGCTGCGGCGTCCTAGGGGTTGAAGATGGTCACGAATTTATTGAAGGCCTCGTCGACCTTCTGGCCAAGAAAGATGATCGTGGCGAAGGCAACCAGGAGAATCAGCACCAGCATCACGGCATACTCCGTCGCCGTCGCCCCTTCGTCCCCATGCAGCAGCAGTCTTAACCGCGCGATGTCCGGCATGGCCGCGTCCCCCGCTTTCGAAGCTTTTCGCTATACGATACCGGATTGGCCCCGCCTGTCAATCGGCGGGCGGCGCCGATCCGGCCGCTGGCTCACTGGTGCTCCCGGGTCTTGGCGAAGACGATGTCCGGGTTCTGCTCGGCCACGTAGTTCAACCGCCACTCGCTCGGCGCCAGGTATGCCAGGCCGCCGTCGGCATCATGGGCCAGGTGCGCCTGGTTCTTGCGCTCGAACTCGGCGAACTTCTTCGCATCGGGGCAGCTCACCCAGCGGGCCGTGGCGTAATCGACCGATTCGTAGATGGCATCGACACCGTATTCGGTGCGCAGCCGGTCCATGGTGACGTCGAACTGCAGCACGCCCACGGCGCCGACGATGTAGTCGTTGCCGAGCAGCGGCCGGAACACCTGGATCGCCCCCTCCTCGGCCAACTGGGTCAACCCTTTTTCGAGCTGTTTCGACTTGAGCGGGTTCTTCAGGCGCACCCGCCGGAAGTGCTCGGCCGCAAAGCTGGGGATGCCGGTGAACTTGAGCGGCTCCTTGTCGGAGAAGGTATCGCCGACCTTGATGGTGCCGTGGTTGTGCAGGCCGATGATGTCGCCCGGGTAAGCCTCCTCCACGTGGGCCCGGTCCTGGGCCATGAAGATGGTGGCGTTGGCCAGATTGACGTCCTTGCCGATGCGGTGGTGGCGCACCTTCATGCCGCGGGTGAACTTTCCGGAACAGATGCGCAGGAAGGCGATGCGGTCGCGGTGCATCGGGTCCATGTTCGCCTGGATCTTGAAGACGAACCCCGAGAACGCTTCCTCCTCGGGGGCCACCTCGCGCGTCACCGTCGCCCGCGGCCCCGGCGCCGGCGCCAGCTCGGCCAGGGCGTCGAGCAATTCCTCGATCCCGAAGTTGTTGACGGCACTGCCAAAAAAGACCGGGGTCTGGTTCCCCTTGAGGTATTCGCTCAGTTCGAAGGGGTTGGCCGCCCCCTCGAGCAGTTCGATATCCGCCCGCAGCTCATCGGCCTGGCCACCGAGCAGCTCGTCGAGCTGGGGATCGTTCAGGTCGCTGATCACGACCGCCTCATGATAACGGGTCTCGCCGCCGGGAGTGAACAGCCGCAATTCCTTGCGATAGAGATTCCAGACCCCTTTGAAGCGCTTGCCCATGCCGATCGGCCACGACATCGGCGCGCACTCGATCTGCAGCTTTTCCTCGACGTCGTGGAGCAGTTCCAACGGCTCGCGCCCCTCGCGGTCGAGCTTGTTGATGAAGGTAATCACCGGGGTGTTGCGCATGCGACAGACCGCCATCAGCTTCTCGGTCTGGGTCTCCACCCCCTTGGCGCTGTCGATCACCATCAACGCGCTGTCGACGGCGGTCAAGACCCGGTAGGTGTCCTCCGAGAAGTCCTGGTGACCCGGGGTGTCGAGCAGATTGATCTCGCAGTCGCGGTGAGTGAACTTCATCACCGAGGTGGTCACCGAAATGCCGCGCTCCTGCTCGACCTTGAGCCAGTCGCTGGTGGCGTGGCGGGCCGCCTTGCGGGCCTTGACCGCTCCGGCCATCTGGATGGCGCCGCCGAACAGGAGGAGCTTCTCCGTGAGCGTGGTCTTGCCGGCATCGGGATGACTGATGATGCCGAACGTCCTCCGCCGGCTGATTTCGTCGAGTAGCTGCTTGTCCAAGTGGGTACCTGCCTCTTGCTGGAAAATCGGCCCCTAGCGGGCAAAAGAAAACGGGCTGAATCAGCCCGTTCTGCGCTCATGATAAACGAAATACGGCGACAGGGTCAATCCCGCGCCGCGCCGGCGAAAACCGCGGCGGAGCGCTCAGGCGGCCGGCGACAGCGGCAGGTCGACGAGAACCGTCGTCCCCTCGCCGAGACAGCTTTCGACCCGGATCTCCCCCTCGTGGGCCAGCACGATGTGGCGGACGATGCTCATCCCCAGGCCGACCCCCTGGACCGCCGTGTTGGACGAATCGGCCCGGTAGAACTTGTCGAAGATATGCTCGACCTGCTCCGCGGTCATGCCGATCCCCTGGTCGGCGACGCTGATCCGGCACCGTCCGCCATCGTCGGCGAGAGCCACCTTGATCAGACCGCCCTGCGGCGAATATTTGACCGCGTTGCTGATGAGGTTGTTGAGCACCTGGCGGATACGGCCCTTGTCGGCGGCCATTTCGGTCCGGGCGGCGGCGAAGTGGAGTTCGAAGCGATGGCGCTGGCTGCGCTCCTGGTAGGGGCGGACCACCTCGTGCAGCAGATCGTCGATGCGCACCGGCTCATAATCGAGAACCAGCGGCTGCCCCGCCTCGACCCGGCTGATGTCGAGCAGATCATCGACCAGCCGCGACAGTTCCAGGGCCTTGTTGTGGATGAGCTGCAGGTACTCGTCGCGCTGCTCCGCAGTGACGGGGTGAGAGGGGTCGGCAAAGGCCAGCAGTTCGCTGAAGCCGAGGATGGCGGCCAGCGGCGTATTCAGTTCGTGGGCCGCCATGCCGAGGAAGGCGTTCTTCATCCGGTCGACCTCGCGTTCCCGGGTCACATCGCGGATCAGCAGGACCATCCCCGTCCGCTGATGATCGGTCTCCAGGCGCGAAGCCCGCGCCTGGTAGACCCGCGGGCGTTTGGGATCCTCCCCCGGCAGTTCGAAATCGAGCGCGGCACTGCCGGTTCCGGCGAACAGCTTGCGAATCCTGTCGGAGAGCACCGCCGCGCCGCCCCAGCGGTCGAGCGGCTGGCCAAGCGCCTTTTCCAGGGGGACGTCGAGCATCTTTTCCGCGGCCGCGTTCATGTGCAACACGGCAAGTTGGCGATCGGTCACCACCAGACCGTCGGCGACGGAGTGCAGGATGCCGTCGAGCTTTTCCCGGTCGCGCCGGGAGTCTTCGAGCGCCTGGCTGAGCGCCATCTGCGCCAGGGTCCGTTCGGCAATTTCACCGGTCAGGCGGGCATTGGCCTCCGACAGCTCGGCGGTCCGCGCCGCCACCCGCGCCTCCAACTCCTCGTTCACCTGCCGGAGGGCGGCTTCCGCCCGCTCCCTTTCGGCAAGCCACTCTCCGGCCTTGCTCAGCGCCACGGTCATCGCCGCCAGGAAACCGGCGGCGAAGATCGCCACGATCAGGGTGGTGCGGATCGTCAAGGCGTTGATGCTCTCAACCCTGCCGGTAATGTCGTAATAAACCTCGATGGCGCCGCCAAACCCCCCGTCGGCCAGAAACGGCACGTAGGTTTCGGCCACGTCGATCTTGCTGACGACGCCGTCCGCCGTTTGCAGGTCCTTCTTTACGACCTTGGTGAAGACCTTTCCCTTGGCGACGATGTTGCGGAAGTAGTCGTGACTGTTGGCCTTGCCGATTTCGCCGGCCTCGGTCGAATGGATGATTTCGCCGTCGGGGGCGAAAAAGCGCAGTTTGATCAGGTACTGGTCATCCCTGAGCATCCGGACCTGGTCCACAACGGAGGGCGGCAGGCTGCCGCGCTCCAGGCGCACCCCGTCGAGCCGCAGGCTGCGCACCAGGTAGGTGGCGAAACGGACCGATTCCTCTTCGGTATCGCTGACCAGGCGCTGCTGGTAGGCAGGGTGCAGGACCAGAACCGCATAGAGCGGCATGCACACGGCCATCGCCAGGACAAGCAGCAGCAGATTTCTCAGAAACGGTATGCGAAACATTCGACAGGCCCCCCTGAGCCGAACAATTTTGCCATGATAATCCAACTTTCACCGCGATTAAACTATTTATTATTCCGCACCGGCTCACAGCTTACCGGGTTGCCCCCCCGGACAATTAACGTCATAATGCCCGGCAACACCCCCAGGAGAGGATCGTCCGGCCATGAAACCTGCCCGCTCCAGCGGGGTTCTCCTTCATCCCACCGCCCTCCCCGGCCCGCACGGCATTGGCAGCTTCGGAGCGGAGGCCAGGGCTTTCGTCGACTTTCTGGCGGCGGCCGGCCAGAGCATCTGGCAGATCCTCCCCCTGGGGCCGACCGGTTTCGGCGACTCGCCGTACAATGCCCTTTCAGCCCAGGCCGGCAACCCGCTGCTAGTCGACCTGCCGACGCTCGCCGCGTGGGGCGACCTCGACCCTGCCGAGGCCGCGGACCTGGGCGACGCGCCGGGCCGGGTCGACTTCGCCGCCGCGCATCGCGTCAAGGAAGAACTCCTGGCGCGGGCCGCCGGCAATTTCCTGGCGCGGGCCGATGCCGCCCGCCAGGCGGCCTTTGCCGCCTACTGCCGCGATCAGGCCGCCTGGCTGGACGACTACGCCCTGTTCGCCGCCCTTCGCCGGGAGTTTGGGGGCCAATCCTGGCAGGAGTGGCCCATCTCCCTGCGGCAGCGCGACCCGGCGACGCTCGCGACCTGGCGAAACCGCCTGGCCGGGGAGATCGCCGCCGAACGCTACCGGCAGTTTGCCTTTGCCGTCCAGTGGGCGGAACTGAAGGCTTATGCCAACCGGCGGCGGGTTCGCATCTTCGGCGACCTGCCGATCTTCGTCGCTCTCGATTCGGCCGACGTCTGGGCCAACCAGCGGCTGTTCCGGCTCGATGCCGCCGGCCGGCCGACCGTCGTCGCCGGCGTCCCGCCCGACTACTTCAGCGCCAACGGCCAACGGTGGGGAAACCCCCTCTACCGCTGGGAGATCCACCGGGCGGAAGGCTTTGCCTGGTGGCTGCAGCGCTTTCATGCCGAGTTGCAGCGGTGCGACCTGGTGCGCGTCGATCACTTTCGCGGGTTCCAGGCCTGCTGGAGCATCCCGGCGACCGAGCCGACCGCCGTGCACGGACAATGGGAGGAGACGCCGGGGCGGGCCCTGTTCCTCGCCCTGCGTGCCGTCTGCCCCGAACCGCCGATTGTCGCCGAGGATCTCGGCATCATCACGCCGGAAGTCGAGGCGTTGCGCACCGAGTTCGGCTTTCCCGGCATGAAGATCCTCCAGTTCGCCTTCGATTCCGGCCCGGACAACCCTTATCTGCCGCACAATTTCGCCGCCGACTGCGTGGTCTACACCGGCACGCACGACAACGCGACCACGCTCGGCTGGTGGCAGGGGCTCACTGCCGGTCAGCGCGGACGGATCGCCGCCTACCTGGGGACAAATCATCCGGCCATCCCTGCCGACCTGATCCGGCTGGCCCTGGCCAGCGTCGCGCGGATGTGCATCCTCCCCTGCCAGGATCTGCTCGGGCTGGACGATGCGGCCCGCTTCAACCGGCCGGGGGAGGGCGGCGGCAACTGGAACTGGCGGCTGTGCCCCGGACAGCTGACCGCGGAACTGGCCGGGCACCTGCGTGGACTCACCGAAACCTACAATCGACTCCCCGCCGACATATGAGCGACCGCAAATGTTCCCCTCTTGCCGGGAGAATCGTGCCTGTGCTATAAGGTGAAGTTGCGTCTGAAGCCAACCCAAACCAACGGGATACCGTCCCGCAGAACATGGAGGAACGACCAGTGAAACGACTGTTTGCCCAGCTCAGCATCGCCTGCCTGACCCTTTCCCTTCTGGCCGCCTGCGGCAGCCAGGAGAAGGCCCCCGAGGCCGCGAAACCCTCGACCCCGCCGGCCCCGGCCGGGGCCCCGGCCGGCGCGCCGGCCGGGGC
>VAUL01000084.1 GCA_005774545.1 Deltaproteobacteria bacterium | reverse complement strand
TCCGCGTCCCGTCGAATCCTCCGTCACCCTCTTCGTCGGCCGCGTCAGTTGGGTATTAGCGGTCGCTCCCGCGCTCACGCCGGGCACCGATCCGGTCGGGAAAGGCCGCGGCCAGAAGGCGGCTGACCACCGGTGGCGACGGCACGGCCGGCTCCGCGCCGCAGCCGAAGCGCCGCCGCCAGAAAGCCGCCGCCCGGCGCACGGCCGCCAGGCGCGCCGGTACGCCGCGCCCGCGCCGCAGCATCTCCAGCCGTTCGAGCAGGTCGGAGGCGACCGGATGGGTGGGTCGCCACTCGGGGGGGCAGAGATCGCGTTCGTCGAGCAGGGCGGCCAGATCGCAGCCGAGGACGCGTTCGCCGGCGGTGCGCGCGGCCAGCAGCAAAGCGGCCAGGCGGGGGTGCAGCGGCAGGTCCGCAGCGGCGCGCCCGAGCGCCGTCAGCCGCAGACGCTCGTCGAGCAGGCCGAGCTGCTGCAGCAGTTCGCGCGCACCGGCCAGGGCGCCGGCCGGCGGCGGGTCGAGCCACGGCAGGTCGCCGGCATCGGCGACGCCCCAGCGGGCCAGTTCCAGCGCCAGCGACGTCAGGTCGGCCTGGCGGATTTCCGGCGGCGTCGCCGGGAGCAGGGCCCCGTGCGTCCCCTCGCTCCACAAGCGGAAACAGACTCCCGGGCCGAGACGGCCGGCGCGGCCGGCGCGCTGGTCGGCGCTGGCCCGGGAGATGCGCGTCAGCTCCAGGCGGGAACTGCCGCTCACCGGGTCGAGACGCGGCCGGCGTTCGAAGCCGCTGTCGACCACGGTCCCGATCCCCTCGATGGTCAGACTGGTTTCGGCGACGTTGGTGGCCAGCACCACACGGCGGCGCGCACCCGGCAGGATGGCCCGCTCCTGCTCGGCGAAAGGGAGTTCACCGTAGAGCGGGCGCACGTCGATGTCGCCGCAGCCTTCCAGCAAGCCGGCGCAGCGGCGGATCTCCCCGGCGCCGGGGAGAAAGGCCAGGATGTCGCCCGCGGTTTCGCGCAGCGCCGCCCGGACCCCCGCCGCGGCGGCTTCGGCTGGCGGCCCGTCGGGATCGCGCGGCAGGTGGCGAATGGCAACCGGGTAGCTGCGCCCGTGGCAGCGGACCACCGGAGCGCCGCCGAGCAGGTTGGCAACGGCCTCGGCCTCGATGGTCGCGGACATCACCAGCAGGCGCAATTCGGGGCGCAAACCGCGCTGCGCATCGCGACACAGGGCCAGGGCCAGGTCGGCGTTCAGGCTGCGTTCGTGGAATTCATCGAGGATCACCAGGCCGACACCGGCCAGTTCGGGATCGGCCTGCAGCCGCCGGGTCAGAATCCCCTCGGTGACGACCTCCAGCCGGGTGCGTCGCGACACCTGCCGCTCGTAGCGAACGGCGTAACCGACCGTGCCGCCGGGCTCCTCCCCCAGCAGCCCGGCCATGTAGCGGGCGACGTTGGTCGCCGCCAGCCGGCGCGGTTCGAGCAGGAGAATCCCCTGTCCCGCCAGCCAGGGGAGCTCGAGCAGTGCGAGCGGCACGCGGGTGGTTTTGCCGGAACCGGTGGGGGCCACCAGCACCGCGGCGCCGTGCGTCGTGAGCGCATCGGTCAGGGCGGGGAGGACGGTCTCAACCGGCAGGGGGGGAAGATGCGGGGCCAAGCGGGTTAAACGGCGGCGGGCTGCCTGTTGGGGAAGAGAATGCGCACCGTGGTACCGGCCCCCGGCGTGCTGTCGATGGCGATTTCACCATGATGGGCATCGACCAGATACTTGACGATGGTCATCCCCAGACCGGTGCCGGGAACGGCCGTATCGGAGGAATTGGCCCGATAGAACTTTTCGAAGATATGCGCGATCTGCTCCGGCGTCATGCCGATTCCGCGGTCGGCGACCTGCAGCTCCCAACCGACGGGCTGCCGGCACAACCCGATGCGGATGGGGCCGCCCTTCGGCGAATACTTGATCGCGTTGCTGATCAGGTTTTCGAGTATCTGCGCCAGCGCATAATGGTCGCCTTCGATCTCGGCACCGTCGGCAGGCAGGTCGAATTCGAAGGGATGGCCGTCGCCGGCCGCCTCGTGCTCCCAGGCCGCCTCCCGGCAAAGCAGGTCGAGGCGGCACGGTTCGAACGTCAGCTTCAACCCTTCCCCCGCCTCGATCCGGCTGATGTCGAGCAGGTCGCTGACGATGTGCGCCAGGTGCTCGGAACGGTTGAGAATCAGTTCCAGGTAGTCCCGTCGCTGCTGCGGGTCCAATTCCGGACCGTCGAGCAGCAGGTCGGCATAACCCATGATGGTCGCCAGCGGCGAGCGCAGTTCATGGGCGGCGGTCGAGACGAACTCGCTCTTCATGCGCTCGACGCGACGGGCCTCGGTGACATCGTGATAGGCCATGACCACGTGCAGCAGCTTGCCGGTGTCATCGTAGCTCGGCGCGGCGACCACGTCATAGAACCGGTCACGGAGAGGCTTGCCGCGGATGACGGCCTCACGGCCGCTGTTGACGACCTGGAGGAACACGCATTCCTCCGGCACGGGATCGGCCTCGCACAGCACCTGATAGCAGAAGTGGCCGCAGACATCGCGGTCATGGCCGATCAGCAGCTTGGCGGCCTGCCGGTTGAACGAGACGATCCGCCGCTCCGGATCGACAACCAGCACGGCCGAACCGACCGTGTTGAAGATCGTTTCGATCTCGCTGTGCGCCAGTTGCAGCTGGCGGTTGGTCTCACGGACATTTTCCAGGATGTGCCGGAAGGTGGTGGCAACGATGCCGATCGGGTCGAGGGTGACCAGTCCCTGGTCGTCGAGTTCTTCGGGGCGCAGGGTCCGGGTTCCGACCACGTCGAGCAGATCGTCGACCTTGGCGCGGATATAGGCGAACGCCTCGCGGTTGAGCCGCTGCAGACGCTCGTTCTCGGCACGCAGGCGGGCAAGTTCGGCGTGTTCGGCGACAGGCTCGGGACGGGTCACAGCCGCTCCTCCGGCCTGGCGATGATTACCCGGTAATACTCTTCGACCTTGTCCAGCTGCGCCGCCAGCCCCATGTTTTTCGCCGCAGCAGGGATGGTGCCGGTGGCGTCGCGGCTGTCGGTCAACACGACCAGGGAGAGCCGGCCGGCGCTGAGGTCGGCGTGATGGGTGTTGATTTCCCGCAGGGTCAACAGCAGACAGGAGGGGCAGACCTGGCCGCGAATATCCAGTTCGATCGTTTTGGTCGTCATCGGCGGATCCTCCCGATCATGGTGCGCTCAACCGCAGAAAGAGCCGCCCGCCCACCCACGTCCCGGGGAGCAGCCCCAGCAGGAACAGCAGGCTTTGCATGGTCAGCAGCGGCAGCCCGCCCAAAAGGTGCCAGACGTTGCAACCGGGGGTCATGCGTGCGCCGAGCGCCATAATGACACCACCGCAGAAAACCATCAAGACCTGGCGCCAAGGCATCAGCCAGCGGGGGCGGAATTCGCCGAGCAGCAGCGCGGAGGCCAGCGCGCCGAGAACGATCCCGCCGATGAGCGGAAACTGGATCAGCGCCACCACGTCAAGAGTCGCCCCGCCGCCTCCGCTCAATTGCGGGCCGCCGTAGGGCAACACGTAAGGAATGGGCTGGGCATTGAAGTAGGCCACCCGGGCAAGATGCCCGGGGGCAATCAGCCCTTCGACGAAGGCGGCCGCCTTGGCATAGGAGGTGGTGACCCCCATCGGCATGCCGGTCCCGACCGCCGACAGCAAACCGAGCCCGGACAGCGCCAGCGCCGTCTGCCAGAGCGGCAGGGAGCCTTCGGCCCGCACTTCCGGAGGGCGCCACAGCCCCTGCCGCTGCCAGCGCCAACAGCTCCCCCCGCCGAGCAGTACGATGGCGGCCACCCACCATCCCGGCGCCACGCCGGTCAGTTGCGGCAGGGTCACGCCGGCCTCCGGCCAGGCAGCGGCCCCGGCCAGGCGGCTCCAGGCCGGGTGGATCTCGGCGTACAGGGCGCTGCCGGCCAGCAGGCCGAGCAGGGCCACGCCGGCGGCAGAACTGCCGCCGCCCAGCTTGTACAGGACGCCGACCACGCAACCGCCGGCCAGCACCATGCCGACGCCGAACAGGAACCCCCCCGCCAGATTGGTCAGCGAGGGTGGAGCAAACCAGGGGAACGGATAGTACGGGAGGGCGCCGGCGACCCGTGCCAGTTCGAACAGCACGGCGCTGACGGTCGCCAGAAGGACCAGGGCGCGCAGACGGCGCCCGTCACGGAAGAGGAACTGGTCGCGGAAGGCGCCGGCCAGACAGAAGTCGGCACGGTGCATGACGAAGCCGGCAGCCAGGCCGACCACCAGCGAGGTTGTCAGGACGATCAGTACGCTCGCATCCAAACAGAAAACGGCTCCCGCTCCCCCCCGGGCTCAACATCCATCGTTCATGCATAGCACAATTAGAAAAAATCAACAAGGCGCGGCCGCCACCGGGCCGTGGCAACACGCCCTCGGGGTCAGACCGGGCAGGTGCGGAAATGATCGACGGCCACGGCGATCCGGTCGTCCGGCAGGTTGCCGAAGGCCAGGCGCAGGTACGGCTCCATCCCCGGCCCGAACGCCTCGCCGGGGAGACAGAGCAGGTCGGCCTCGGCGGCCAGGCGCCGCGCCGCCTCCCGGCCGGAAAGGGTCGGCCAGGGGTGGCGGACCCAGGCGAAAAAGGTACCGCTGGCCACCAGCCGGAACGGGTTGCCGGCGGCGCTGAACAGCTCCGTGAAACGATCGTGGCGGCGCTGCATCATCAAGGCATTGGCCGCCACCCAGTCATCCAGCCGTTCGCAGCCGAAACGCACGGCATGCTGGGTCAGGCGCGGCTGACAGACCACCATGGTGTCCTGGATTTTCAGGGCCTGGCGGATGACATCCCGGCCGGCAACCAGGGCGCCGGCGCGATAGCCGGTCAGGGCGAAGGTCTTGCCGAAGGAGGCGATCTGGACGAAATGCTCCTGCCAGCCGGCCAGGGCGAAGAGGCGATGCGGCGAGCGGCCGGCCGGGAGGAAGGCATTGTAGGTTTCGTCGAGGATCAGGACGAGGTCATGGCGGCGGGCCAGGGCGAAGAGCTCGTCGATGACGGCCGGCGGGATCACGGCACCGGTCGGGTTGCTCGGCGTGACCAACAACAGCGCCCGCGTTTTCGGCGTGATCAGACCGGCGATCACCGCCGGATCGGGGCAACCGCCGCCCCCGGCCGTGAAGGGGGCGTAGACGGGGGTGATGCCGAGGGCGCCGAGGGCCATCGGGTGATCGAAGTAAGCCGGCAGCTGCACGATCACCTCGTCGCCGGCCCGGCACAGCGTCAGCAGCGCCAGCCAGAAAGCCTGGCTGGCGCCGATGGTCAGGCAGACTTCGTCCGGATCCGGGCCGGCTCCGTAGCGGCGGGCCAGCCAGCCGGCGACGGCGGCACGGGCCTCGGGGAGCCCCTCGTCCGGGGAGTAGCGCGAGGTCTGGGGATCGTCCAGCAGCGGCTTGAGGTGCTCGATCAGCGCGGGGGCCGGGGGGAAATCCGGCACCGCCTGGCAAAGGTCGATCAGCGGGCGCTCCGGGGGGAACTCCCGCCCGGCCACCCACCCCTTCACCTCGCTGATCGGCGGGAACGGTACCGCTTCGATAT
>VAUL01000083.1 GCA_005774545.1 Deltaproteobacteria bacterium | reverse complement strand
GGCATGTGCACCTCCTGCGTGCGTCAGCGGCTGCCGGAGCAGCCGTCATGGAACCATTGTAGCGCGAAACGGGGAGCGGCGGGGAAACCGGTGGGGCTGGCGGGCGACCGGCCCGTCAACGTTCCCTGCCGTTTTCGTAGAAGCGCTCGGCCAGCAGCTGCCCGTCGGCGGAGAACAGCTGGCAGGGGCCGTCGAGCTGGCCGTTGCGGTACTGGTAGGTGCTCTCGACCTGGCCGTTTTCGTGGTAGGTCCGGGCCGGGCCGTCGGGGATGCCGTTGCGGAAGGTCACCATCTGCCGGGGCTGGCCGTCGGGATAGAAAACCGTGCTCGGTCCGTCGGTGAGGCCGGCGACGACGTCGTAGCGCATTTCGGGCTGGCGGGTCGGGCTGAGACGGGTGATCTCCTGGCGCCCCTCGCCGAGTTCGCGGATCTGCCATTCCAGCGTACCGTCGGCGCGGTAGCCCTCGCTCAGGGCCGGCAGGCCGTCGCGGAAGACCGTGCGGGCCTGGAGCCGGCCCTGCTCGTCGTACCACTTGGCTTCACGCACCTGGCCGTCCTGGGAGAGATACTCCCACTGCAGCTTGCCGTTGGGGTAGTAGCCGGCCTCGGCGGCCCGGGCGGGAGCGGCGGTGAGGAGCGGCAGCAACAGGAAGGCGATGGCGAGCAGTCGGGTGCGGGGAAACAAGGCGGTTGTCCTTTCGGCGGCCGGCGGGATCCGGGCCGGCTATTGCTGGCTTTTGGCCCAGTCGGCCAGGAACTTCTCGATGCCGAGGTCGGTGAGCGGGTGATTCATCAGCTGGAGCATGACCGCAAAGGGGATGGTGCAGACGTCGGCGCCCATCAGCCCGGCTTCCAGCACATGGAGCGGGCTGCGCACCGAGGCGACGATGATTTCGGTGGTGTAGCCGTAGTTGGCGAAGATCGTCTTGATCTGCTCGACGCCGTCCATCCCCATGTGGCCGATATCGTCCAGGCGGCCGACGAAGGGGGAGACGTAGGTGGCGCCGGCCTTGGCGGCGAGCAGCGCCTGCAGCGGCGAGAAGACCAGGGTGAGATTGGTGCGGATCCCCTCGGCGCTGAGGCGGCGGGTGGCCTTGAGGCCGTCGGCGGTCAGCGGCAGCTTGATGACGATCCGCTCCGGGGCGATCGCGTGCAGCACGCGCGCCTCGGCGAGCATGGCCGCGCTCTCGGTGGCGACCACCTCGGCGGAGATCGGCCCGTCGACCAGGGCCGCGATCTCGCCCAGCACTTCGTGGAAGTCGCGGCCGGTCTTGGCCACCAGCGACGGGTTGGTGGTGACGCCGTCGACCAGGCCGAGCTCCAGGGCGGCGCGAATCTCCTTGGTGTCGGCGGTATCGATGAAGAATTTCATGGCCGGGCTCCGTTGATGGTTGATGGATTTACGGCTGTTTCAGGAATTCGTCGCGGCAGCGGGTCGAGCAGAACCAGTGCTGCCGGCCGCGCACGGTCGCGGCCACGGCGTCGCCGCGCGGCACGAAGGTGCCGCACTGCGGATCGCGCTCCATCGCTTCGCCGCCGCGGCTCTTCTCCGGGGGCGGCGGGGACGGGGCGTGAAAGGCCTGCACCGCCGCCTTGACGATGGTATAGACCAGAAAGCCGACAATGGCCCAGAGGATCAGACGAACCAGCATGCCGTCACCAGGTGGCGCGCAGCGGAGCGGGAACGCTCCCCGGCGGCAGGGCGGCCACCAGGGCGCGGATCTCCCGGTGCAGGACCGGGTGGCGCAGATCGGGAGCGAGCTCGCTCAGCGGGGCCAGGACGAAGGCCCGCTCGTGCAGGCGCGGATGCGGGATCTGCAGGTCGCCTTCGGCGATCACGGCGTCGCCGTACAGCAGGATGTCGATGTCGAGCGTGCGCGGCGCCCATTCCGCCGGTCGGGTCCGGCCGAATTCGTCCTCCACGGCCAGGCAGGCGGCCAGCAGGTCGCGGGCGCTGAGGCGGGTTTCGATCTCCAGCACGGCGTTGAGAAACGGCGGGCTGTCGGGCGGCCCGCCGACCGCGGCGGTTTCGTAGGCCGCCGAGACGCGCTTGAGGACGATGTCGAACCGGTCGCGCAGGCAGTCGCGGCCGCCGCGCAGAAAGGCGAGCCGGTTGCCGAGGTTGCTCCCCAGGCCGAGATAGGCGGTTGTCATCAGGATGCTATCTCCCTCACAATCGGGTAGAATTTAACCATAGCCGCCCGGGAGCGTCAACAGCAACGCCCACGCCTGTGGCGAAAGGATCTGTGCATGACTGACCCATTGCGCGCCCCGGTCGTCCGGGTCGTGGACATTCTGGCCGACCGCTACCTTCAGGGCAAGATCCAGACGATCAAGCTGGCGATGACCAGCCTGCTCGCCGGCGGCCATCTCCTTCTCGAAGATATCCCCGGGCTCGGCAAGACCACCGTGGCGCTGGCCCTGGCCCGGGCCCTGGGGCTCTCCTTCGGGCGCATCCAGTGCACCAGCGACCTGCTCCCCTCGGACATCACCGGACTGTCGATCCTCGATCGCACCCGCAACGAGTTCCGCTTCCTGCCGGGGCCGATCTTCAGCAACCTGGTGCTGGCCGACGAGATCAACCGCGCCATGCCCCGGACCCAGAGCGCTTTGCTGGAAGCGATGGAGGAGCGGCGGGTGACCGTGGAGGGGACGACCTACCCGCTCCCCGAGCCGTTCATGGTCATCGCCACCCAGAACCCGGTCGAGCAGGTCGGCACCTACCCCCTGCCGGAATCGCAGCTCGACCGCTTCCTGGTGACCACCGGCATCGGCTACCCGCCGGCGGCGATGGAAAAGGCCATCATCCAGGCCGGCAGCATCCGCGACGATATCCTCGAGATCACCCCGCTGCTGACCGTCGAGGAGCTGCAGGCGGCCCGTGCCGCGGTGCGCCGCGACGTGCACCTGTCGCCGAAGATTGTCGACTACGTCTACCGCCTGACCGCCGCCACCCGCGAACACCGCCTGCTGGCAACGGGGATCTCGACCCGCGGGGCGATCGGCCTGGCCGACACGGCGCGGGCCGGGGCGTTCCTCGCCGGCCGCGACCACGTCCTCCCCGAGGACGTCAAGGCCCTGTTCATCCCGGTCTGCGCCCACCGCGTGATCCTGCGCCCGGAGCACGAGGCCCTCGACCGCAAGGAGATCCTGCAATCGCTGCTCGACACCACGCCGGTGCCTTTGGCCTGACGCTGACCCGCGCCGGGGGGCTGTACATCGTCATGACCCTCCTGCTCGGCTTTGCCGCGGTCAATACCGGCAACAACCTCCTCTACCTGCTGGTGTCGGCGCTGCTCGGCTTCATGGCGGTCTCCGGCATCCTCGGCCGCTGGAACCTGGCGCGCCTCGAACTGCGCTGCGTGCCGCCGGACGAGGTCTACGACGGCGTGCCGACCCTGCTCGGCATCGAGCTGGTCAACCGCCGCCGGTGGTTGCCGGTCTGCCTGCTGGAGGTGCTCCTCGACGGCGAGGGGGTGCTCTTTCCCCTGGTCGAGCCGGGCGCCAGCCAGCGCAAGCCGCTGCCGGCCACCCTGCACGGCCGCGGCCTGCACCCCCTGCCGCCCCTGCAGGTGCGGTCGCGCTTCCCGATCAACTTCTTCGTGCGCCGCATGACCCTGGCCGTCGCCGTCCCGGTGCTGGTCTTCCCGGTGCCGCAGCCGTGCCCCGGCGAGTTCGCCGCCGGTCCGGCCGCTGCACGGGGTTCCCGGCCGCTCCGCCAGCGCGGGGGCGACGGCGAGATCAGCCGCATCGGCGAGTACCGCGGCGGCGAGCCGCTCAAGCTGATCCACTGGAAGCTCAGCGCCCGCCACGACCAGCTCAAGGTCAAGGAGTTAAGCGCCACCGCCCGGCCGCCGGTGATCCTCGACCTGGCCGAACTTCCCGGGGCCGGCCTCGAGGAGCGGCTGCGCGGCGCCAGCTGGCTGGTGGGGCGCCTGCTGCGCGACGGCCGCCCGGTCGGCCTGCGTGCCGGCACCCAGGTCATCCCCCCGGCCTGCGGCCGCCCCCACAAGCTGCGCCTGCTGAAAGCCCTGGCCCTGTATGATCGCGGTCAAGACGCTGCTTGACGCGCTCACCGCGGTGGCCGCGGTGCTCTGCCTGGTGCCGGTTGCGCCGTTCCTCGACCGGCCGGTGCTCCTGCTGGCGATGGCGGCCGTGGCCGGCGGGCTCTGGTGCGACCGGCGCGGCCGCTATCCGCTCCCCCCCCTGCCGGCCACCGTGCTGGCCTTGCTCGGGGTGGCCTATTATGCCGCGCGGATCAGCCGCGCCGAGGTGGCGGCGCCGGTGGTTCACGCCCTGGTCGTGCTGCTGTGCGTGCGCCTGCTGACCGTCAAGCAGGGGCGCGACTACCTGCAGGTCTTCGTTCTCGCCCTGTTCATCCTCGCCGGGTCGTCGCTGCTGACCCTGGAGATCGGCTTCATCGTCTACCTGGTGCTGTTGGTCTTCACGGTCACCGTCAGCCTGGTGCTGCTGACGGTTTTCGTCACCGACCCGCGCCTGGCCCTGCCGCGCCGCGACTTCTGGCGGCTGATGAAGGTGGCGCTGATCCTGCCGGCAGCCTCGCTGGTGCTGATGCTAGTCTTCTTCGTGATCCTGCCGCGGACCGGGCAGCCGCTGTGGGATTTTCTCAACCCGGCGCACCGGGCGGTGGCGGGGCTGGCCGAGAGTCTCGACCCCGGGGCCTTCGCCCGGCTCGGCGACGTCGGGGCTCTGGCGTTCCGCGCCGAGGGACCGGAGCTGCCGGTCGAGGAGCGCTACTGGCGGGCGGTGGTGATGAACCAGCCGGAGGAGGGCCGCTGGGTGCGCGCGGAGCCGTCCGCCGAGGGGCCGGCGCGGCCGGCAGGAGGGCGGCCGGTCGAGCTGACCGTTTATCCCGAGCCGCGCAGCGACCGCTACCTGGTGACCCTCGACCGCCCGCTGCAGGTCAGGGGGGTGCGCAGCCAGCCGGCGCCGGATCTGGTGTTTCGCATCCCCGCGTCGCGCGGCCAGCGGTTCCGCTACACGGTCCTGGCGGCCCCCGGCGCCGTGCTGCCCGGCCGCGGCGGGGCCGCCGGCGATTTCTACCTGATCGTGCCGGAGCGCGTGTCGCCGCGGGTGGCGGAGGCGGCTGCGCGGATCAGGGCCGTTGGTGCCGACCGCACGGCGCAGCTGGCCGCCCTGGCGGACTTTTTCCGCACCCGGCAGCTGACCTACGGCCGCGACGATCTCCCCGGCGGGCCCGACCCGGTGGATGCCTTCCTCTTCGACAAGCGTCGCGGCCACTGTGAATTCTTTGCGGCCGCCTACATCACCCTGGCCCGCTTGGCAGGAGTGCCGGCCCGCCTGGTCGGGGGCTACTACGGCGGCGAGTACAACGCCCTGGGCGGCTATTACCTGGTGACCGACGAGGCCGCCCACGTCTGGGTCGAGGTGCTCGACGGCGACAGCGTGTGGCAGCGGATCGATCCGAGCCAGTGGGCGCGCAACGCCGGGACGGCGCTGGGCACGGGGCGCGCCGCCGGACTGAACGCCTGGCAGCGGCTCACCGATACGCTCAATTACCACTGGGTGCAGCTGGTGGTGGTTTTCGATCTGGGGCAGCCCGTCCGGACGCCTAAATCTTCCGCAGCAATTCCTTCAGCCGCCTGA
>VAUL01000001.1 GCA_005774545.1 Deltaproteobacteria bacterium | reverse complement strand
GCTCCGGTCCCAGCTCCGGTCCCAGCTCCGGTCCCAGCTCCGGTCCCAGCTCCGGCTCCAGCACCGGCTCCAGCACCGGCTCCAGCACCGGCTCCAGCACCGGCTCCAGCACCGGCTCCAGCACCGGCTCCAGCACCGGCTCCAGCACCGGCTCCGGTGCTGAAAGACAGCGACCTACCTCGTTCCAGGACGTCAACGGCGATTGAGCCGGCCGCGAGCAATCCTCTCTGTCCAGCTTTCTGCTGGTGGCTGCGAAAGGATGACCCCGTCAACGTTCCGTACGCCGCCGTCTGGGGCGGCCTGGTGGCAACGCGCGACACCGGCACGTCAGCCGTCTCCATGTCAATCGACAACGGATACGGGGTCGGGATCGCCGGGGGGTATGATTTCGGTCCGGCCAGGCTCGAACTCGAGGGGAGCTATCGCGACAGCAATGTCGGGAAAAGGAGCGGCGGAAAGGCTGGGTCCGGCGGCGGGAACGATCTGGAAATCCAGGCGCTGATGGTCAACGGCTTTGCCGATTTTCGCACCGGAGGGAATGTTACCCCCTACCTGGGAGCCGGTATCGGCTATGCCCGGGTCGAATTGAACCGTGACGACGACAGCGTGCTTGCCGGCCAGCTTGCAGCCGGGGTGCTGATTGCTCTGTCACCGGCAGTGGCGGTGGATTTGAGCTACCGGTTCATGGTGACCGATGACCCCGACATTGCTGGCGAAGCGGTCGATATCCGTCAGCACTCGGCCTTGTTGGGCCTGCAGTTCAGATTCTAGACGATCAAGGGCGGCCTGGCCGCCCTTGATCTTTTAACGAGGTTACATGCTGCTCGAAGAGATCACCATGCCGGACGTCGTTGCCGGCCTCAAGGAAACACAGACGGTTTTGATTCCGTTCGGTGCCACGGAGGAGCACGGCCGCCATCTGCCGCTCGGCACGGATACTTTCCAGGCGGCGGATGTCTGCCGGTTGCTGGCCGGCCGACGCAAGGTCTTCGTGGCACCGGCGGTCCCCTACGGGGTCTGCCGTTCGACCGGCGACCACCCCGGCACGGTATCGATTACGACCGAAACGCTGAAGGCATTGGCGGCCGATCTGGTCAAGTCCTTCTACCGGCAGGGTTTCCGCTGTGTGGTGATTTTGTCGGGGCATGCCGGCGGAACGCATAACGCCGCACTGCTTGATGCCGGCGAGGGATTGCTTCGGGAACTCCCCGAACTGCGCATTGCCGTCGCCTCGGAATATGCCCTGGCTTACGAAGCGGGGAGGGGGCTGATCGAAACCGCCGGCGACAGTCATGCCGGTGAAATCGAAACATCGCGGATGCTGGCCACCCGCGCTCATCTGGTGAAAGGGACGTCGCCGGCTGAAACCCCTGATTTCCCGGCGTTTATCCTGTGCCGCGACAAGCGCCGCCATTGGCCGGGCGGGGTTCACGGCGATCCGGCCCGGGCCAGCGCGGAGAAGGGGCGGCAACTCGAAGGGCTGGTCGTTGACGCCCTGGAACGCCTGGTCGAGCGACTGGAAGCGACCTGAACGCCGCCTTCAGCGTCCGATCGCCTGGTTCAGCTCCCGCAACAGGATCTCGACGTCGACATGATGCACGCCGGCGCCATGTTCGATCTCTTCGAAGTCGGCGATCTGGCATTCCTGGCAGGAGAGCCCGAATTCGCGGAAGACCGCGATGGTTTGCGGATAGCGGGCAAGAACGTCGGCAATGGTCATGTCGCGGGTGATCATGGGCGCCTCCCGGCCTGTGTCAGCGGTGGGAAAACTTCTCGAGCAGAGCCTTGTGGACCGGCGGTGGAACCAGGGAATCGACCTGCCCGCCAAGTGAAGCGACTTCCTTGACGAGCGACGAACTGAGGTAGCCGTAAGGAACCGAGGTCATCATGAAAAGGGTTTCGATCTCCCGGTGCAGTTTGTTGTTCATCTGCGCGATCTGGAATTCGTATTCGAAGTCGGATACGGCCCGCAGTCCGCGCAGGATGACCCTGGCGCCCTGGGCAATCACGTAGTCGACCAGCAAGCCGTCGAAGGTATCGACCCGCACCCCGCTGAATCCTGCCGTTGCCTCGCGGATCAGGGTGATGCGCTCATCGATCGAGAACAGCCCCTTCTTGCCGACATTGTTCGCCACCGCGACGACAATCTCGTCGAAAACCTCCAGCCCCCGTTCGACAATATCGAGATGCCCGCAGGTAATCGGATCGAAAGAGCCTGGATAGACTGCGATACGCTTCTGGGTCATGCCGGGGCCTCCACGGCGGAGTGCTGGTAGAAATGCAGCATTGTCAGGCCGTAGCGGCGCTGATCCTGCAACTGGATGGCGCCGGCCTGCCGGGGAACCGGATCTGAAGCGGCCGTTTCAAGGCACAGGATCCCCCTCTTTCCCAGCAGCCGGTAGCGATCGATCGCCTCAAGGAGCCGACTGGCATGGTCACGGCCGTAAGGAGGGTCGGCAAAGATCACGTCAAACGGGCTGGCGTCCGCCAACAGCGGCAGGGCCTCCCATACGTCGCGTGCCAGTATCCGGGCCTTGTCGGAAAAGCTGCAACGGTTGAGGTTTTCCCGAATGGTGGCAACCGCGTCACGGGAACTGTCGACGAACCAGCCCTCTGCTGCACCGCGGCTCAAAGCCTCGATCCCCAGGGCGCCGCTGCCGGCGAACAGGTCGACCACCTTGCCTCCGGCCGCCAGGCCGCCGCGGCTGTAAAGGATGCTGAACAGGGCTTCCCTGACCCGGTCGGGCGTCGGCCGGATGGCGCGTCCGGAAAACTCGGCCAGCCGCCGCCCTTTCGCACTCCCGGCGATTACCCGCATCCGGGCCGCCTCTGTGCCGTTGACCTGTGCAAAACCGATAACATATCGAAAAACCTAGCGCAATTTACGTGAAACGTCAAGCGCGGCGCGCTTGACAGTGACGGTGGATAACGATTTAATGACACAATTCAGATGACTGGAGACGATGATGGAGCGCAACGATCTGGCGGAATACGCGGCGCGCAGCGAGCGCTCGCGCGGGCGCTGCCACGGCGAAATGTTCAAGGACGACCGGCCGGCCTACGAACGCGACCGCGACCGGATCATCCATTGCGCGGCGTTTCGGCGCCTCGAATACAAGACGCAGGTGTTTGTCAACCATGAAGGCGATTACTATCGCACCCGGCTGACGCATTCCCTCGAGGTCGCCCAGATCGGTCGGGGGATCGCGCGGCGGCTGCGCCTGAATGAAGACCTGGTGGAAGCGCTGGCCCTGGCGCACGACCTCGGCCACACCCCGTTCGGCCACACGGGGGAGGAGGTCCTCGACCGCTTGATGGGGCCGTACGGCGGTTTCGAGCATAATCGCCAGTCGCTGCGGATTGTCGAACTGCTGGAAGAGCGTTACCCCGGCTTCAATGGTCTGAACCTCACCTGGGAGACGCGCGAGGGGATCATCAAGCACTCGTCGGATTACGACGCCCCCGAGCAGGGAGATCTGGCCGAATACCGCTTCGATCTCAGGCCGACGCTGGAAGCACAGATTATCGATCTGGCCGACGAAATCGCCTACAACAACCATGACATCGACGACGGGCTCAAGGCCGGCTACATCGATCCAGAAGCCTTGCACGAAGTCGGGCTCTGGGCGGAAACCATGCAACTGGTCTCGACGAAATACCCGGACCTCGTCGGCGAACGGCTTGTCTATCAGACCATCAGTCACCTGATCGGCCTGCTGATCCTCGACCTGGTTGACGAAACGGCGCGGCGCATCCGGGCTGCGGGGATTGCAACCCTCGATGATGTCCGGGCCTGTCCCGCCAACCTGGTCGGCTTCAGTCCGGAAATCGCCGGGAAGAACCGGGCACTCAAGCAGTTCCTGCGCGAAAAGCTTTATCACCATTACAAGGTCGAACGGATGCGCATCAAGGCCGAGCGGTTTCTGACCATGCTGTTCGAGAGCTACTGTGCCTCTCCGGTGCTGTTGCCGTTTGCCTATCAGGCGCGGTTCGCCGAACATGGTCGCGAACGCGTGATCTGCGACTATATTGCCGGAATGACCGATCGGTACGCACTGGACGAATACAAGCGGCTGTTCGACCCGTACGAACGGGTGTGAGGCAGGAAGAGGCTAGGGGAGGGTGATGAGCTTCTTGTCGCTGGGGCGGTAAAGAAGGATGGTCTTGCCAAGGATCTGCGCGACGGCGGCACCGGTTGCCGCGGCCAGCTGACCGGCGGCTTCATGGCGATCGAGCAGACAGCCTTCCTGGAGTTTGACCTTGATCAGCTCGTGGGCGGACAGCGCTTCGTCGAGGGCGGTGCGAATGCTGTCGGTGATTTCCTGGCGCCCGAGCATGACGATGGGACGCAGGCTGTGGCCAAGACCCCGCAGGTAACGGGCCTGTTTGCCGGTCAGAATGATTGAGGACGATCCGTGCATGGCGGCGGACTATAGCACCTTGCGAATGCAGAGGGAAGAAGAAATGCTGATTGCGGACCGGAAAGCGTAAACGGATGCCGACGCCGCTCTGTATCCTGCTCGTTGACGACTCGCCGTTCTTCCTCAATCTCGAACGGCAGTTCCTGCGCAATACGCCTGCGTCGCTCCTCGAAGCAAGAAGCGCCGGGGAGGCACTGGCCCTGGCGCGCAACCATCGGCCCAGCCTGGTTTTCATGAACATTGACCTTCCCGGGGCCGACGGCTTGGCGTGCTGCCGGCAGTTTCGTTCCGACCCGGAACTGATCAACATCCCGATCGTCCTGATCGGCAGCCGGATGTGTCCGGAACTGCAGCAGCAGGCCATGGCCGCCGGCTGTGACGCCTTCCTTGCCAAGCCGCTCGACCGCCGCCTGTTCCTTGCTGCCGGGCACCAGCTGCTGGTCAGCATCGACCGTCGCGAACCGCGGAGGCACAGCGATCTCCCGGTTTCCGTCACATGGCGGGGGAGCGAGCGTCACGGTCTGTGCATCGACATCAGCAGCGGGGGGCTGTTTCTCAAAATCGAGCCGAGGGCGGCGAAAGGGGAACATCTGACTTTGCGTCTGCGCCTGCCCGATCCTGAGCGAACCGTTGTCTCCTTGACCGGCCGGGTTGCTTGGGTCAATATGCACAAGGAGGCGATCAAGCCCGATTATCCTGCAGGCTACGGGCTCGAGTTCGTCGACATTTCCGAAGAGGCGGGGATCGCTCTGCGCCGATGCTTCGGCAGCTGAGGGTAATTTTATCAGCGAGGGGGGCTGGTAATGCTGCGTATTATGCTGGCGGATGATTCACGCTTTTTCCGCTCGATCGAACGACAGTTCCTGCAAAAGACGCCGGCGCAGGTCGTCGAAGTGGCGAGCAGCGACGACCTGTTTTCGCAACTTGAAGTCGAAAAGCCCCAACTGCTCTTCCTTGCCTGGTCAATGCGCCCCTTGACCGGCGAGGAATGCTGCCGCCGGATCAAGGCGACTCCGGCTTTTCGCGATCTGCCGGTCATCCTGGTCTGCGACCAGGACATGCCGGGGCAGGTGGATTCGGCACGGCGCGCCGGATGCGATGCCGTCCTTTCCAAGCCGCTTCACCGGCAGCTGTTCCTGCAGGCCGGGCGCCAGTTTCTGAGCGGGATCCGCGAACACCGCCAGTCGTGCTTCATGGCGGTCAACTTCGAGTGGCAGGGGGAAACCCTCCGGGGGAAGTCCCTGGATATCAGCAGCGGCGGCATTTTCGTGGAAAGTCCGGCTGACGTCCCGGTGGGGGAGGCGCTCACCCTTTCCTTTGTACTCCCCGGAACGGACCGGCTCATTTCCTGCCGCGGAGAGGTCGTCTGGCTCAACCGCCGGCCGAATCCGCTGAAGCCCCATTATCCGACCGGCTTCGGCCTCAGGTTTTCAGGCCTGTCTCCGCACCTTGCCGAAGAGTTCGGCCGGCTTGCCAGGCGCTGACGGGATCATCCATGCGAAAGGCGTTCAGTCCATGAAAATCGTGATTGATAAGAAGAAGTGCTGTGGATCCGGGGAGTGCGTCAAGGTCTGCCCGCACAGCGCGCTGACCCTGGTTGGCGGCAAGGCTGTCGTCGACGAAGCCAGATGCGATCTCGACGGACTTTGCATCCCGGCCTGTCCGCACGGGGCGATCCATTTCGAGGAGTAATCATCGCCGCGCGTTCGACCGGCTTTGTCACGGCGATGTTTCGTCCGGCGCGTCCACTGCGTCGATCCCTGCCTCGACGATAAAGCGCTTGATCTTGCGGGTCGTGGTCTTGGGGAATTCATCCTCGCGCAGGTTGAACTTGCGTATCCGCTTGTAATCAGCAAGATTTTTGCCGAGCCTGAGCACCTCGTCGCGTATCAGCCCTTCAACCCGTGCTTCCGTCATCGGCGCCAGGCCGTGCTCCCGGGCATACCGGTCAAGAGCCTCCTGATCCGGATAAATCAGGGCGTAAACCTCTTCGGCTGTCCGGGAAACCTTGTGACCGTAAACCATGACTTCGGCGATAAACGGGCTGTGCAGCAATTCGTTCTCGACCTCTTCCGGATAGACATTTTTGCCGTTGGCCGTGACGATCACGTTCTTTAGCCGGCCGCAGATTGACAGCATGCCGTCGCTGTCCAGCCGCCCCAGGTCTCCCGTGTGGTACCACCCGTCGGTGAGAACCTCGGCCGTAGCCTGCGGGTTGTTGTAATAACCGCGCATCACGTTCGGCCCTTTCACCCAAATTTCACCGACACCTTCATCGTTGGGCTGGTTGATCCGCACGTCGACGCCGGGGAAGGGGAGACCGACCGTCCCCAGTTTTCTGGCCCGCGGCGACTCGACCGCGATCACCGGAGACGTTTCGGTAATCCCGTAGCCCTGGTAGACCATGATGCCGAGATCCATCAGGCCCCTGGCAACTTCCGGGTCGAGCGCCGCGCCGCCGCTGACAAAGATCGGCATGCCGCCGAGAGTTTCCCTCACTTTGCGCACGATCAGCGGGCGGGTCAGGGCGAAGGCGAAAAGCGTCCGGGAGAGGAATCGGCCTTCGATGTTTCTCTGCAGACGATCGAGCAGAAGCCGGAATACGGCCGGAACGCCGAGCAGGAAGTTGGGTTTGACTTCGACCAGATTGTCACCGAGTTTTTTCAGGCTTTCGACAAAACTGACGGTGCCGCCGAGCGAAAGCGGCAGCAGCATGCCGGCGACCTGTTCGAATACATGATTGATGGGGAGGAAGGAGAGCATGCGGATGTTTTCGTCGAGGTCGAACACGGCTGTTGCCGTACGGATGTTGCTGACGATGTTCGCATGGCTCAACATCGCCCCCTTGGAGCGGCCGGTCGTCCCGGACGTGTAGAGAATGACCGCCACATCGTCGGCCTGCCGTATCAATGCCGGTGGTTTCCCGTCTTTTTTGAAGGTGTCGATTGTCTCTATGGAATGGTCGCCGTGCCTGCGGCGTTCCATTTTCAAAATACCGGGGGGCACCCGTCCCCCCGTTTCCGACCAGGCGGCACCCGGGGTCAGAAGGTTCTGCAGGGTTGTGGCGCTGGTTTCGAGGCGCCGGATGTCTTCCTTGCGGATATGGTAGTCCGCTGCCAGTCGTCGCCATTCGTTGACGAGTTCGGCCAGGGCCCCCTCCGCCTGGGATGTCATCCGGACTCTGGCGGCAAGTGGCGGGGTCAGCAGGACCACTTTTTCAAGGGCCGGCAGGGTTCCCAGCAACTCCCGAACCGTGTCCAGGTGATCCTCGGTGGTGAAGATCAGTCGCGCGCCGCAATCCTCGAGCACGTGGCGCACTTCACCCCGCTTGAGTTCCTTGTCGATGGGGACGATGATGCCGTTTGCCTTCATGATGCCGAAATAGGCGGAGACCCAGACCGGCGAAGCGGGGGCAAGGATGGCGGCGCGTTCGCCGTTTTGAAACCCCCATTCGCTCAGCGCCGTGGCAATATGGTCGGAATCGGTCCACAACTGACGATAGCTGTAGTCGTTCCACTGCCCTGCGGTCTTGACCCGGAAGGCAGGTTTGTCGCCGAATTTCAGGCAACTCTGGCGCAAAAGATCGACGATCAGTGTCATATGTCCTCCGGAGCCTCATGCCGAGTGATTCCAATTACAGGATAATTCCTGGCGCCGGTCTGCGCAATCGCCCCTTTTTCAACCTTTACACTTATCGGCATTTTCGCTATTTTTTATTGTTTCGAACAAAAAATGTCTTCCCTGGATTATACCCTGATGAATCAGTCGCATATACGCAATTTTTCGATTATTGCCCACATCGACCACGGCAAGTCGACCCTGGCGGACCGCCTGCTGGAAGTCACCGGAGCCCTGAGCGCCCGCGAGCGCACCGACCAGTTTCTCGACAAGATGGAACTGGAGCGCGAGCGCGGCATCACCATCAAGGCCCAGGCGGTACGCCTGAACTACGTGGCCGATGACGGCGAGGAGTATGTCCTCAACCTGATCGACACGCCCGGCCACGTCGATTTCACCTACGAGGTCAGCCGCTCACTGGCGGCCTGCGAAGGGGCGCTGCTGGTGGTGGATGCGTCCCAGGGCGTCGAGGCCCAGACCCTGGCCAACGTCTATCTGGCGCTCGACCAGGATCTTGAAATCCTGCCGGTTCTCAACAAGATCGATTTGCCGAGCGCCGAACCGGACCGGGTCCGGCAGGAGATCGAGGAGATCATCGGGTTGGATGCGTCGGAGGCGGTTGCGGCCAGCGCCAAGGCCGGCATCGGCGTTCATGAAATTCTCGAAGCCATCGTCCACAAGATCCCGGCGCCGCAGGGATCTCCGGACGGCCCCCTGAAAGCATTGATCTTCGACTCCTGGTATGACTCCTACCAGGGGGTGGTGGTGCTGGTGCGCATCGTCGACGGTGTCCTGCGCAAGGGCGACAAGATTCGCCTGATGGCCAGCGGCCGCGAATACGAGGTGCTGCGCGTCGGCGTGTTCGCCCCGCACCCCAAAGAAGTCGACCAGCTCGGGGCCGGCGAGGTCGGCTTTCTCACGGCAGCCATCAAGGTGGTGCAGGATGCCAAGGTCGGTGATACCATCACGCATGTGAAGCGACCTGCCGAGGTGGCGCTGGCCGGCTTCCAGGAAGTCAAGCCGATGGTCTTCTCCGGGCTCTACCCGGTGGATTCAAGCGAGTACGACGCCCTGCGCGACGCCATCGAGAAATTGCGCCTGAACGACAGCTCCTTCTCATTCGAACCGGAAAACTCCATGGCCCTCGGCTTCGGCTTCCGCTGCGGCTTCCTCGGGCTGCTGCACATGGAAATCATCCAGGAGCGCCTGGAGCGGGAGTTCGGCGTCGACCTGATCACGACGGCACCGACGGTCGTTTACCGGGTGACGAACGTCAAGGGGGAGACGATCCACATCGACAGCGCCAACAAGCTGCCGGCTGCCCAGTACATCGACTACGTCGAAGAACCGTTCATCCTGGCCTCGATCCATGTGCCCAACGAATTCGTCGGGGCGGTTCTGGCCCTGTGCGAGGAGAAGCGCGGCGTACAGCGTGAAATCAAGTACCTGACGGCCAACCGCGTCATGGTCATTTACGAGCTGCCGCTCAACGAAATCGTCCTCGACTTCTACGACCGGCTCAAGACCCTGTCCCGCGGCTATGCGTCCCTGGACTATGAACATCTCGACTACCGGCGCAGCAATCTGGTTCGCTTGAACATCCTCATCAACGGCGATCCGGTCGATGCCCTGTCGCTGATCGTTCATGCCGACAAGGCCCAATTCCGCGGGCGCGAACTGGTCTCGAAGATGAAGGAGTTCATCCCCCGCCAGCAGTACGAAGTGGCGATTCAGGCGGCGATCGGCGGCAAGGTCATCGCCCGTGAAACGGTCAAGGCCCTGCGCAAGGATGTCACCGCGAAATGCTATGGGGGCGACATCAGCCGCAAGCGCAAGCTGCTCGAAAAGCAAAAAGAGGGGAAGAAGCGCATGAAGCAGGTGGGGAATGTCGAGCTGCCCCAGGAAGCGTTTCTCGCCATTCTCAAGGTCAAGGAGAACAAGTAGTGGGATGGTTCAAGAAGAAATCGGCCCGGCGCGAGAAGCACGGTCAGAAGTCGGCCCTCCGCGACTGGACGGAGGCCTTGCTGGTTGCGGCGGTTCTTGCTCTGATCATCCGGACGTTTGTCGTCCAGGCGTTCAAGATCCCGTCCGGCTCGATGGAGGACACCCTGCTGATCGGCGATCACCTGCTGGTCAACAAATTCATCTACGGTCTGCAGATCCCGGGCGTTGACGGCCGTTTCCTGACGATCCGCGAACCGCGGCGCGGCGATATCGTGGTGTTCGAATTCCCCGAGGACCGCGAAAAATCCTTCTGGCAGCGCCGCGACTTCATCAAGCGCGTTATCGGTCTCCCCGGCGATACCGTCGAGATTCGCGACAAGAAAGTCTTCGTCAACAATCAGCCCCTGGTGATTCCGGAAGCGGTCTTCAAGGACGGCAGCCTGGTCCCCGGCGGTCGCGACAACATGCCGCCGGTCAAGGTTCCGTCCGGGCACTATTTCATGATGGGCGACAACCGGGACCGCTCCTACGACAGCCGTTTCTGGGGATATGTCAGCAATGCGGAGATCAAGGGGCTGGCATTCATCAAGTACTGGTCGTGGGACAGCGAGCGCTTTCTTCCGCGTTGGGGACGCATCGGGCGGCTGATCGAATAGTCCCCGCCGCGTCGCCCGGAAAGGACTGACATGAGACGCTTTCTCCTGGTTGTGGTCCTGCTGGCGCAGGCGGTCGTCGCCGATGCGGCGATCAATCTGGCCGTCAGCCAGCACTCCGGGACTGCCGCCGCCAAGCAGGCGGAACAGCTGGCCCGCCGCATCGGCGACAGGCTGGCAACCCCCGTGAATGTCGTGGTGCTTGCCGACGCCGCCCAGGTCGAGGCCTGGCTCAACCGTTTTGCCGCCGCCGAACTGGCCCTGGTCGAAAGCGACTTCGTCTCCGCCAGGGCGGGACGGTTCCTGGTCGTCGGTCCGGCCGGCGGCAACCTGCTCCTTGTCGGCCGGCAGGGGATCTCCGGCGAATTGCCGCAACAGATTGCTCCGCTGCTTGCCGCGAAGCCGTCAGCACCAGCGCCGGCCGGCAAACCGCGTCCGGCCGGCGGGGGGAAGCGTCTCGACGGGCCGCCGGCAACAGCGGCCCCGGCGTTTTCCCCATCCAAGTCCGTTGAAGAGGATCGCTACTTCGTCGGATACGTCTACCGCGAGAAGTTGCATCTGACCCCCGCCAAGGACCGGGTCGACTACTGGACGGCGCAACTGCAGGAGGGGAAGGTGACCAAACAGCAGCTTTATGACATGGCTTGCCGCCCCGAGGAGAAGGGCTGCAGCTTCAGATAGGGACCGCCGCCGGCAATTTACCGTTGACGGGCGTGGCCGCACCTTGCTATAGTCCGCGAAATTCAGCAGGTATCAACCCCTTTTAAGCTGATCCGGCGAGGTCAGCAAAGGCGGCCGTCTTGAGCAAGATCACCATTTCTGCCTCTGTGCCCCCGGAGTCTCTCCGTCGTTCGACGGGGGGATTCTTTTTTTGTCCGCTTTGACCCGAGGAGGAGCTATGGCTGCGAGCGAAACCGTCATCCTTGACCAGTCCGGCATCGGCCGGGCGCTGACCCGTATCGCCCACGAGATTCTCGAGCGCAACAAGGGGGTCGAAGACCTGGCCCTGGTCGGCATCCGCAGCGGCGGGGACTTTCTTGCCGCGCGGCTGCAGAACCAGATCCGCGAAATCGAAAAAGTCAGCGTCCCGCTCGGCGCGGTCGACATCACCATGTACCGTGACGATCTCGCCGCCCGCGGCAATCTCCCGGTCGGCAAGACCGATATCCCGTTCCCCCTCGACGGCAAGCGCGTCGTGCTGGTTGACGACGTCCTCTATACCGGCCGTACCATCCGCGCCGCCATGGATGCCCTCATCGACCTCGGCCGCCCGCGCTGCATCCAGCTGGCGGTGCTGATCGATCGCGGCCATCGCGAGCTGCCGATCCGTGCCGACTACGTCGGCCGCAACGTACCGACATCCCAGGAAGAGGACGTCAAGGTGCGCTTCGACGATGCCCATCAGCCGGTGGAAGTCCGGTTGGTCAAGCCCTAACCGTACGAGGGAGGAGAAGACATGTCATTCCGGCACAAGCATATCATTGCCCTGCGTGACCTGAACAAGGAGGAGATCGAACTGCTGATCTCGACTGCGGAAAGCATGCGCGAGATCAACGAGCGTGACATCAAGAAGGTGCCGACCCTCCGCGGCAAGACGATCATCAACCTGTTCTACGAGTCGTCGACGCGCACCCGGACCTCGTTCGAACTCGCCGCCAAGCGTCTCTCCGCCGATACCATCAACATTTCGCCTTCGACCAGTTCGGCAACCAAGGGGGAGACGCTGGCCGATACGGCGCTGAACCTGCTGGCGATGAAGCCGGACATCATCATCATGCGCCATGCGGTCTCCGGTTCGCACTACTTCCTGGCCAACAAGGTGAGCTGCTCGCTCATCAACGCCGGCGACGGCGCTCATGAGCATCCGTCCCAGGGGCTGCTCGACATGCTGACCATGAAGGACCGGTTCGGCCGCCTCGACGGCCTGAAGGTCGCGATCGTCGGCGACATCACCCACAGCCGGGTGGCGCGTTCCAACATCCAGGGGCTGACCAAGCTGGGTTCCAGCGTCTTCGTCGCCGGGCCGCCGACCATGGTGCCGCCCGGGGTGGAAAGGCTCGGCAACGTCACGGTCTGCACCACCATGAAGGAAGCGATCCAGGACGCCGACGTGGTGATGATGCTGCGCATTCAGCAGGAGCGTCAGGGGAAGACGCTCATGCCCAACACCCGCGAGTATTCGCGCTACTTCGGCCTGAACCCGGTCAACCTCAAGCTGGCCAAGCCCGGCGCCATGGTCATGCACCCGGGACCGATCAACCGCGGCGTGGAGATGTCGTCGTATGTGGTCGACGGCGACCAGTCGCACATCCTCAGGCAGGTCGAGAACGGCGTGGCGGTGCGGATGGCGATGCTGTACCACGTAAGCGGCGGCGGAAGCGTGGAGTAGGGGCGCCCCTTGTGGGTGCCCTTGACTGGGCAGGCACATGCCCTGCCCTTAGACAAAACATCAATCTTGATGATGAGGTGACCATATGAATCTGCTGATCAAAGGTGGGCGGGTGATCGATCCGACCCAGCAGTTCGACGAAGTTCAGGACGTTCTGGTGGAAGACGGTATCATCAAGCAGGTCGGCAAGAACCTCGCCGCTCCGGCCAATACGGAGACGATCGATGCCGCCGGCTGCTACGTGACGCCCGGGCTGATCGACATGCATGTGCATCTGCGCGATCCCGGCCTCGAATACAAGGAGGACATCGTCTCCGGCACCCTGGCGGCGGTTGCCGGCGGCTTCACCTCGGTCTGCTGCATGCCGAATACCAAGCCGGTCATCGACAACAAGGCGGTTGCCAGCTATATCATCAACAAGGCCAAAACCGAGGGCTTCTGCAACGTCTTCCCGGTCGGCACCATCACCCAGGGAATGGGCGGCGAACGTCTCAGCGAAATGGGCGAGCTCAAGGAAACCGGCTGCGTGGCGGTCTCCGATGACGGCAAGCCGGTCAGAAATGCCGAACTGATGCGCCGCGCCCTGCAGTATGCCAAGGGGATCGGCATCATGGTCATCTCCCATGCCGAGGATCTCGACCTGGTGGGGGAGGGGACGATGAACGAAGGATTTACCTCCACCGAGCTGGGACTGAAGGGCATTCCCCGCATCGCCGAGGATATCGCTACCGCTCGCGAAGTGATGCTCGCCGAGTACACCGGCGCCCCGGTGCACATCGCGCACGTATCGACCAAGGGGTCGGTGCGGATCATCCGTGAAGCCAAGGCGCGCGGCGTCGCAGTGACCTGCGAATCCGCCCCTCACTATTTCACCCTCACCGATGATGCCGTGCGCGGCTACAACACCAATGCCAAGATGAATCCGCCGCTGCGCGAGGCTGACGACGTCGCCGCGATCAAGGAGGGACTCAGGGACGGCACCATCGACTGCATCGCCACCGATCACGCCCCGCACCACCTCGACGAGAAGGATGTCGAATTCAACGAGGCGATGAACGGCATCGTCGGCCTGGAGACCTCCCTGCCGCTGGCGCTGCGCCTGGTGGCCGAGGGGGTGCTGACCCTGCCGCAGATGGTCGAGCGGATGGCCGTCAATCCGGCGCTCATCCTCGGCCTTGGCCGCGGCACCCTCAAGGCCGGTGCGCCGGCCGACATCACCGTGATCGACCCCGACAAGCAGTGGACGGTCACCCCCGAAGGGCTGCGGAGCAAGTCGAAGAACTCCCCGTTCCTTGGCCAGACCATGAAAGGCGGCGCCCGCTTCACCATCGTCGGCGGCAGGGTCGTCTTCGGAAAACAATAACTAAAACATATACCTAATGCACTAACCATCAACCCGTTTGTAAAGGACGCAACGATGAAAGCAGCATTGGCCCTGGCTGACGGCCGGGTCTTCCATGGCAGGGCGCTTGGCGCCGCCGGCGAGATCTCCGGCGAAGTCGTCTTCAACACCAGCATGACCGGTTACCAGGAAATCCTCACCGATCCCTCCTATCGGGGCGAGATCGTGACCATGACCTATCCGCTGATCGGCAATTACGGGATCAACGTCGAAGACGTGGAGTCGTGGCAACCCCACCTGTCTGGCTTCATCGTCAAGGAAGCCAGCGATTTCCCGAGCAACTGGCGTTCCCGCCTGTCACTCGATGCCTACCTCAAGGAGCACGGCATCGTCGGCCTGCAGGGGATCGACACCCGCGCCCTGGTACGGCACATCCGCGACTTCGGCGCCCAGACCGGCGTGCTCTCCACGGTCGACACCGATCCGGCCAGCCTGGTGGCCAAGGCCAAGGCGGCACCGTCGATCGTCGGGCGCGACCTGGTCAGCGAAGTCACCTGCAAGGAACCCTATCACTGGAGCGAGGGGACCTGGGACCTCGAGACCGGTTATCAGCCGCGCCGGGGTGATGCCCGTTTCCGGGTGGTCGCCTATGATTTCGGGATCAAGCGCAACATCCTGCGCAACCTCGTGGGGAGCGGGTGCGACGTGACCGTGGTGCCGGCCGACTTCCCCGCCGCCAAGGTGCTGGCCCTGCGCCCCGACGGGGTGTTCCTCAGCAATGGCCCCGGCGATCCCGAACCGATCACCTATGCGCAGGAGAACATTCGCCAGCTGCTCGGCAAGGTGCCGCTGTTCGGCATCTGTCTCGGTCACCAGTTGCTCTCCATCGCTCTGGGCGGCAAGACCTTCAAGCTCAAGTTCGGTCACCGTGGCGGCAATCAGCCGGTGCGGCGCGGCGACGGCCACAGCATTGAGATCACCGCCCAGAATCACGGTTTCGCGGTCGAGCCTGGAACGATCAAGGATGCCGCGGTTGTCACCCATATCAACCTCAACGACAACACCGTCGAGGGGTTGCATCACAATGCATTGCCGGCCTTCTCGGTGCAGTACCATCCCGAGGCCTCGCCGGGCCCGCACGATGCCCGGTACCTGTTCGAAGAATTCATCAAGCTGATGGAAAAGCACAAGGGCGGCAGCTAGCGGCCAGCGACAAGCGGCTGGTGTTTATCACAACCTGAACCTGAAACCGTAACGGACTTCCATAATGCCCAAGAGAACCGACATCCAGAAGATCCTGATCATCGGCGCCGGCCCCATCATCATCGGCCAGGCGTGCGAATTCGACTACTCCGGGACGCAGGCCTGCAAGGCACTCAAGGAGGAGGGGTACACCGTCATCCTGCTCAACTCCAATCCGGCCACCATCATGACCGACCCCGGCTTCGCCGACCGGACCTACGTCGAGCCGGTCACCCCGGAGGTGCTGGCCAGAATCATCGAGAAGGAGCGCCCCGACGCGGTCCTGCCGACCCTGGGCGGGCAAACCGCCCTCAACACCGCCGTGGCCGTGGCCAAAAACGGCACCCTCGACAAGTTCGGGGTGGAACTGATCGGTGCCAAACTGCCGGCCATCGAAAAGGCCGAGGACCGCACCCTGTTCAAGGCGGCGATGGAGAAGATCGGCGTGCCGGTGCCGCGCTCCGGCCTGGCGCACAATCACCAGGAGGCGATGGAGGTCGTCAAACATGTCGGCTTCCCCGCCATCATCCGGCCGTCGTTCACTCTGGGCGGCACCGGCGGCGGCATCGCCTACAACATGGAAGAGTACGAGCAGATGGCCCTGGCCGGTATCGATGCCTCGCCGACCAGCGAAATCCTGGTCGAGGAGTCGGTGATCGGCTGGAAGGAGTACGAACTCGAGGTCATGCGCGACCTTGCCGACAACGTGGTGATCATCTGCTCGATCGAGAATCTCGACCCGATGGGTGTTCACACCGGCGACTCGATTACCGTCGCCCCGGCGCAGACCCTCACCGACAAGGAATACCAGCTGCTGCGCAACGCGGCGATCAGGATCATCCGCGAGATCGGCGTCGAGACCGGCGGCTCGAACATCCAGTTCGCCATCAATCCGGCCAACGGGCGGATGATCGTCATCGAAATGAATCCGCGCGTGTCGCGCTCCTCGGCCCTGGCCTCGAAGGCGACCGGTTTCCCGATCGCCAAGATTGCCGCCAAGCTGTCGGTCGGCTACACGCTCGACGAGATCCGCAACGACATCACCCGCGAAACCTACGCCTCATTTGAGCCGACCATCGACTACGTGGTCACCAAGGTGCCGCGCTTCACCTTCGAGAAATTCCCCCAGGCCGACGCCACCCTCACCACGCAGATGAAGTCGGTGGGGGAGGTCATGTCGATCGGGCGAACCTTCAAGGAGTCGCTGCAGAAGGCGCTGCGTTCCATGGAGATCGGCTCCTACGGGTTCGAAAGCCGGCTCTTCGAGGAACCCGGCGATTATCGCCGCAGCCTCACCGGCGACGAGCAGTCGCTGCTCGAGCAGAAGCTGCGGGTTCCCAACTGGGAGCGCCTCTGGTATCTGGGCGATGCCCTGCGGGCCGGCTGGGCGATCGAAAGAATCTTCGAGCTGACCGGCATCGACCCGTGGTTCCTCAACAACATCAATCAGATCATCGAGATGGAGGGCCGGCTGATCCGGGCCACGGACCTGCTGCAGCAGCCCCGCGGCGAGGTGTTCCGCGCCCTGCTGCGCGAAGCCAAGCAGTTCGGCTTCTCCGACCGTCGCCTCGCCCAGCTGTGGCGCACCACCGAAGCGCGCATCCGCGAACTGCGGCATGAGCTCGGCATCCGCCCGGTCTACAAGCGGGTCGACACCTGCGGCGCCGAATTCGTCGCCTACACGCCGTATCTTTATTCGACCTACGAGGAGGAGTGCGAGGCGGCCCCGACGCAGCGCGACAAAATCATGATCCTCGGCGGTGGCCCGAACCGCATCGGTCAGGGGATCGAGTTCGACTACTGCTGCGTGCACGGCGTCTTCGCCCTGAGCGAGGACGGTTTCGAGACGATCATGGTCAACTGCAATCCGGAGACCGTCTCCACCGACTACGACACCTCCGACCGTCTCTACTTCGAACCGTTGACTCTCGAGGACGTCCTGGAGATCGTGCATGTCGAGCAGCCGAAAGGGGTCATCGTCCAGTTCGGCGGACAGACGCCGCTCAAGCTGGCCGTGCCGCTGGAAAAGGCCGGAGTGCCGATCATCGGGACCACCCCCGATGCCATCGACCGGGCCGAGGACCGCGAGCGCTTCCAGGTCCTGATCGACAAGCTTGGCCTGAAGCAGCCGGCCAACGGGACTGCGCGTTCCTTCGAGGAGGCCGAGAAAGTCGCGGCCCGCATCGGCTATCCGGTCGTGGTGCGGCCGTCCTACGTGCTCGGCGGCAGGGCCATGGAGATCGTCTACGGGATCGATCAGCTCAGAAACTACATGAAGCACGCGGTGGCGGCCTCGCCGGAGCACCCGATCCTGATCGACAAATTCCTCGAAGACGCCATCGAGATCGATGTCGACGCCCTGGCCGACGGCACCGACGTGGTGGTTGGCGGCATCATGCAGCATATCGAGGAAGCCGGCATTCACTCCGGAGACTCGGCCTGCGCCCTGCCGCCGATTTCCCTCAGGCCGGCCCTGATCGACGAGGTGCGCCGGCAGACCCGCGCCCTCGGGCTGGAATTGGGCGTCAGCGGCCTGATGAACATCCAGTTTGCCGTCAAGGACGATGAGATCTACCTGCTGGAAGTCAATCCGCGCGCCAGCCGGACGTCACCGTTCGTCTCCAAGGCGACCGGCCGTCCGCTCGCCAAGATCGCGGCCCGGGTGATGGCCGGCAAGAGCCTGCGCGAGCTCGGTGTGACCGACGAGATTGTTCCCGCCCACGTATCCGTCAAGGAATCGGTCTTCCCGTTCGTCAAGTTCCCCGGCGTCGATACGCTGCTTGGCCCGGAGATGAAATCGACCGGCGAGGTCATGGGGATCGACTGGGAATTCGGCAAGGCCTTTGCCAAGGCACAGTTGGCGGCCGGAGTGCGCCTGCCGGTTGCCGGCAAGGTGTTCATCAGCATCAAGGATGCCGACAAGCAGGCCCTCGTCGAGCCGGCGCGCAAGCTGACGGAGGCCGGTTTCAGCATCGTGGCGACCCGCGGCACTGCGAGTTTCTTCAATGATCACGGCGTACCGGCAACCCCCATCAATAAGGTCAAGGAAGGACGGCCGCATATCGTCGACGCCATCAAGAGCAACGAAATCGCGATGGTCTTCAATACGACCTTCGGTGCGGAATCGATCAACGATTCCTTCTCCATCCGGCGCACCACCCTGATGAACAATGTAGCCTACTTCACCACGGTAGCCGGGATGTGCGCTGCCGTCGACGGCATCCTGGCCATGCAGCGGGAAACGCTTGACGTCACTCCGCTGCAAGAGTATCATCCGACCATCGGGTAGCACGCTGCCCGTATCGTTTTTTGATCGAACGCAACGGTTCGGGCGGGACTTTCCCGCCCGAATATTTTATCGGCTCAACGGGGAAGGGATCATGTCGCAAACCATACCGATGACTCCGGAAGGTTTTGTTCGTCTCCAGGAGGAACTCAAACGGCTGATCCGCGAGGAGCGGCCGCGCGTCGTCCAGGCGATCGCCGAGGCGCGGGGGCATGGCGATCTTTCGGAGAATGCCGAATATGATGCCGCCAAGGAGCGCCAGGGGTTCATCGAAGGGCGCATCAACGAAATCAACGACAAGATTGCCCGGGCCCACGTGATCAATCCCGCCGAAATCGAATCGGACAAGGTGGTGTTCGGCGCCACCGTCACCCTGTTCGACACCGAAGGCGGCTCGGAAGTCACCTACCAGATCGTCGGCGAACATGAGGCGGACATCAAGCAGGGGCGGCTTTCGATCAACAGCCCGGTGGCCAAGGCGCTGATCGGCCATCGTGTCGACGACGAGGTAACCATCAAGGTACCCTCGGGGCTGCGGGTTTACGAAGTTATCGATATTCGCTACGAGTAGGGAGGCGTTCATGAGTGCGACGATCACCAAGGACATGACTTTTCATCAGGTCATGCGCATGAGCCCTGAAGTGCTGAAGGTTCTGGCCAAATTCAATCTCGGCTGTGTCGGCTGCATGGGCGCCCAGCATGAGACCCTCGAGAAGGGGGCCATGGCCCATGGACTCGATATCGATGAACTGCTGCAGGAGTTGAATGCCATCTTCGACAGGTAATACGCCTGTCCTGCCTGAAGGGGAGGGGAGATGCCAGCGGCTTCTCTCGAACACGCCCGTCAAATCCTGTCTACCCCCATCTCCAGTCTTCGGGGCGTCGGTCCCCGCATAGCCGACAGACTCACCAATCTTGGCGTCCGGACCGTCGAGGACGCCCTCTATACCTTGCCGCATCGCTACGAGGACCGCCGCGAGTTCCGGCGTATCGGCCGGCTGCGTGAAGGGCGGCACGAGGTGTTTGCCGGCGAGATCCTTGCTGCCGGCGAAATGATGACCCAGCGATCCCGTCGGCGTGTTTACGAGGTTATTGTCGGAGACGGGAGCGGGCAGGTTGTCCTCAAGTGGTTCCATTACCGCAAGGAGTGGCTGGCCAAGCGCTTTTCCCTCGGGCACACCGGTGTCTTTTCCGGAGAAGTCAAGCGGTTCGGCCATCAGCGTGAAGTTCATCATCCGGATATCGAACTGCTTGCTGAGGGGCAGACGCTGGCAGAGTACCAAAGCTCCGATCCGCTGGCATTCGGGAGAATTCTCCCGGTTTATCCGCTCACCGAAGGGTTGACCCAGCACGCGGCCCGCCGCATCTGGAAGCAGGCCGTCGATCTTTTCGCCCGGCACGTTGCGACCCACCTCCCGTCTGACCTGAGAACCCGGCGCGGCCTGTTGCCGCTGGCCGAGGCGCTGCAGCAGGCGCACTGGCCGGCAAGCGACACGGATCTCGAAGCCCTTGAAGAGGGGCGCGACCCGGCACGCCGCACCCTGGTCTACGACGAATTCTTCTTCCTCCAGTTGGGTCTGGCCCTGCGCCGTCGCGGCCAGGCCCTGGAGCCCGGCATCCCGTTCCAGGTCACGCACCGTTATACGAAACTGCTTGCCGAGCACCTGCCTTACCGGTTGACCGGTGCCCAGCGCCGCGTTCTCGGCGAGATCAAGGCCGACCTGATGGCGCCCCATCCGATGAACCGGCTGGTGCAGGGCGACGTCGGGAGCGGCAAAACCATCGTTGCACTGATGACCGCACTCCTGGCCATTGAAAACGACACCCAGGTGGCCGTGGTTGCCCCGACGGAAATCCTTGCCGAGCAGCATTACCTGCAGTTTCACCACTGGCTGGAAAAACTCGGGCTGAAGGCGGTCCTGCTGCGGGGGCAGCAACCTGCCGCCGAACGGCGCCTGGTCCTGCGGGACATTGCCAGCGGAGCGGCCCATCTGGTCGTCGGCACCCATGCTGTTCTGCAGGACGGTGTCGACTTCCGGCGCCTCGGGCTGGGGATCATCGACGAGCAGCATCGCTTCGGGGTCAGGCAACGGGCGATCCTGCGGCAGAAGGGGGAGAATCCCCACGTGCTGGTCATGACTGCGACGCCGATTCCTCGGACGCTGTCGCTGACGGTTTACGGCGACCTGGCCCTGTCGGTCATCGATGAACTCCCCCCGGGGCGGACCCCGATCCGGACGATGGTCGTCACCGACAACCGTCGCGCGCAGGCCTTGGAGCTGATTCGCAGGGAAATAGGCAAAGGTCATCAGATTTACGTTGTTTTTCCGCTGATTGAAGAGTCAGAGAAGAGCGACTTGAAAGCGGCGACGGCCGGGGTGGAACAGTTACGTTCCGTATTGCCCCAGTGCCGTATCGGGCTACTGCACGGCCGGATGAGTCCCGACGAGAAGGAAGCCGTCATGGGGCGGTTCAAATCTCGGCAACTCGACATTCTTGCCTCCACCACGGTGATCGAGGTTGGCATTGACATCCCCAACGCCACCGTCATGATCGTCGAGCATGCAGAACGTTTCGGCCTGGCACAGCTGCACCAGTTGCGCGGCCGGGTCGGGCGCGGCACGGCCCCCGGGCTCTGCCTGCTGATGAAGTCGCTGCGTTGCAGCGAAGAGGGGGTGAAGCGTCTGGAAGTGATGGAAAGCACTACGGACGGGTTCAGAATTGCCGAAGCCGACCTGGAAATCCGCGGGCCGGGGGAATTCCTCGGGACCCGCCAATCGGGTCTCCCTGATTTTCGCGTGGCCAACATCCTGCGTGACGCCCGCGTACTTGAGGAAGCGCGCGCCGACGCCTTTGCCGTAGCCGAATCAGGGGAATTCCAGGAAGGGTCCGGCGGCGAGGGCGCGGCAATGCTCGAGGAACTCAGGCGGCGCTGGGGAGCCAGGCTTGGTCTGGCCAGTGTCGGCTGATCCGCAGGCCATAAGGTCGCGAGGGGGGCACGGGATGAAAAAACCGAACTTTGCCTGCATGCTGATGTCGGTGGCGGCCATAATTCTGCTGACGACCGGTTGCGTGTCGTTTCGCGGCAAAGAACTGCCGGCAATCGACGATTTCACGGTGCTGGTAGGTGTGGACGGGAAGCCATCCGCAAGTTACAGCTTTAGCGCGACGATTGGCAGCGAAGCCGTACTGGAAGGGGAACGTATCAACCTGGAGCAGGAATTTGCCGGGGCCCTCAGGGAGTCCGGTTACTTCGCGGCCGTAACGCCGCACCGCGAGGGGGACCTTGACGTTCGAGCCCACCTGGCGGTTTCGGGCGACTCCGCAGATGTTATCCCGGCGGCGCTGTCCTTCGTCAGCCTTGGAATGATTCCATCGTGGGCAACCGACCGTTACGAAGTGGTTGTCACGGTGACGGCCAGGACCGGGGGCGAATACATCTACCGGCTGTCGGATACGACCACAACCGTGCGCTGGTTGCCGATGATCATTCTGGTACCATTCAAAAAGCCCGATGAGGTTGCCCGGCTGGTGCGCATGAACATCTGGAGAACTCTTGTGATCAGAATGCAGGAGGACGGCTTGCTGCCGACCTCCGGACCCGTCTCGCCAGGCGCCGTTCACCAGGCAGGGGTGGCGCCTCACGCAGTAAATCTCCGCAACACTCTGTAGCCGGCAATCCTTGGATATAAAAGTTTACATAATATATATTATGCGACGTTAAGTTTGTATCGTGGGAGAGGCATCTCCATCCTGACACCCTGTACGAAGTCCCTACCGCCTGCCTCCCCGTCGTCTCGGTAAAGCGCGTTTCCAGGGGGCTCACCATTGCTGAAGCATCGAGAGAACGCTTCGGTGGCCGGGACCCAACCCTTGCCGGATCGCTTCCGGGACCTTCACGGGCAAATTTCGAGGGCGGCACCGATTTGCAGATTGCGCCGAGGCGGATATGATGTTTATCAAGACTTGCCCTGGGAGTCGCGATTCACATGCTCCAAAAGTTCTTGGATCTATTTCTTTGTGCGATCATTGCAGCCACCTTCCCGACCGCGTCAGCAGCATCCTCCCTTGACGCTGTCGGGCGCACCCTGTTTGAGTCGACGACGCTGGGCAAAAGTGGCCGCAGTTGCTCAACCTGCCATCCTGGCGGTCGAGGTCTTGAACAAGTCGATGATTTTACCGATGACGAACTGAAAGATATTATCAACGCCTGCATTCGCGACGCTCTGCATGGCAGCAAGCTCGCCGAAAACGCCGAGGAGCTGCGGGCCCTGGTGGCTTATGTCCGCAGCCTTAAGCGCTGAAGCAGACTTTTGAGACGGTCGGGTCAGTTGCGATTCGGCGAGCGCAGTTGATAAAATAAGTTTGATAGGAGGACAGCGGACATGTTTAGAGCTATTGCCTGCATGATGCTGTTGGCTTTGCTGGTCAGCGGTTGCGAAACGACCGCCGGCTTTGGTCGTGACATGCAGAGAGCCGGCAACTGGATCGAAGAAAAAGCGGAACGGTAAAAGCCGGGCACCCCCGTCAGCAGCCGCACCCGCAGTTGTGACAGACCCGCTTACTGGCTCCGTCTGGTTCAATCGTTTCGGGGGCGAACGCGACCCGGGCGATGCCGCGTTCTATATCTTCGAGCAGATTGCAGTTTTTGCTCTGACCAATGACATGTCCGAGACAGGGGTTGCCGAGCGCGACGTCATCGGTGCGTATGCGCACGGTATTCAGCAGATCGGCGTAGCCCCTGACCTCAAGAACGTTTTCAGGTTCTTCTAGGCAACATAATGATATTCCGTACTTTTCGTACTGCTTCGCCATCTCTTCCACGAACAGTCGGGGCGCCTGGGGCAAGGCCGGCGGCTGCCACTTCTCGCCGCACAGGCGAAAGCCATAAAAGACAACGGAAATCTTCCTGTTCACTTTTCGTCTCGCTTTCAACTGATACCGGAACTACAACTGGTGGATCCAGGAGACATCGCCGCTCCCTTCCCGCAACACCTCGACCCCATCGCCGATGAGGCTGATCACCGTCGATGGATCGCCGAGGCGCAAACCGCCGTCAACCACCAGATCCAGTTGTTTCCCCAACCGCCGGTGGATTTCCTGCGGATCATGCAAGGGCGGCTCCCCCGAGAGATTGGCGCTGGTGGTCACCAGCGGGTGCCCGAGTTCCCTGACAATGGCCAGGGCGATCGGTTCATCGGGAATCCGGATGCCGACCGTTTTCTGGCGTGTCACAAGACTGTCGGGGACGATCCGCGTCGCCTCCATAACGAAGGTATAGGGGCCAGGAAGATGCCTTTTCATGATTTTAAAGGCAAAATTGCTCACGTGGGCGTATCGGGCGACATCCGACAGGTCGGCGCAGATAAACGAAAAAGGCTTGCGGGCATCGCGATGCTTGATCTGATAAATGCTGCGGATCCCCTGGCGGCTGAAAATGTCGCAACCGAGTCCGTAGGTCGTGTCCGTCGGATAGGCAATGACGCCGCCGTTGCGGAGCGATTCGCATACCTGACGGATCAGGCGCGGCTGGGGATGTTCATGATGAATCTGAAGTATCAAGGGTAAACCCTCAAAATCAAAGGAGATAGCTCAACCCATCCACCTGGCGCAGCATAGCATAGATCCCGTTCAGCTGGGTACCGTTGTCGACCTGAACGAGAACCGAGATGCACTGGTATCGCCCTGCGGAGCTTACACGAACCTTCAGCGCCTCCGGCGTAATGGCCACCACCCGGTTCACGGCTCCGAACACGGCGTCGTAAAATCCGGAATCAGTCGTTTCACCAAACACCTTGAATTCATAAAGACAAGGGAACTCCATCAGTTCGTCCGGATGGCGACTAGCGGGCATGCGGCAACCCTCCCGAGCCGGTGTGACCGAAACCACCTTCGGCGCGCCGGGTCGCCGACAGTTCCGCGACTTCTTCAAAGGCGACGCGCGTCACCGGCGCGACGACCAACTGGGCAATTCGCTCCCCGGGCGCAAAGGTGACCGGATCCTGGCCGTGGTTGATCACGATGACCCCGACCTCGCCGCGGTAGTCCGCATCTATCGTCCCCGGCGAGTTGACCAGGGCGATCCCCTGCCGCAGGGCCAGCCCCGAGCGCGGCCGCACCTGCCCTTCGTAGCCGCAGGGGATCTCAAGCGCCAGGCCGGTCGGGATCAACCCCCGCTCACCGGGGGCAAGTGTCAGCGGTTCGTCAAGCACGGCATGCAGATCGACGCCGGCCGCATGTTCCGTCGCGTATCCCGGGACGACGGCCGATTCTTTCAGTTTGACGACACGAACACGGAGCACAACCACCCTCCCCTTTTAATGAAAAAAGCCGCGGAACGATCAGGGCGATGACCGGTCCGCGGCTGCTGCATCTACGGCGAGACTCGCTACCGATCAGAGGTCCGCCGGCAGTTCGGCATCAAGGGCCTCCTTGCGGGAGAGCTTGATCTTCCCTTGCTTGTCGATGCCGATGCACTTGACGACCACTTCGTCGCCTTCCTTGAGGATGTCGGTCACTGCGCGCACCCGCTCCTTGTCGAGCTCCGAGATGTGCACCAGGCCGTCGGTGCCCGGGAAGATCTCGACAAAGGCCCCGAACTCCATGATCCGGCGGACGGTGCCGCGGTAGAAGCGGCCGACTTCGGCTTCCTGGGTCAGATTGCGAATCATTTTGATCGCCTTCTGGCAGGCCTCGCCGTCGTTCGACGCGATATTGATGCGGCCGTCATCCTCGATGTCGATGGCACAGCCGGTCGCCTCGATGATGGCACGGACGTTCTTGCCGCCGGGGCCGATGACGGTGCGCACCTGATCGGGCTTGACCGTAATCGTGGTGATGCGCGGCGCGTACTTGGACAGTTCGGCCCGCGGTGCGGCAATCGCCTTGGCCATTTCGCCGAGGATGTGAATGCGGCCGGCCTTCGCCTGCTCCAGCGCCTGGCTCATGATCTCTTTGGTGACGCCGGAGATCTTGATGTCCATCTGCAGGGCGGTGATCCCTTCGGCGGCACCGGTCACCTTGAAGTCCATGTCGCCGAGGTGGTCTTCATCGCCGAGGATGTCGCTGAGGACTGCGACGGCATCCCCTTCCTTGACCAGGCCCATGGCAATCCCGGCGATCGGCCGGCTGACCGGCACGCCGGCTTCCATCAGCGCCATCGAGGCGCCGCAGACCGAAGCCATCGACGACGAACCATTCGACTCGAGGATGTCCGAAACGATACGGATCGTGTACGGGAAATCTTCGTGCTTGGGGAGAATCTTCGAGGCGCTGCGTTCAGCCAGGAAGCCATGGCCGATCTCGCGACGCCCCGGGAAAAGGCGCATGCTGGTCTCGCCGACGCTGAACGGCGGGAAATTGTAGTGCAGAAGGAACTTCTTGAATTCCATCCCCTGCACGTTGTCCATGCGCTGCTCGTCCATCGCCGTGCCGAGGGTGGCGGCCACCAGCGCCTGGGTCTCACCGCGGGTGAACAAGGCGCTGCCGTGGGCGCGCGGCAGCACGCCGACTTCGCAGCTGATCGGGCGGATGGTGGTCATGTCGCGGCCGTCGATGCGGATGCGATCGATGGTAACGATCTGGCGCAGAACCCGCTTCTCGACCTTGCCGATGAGCTCGCCGATCTCTTTGTCGCGCCCCTCGTATTCGGCCGCCAGCTGCTCCTTGACCTCGGCGCGGATGGCGTCAAGGGTGCCGTAGCGGTCCTGCTTGCTCTGGATTTTCATGGCGGCGGCGATCTTCGCCTCGGCCAGCGCGGTCACTTTCGCCAGCAGCTGCTCGTCAACTTCGGGTTTGGCGAAGGCGCGCTTCTCCACGCCGACCAACTCGGCCAACTTGATCTGCAGATCGATCAGAGGCTGCAGGGCTTCATGGCCGAAGAAGATGGCGTCGAGCATTTCGGCTTCAGAGAGGAAGTCGGCCTCCCCTTCGACCATCATCACTGCGTCGCGGGAGCCGGAGATGACGATCTCCAGATCGCTCAACGCGATCTGCTCACGGGTCGGGTTGGCGACCAGTTGGCCGTTGATCCGGCCGACGCGCACGGCAGCGATGGGACCGTTGAAGGGGATATCGGAGACCGCCACGCAAGCCGAGGCCGCCACCATCGCCAGGGTGTCCGGGTCGTTGACCATGTCGGCGGAGATCACCGTCGGCATGATTTGGGTTTCGAACATGTACCCCTTGGGGAAGAGGGGACGCATCGGCCGGTCGATCAACCGGCAGATCAGCGTCTCACGCTCGGTGGTGCCGCGCTCGCGGCGGAAGAAGGAGCCGGGGATCTTGCCGCCGGCATAGAACTTCTCCTGGTAGTTGACGGTCAGCGGGAAAAAGTCCTGGCCCTCGCGCATCTTCCTGGCGGAAACCACGGTGCACAGAACCTTGGTCTCGCCGTAAGTGACGACGACGGCGCCATCGGCCTGGCGGGCCATCTTGCCGGTCTCGATGATGAACGGCCGGCCGTTGAATTCGACTTCTACCTTGTGATAACCCATGAATGTTCTCCTCTGTCTGGCCTGGTATAAACCGGCCGTTTGGGTGGCAGGGCCCAAAACGTCAGGGGAGGATGGCCTGAGACAGGCTCCGCCGGGGTGCCTGGCACCAGCGGAAACTCTCTCCGGACAACCTCCCGAACAAGCCCCTTAAAACACGGGCAGCAGCTCCCCGGTGGAGCTGCTGCCCTTTTCCTTAGCGGCGGATGCCGAGTTCGGAAATGACCTTGCGATAGCGCTCGACGTCGCGGCTCTTCAGATAATCAAGCAGGCGACGGCGCTGACCGACAATCTTGAGCAGCCCGCGACGGGAATGATGATCTTTCTTGTGAGTGCGGAAATGCTCCGTCAGAGTGGTAATCCGTTCCGACAGCAGCGCGATCTGCACTTCCGGGGAGCCGGTGTCCTTGTCGTGACTTCTGAACTTGCCGATGATTTCCTGTTTACGTTCCGTGGCCAGCACCGCGCCATCTCCTTTGCTATTGTAATGAGTATAACCTGAATACTTTAAAGCAAATCTTTCTATCACAGATTGCTGCAAGAGTAAAGCGCTAAAGAACACTAGGCACTGCGGAAAGCTTCCGGGAAGACCTTGTCGAGCACGAAATCGCCCTGCCGGCCATCGGTCCTGCCGGGAGCATAGTGGGCAACAGCTGCCAGACGGTCGCCAGCCATGAGCCGGACCAGTTCACCCGCAGCCGGCTCGGTGCTGCAGACAACCTCCGCCCACACCGGTGCTATGCCGTTGGCCAGACGGGAGTGCGCGGCGGGGAGAACCTGTACGTCCGCAAGGTCAGGCAACGCCGCCCCCGGGGGGATGATCGGCAAAGGGCGCCCCTGGCTCGCCAATTCGTCCAGCGATGCGAACGCCGCGGCGTCATCGACCCGGAAGGCGCCGCAACGGGTCCGGCGCAGGGCCGCCATGGACCCGCCGCAGCCGAGAGCCTGGCCAAGATCATGACAAAGCGTCCGGATATAGGTGCCCTTGCCGCAGGCCACGCGCATGGTCACGAACGGCAGTGCGCAGTCGAGGATTTCGATCGCGTCGATACGGATCCGGCGTGCCGCGCGCTCGACTTCGACACCCTGCCGGGCGAGGCGGTAGAGCGGTACGCCATCGCGCTTGAGGGCCGAATACATCGGCGGCACCTGATCGATCAGGCCGACGAAAGCCGTCGCGGCGTCTTCGATGTGCCGGCGTCCGATCCCGTCGTATGCGCGGGTTTCAAGCACCTGCCCCTCCCCGTCCTGGGTATCCGTGACCACCCCGAGCCTGAGCGTGGCGGCATATTCCTTGTCGCCATCCATCAGGTATTCCACCAGGCGGGTGCACGAACCGACCGCAACCGGCAGAAGACCGGACGCTGCGGGATCAAGGGTTCCGCAGTGACCGACCTGACGGGTGCCGCACCAGCGGCGCGCCCGGCGAACCACATCGAAGGAGGTGACGCCGAGTGGCTTGTCTACCAGCAGCAGACCATTCATCGAGAAGGGGAAAGCAGGGTCGCCAGGCGGGAGAATACCAGGTCGCGCACCACCGGCAGGGGGCCGTCCAACTCCGCGCCGGCTGCATTGTGATGGCCGCCGCCGCCGAACTCCCGCGCCAGGGCCCCGACATCGATCTTCCCCTTGGAGCGAAAGCCGACCTTGAAACGTTCGGGGCCGGTCTGGCGGAAAAAGATGGCGACTTCGACGCCACGGATTGACCGCGGGTAGTTGATGAACCGGTCGGTGTGCTCGGCATGCGTGCCGGTGGCGGCAAACATTTCGGCAGTGACGGTGATGGCGGCAAAGGTGCCACAGGCGGAAACGTCGAGTGTCGGCAGCGCCAGCCCCAGCAGGCGCAGCCGGACTTCTTCCTGGCTTTCATACAGCCCCGAGGCGATCGACCAGGGGTCGACGCCGAGGGCAACCATCTCGCCCGCCACGTGGAAGGCTTCCGGATCGGCGTTCGAGTAGCGGAACGATCCGGTATCCGACAGGATGGTCGTGTAGATGCAGGTGGCAACATCGAGTGATATCGGCCGGCCGACCGCCTTGAGCAGGCGATACACCAGCACCCCGGTGGCGCTGGCGGCCTCGTCGACCCAGTAAATATCGCCGAAATTTTCGGAATGGGGGTGATGGTCGATATTGATCAGGGTGCGGCAGCGTCCCTTGATCCAGGCGCCGGCGCGCCGGAGTTCCCCGGCGTCGAGCACGAAGCCGGCGTCGAAAACCGCATCTTCGGGCACGCGGGTGACAACCTGCTCCCAACCGGGGAGAAAGCGGTAATCGTTGGGCACGCCGTCGCGGTTGAAGGCGACGACCTCCTTCCCCGCTTCCCGCAGCGCATTGGCCAACGCCAGCGTAGAGGCGATGGCGTCGCCGTCAGGGCTCTCATGGCTGGCCACGAGAAAGCGCCGGCCATCGCGGATGATGGGCAGAATCGCGTCAATCATCGGATTCCGGAACATGGACGTCGCGCAGCAGGCTCTCGATCCGGCTGCCGTACTCGATTGACGAGTCGTACTGGAAGATCAGGTCGGGCGTATACTTCATCCGCAACTGTCTGCCCAACTGCTGACGGATGAACGGGATCGAACTCTTCAGGCCGGCAGCCGATGCCTTGCGCGCCGCCTCGTCACCCATCACCGTATAGTAGATGCGCGCGAGATGGAGATCAGGGGTCATCTCGACGCCGGTAATGGTGACGAAACCGATCCTGGGATCTTTCAAACCGCGCAGCAGGAGGGCGGAAATCTCCTGCTGGATCGTTTCACCGACTCGTTGCGCACGCTGACTCGGCACGTTCAATTTCCCCGCTGCATCAGAGGTGGATGTATTCGACCTCTGCCGATACGATTTCGGCGAGGCCGGACGACTCGATTTCGTCCTCGAGCCGCTCTAGATGGCCGGCAACCAGCGGTTCGCTGGAACTGACCATGGCAAAGCCGAGAACGGCGTTCCCCCACAGATCCTGATCGCCGACCTCGGCAGCCGAGACCGGAAAACGATTGCGGCAGCGCGCCAGGATCTTCTGCACCAGCCCGCGCTTCTCCTTCAGGCTGCGGACCGCTTCAAGGCGGAGCTCAACGCGCAGGACACCGACAACCATGGGGAACCCCGGCTAGAGAGTGGCCTTGACCTCGCGCAGTTCGTAAGCCTCGATCACATCGCCAGGCTTGATGTCGTTGTAGTTCTCGAGGCCGATGCCGCATTCGTAGCCGCTGGCCACTTCGCGGACGTCGTCCTTGAAGCGGCGCAGCGACGACAGCTTGCCCTGCCAGATGACCACGCTGTCGCGCAGCAGGCGAATCTTGGCGTTGCGCTGGATCTTGCCGTCGAGGACGTAGCAGCCGGCAATGGTTCCGACCTTGGTGATGTTGAAGGCCTCGCGCACTTCTGCGCGACCGAGATGCTCTTCCTCGTAGGTCGGGGCCAGCAGGCCCTCCATGGCGCTGCGCACATCGTTGACCGCATCGTAGATGACGTTGTAAAGGCGGATGTCGACACCCTCCGCCTCGGCCTGCGCAGACGCTTTCGGCGCCGGGCGGACGTTGAAACCGAGCACGATGGCATCGGAAGCAGCCGCCAGGCTGATGTCGGTCTCCGTGATGGCCCCGACGCCGGAATGAATGACCAGCAGGCGGCAGGCATCGGTGGCCAGCTTGCCGAGCGATTCGGCCACCGCTTCCACCGAACCCTGCACGTCGGCCTTGACGATGACGCGCAACTCCTTGACATCACCCTGCTTGATCCGCGCATAGAGCTGATCGAGCGAGATCTTGCTGGTCTTGGCAAGTTCGGCTTCGCGCTGCTTCTGCGCACGATGCTGGGCCACATCCTTTGCCACCTTCTCATCCTCGACGGCGTGGAACATCTCGCCGGCGTCGGGAACACCAATCAGGCCGGTGACCTCGACCGGGAACGAGGGGCCGGCTTCTTTGACCGGCTTGCCGCGGTCGTCGGTCATGGTCCGCACCCGGCCGTAGTGAACGCCGGCCACAATCGGGTCGCCGATTTTGAGCGTGCCCTGCTGCACCAGCACCGTGGCCACCGGGCCACGCCCTTTATCGAGCCGGGCTTCGACCACCGTACCCTGGGCACGTTTGTCGGGGTTGGCCTTGAGATCCATCACTTCGGCCTGCAGCAGGATCATCTCGAGCAACTGGTCGATGTTCATCCGCTTCTTGGCCGATACGTTGACGAAGATCGTCTCCCCGCCCCAATCCTCGGAAACCAGGCCGAATTCGGTCAACTCCTGGCGCACCCGATCGATGTTGGCCTCAGGCTTGTCGATCTTGTTGACGGCCACCATGATCGGCACCTTGGCGGCGCGGGCATGGTTGATCGCTTCGCGGGTCTGGGGCATGACCCCGTCGTCGGCGGCAACCACCAGGACGACGATATCGGTGACCTGGGCGCCGCGGGCACGCATGGCGGTAAAAGCCTCGTGGCCCGGAGTGTCGAGGAAAGTGATCTGCTTGCCGTTGATGGTCACATCGTATGCGCCGATGTGCTGAGTGATGCCGCCGAACTCGCCTGCGGTGACATTGGCCTCGCGAATGGCGTCGAGAAGGCTGGTCTTGCCGTGGTCGACATGCCCCATGATGGTCACGACCGGCGGCCGCGTCTGAAGAGCGCCTTCCGCTTCCTCTTTGGTCATATCGCCGGTCACCGCCAGCATGCTCTCCTCGTCGAAGGCCACGTTTTCGACTTCGTAACTAAAGTCCGAGGCGATCAGCGCCGCGGTCTCGAAATCGAGGGGATGATTGATGGTGACCATCTGCCCCTGGCGCATCAGTTCCTTGATCAGATCGTTGGCCTTTACGCCCATACGTTTGGCCAGTTCACCGACGCTGATCACATCGGTAATGCGAATCTTGCGCTTGATGGCCTTGGAAACGGTAATTTCGGTTTTCTGCGCGGGACGCGGCGCCTTCTTCCCCTTGCGGTAGCGTTCGCCGGCATCCGGCTCGTAAATCTGCCGATCCTTGCGCCGCTGGGCCCCACCCTTTTCCTCGACGACATCCGCGCGCCCCTTCTTCTTCTTGACGTTGCGGCCGCGACCGACATCTTTGCCGGGGGCAGACAGGTCGGGAGCCGGTGCCGCGCCGAATCCTGGGCCGCCGGGGCGCGGGCCGGCAGGACGCGGGCCGGCAGGACGCGGGCCGCCGGGGCGCTGATCGGGGCGCCCGGCACCGGCCGGACCAGCGGGGCGCGGGCCGCCGGGGCGCTGGTCGGGGCGCCCGGCACCGGCCGGACGATCGGGGCGCGGGCCGCCGGGGCGCTGGTCGGAACGCTCACTGCGCTGCGGTTCGAAAACCGTTCGCGGCAGATCGACCCGGCCGAGAATCTTGGCACGCGTTCCGGGCTCTTTCGGCGGCGGAACGTAGACGGCTTCCTTGCGGGCCGCAGGCGCCTCCGTCGGGGCGGGCGGCGCAGCAACCTGCTCGACCGCAGTCGAAACCGGAGCGGCAACGGGCTTTTCGACAGGGGGCTGAGGCTTTTCGGAAAGCTCCTCGACGACCGCCTTCTTGACCGGTTCCTGCACGGCAGCGGGCGCCGGCGCCTGAGTCGCGACCGGACGGGGAGCCGGAGCCTGAACCGATGCCTGGACCGGCGCTGCCACCGGAGGCTGTTGAACCTGGGGCGGAGCTTCGACCTGCTGTGCCGGTTCTGGTGCCGGAGACGGAGCAGTTGCAGGCTCTTCGGTGGCGACGCGACTGACACGTCGACGGATCAGCCCGGAACCGATACGCCGTTCATCGACTTTGACCTCGGCTGCGGAGGCCGCCTGGGAAGCCGACTTGGAGGCTTCGAATTTATGGAGATCGGCATCTTCGAGAACGCTGGCATGGCTCTTCGCCTCAACGCCGGCGCGATTGAGCTGCTCGATCAAATCCTTGCTGTCGATCCCCATCTTCTTGGCCAACTCATGCACTCGGATCTTTGACATCAAATTTCCCCTGGAATTCCTTTAACTTCTGCCATTCCGCCAGAAACGTCTCGGCGAGACGTCCCGCAGTCAATGCGGTCACGCTGCGTTCGCCACGGCCGAGAAACTGCCCGAGATCGGCCTTTGTTGAAAAGTACAGGCAGGGAACCCCGCGGCTCCGGGCCTTGTGTTCAATTTTTTCCGCGATCCCTGCCGATATATCTTCGGCAACAATCACCACTGCCAGCCGTTCCGGGCGCTCAAGCGCATCAAGAACCAGGCTGCTTCCCGAAACGATCTGCGATGACTTGCGCGCCATGCCGATCAAGGCCGCCAGCCTCTCGCGCAGTGCCTCCTCGAGCCCGGCAGCAAGTCCGTCCACTGACGAAACCCGACAGGGCGCCTTGAAGGTCCTGTCGAACTGGCGGCGGGCGACAGCCTGACGGAGGCAGTCGATGCTCAGGCAGGTGTACCCCCCGCGCCCGGGGAGTTTCCCCCGGTAATCGACCAGCACATCGCCTTCGGGCGAACGCACAAATCGCAGCAGCTGTGACTGGTCGAACGCCTGGCGGCAGCCAAGGCACGTTCGCTGCGGACGATGGCGTCCTTCAGGCAAGGCCGGTTACTCCGCGGGAACGCCCAGTTCAGCCTTGCGTGCCTCGCCGGCACGCAGAACGGTGATGCGCGCCTCGCCTTCGAGCAGCTGTTCGAGGACGGCAGCGTCACCGGTTTCCTTGATCAGGGCAACGGCATCCTTGGCCGGCAGGTCGGCTGTTTTCGCTCCTGCGACCGGGGACGTGCCCGCATCGCCGCGCAGAGCGCCGGCCTGCTCCTCGAGTTCGATTTCGGCCGCGCGGCTCTCGCTCATGATGTCGATCTTCCAGCCGGTCATCTTGGCGGCCAATCGCACGTTCTGCCCCTTCTTGCCGATCGCCAAAGACAGCTGGTCGTCAGGAACGATGATCTCCAGCGCCTGTTCGTCGCTATCCACATAGACGCGGGTCACCTCGGCAGGCGCCAGCGCGGCGCAGGCAAAGCGGGCGATGTCCGGCGTCCAGTTGATGATGTCGATCTTTTCGCCGCGCAGCTCCGACACCACGTTCTGCACACGCGAGCCGCGCATGCCGACACAGGCACCGATCGGATCGACATCCGGGTCGTGGGAGACCACTGCGATCTTGGCGCGACTTCCCGGCTCCCTGGCCACGGCCATGATCTCGACGATACCTTCGGAGATCTCGGGGACCTCCAGCCGGAACAGTTCGGCGAGCAGGCCGGGGTGGGTGCGCGACAGGATCACCTGCGGACCCTTGGTTGCCATGCGCACTTCGGCGACATAGGCACGCACCCGGTCCCCCTGGCGGTAGTTCTCGCGGGGCACCTGCTCCCAGCGCGGCAGAAGCGCCTCGGCCCGGCCGAGGTCGACGATCAGGTCGCCCTTCTCATAGCGCCGCACAATGCCGTTGACCAACTGGCCGACACGATCCTTGAACTCGTTGTAAATCCCCTCGCGCTCGGCTTCGCGAACTTTCTGAATGATCACCTGCTTGGCGGTCTGAGCGGCGATACGGCTGAAATTGCCGGCATCTTCGAGCAGCATGCCGAGCGAATCGCCGACCTGGGCCTCCGGGTCCGATTCGCGGGCTTCTTCAAGGCTGATCTCCTGGTAGGAGTTCTGGACCTCATCGACGACCGTGACGAATTCGTACAGCTCCACTTCACCGGTATCGTCGTTGAAGTGGGCTTCGAGTTCACGCGTATTGCGGTACTTCTTGTTGGCGGCAGTCAGGACGGCGGATTCGAGCGCCTGGACGAGAACCGAGCGATCGATCCCCTTCTCCTTGACGACCTGGTCGATGATGTGATTGAGGTTGACGTTCATTCCGTTCCCCCTATGGTGGCGGCGCCCGTCGAGGCGCGATCAAAAATCGATTTCGAGATTGGCCTTGGCAATTTCGCCGAGCGCGATCGTCACTTCGCCGCCGCGCTTGTCGGTCTGCCGCAGGCGAACCCGGTCGGCGTCGATGCCGAGCAGCTCACCGACGAAGGTCTTGCGCAGATGGCCGCGTCCGTCGGGATCAAGCAGGGCCGTGGTTTTAATCTTGACCGGACGGCCGACATGCCGCGCGAAGTCCCCGGCTTTTTTCAGCGGCCGGTCCAGACCGGGAGACGACACCTCCAGGGTGTACGCCCCGGGGATCGGATCCTCGACCTCGAAGAGGGCATCGACCTCCCGGCTGACCTCGGCACAGTCGTCGAGAGTCACGCCGCCCGGCCGGTCGATGAAGATGCGCAGAATCTGCCGGCGCCCCTCCCCTTTCAGCTCCAGGTCGGCCAATTCCAGTCCATAACCGGAAAGGATCGGTAGGATGAGGTCTTCAATTCTGGTCAGGATCTCTGTCGACATGGCGTGCTCGTGCAAATAAAAAAAGCGAGCCTTGCGAGCTCACTTTCCAGTGAACGATGAAACATTCATTATCTACCAGAAACATGCGCGGGAAGCAAGGAAAAAATCCCGGCAAGCCGTTCATTCGCAACGCTCAAGGACGCTCAGGCTCTCGATGTGCCAGGTCTGCGGAAAGAAATCGAACGGCTGCGCGCTGGCCAGCCGGTAGCCGTTGTGCACCAGGGGGCGCAGATCCCGGGCCAGCGTGGCGGGATCGCAGGAGACGTAAACGATGCGCTGCGGGCGCGCGGCAAGGAGATCGCGCATGACCTGATAGGCACCGGTGCGCGGCGGGTCGAGCAGCACCAGATCGAACGAACCGTAGCGCAAGGCCGCACCTTCGGCAGGTTCGGCATGAAAGGACAGATTGTCGAGGCCATGACGGGCGGCATTGGCCATCGCGTCGGCAATGGCCGGAGGATAGCATTCGACCCCGACGATGAAGCCCGCCCGCCTGGCGAGCGGCAGGGAAAAGTTGCCGACACCGCAAAACAGGTCGAGCACCCGCTCGCGCTGCGTCAGCCCGGCAGCCGCCACGACGGCCTCGACCATCCTGCGGTTCTGCGCCGCGTTCACCTGCGCGAACCCGCCGGCACCGACATGCAGATCGAGGGGCGGATTATCGACGATGGTCACAAGTCCGCCCTGCCCGGCCACCGGTTCGATCGTCTCCTTGCGGCCATACTGCAGGGCCGCCGCAAATCCGCCGCGTGCGGCGACCTCCGCCAGCCAGGGGCGCATCTCTGCGACGGCATCGGGGAGCAGATGGAACAACGCGGCGGCACGACCGTCGTCGCTGCAGGAAATATCGACCTGCGGAAGGGCCTCCGCCCTTGGCGCCCGCGGCAGTTCGCTGCGCAGGAAGGCATAGGCTTCCTGGATCGAGGGAGCCGCCAGCAGGCAGCGCGGCGTATCGACGACGAAATGGCTGGCCGTGCGATAGAACCCGGTGACGAAGCCCGTCCGGGTCAGCCGGCATTTGAACTGGAGACGATTGCGGTAGCACCATTCATCGGGGGCCGGAACAATCGGCCGCAGCACCTCAGCAGTCGCCACGCCGGAACGAAGCAGGTGCTCGTGGAAAAGCCGTTCTTTCCAGCGTGCCTGCTCGCCATAGGGGAGCTGCTGCCAATCGCAGCCGCCACAGACACCGGCCACCGGGCACGGCGGGGTGCGGCGAGCCGGCGACGGCTCCAGCAATTCGCAGACCTCCGCCTCGACGTACTGCGACCGGTCACGGACGATCCGGCAGCGCACCCGGTCTCCCGGTGCAACATGCGGGACGAAGACCGCCTTGCCGTCATGGCGGGCAAGGCCGCGGCCGCCGAAGGTCAGGGTCTCGATGGACAGGTCGAGGAGCATCGCCTCAGAAACCGGGCACGCAGCGATGGCGCGGAGCAGAGGCCTCAGCCGCCAGCAGGCGTGCCGGGACGGCGGAATGGGTCAGGTAGCGGCCGGCATGCTGCCAGTAACTGTCGACGAGAAGGGCACGTACCGTCTCGACCTCGGCGCCGGAGACCCCCATCCGCTCCAGGGTGCGGACCTTGACCAGCGGTTCCCCGCCCTGCGGCCGGGGAACCTGCAGGCGCACTTCGATACAGACCCGGAAGTAGTCGCCGAAGTAGCGGTTGCTCTGGTCGACGAAATCCACCCTGATGCCGTTGTCGAGCTTTTCACTCCTGAACGGCGACATCGCCCCCCTCCCCTGCCAGGCGCCGGCGCTCGCTCTCGACCCAGTCGATCTGGCTGAGCAGGCCCCTCAGGATCCTGACCTCGCGCGGGTCGAGTGCCGCCCGGCCGAGAAAGCGCCGGATGGCGCGCAGGATATGCTCGGGGTTCTGCGGATCGAGATAGTCGATGTCGCGAAACGAACGGCGCATATGGTCGTACATCGATTCCAGCTGCTCGACCGTGGCCAGCCTGCGTCCCGCGCCGGCCGTCCTGCCGGCGCCGCGACAGCGTGCGACCTCGTACAGGCAGACCGCCACCGACTGGGCCAGGTTCATCGACGGCAGCTGATCGCTGGTCGGGATGGTGATCAGCCGCTGGCAGAGATCAAGTTCTTCGGTTTTGAGGCCGCGATCTTCGCGGCCGAAGACCAGGGCAACGCGCCCCTTGTCCAGCAAAGGCAGCAGGGTCTCGGCCGCCTCGTCGGGGTGGAGCAGGTTTTCGCGATATTTGCCGAAGCGGCGGGTGGTGCCCAGGGCGAAGTGACAGTCCTGCAAGGCGGCGGCAAGATCATCGAACAGGCCGGCCTGCTCAAGTATGGGCGTAGCCTTGACGGCCATCTTGCGGGCATCGTCCTGGAGATGATCGGTCTGCGGCGCCACCAGGCGCAGATCGGAGAGACCGAAGTTGGCCATGGCCCTGGCCACCGAGCCGATGTTCAGCGCACCGGCGGGCGCCACCAGTACGACACTGAGATTGTCCAAGTTCATCGTCGCCTCATTGAATCAATCGAGATCGCCGAGCAGTCCCTGGAGCAGAACCGTACCGGCAATGGCCGCGGTCTCGGTGCGCAGGATACGCGGCCCGAGACCAACCGGCAGAAAGCCTGCAGCCCTGGCCTCGGCGACCTCGTCCGCCGCGAAGCCGCCTTCCGGACCGACCAGCAGCGCCACGCGTTCCGGCCGCAACCGGCCGATGGCCTCGCGCAGCGCCCAGACGTCCTCCCCTTCGTACAGCATCAGCCGAAGCTCGGCGCCCGCAGCCAATTGCAGCGCCTCGGCGAAGGTGGCAACGCCGAACAGTTCGGGGAGCATGGCCCGGCGGCACTGGCGGGCGGCCCGCAGCACCACATCCGGCCAGCGATGGGACTTGGCCTGCTCAGCGTCGCGCTCGGCAAGCGTGATCGAACGCGCGGTTTCCACCGGGACGATCCGGGCAGCACCGAGTTCGGTCAGCTTTTGCAGCACCAGCTCGAAACGCTCCTTCTCAGGGAGGGCCTGGTAGACGTCGATGGCGACACGGCTCTCGGTTGGCCTGGCGAAGGTGGCGAAAGGCACCACGCAAGGGGCGGGATCAAGCCCGACAAGACGGACCCGGTGACTGACCTGCTCAGCATCGACAAGGGTAAGAATCTCGCCGGGCCGTGCACCCCAAAGCCGGAAAAGCGGCAGACTGCGGGGATCGAGAGCGACCTCCCGTTCGAGAGCCGGAACCGCATCAAGACGCAGGATGCTCGCCGGGCCGCCGCCGTTAACGCATGACGGGGGCAAAGCCGGTCTCCCTGTAGGCTCTGAAGCGCGTCCGCGAAGCCTCCCGCAGCGCTTCGTCATAGACCTCGGCGAAGTCGATGACGACCTGGAACTGCCGGGCGAATTCCATGGAGCAGGGGCGGCCGGCGATCAGGACTCCGGCGCCGTTGGCGTTTTCCTCGCGGATGGCGATGACCACCGGTTCGTCGAGACATTCGACCGTGCCGTTATCGTAGACATGGGGGACGAACGAGCTCTTTTTCCAGGTCCACATGAATTCATCAAGGGTGACGCCCTTGTTGTCATCTTCGACGACGACCAGAACCCGGTGGCCAAGAAGATGAAATTCCTCGGCCAATTCGCAAAGCACGCGGGCCTTTTCGGGACGTTCCAGCTTGACGAACTCGACGTGGGGCATACCGCTCTCCGGCAGGACCGCAAGTTAAGAAAAAGGGTTAGGCTCTTGAGCCTAACCCTTGATTTCTGGAGCGGGAAACGGGATTCGAACCCGCGACCTTCAGCTTGGGAAGCTGACACTCTACCGCTGAGTTATTCCCGCGAACAGGCCGGAATTATAGGAACCGGCCGAATCGTTGTCAACCTTTTTTCGGGTGGTTCTCCAACAGGTAGCTGCGGGCCTCTTCAACACTGGCGATCCGGCCGCTTATCTCCAGTTGGCGCAGCGTTGCCTGGAGTCCGGCAATCCCCGTCCCGGAGACGCCCAACTCCGACTCCAGCCAGCGGCCGTCGACCAGCGGCGGGATCCTTGCTGTGTCAGGCAATTTGCACAACTCGTCCAAAAATGGCATCAGGCGGTCAGCGGCCACCCGCGAAGCGGACTCATCAAGCAACCCGGCCATAAGCAGCAGGTCGACCGGGTCGGCCCCGAACTGTCTGGCCCACAGGGCGATCGCCCGCGGCCGGCGCGGCAGCATGGCCAGTTCCTGCCGAAAATGTCCGGGAATCTCGACCAGGGCGGCGATGCGCGAGAGTGCCGCACGACCGAAACGCCAGCGGCGCGCCAGAGACAGGGGCAACAGCGGATCGATGCTTCCCAGCAGGCGGCACCAGCACAGCAGGACAAGCCGGTTCAGCCCCGCCTCGACCGGGGCATGCAGATAGCCGGCGACCGACTCGTCCTTTGCAAGCAGGGCCGCGAAAAAGGCCCCGGCACGATGCAGGGCGGCCCTGATGCCGGGGAGCACGGCGGTGAACCTGTCGCCAAAAAGAACCTTGCCGGCACCGCATTCCGCCAGCAGCAACAAACCGCGATCGATCTCTGCGGAGGCCAGGATGCGCCAGATCTCCAGGCGAACACGTTCCGGAGCGCACAGCGGCAGGCTGTCGGCCGCCGCGCTCATTGCGACGAGCGTGTCCGCCTCAACCGTGAGGCCCAGTTGAACGGCGTGCCGAATCCCCTTGAGGATGCGCAGGGGATCATCTGCAAGAACCCCCGGCCCGCAGCAACGCAGCAGCTGTGCCTCAAGGTCGCGGCGACCGCCAAGCGGGTCGAAGAGCGCAGCCGCAGCCAACCCCGCAAGGTCGACAGCCATGGCATTGATCGTGAAGTCGCGGGCCGCCAGATCTCCGGCCAGGGTCGGAGCCCGCCAGGGAGCAAAATCGAAAGTCAGCCCGGCAGCGACCACCCGGCTCTGGCAGCGCGACTTGTCGAGCCAGAACCAGTGCCCGCCGGTACGGACCGCGAAGGCGCGCGCCAGGGCTGTCGGGTCTCTTTCGGCAGCGAAGTCAAAATCGGCAGAAACCCGCCCCAGGAAGGCGTCGCGCACCGCACCGCCCACCAGGCAGAACCGGCCGGGTCCGGACCCGTCGCGGAGGAGGTCGGCAAGGGTCGGCAAAAAGGGGGTTTCGCAAAGCATGTGAACGGCAGCTGGCATGTCAAAAAAACCAAGGGGCGGGTTGACACCCGCCCCTTGAGAATAGCACATCGGATGGGATTACCAAGAATTTCAGGCGAGATCCTTGACGCCCTGATAGATGATGTCGAACAGTTCCTGGATATCCTCCTCGGCGATACACGAGAAGGCGATGCGCAGGTCGGTGCTGTTGGTGGAAATGGCGCCGACCCCGTACTTGTCGAGCAAATGCACGCGCAGTTTCTCGGCATCGACGGTCTTGAGCTTGAGACACATGAAGTAACCCGAGTTGAACGGATAGTAGACGAAGGCATCGTCGTACTTGCCGCTGTCGAGCACCTGCTTGACCTTGAGGGCGCGCCCCTTCATGACCTGGTACTTCTCTTCCTTCTGCGGCAGGAAGTCCGGCGACTGCAGCGCCTCGATGACGAAGGTCTGGCTCGGGTGCGGACAGTTGGAGATCTTGGCGCGGATGATCCCCATGGTCTTCTTCTCGAGCGCTTCAAGCAGTTTCGGCTGCGGCTCACTGCCGGTCGCGGCGAAGGTGATGAAGCCGGTGCGGAAGCCCCAGACGTACTCTTCCTTGGTGGCGCCGTCGAGTTTGACCGCCAGCACGCGCGGATGGCGGTTGGCGAGTTTGCCGAACAGCGATTCCTTGAGCGAATCCTCGTAGAAGAGGCCGAAATAGGCATCGTCGGTCACCGCCACGACGTTGCACCCGGCGTCGGCCACTTCCATGATCGCCGCGACGATGGCGTCGCCTTCGGCCACGGTCGGGGTATACCCGCTCGGGTTGTTGGGGAAGTTGAGCAGCACCACCGCCTTCCCTTTCTCCGCGGCGGTCTTCTTCAGTTCGGCGCGAAACGCTTCGGTATTGTAGCCGCCCTGCGCGGTGAAGGTCGTGTGCTTTTTGATGATGCCGCCGTTGCAGGTGCCGAAGGTCAGGTTGTAGTTCCCCCAGAGCATGTCGGGAAGGACCACATGATCACCGACGCCGACGAACATGTCGCCGACGATCGATAGGCCGTGAGTCAGCGCCGACGTCACCACCGGGTTGGAAATCTGCTTCCCCTGCATGCTCGGGTTCTCGCGCAGCATCTTCTCGGTCCACAGTTTGCGCAGTTCCGGCTTGCCGGCCGGGGGGGCGTAGGGGAAGATATCTTTCGGATCGAAGGCCGACAGTTTGCGCTGGATGCACTCCAGGTACATCGGCCCGCCCTTTTCGGTGGCGATGCCGATGGTGGCATTGAACTTGTGGGCCTTCTCCTTGGCCTCGGCCGACTGGGTCAGAATCCCCTTGGGGAAAAACAGGTTTTTCCCCAGATCCGAGAGCATTTCCAGAACATGGGGGTTGGACTGGGCAATCAGGTCGTTGAGTTCTTTGGCCAACGGATTCATTGGGGAACCTCCGCGCTGCCGGGCAGCATGAAATATTGTTCACATTCTTCGCGAGCGCGTATTTAAACAGGTCAGAGGAACCGTTGTCAATCAGGTTCGCATGTCGGGAAGCGGGAGAAAACGAGATCAGCGGACAACGCGGGTCGTCTGGCTCAGGACGGAGAATGGCACCTGGATGCCGATCTTCTTGGCGACATCGAGATTGATCACCAGGGAAACCCGGCGCGGCACCATCGGCGCAATGTCTTCGGGAAGTTCCCCGTCGATCAACCTGCTGGCGATTTCTCCGAGCAACTGCCCCTGCTCTTCGGGATCCGTTTCCAGGGTGACAAAGGCGCCCTGCTCGGCCGTTCCGGGAATCTGGCTGATGACCGGCAGCCCGGCCTCACCGGCAAACTGAAGAACCTCGGCGACGTGCATGTCCGATGGCATCAAATCGCTGAGGTAGATCGAATTGATCTTGCCGGCGGCGGCTTTGAGGGCTTTCGCGGCCCCCGCCGGCGACTGCATGTCGGTCGGCACGACCTCCATCCAGCACAGGTCTCCGGCCTGACGGATCTTGCCTGGCTCTTCCGCGGAAACACCGCGCCGGCAGGCCGCCTTGGTCAGCACGTCCACTTGGACCTTTGCGGCCGGGTGCTTCGGTTCCATGGGGACGCCGAGGAAGCCGGTCCCAACCGTTTCCTGCAGAACCTTGAGCAGGGTCTGGACGGGGGCATGACCAACGACCCCGGTGATCAGGTTGCCACCCCGGGTCAGCGATGGCACCAGTCCCATGGCCACCGGCTCGAAAACATCGGCGAAAATCAATGGCTCGGTAAAGTCTTCCTGTTTGGCCGCCACGGCGGCACGCGTCCCATAGACCACCACCAGATCGGCTCCGAGAGCATTGGCCTTGCGAATGCTGTTGCGCAGCGACATCTGGTCGGAGTTCGGTGACTGGATGTAAAGCCGGGGCTTGCCGCTGATGGTGGTGATTTTGTTGAAGCGTTCAAGAAACGCCGTGTGGATGAGTTGAAAACGCGCATTGTCGCGCGGCAGGATGACAGCGACCAGAGGTGGCGACGGCGCAGCCGATTCCGCCACCGGGACATGGAAGCATATCGCCGGCAACAGGCTGAAAACAAGCAGGCGGATGAAACGTTTAAGGTGCAAAACGACCCCCCATTACGTCAAAAAACCGCACAGCACTGCCAAATGCCCCGGGAAAACCCGTTCCGGCATTCCAACAGGCAAGTTATGCAAAATACATGTAAAAATATACCTTGGACCAGAGCCGGCCAGGAAGTCCGCCCCGCAAACGATACCTGCAACGCTCGAGGCGAATTAATTTCCGTCTTCTATCATGGGCAGGAGGGGAAAGGCAATCGACGTTTATTCGGCGGTCCCGGGGCTGCGCCTGGCCTTGCGCCGCCGGACAAAACCCAGACACAGCATGATGCCGTGAATCAGAGCGAGAATGCAGGCGATAAAGATCATGTCACCGGTGGAAAACGCATCCATCTTCAAACTCCAGGCGCTGATGCCAGCGCCGCCAGAGAAGCGGTGTGCTCAGGTTCGATTTCCAGCGCCTTGTTCCAGGCGACGGCTGCCCCCGAAGGATCACCGCACTCCCGGCGACAGGTGCCGAGAAGCCAGAAGAATTCGGCGGAAGGCAGTGCCTTCATCAGAAAACCCTCCCCTTCGAGACGCTCGAGCAGGCGCAGTGCTCGCGGGTTGTCGCCGATCGCGTGCAGATGCACCGCCTCGGCCAGAAGTTCCAGATCATCGACAAGCGCGGCATCGAGGCGGATCTCGCCGTTGCAGACCTCGATCCGCCTGTCGATTCTGGCCGCTGTCGCCGCGTCGCCGATCTGCGCCGACAGGGTCCGCCACTTTGCGACAGCCGCCGGAGTGTCCCCGAACAGCCAGTCGATTTCGGCAAGCACTGACAGGGCCAGCATATCATGCGGAGCCAACTTCAGCAGATCCTGGCCGAAGCGCATCGCGTCAAGAAGATGCCGGCGGCATCTGGGCAGTTCCGCATAGTCAAGAGCCAGATCGAAATAACCCCGGCAGAGTTGCCCCAGTAATCCCTGGTTATCCGGCTCGAGCAAAAGCAGTATTTTGAGACAGTTGAGTTTGCGCGCCACGAACGCGGGATCAACCTGCTTGGCATCGATCATGACCGCGAGGGAGGCCAGGTCACTGAGGAAGTGCGGATAGGCATCGCGCAGCAGTTCCGCATAAATCCGGTTGCCCGCGCAGTCGGGGAACTGACGGAGATAGTCGTAAGTCCCCTGCCCTATTGCTGCATCGGAGGGCGTTCCGTCAACCATGTCGTCGCGATGGACCGGCAAGGGATAGTCAGGCAAAATGAAAGGTTGCCGCTCCGGACCGACAGCGACCGTAGCCGCGGCCGAAGGCTGCCAGAAACAGAAACGGTCGGGAGAGAGGTTTTCAGCCGCGAGAGTCTGCACGTCAGGTCCGCCTCTTCGAATAATTTCGTGTCTTTCTATATAACGCGAATTTCTTCATGTGCCAACCACCGGTACCGCTCGGTAAAAAAAAACGGAGTCCGAAGACTCCGTCTTGCTCTCCCTCGGGAAAGCAGTGAATTGGTACGCCCAAGGGGATTCGAACCCCTGTCGCCGGCGTGAAAGGCCGGTGTCCTAGACCGGGCTAGACGATGAGCGCATTAAATTGTCGGTGCTGCTATATCTTCCGGGCGTTCACCCTTGTTTCATGGCTGGGGTGCTAGGATTTGAACCCAGGAATGGCGGAGTCAGAGTCCGCTGCCTTACCGCTTGGCGACACCCCAAGGGCAGGACGTGTTTATAAACAGAGTTGCATCGACTGTCAAGCGGTTTTTATTGCGGCGCGGAAAACACCCAGGGCGCTTTGCAGCCGGGCCGCCGTTTCCCCGCTGCCGAGCACGGCGACAACCTCGTAGATACTGGGACTGACGGTGCCGCCGGTGAGGGCAATGCGCACCGCCGGGCCGAGTTTGCCGAGTTTCAGCCCCGTCGCAGCGAGAACCTTCTGGAAGACGGCCTCGACCCCGGCGTGATCGACCTCACCTGCGGATGCCAGTTCGGCATGCAGGTGGTCGAGGGCCGCGATCTGTTCGGGACCGACCTGACGCTCGATCGCCTCGGCATCATAACTTGTCGGCCGGCTGTAATAGAACGCGGCACCATCAGCCATCTCCACCAGTGTCTTGGCACGGTCCTGCAGGGTGCGGACCGCGGCGGCCAGATCGGGACCGCCAGCCGTCGATATCCCCCGGGAGGCAAGAATCTCTGCCAGCAGTGCACCGAGCCGCTGCGGATCACCGGTTTTAATGTAATGCTCGTTCAGCCAGAGGAGTTTGTCGGGGTTGAAGACCCCCGCTGCCCGCCCGACGCTTTCCAGATTGAATTTCTCGATCAGCTCCTGTTTGGAGAAGATCTCCTGATCACCGTGGGACCAGCCCAGGCGCACCAGGTAGTTGACCAGGGCTTCGGGGAGATAGCCCATCTCCTTGTAGACCATCACCGAGGTGGCACCGTGACGCTTGGAAAGCCGCTTCTTGTCGGCACCGAGGATCATCGGCACGTGGGCAAACTCGGGGACCGGCGCGCCGAGAGCCTGATAGATGTGAATCTGGCGCGGAGTGTTGTTGATGTGGTCGTCGCCGCGGATCACCAGGGAAATGCGCATGTCGACATCATCGACCACGACTACGAAATTATAGGTCGGCGTGCCGTCGGTGCGCTGGATGATGAGATCGTCCAGTTCCTCGTTGTTGAAGGAGATCGGCCCCTTGATGCGGTCGAGGAAGGTGGTGGTCCCGGTCTGCGGCGTACGGAAGCGGACCACGAACGGGGCCCCTTCGGGCTGGTCGGTGCGGTGGCGGCAGGTGCCGTCGTAGCCGAACCGGCTGGACCCCGCTGCCGCGGCCGCCGCGCGCTTCTGCTCCAGTTCCTCGGCGCTGCAGTAGCAGCGATAGGCTTTCCCTTCGGCAAGCAGCCTGGCAACCTTGGCCTTGTACAGGTCGAAGCGGTCCGACTGGAAAAACGGTCCTTCGTCGTAATCGAGGCCGAGCCACTCCATGGCCTGCAGAATGGCATCGGTCGAAGCCTGTGTGGAACGCTCGACGTCGGTATCTTCGATGCGCAGGATGAAAGCCCCGTGCTGCTGACGGGCCAGCAGGTAATTGAACAGGGCGGTGCGGGCACCGCCGATGTGCAGATAGCCGGTGGGACTGGGGGCAAAGCGGACGCGCAGATCGGACATGCCGTGTACTCCTGAACCGAAATAACGAAGCGGGACGCGCTCAAGCGCCCCGCTTTATACCGGAAAACCGCAACGATGACAAGAAGTCAGCTGACCGTGACCCCGGCGTAGCCGACAACTTCACGCTGATCGCCGGTCACATCCCCGGAGTTGGCATAAGCGACCAGTTCGGCCCGGGTGGCACCGAGGGCCAGGGCGGCACGCAGCATGACCACGGTGGGGAGGACACCGCACATGCTGATGCGCTGATCGCGCACCGTGCGGTAGAGACCTTCTGGGTCGAGGGCCAGGACGCGGTCGAGCGCCTGGTGGTCCTTGCGCCGGGCCGTCTCGCCTGATTCGTAATGGGTCATGTCGGTGCTGGCCACGAGCAGCGGCCGGTGAGCCCGGGTCAGCAGCGCTTTTGCCAGGCCATCGCCGATCTCCAGGAGAACATCGAGCGGCACCCGGCCGATGCAGAGCGGCAGGATCGACACGCTGGAACGGCGCACCTGGAGAAACGGCACCTGCACCTCCAGCGAATGCTCGTAGAGGTGAGCCTGGATATCGGCCGCCATCGCCGGGCAGGCGGCGAGCACGGCATCCGCCAGCGCTTCGGCGATCGGTACCCGACCGAGCGGAGTGTCCCATGCGCCGTGCCGGTAGACCGCGGCCTGGTGGCCGGCGCCGTGATGGTTGGGGCCGAGAATCACCACCTCTTCGGGCACCGCAACGGCCGCAAAGGTCCTGCCGGCCACCGCCCCCGAATAGACGTATCCGGCATGCGGGACCATGACGCCGCAGGCGGTCAGCCCGCCGTCGGTGGCAGGGATGAGCTGGTCCAGGGTCTGGGTGAGCGCAGCGGGGTGCTTCGGGTAGAACTGGCCGGCGACGGCGGGGGAGCGCACCATGTCAGCCTCCTAAGGAGACGGCGGGGTCAGCGCCAGAAGGCATCCAGTGCCATGCGCACGCCGACCAGGATGATGAGCACGGCAAAGACCCTCACCAGTCTAGCATGGCTGGTCCGGTTGGCAACGCGCACCCCGACGCGGGCCATGATGATGGTAAAGGGCGCGACCAAAAGGGTGACCAGAAGATTGACGTAGCCGAGCGAGAACGGCGGCAGTTCCGCCAGACCCCAGCCGTGGATCATGTAAGAAGCTGTGCCGGTCAGAGCGGACACAACCATCAGGCCGCTGGAGTTGCCGACGGCGCGATGCATCGAGTGATGCAGAAAGATCATGATCAGCGGCACGGCAATGACCCCGCCGCCGACGCCGAAAAAGGCCGAAAAGCCGCCCACCACGAAACCGATGACAAGTATCGGCCACCAGCCGGCCGGTCCGGGATGCATGTCCGGCTCTTTGGGCGGCCTGGAGAAGAGCCGGCTGCCCACCCCGATTTGCATCAACCCGAACAATCCTTTCAGCGTGTCGCCGGAAAGTCCGGCGGCCAGCGACGAGCCGCAAACCACTCCGGCCACGCTGCCGCAGGCCATGCGCAGCACGAGGTGCCAGTCGACGTTGCCGCGCTTGCGATGTCCCAGTGCGCTGCTGATGGCGGTGGGGATGATGATTGCCAGGCTGGTGCCGAAGGCCAAATGCACGATGATCTGGGGGGCAAAGCCGGCAAGCTTGAAGGCCCAGATGAACAGCGGGATCAGGATCAGCCCGCCGCCGATGCCGAACAACCCGGCCAGAAGCCCGGCGCAGGCACCGACCAGGGCAAACATCAGCAGGATTGTCGGTGTCATCAGTGCCATGGCGACTCAACGAAAAAAGCCAGCCTGTTCAGGGGCTGGCTTGAATTGGTGGAGGCCCCGACCAGATTTGAACTGGTGATGGAGGTTTTGCAGACCTCTGCCTTACCACTTGGCGACGGGGCCGTCGAGAAACGGAAGTCTTGAATACCAAACCGGGGGAGCACTGTCAAGGGTTAAGAGATGCCGGCTACGGCTGCGGTTGCAATTCGACCTTGACGCGAATCACCGCGCTCCCCTCCCCTGAACTGCCGGCGACGCCGAGGATCTCCCGGCTGATCTCGTCCCGCCCGGTCATCGTCCCGCCGAGATCAAACCATTCGCCGAGAGGAATGCGTACGGTGGTGGTCAGCTCCTGGAAACGGATTTCGCGCGGTTGCTGCGGGTCGAGGAACGCCATGTAGGGGCGGATGGCAAGCTGCACCAGACCACCGAGCAGTTCGGGCCGCACCTCGAAACCGGTGTCGACCGCCTCATAGCGGACGGTCTCGATGACGTGCGTGTGCCGGCGGGCCAGGAGCAGCCAGCGTTCGGTGAAGGGGATGCGCCGACCGATGCTGATCTGTGCCGGGGAACCTTCAAGAGTCGCGACGAACTGGCTGACTTGCCGATTTTCGCGAATGCCTGTCGATGACCCGCCGACCTGCACGCGACCATCGCGCTCCCACCGCACGGCCGCACCGCGCCGCGGTGACGGGCCGGGACGCCCGATGAGCACGGTCGACGAACCGATCGTTCCGCTGCCGGCCGCCTCCAGCTGCACATTCTCAGCAGCATCCCGGCGCTCCTGCCGGACCTCGATCCGCAGCATCTTGAGCGGCCGGTCGAGCATTCCGACCAGGTCGGCGGCGACCCCGAGATCGTCCGCCGAAGCCTCGACGAAGAGGCTGTGGCCGGACGCCGCCACCCGGCTCCCCTCTCCCAGCATGGACCGCACCGCATCGGCCACATCGGCCGCCGCACGGTGCTGAAGATGAAATACCCGCGATTCGGCAAAGGCGCCGGAAACCGGCAGCAGCAGCAGAAGCAGCAGGGACAGGAGTCGTGGCATGGACTTCATCGCCCCCGATCAGTTGCCGCGAACTTCTTCCGGAGGCTGGTAAGTGCGCTGCAACTTGAGAGGATCGTACCCCTGGGCCGGGAGTCGCGACACCAGTTCCCGGTAGACCGCTTCCTCCATCTTAGGTGTGCGGCTCAAAATCCAGAGGTAGTTGCGGCTGGGGTGCCCGACCACCGCCCAGCGATAGTCGGGATCGAGGTCGATGATCCAGTATTCGCCCCAGAACGGCCAGAAAAAACTGACCTGAAGCCGGGCATTGCTGACATTATCGACCACCCGGGCCGTTCCCGACACACGCCGCACCTCCCTGGCGGGGGTGTCCCGACGGCACTGGTTCACGACCCCGATGCGGCCGTCATCGCGCAGCTCGTAGTCGGCCCGGCTGTCCACGCACCCCTTCTGGAAGGAGTGCGGATAGCGGGCGATCTCGTACCAGGTGCCGGTGTACTTCTGCAGATCGACGTGTGGCACCGTCTTCAGGGGCGGCAGGTGCTGCCCCGACGGCGCACATCCCGCCAGAAGCGTCAGGCTGCCGGCCAGCACCCGGAGCCACTTGCGCAGTCTGTCCATAAGCTCATCCTCCTTTGACCGGGGCATCGAACAACTCCGCCAGCTTCCGGCGACGATAGGCAAAGATGCTCGCCAGCCGCCGCTCGACCAGCGCGCCGGCCGCCAGATCGCCGGGCAGACCGTACGGCAGGCGGTAATGGATCAGGTCCGTCATCTCGATGCCGCCGTCAGCTTTGCGAAAATGATGCTGATGATGCCAGAAGCGGTAAGGCCCGCTGCGTTGCTCATCGACGAAAAACTCGGGCTCGCGAACCTGGGTGATCTCGGTCACCCAGGGGATGCGCACCAACCCAAAAGGGCTGACCGTGTAGGTGACGATCATCCCGGCATACATCCGTTCGGGAAGCGGCGATGTCACGGTAAAGCCGAGGTCGGGCGGCGTGATCGTCGCCAGGTTCTCCGGCCGGGAGAAGAACTCCCAGGCTGCCGCCAGCGACAGCGGCAGTATCTGCCGGCATTCGAGCCGGCGCAGTATTGCCCTCATGAGCGCACCGTGCGGTCGCGCGGACGCTCGGGACCAACGAGAATGGCCCCGCCGGCGGCACGGGCGATGCCACGCAGCATACCGGCAAAGACCAGTTCGTGCAGCGGCAGGACGGCGTACCAGTACAGCAGGCCGAACAGCCCGCGCGGCCGGAAGCGGGCACTCTGGCGGATCTCCGTGGTGCCGTCGGCGCATTCGGTCAGACGCAGTTCGAGGACCGCCTCGCCGGGGAGTTTCATCTCGGCCACCAGCTTGAGGCGGCGGTCAGGTTCGGCAGCCAGGACGCGCCAGAAGTCGAGGGCATCCCCTGCCCGCACCGCAGCGGGATCGCGCCGGCCGCGGCCGAGCCCCGGTCCGCCGAGCAGTCGGTCCATCCCCCCGCGCAGGCGCCACAGCCAGTCAGCATAGTACCAGCCGGTCTGTCCGCCGATGCCGACCACCGCCGGCCAGCACTGCCGGGCCGGGGCCGCCACCACGATCCGCCGCTCGTCGCGGAACAGCGTACCGCCGGCCCATTCCGGATCGTCGCGGCTGCTCCACTCGACCGGCGGCAGGCGGCCGGCGTCCATCCACGAACTCTCCACCTGCTGCAGGCGCAGGTTCTCCAGCGCCAGCCGAATGGCCATCCGGCAGCCGAACAGAAGTTGCGGAATCAGTTCGCGGATCGCGGCATCACGACACAGGACCGGATTGCGCAATCCCTCGGCGAGAGGGCGCGCCAGGCTGGCCGGCACCGGCGTCACCAGGTGAATCCAGTAGGACGACAGACGCGGCGTCAGTACCGGCACCGGGATGATCCAGCGCCGCGGCAGCCGGGCCTCCTCGGCATAAAGGCGCATCAGCTGGCGATAGGTGACAACCTCTTCGGTGCCGATGTCGAAAGTTTCACCGATAGTCGCCGGAGAATCGAGGCAGGAGACCAGATAGTGGAGGACGTTGCTGACGGCGATCGGCTGGCACGGCGTATCGATCCAGCGCGGCGTGACCATGACCGGCAGACGTTCCACCAGGTAGCGGAGAATCTCGAAAGACGCGCTCCCCGAACCGATGATCATCGCCGCCCGGAAGATCGTAACCGGGATGCTCCCCTTCTTCAGGATGTCGCCCACTTCGTGGCGGGAACGCAGATGATGGCTGAGGTGCGGCGCATCGTCGCCCAGACCGCCCAGATAGATGATCCGCTCGACCCCGGCTGCGGCCGCTGCAGCCGCCAGGTTTTCGGCGGCCTGCCGGTCCGTCGCGGCAAAGTCGGCGATGTGCGGGCCCATCGAGTGAACCAGGTAGAATACCGCCCGGCAACCGCGCAGCGCGGCTTCCAGAGAACCCCGGTCGAGCACGTCGCCAGGTGCGATTTCGACGCCCGGATCGGCTGCCCAGGGGCGGCCGGCCAGCTTGTCCGGGTTGCGGCCGACAGCACGGACCCGCCAGCCGGCCTTTACCAGGCGCGGCACCAGGCGGGCGCCGACATAGCCGGTCGCGCCGAGTACGGCGATCGGACGGGGATCATTCCGGTTCATGGCGAGCACGGTCTCAGGCATGATTGCGCAACTGCATCTCCAGAGGGTGCGGATGCAGGTAATACTGTCGCTCTAGATAGGGATCGCGGTATTTGCGCACGTAATGATTCAACAGCGTCACCGGTACGATCAGCGGCACGCTGCCGACCCGATAGCTGTCGATCAACTCCAGCGCCTCGCGCTTCTCGTCGGCATTCAGCTGTCGCTTGAAATAGCCGAGCAGGTGCTGCAGCACGTTGACCTGCTTGCGCACCGTGGCCGGCAGTCGCATGGCCTTCATCAACAGCGGCAGGTAGGCCTCCCGCAAAACCTCGGGGGGAAGAACCCCGGCCTGTGCCACCAGCTTGCCCATGCTCCGATAGAGTTCGGGGCTGTGGCTGAGAAGCAGCAGCTTGTGGCGTGTATGGAAGTCGATCAGGGCGGCGGCCGTCATGCCGCTCTTCTGCAGGTCACGCCAGCGCTTGAAGACGAACACCCGTTCGATGAAATTTTCCCGCAGTGCCGGATCGTGCAACCTGCCGTCCTCCTCGACCGGAAGATCGGGGAAATGCGCCATGAACGCCCGGGCAAACATGCCGACCCCCTTCTTCGCGGGGACGCCGTTGCGGTCGTAGAGCTTGACCCGTTCCATTCCGCTCGAAGGCGACTTGGCCTTGAAAATGAAGCCGCACAACTCTTCGCTCTCCAGTTCGGCTACGCGCCGCTCCGCCCAGGCCTGCATGCGCCCGGTAATATCTTCGCCCGACCTGGCAAAGACCAGGCGCACGCCGCCCTCCTCCCCTGTCACCAGCCGCAGGGCTTCGCGCGGCGTCGGCAAGCCCAGCTCCACTTCCGGGCAGACCCCGACATATTCGAACCAGTTCCCCAACGTGTCGCGAAGGTAGCGGTCGAGCTGGTGTCCGCCGTCATAGCGGACCATTTCCCCAAGCAGGCAACTGCTGATGCCGATACGAATTTTCCCGATCATCCGACCCCTCCCTGCGCTCACGAACAATTCGAGTTCTGTTATAGTCTAGCAGAACAATCCTTCAATCCGACAACGGAAAGCCCATGACCGTTCCCGCCCTGCGCCTGCGCTTGATGAACCGCCGTCCGCTCCGTACCGATGGCGAGTTCGTCCTCTACTGGATGATCGCCGCCCGACGCACCCGCAGCAACTTCGCCCTTCAGCACGCGGCAGACCAGGCCTGCCGTCTGGGCAGGCCGCTGGTCGTGCTTGAAGGACTGCGCTGCGACTACCCCTATGCATCGGAGCGCCTGCACCGTTTCGTTCTCGACGGCATGGCCGCGAACAAGCGGTCCATGGCCGGCCGGCCGGTGGTTTACCACCCCTATGTCGAATCGGCCCCCGGCGCCGGCAAGGGGTTGCTGGAAGCATTGGCCGGATACGCCTGCGAGGTGGTGACCGACGATTTCCCCGGCTTCTTCCTCCCCGACATGCTGGCCGCTGCCGGACGAAAGCTGGCAGTCCGGCTGACGGCCGTCGACAGCAACGGCCTGTTGCCGTTGCAGGCAGCAGGCCGTTCTTTTGCCACCGCCCATGCATTCCGCCGCTTCCTGCAAAAGGAGCTGCCCGGCCACCTTGCCGAACCGCCGCCAGGCGACCCGCTTGCCGAATTGCCCCTGGCGTCGCCGCCGGCGCTGCCCCGGGCGATCACGCACCGCTGGCCGGCCGTCGAACCCCTGTTGCTCGATGGGGACCCCGCAGCTTTGGCCGCCCTGCCGATCGATCACAGCGTGGCATCCGTCTCTCTGCGCGGTGGTGCCGCTGCAGCCCTCGCCAGGCTCGAACAGTTTGTCGCCGGGCCACTCTCCCGTTACAGCACGGAGCGCAACCACCCCGACCTCGACGGCTGCAGCGGACTCTCCCCGTACCTGCATTTCGGTCATATCGGCGCGCATCAGGTTTTCCAGGCGGTAGCCGACAGTTGCGGCTGGGTTCCGCCGGATCTTGCATCGCACGCCAGCGGCAGCCGCACCGGCTGGTGGGGGATGCCGCCCGACGCCGAAGCCTTTCTCGACCAGCTGATCACCTGGCGCGAACTCGGTTACGTCAACAGCGCGCATTGCCCCGGTCAGCCCGGCCTCGACCGGCTACCCGGCTGGGCGCGGCAGACGCTCGAGCGGCACAGCGACGACCCGCGCCGCTACCGCTATTCCGTCGAGGAACTACGGACCGCGGCAACTCATGACCCGCTGTGGAACGCAGCCCAGACCCAGTTGCTGCGGGAGGGGACGATCCACAACTATCTGCGCATGCTCTGGGGGAAGAAAATCATCGAATGGACCCCTTCGCCGCAGGCGGCGCTGGACGTCATGTTCGAGTTCAACGACCGCTATGCGCTCGACGGACGCGATCCCAACTCGGCAACCGGGATCCTGTGGTGCCTTGGCGCCTATGACCGCCCCTGGGGACCGGTTCGGCCGGTATTCGGCAGCGTCAGGTACATGAGTTCGGAGAACACGGCGAAGAAGATCCGGATGCGAAACTATCTCGGGCAGTACGCGCGACACGCTGCCGGGCAGGCGCAAACCGGCTCTAGCTCCGCTCCCTTGCCAGATAGCCGCTCGGACAGAGATTAGGCGGCGCCGTTTTCCCCTGCACGCGCTCGTATTCGAGCCGTTTGCAGGCATCCCTGAGATTCCCCTGGCAGTAACTGGCAATCAGCAGGCGATACTGATCGCGTCCTGTTTCCTTTCGGAACCTGAGGAAGAATGCACAATCGACCAACCGTTCGCATGCCATGACAACGCCCCCCGATGATGTCATGATTTTCGTGCCGATGCGCGGCACGCCGCCTGCCTAACTGTCCCCACAGAACGCTAAACGCCCGTCCTTCTCAAACCGAAGACGGGCGTGCAAGGGCAAACAGATGACGGCTTGCTCTCTTCGGCAACCCGGCGGTCTGCCGTAGCAGATCCGTGGCTTTGCGTCACCGGCTCGCACCGGCTTTGCCCGTATCGGAGAGTCGCACTTGTTAAAAAGCTACCACACCGGTCTTAATTGTCAACCGCCCCCGCACCAAAACACACGGGCCACCCCATGCAGGATGGCCCGTGTATCCGTTGTTGTTGGTCGGGGCGAGAGGATTTGAACCTCCGACCCCCAGCACCCCATGCTGGTGCGCTACCAGACTGCGCTACGCCCCGTCAGCACAACGGAGCCGGATTATGCGTCAGCATCATCCGGTTGTCAAGAAATATGGCTCACCGCTTGCGCCGATCGATGACCCGCTGGGCCTTCCCCTCATGACGGGGAATGCTGGCCGGCTCGACCAGCTTGACCCTGGCGCCGACGTTCAGGGTCGAGGCCAGGCGCTTTTCCACCATGCTGACAAAGGCCCGCTGTTTTTTCATCTCATCGAAGAAAATCGTTTCGTTGACCTCGACGAGCACCTCCAGAGTGTCGACATTGTCGATGCGGTCGATCACCAGCTGGTAGTGCGGTTCGCACCCTTCGATCTGGAAGAGCACCTCCTCGATCTGCGTCGGGAAGACGTTGACGCCCTTGATGATCAGCATGTCGTCGGATCGGCCGCGGGTCTTCTCCATGCGCACCATGGTCCGGCCGCAGTCGCACCGATCGTAGATGAGCCGGGTAATATCGCGGGTGCGGTAGCGAATGACCGGCAGGGCTTCCTTGGTCAGGGTGGTCAGCACCAGTTCGCCGACCGAACCGGGAGGGAGAACCTCACAGGTTTCAGGATCGATGATTTCAGGGAGAAAATGATCCTCGAAGATGTGCATGCCGCAACGGCCGCGGCATTCGCCGGCCACGCCCGGCCCCATGACTTCCGACAGGCCGTAGTTGTCGGTCGCGATGATGCCGAGACGCTGCTCGATCTCACGCCGCATCTCCTCGCTCCACGGTTCACCGCCGAACAGACCGAAGCGCAGGGTCAGGGACTTTGGATCGATCCCCTGCTTTTCCATCCGATCGGCCAGCGTCAGGGCGTAGCTCGGCGTGCCGACCAGAGCGGTGGTCCGGTAATCCTGCATGATCATGAGCTGCTTCTCGGTGTTGCCGCCACCCATGGGGATGACGGAGGCACCGATCAGTTCGGCGCCGTAGTGCAGACCAAAGGCGCCGGTAAACAATCCGTAGCCGAAAGTGATCTGCACCACGTCGTCGTGCGTGACCCCGGCAGCGGTCAGAAGACGAGCCACCAGTTGCGACCAGGTCTTGATATCGTTACGGGTGTAGCCAACGACCGTCGGCTTGCCGGTTGTACCGGAGGAGGAGTGAATCCGCACCACCTCGCGCAACGGGACGGCGAACATCCCGTAAGGGTAGTTGAGGCGCAGGTCCTCCTTGGCGGTGAATGGGAGCCGGCGGAGGTCGTCGAGGGAGCGGATGTCTTCGGGAATGATCCCCATTTCATCGAACTTGCGACGATAGCAGGTGACATTCTTGTAGGCTCGGTTGAGCGTCGCCTGCAACCGCTCCAGTTGCAGCTGCTCAAGCTCCTCGCGCGGCATGCACTCGTGTGTCTGATCCCAGATATCCATGTCCCTAACGCTCCCAGATCTCCTTCTTTTCCTTCCCCAGATAGGCACGCTGCACTTCGCGGTTTTCCAACAGATCACCGGCACTTTCCTCGATGATTACCTTGCCGGTCTCCAGCACGTAACCCCGGTCTGCCAGCTTCAGCGCCGCCTTCGCATTCTGCTCGACCAGCAGCACGGTTGTGCCGAGTTCCCTGGTCAGGGTCGCAATCACCGAGAAGATTTCCTGAACCACCAGTGGCGCCAACCCCATTGAAGGCTCGTCGAGCAGCAGCAGTTTCGGGCGGGCCATGAGTGCACGCCCGATGGCAAGCATCTGCTGCTCGCCGCCGGAAAGGGTGCCGGCCAACTGGCGGCGCCGCTCGAGCAGTCGGGGGAAGAGCCGATAGATTTCATCGAGGCTGGCGCGAATCCTGGCTCGCCCTTCGCGACGGCGGTAGCGCAGGTAGGCACCGAGTTCGAGATTGTCTTCGACCGTCAGAGGCTTGAAGACCTGGCGGCCCTCCGGCACCTGGGAAATCCCCAGATCGACGATCTTCTCCGGAGATAACGCATGAATCGGATTGCCCTCGAAGAGGATCTCGCCGCTGCGGATCGGTGTGACGGCCGACAGAGAATTGAGAATCGTGGTCTTCCCTGCGCCGTTCGCGCCGATCAGGGTCACGATTTCTCCCTGATTGAGGTGCAGCGAGACGTTCTTCAGGGCATGCACCTGCCCGTAATAGGTGTTGATATGCTTGACCTTCAACATCTCCATGGGAGGCTATCCTTCCCCCAGGTAAGCCGCGATGACCTCGGAATTTTCCTGGATCTGGCGGGGTGTCCCCTCTGCCAGCTTCCTGCCGAGGTTGAGCACGACGATGGCATCGCAGATGTCCATCACCAATTCCATATCGTGCTCAACCAGTACCACGGTGACCCCGGTGTCGCGAATCTTCCGGATCAACTCGCCGAGTTGCCACGTCTCACGGCTGTTCAGTCCGGCAGCCGGCTCGTCCATCAGCATGATGCGCGGCTTGACCGCAAGGGCCCGGGCGATCTCGAGCAGTCGGCCCTTACCGAAAGGAAGATTGGACGCCACGGTGTCGGCCAGATCGGGGATGCCGACGAACTCGAGCAGTTCAGTGGCCTGAGCCCGGATGCGTCGCTCCTCCGCCAGATGCTGGGGAAGCTTGCAGGCGCAGGCAAAAAAACCGCTGCGGCTGCGGGTATGCAGCCCGACCATGACATTTTCCAGCACTGTCATCTGACCAAACAGTTCGATGTTCTGGAAGGTTCTGACGAGACCGAGGCGGGTCAGGCGTTCCGGCGGCAGACCGCTGATGTCACGCCCCTCGAGCACGATACGGCCGGCGGTCCGCGCATAAATGCCGGTAATGATGTTGAACAGGGTCGTTTTCCCGGCACCGTTGGGACCGATCACCCCGGTAATCTCACCGGCCCGGACCGTGAAAGAGACATCGTCGAGTGCGGTCAACCCGCCGAAGACGCAGGTGACGCCTTGAACCTCAAGCATCGCCCCTCCCCTTCGCCGGCAACAGCCGCAGAGCCAGCCGCCACACGGTTGCCGCTCCCTGAACCAGACCGCCCGGCATGAACATGGTCATCACGATCAGCAGCAGGCCGTAAACGACGATGTCGTAATCCTGGAAGGTCCGCAAGAACTCCGGCAACAGCGTCAGCAAAGCGGCACCGAGGCAGGAGCCGTAGATGCTCCCCAGGCCACCGATAATCACCATGGTCAATAGCTCGACCGAAAAATGAAAACCGAAAGTGCTCGGTGAGATGAACGTTACGGTATGGGCGTAAAGGCTGCCGGCAATGCAGGAGATCACCGCCGAACAGGCGAAGACCTGAACCTTGAGCAGACGGGCATTGACACCGAGCACCCGCGCCGCCACCTCCGAATCGTGAATGGCGCGCAGGGCACGGCCGATACGCGAGCGCGTCAGGTTTACCGCCAGAAGCATGATCAGCAGTGCTGTCGTCCAGATCAGGTAATAGCTCTTCAGGTCGGAATCGAAGCGCAGATCCCCGATCTGCAAACCGGGGATTCCGGGGAATCCGGAAGGCCCGCCGGTCACATCGACATATTCGTTGAACACGATATAGACGATGATTCCGAAGCCCAGGGTGGCCATGGCCAGATAATGCCCCTTGAGTTTGAGGATCGGGAAACCGATAGCGAAGGCCAGCAGACCGACTGCGGCCGCAGCGGCAAACAGGGCCAGCCACGGGTTCCAGCCGTGCGTGGCCGTGAGAATCCCGGAAAGATAGGCCCCGAGGCCGTAAAAGGCCGCCTGGCCGAGGGAGATCTGACCGGCGAATCCAAGCAGCAGATTGAGCGCAACCGCCAGCATGGTGTTAATGCCGACGAAAACCAGCACGTTGAGCAGGTACCCCCCCTTGACCACAGCGGGCACCGTCAGGACAACTGCGGCAAACAGCGCGAATTTAATCAGTTCCCGACGCATCTGGCCTAGACCCGCTCGCTTTCCCCGCGGCTGAACAGCCCCTGCGGGCGCAGGAACAGAATCAGCAACAGGATGATAAAGGTCACCGCGTCCTTGTAGCCGGACGAGATCAGGCCGGCACCAAGTGCCTCCAGCACGCCGAGGATCAGGCCGCCAAGCACCGTACCCAGACCATTGCTCATGCCGCCGATGATCGCGGCACAGAAGCCCTTGAGCCCGAGCATGATGCCGACATCGTAAGAGGTCATGGTGAGGGGGGCGATGATAATGCCGGCCAGCGCTCCCATCCCGGAGGCCAGGAGGAAGGAGAACATGACCATGCGCCGCACGTCGATGCCAACCAAACCAGCCGCCCTCTGGTTCACGGCGCAGGCGCGCAGCGCCTTGCCGGTAATGGTGAACTGGAAAAACAGCTTGCTGAGAACGATCAGCAGTACGGTCAGGGCAAAGATCCACATGTGCTGCGGCAGCAAGGTCGCGCCGGCCAGCGAAAGCGGTTCATCGCCGGAGAAAGTCGGCAGCGCATGGGTATCCTTGCCCCACACCAGCATGGCAAGACCGCGCACTAGAATGCTGCCGCCGATAGTGATGATTACCAACCCCAGCGGAGTCGCTCTACGCAGAGGGCGGATGGCCAGGCGCTCAAAGAGAACCCCCGACACCGCGGCAAAGAGGATCGCCAGTAACAGAGCAACTGCCAGGTTGAAGTTGTGGACCGTATGGAAGTAGACGCCGAACATCCCGCCCAGCATGACGAACTCCCCCTGGGCAAAATTGATGATCCCGGTGGAATTGTAGATGATGGCGAAACCGAGCCCGATCAGCGCATAAATGGCACCGGTGGCGAGACCTGAAAGGATGTATTGCGAAATCTGCTGTGAAAAATCCATAAAGTCCGGAGCCGCTGGCAAAGGTGCAGCGCAGGCGAAGAATCCGCCTGCGCTGACGGAACAGAATCAGTTGATGTTTGTAAGGGGACCGGCTATCAGTCGACCAATACCCAGTCCCTGTTCTTGATTTCGACAAGGACGAAGGCATCCTTGGTCAGACCGGCATGGTCGGTCGGAGAAAAACCGAACACCCCGCCGATACCGGCAAAGCCGGAAATCTTCTCCAACTGGTCGCGGATCGACGCAGGGGTGTCGGCCCCTTGCTCGAGGGCCTTCTTCAGCAGCATGACCGCATCCCAGGCATGCCCGCCGAAATGATCACCCTCCACATTGTAGTGGTGCTTGTAATTCTGCACGTAAGCCATCAGCGACTTCTTCTGCGCGTCGCTGGCCGGCAGAAGGTCGGCGACGATCACCCTCCCGGAAGGGAGAATGATCCCTTCAGCCGCTTCACCGGCCAGTTCGATGAACTTTTTCGATGAAACGCCGTGACTCATGAACAGCGGCAGCTTGATGCCCAGTTGGCGAACATTCTTCGCCACCACTGCCGGCCCGGGATTGGTGCCCCAGCAGATGATGGCCTGCGCTTCGCTGCCGCGAATCTTGGTCAACTGGGCGGTCATGTCGGTATCCTTCGGCCCGAAGGTGTCATCGACCACCAGCGTAATGCCATATTTGGAGGCCTGCCCTTTGAGCTGCTCGCGGCCCGATGCGCCGAACCCGTCGGAAACGCTCAGAATGGCGACTTTATCCAGCTTGCGCTTCTGAAGATATTCGAAGATGCGGGCGACGGCCAGGGTGTCGTTCTGCGCGGTCTTGAACGTCCAGGGGTTGACCGGATCGGTGATCTTGCTGCCGGCGGCACAAGAGATCAGAGGAATCTGTTCCTTTTCGGTCACCGGTTTGACCGCCATCGTTTCGCCGGTGGTGCTCGGCCCGATGATGGCGACGACCTTGTCGTCCTTGATCAGCTTGGTCGCCAACTGCACTGCCTTGGTCGGGTCTCCGGAGGTATCGTAAACCACCAGTTCGAGGGGCCGCCCCTTGATCCCGCCGGCTTTGTTGATTTCGTCGACGACCATCTGCGCAGTATTGCGCTCCGGTTCGCCGAGGAACGAGGGCGGGCCTGTCACGGAAAAGAGTGCACCGATTCTGATCGACTCGGCGGCAGACGATACCCCGGCAAAAAACAGCAGGGCCAGCAGCACGGCAATATACGAAACAGATCGGATCTTCATAAAATCCTCCTGAAAGTTCGAAATTTACTGAATGATCGCCCAGTCGCCGGCCGTGATGCGAACCATCTCGAATGCCGAGAGATCAAGGCCATTGTGGTCGCCCGCAGACATGGTGAAGACCCCGGATACTCCAACCACTTTGCTGGTCTGCTCAAGACCGCTGCGGATCTGGTCGGAAGAAGCGCCGTTTTTCTGGACTGCAGCGACGATCAGCTGCAGGGCGTCGTAGGCATAACCGCCAAAGGTCGAGGCTTCCACGCCGAAGGTCTTGCGATAGGCCGCATCGTACTCCTTGAGCAGCCGCGCCTGCGGGTCGCTTTCCTTGATCTTGTCGAATACCGTCAGCTTGCCGGCGGGGAGCATGACCCCCTCGGCGGCCTCGGGGGTGGCCAGTTCGATGTACTTCTTCGAAGCTACCCCGTGACTCATGTACAAGGGGATTTTGATGCCGAGCTGCTTGACGTTGCGCGTCACCACGGCCGGGCCGGGGTTGGTTCCCCAGCAGATGATGGCATCGGGGCCGGCCGCGCGGATCTTGGTCAACTGCGCAGTCATATCGGTATCCTTGGGGCCGAAAGTCTCATCAGCCACCAGTTCCAGCCCCTTTTTGGCGAGCAGCCCCTTGAGCTGTTCGCGGCCCGACGAACCGAAACCGTCGGAGACCGTAAGTAGAGCGAACTTCTTCTGGCCCTTGCCGACCGCATAGTTGAGAATCTTCTCCCCGGCAATATGGTCATTGGCCGGCGTCTTGAACGTCCAGGGGTTGACCGGGTCGGTGATCTTGATGCCGGCCGCACAGGAGATCAGAGGAATCTGCTCCTTTTCAGTGATCGGTTTGACCGCCATCGTTTCACCGGTGGTGCTCGGCCCGATGATGGCGACAACCTTGTCGTCCTTGATCAGCTTGGTCGCCAGTTGCACTGCCTTGGTCGGATCACCGGTGGTGTCGTAGATCACGGCCTCGACCGGCTGGCCTTTGACACCACCCTTGGCATTGATCTCCTTGACCAGCATTTCCAGTGTGTTCTTTTCCGGTTCACCGAGGAAAGCCGCCGGGCCGGTAATAGAGAAAAGCGCGCCGATGCGCAACGGCTCGGCCAGGACCGTGCCGGCACTCAGCACGAGACAGAGTACCATCCATACCATCGCCAGTTTTCGCATGATCATTCCTCCCGCGAGTTCGAAGCTACCATTGCCGTCATGGGCACGCCTACATCCGGTAGAGGCGCTCCCCTTCCATAATCTTGACACCGTTTTCAGTGAGGACGCGGATCGCCGCATCGGCATCATCGAAGCGGAAGATGATCACCGCATTACCGCCACAGCGCTCGACGAAGGCATACATGTATTCGACGTTGACCTGCGACTTGTCGAGAATATCGAGAATTCCCGCCAGACCGCCGGGCTGATCGGGAACCTCGACCGCGACCACGTTGGTCTTGCTGACCGTGAACCCCTGCTCCTTGAGCGCGGTCTTGGCCAGATCGATCTGATCGACGATCAGCCGGAGGATACCGAAATCGGAGGTATCGGCCAGCGACAAGGCACGGATGTTGATCCCTTTGCTCCCCAGAACGCGGGTCACCTCGGCCAGCCGACCGGACTTGTTTTCAATGAAAATGGAAATCTGCTCAAGCTGCATGGCACCCTCCCGATCTATTTCCTGCGATTGTCGATGACGCGCTTGGCCTTCCCTTCGCTGCGGGCAATGGTTTTCGGCTCCACCAGGCGCACCTTGCTGGTGACGCCGAGAAAATCCTTGATCTCCTTCTCGATGCGCAGGGCCAGGGCCTGCAGCACTTTGACCTCGTCGGAGAAAAGGGTTTCATTGACCTCGACCTGGACCTCGAGGGTGTCGAGGTTGTCGTGCCGGTCAACCACCAGCAGGTAGTGCGGCTCGACCCCCTCGATGCGCATCAGGATCGACTCGATCTGCGACGGGAAGACGTTGACGCCGCGGATGATCAGCATATCGTCGCTGCGGCCGCTCATGCGGGCCAGGCGCGCATGGGTCCGTCCGCAGACGCATGTTTCCCGGTTGAGGCTGGTGATGTCGCGGGTCCGGTAGCGCAGCAGCGGAATCCCCTCTTTGGTGATGGTGGTGATCACCAGTTCACCGGTGGCGCCGTCCGGGAGCACCTCGCCGCTTTCCGGGTCAATGATTTCCGCCAGGAAATGGTCCTCCCAGATGTGCAGGCCGTTCTTTGCCTCGATGCACTCGATCGCGACGCCGGGGCCCATGATCTCGGAGAGCCCGTAGATGTCGAGGGCATGGAGGTTTAGCTTGGCCTCGATATCCCTGCGCATGTCCTCCGACCACGGTTCCGCGCCGAAGATGCCGACGCGCAGCTTCAGATCGCGGAAATCGATGCCGGCTTCGCGCGCTTCCTCGGCCATGTACAGCGAATAGGAGGGGGTGCAAGTCAGCACGGTTGAGCCGAAATCCTGCATGATCAGCAACTGCCGGGCGGTGTTGCCCCCCGAGATCGGGATGACCGAAGCACCGAGCCGTTCAGCTCCGTAATGTGCACCAAGACCGCCGGTGAACAACCCGTAGCCGTAGGCGTTGTGGATGATATCGCCCTTGTGCACGCCGGTAGCGACGAAGGTCCGGGCCATCAGATCCGCCCAGATATCGATATCCTTGCGGGTGTAGCCGACGACCGTCGGCTTGCCGGTGGTGCCGCTGGACGCGTGAATGCGCACGATGTCGTCCATTGGCGCGGCAAAGAGATTATAAGGATACGCGTCGCGCATATCCTGCTTGACGGTGAACGGCAGGCGGCGCAGATCGTCGAGACTGCGGATCTGCTCGGGACGAATGCCGGCTTTACTGAGCGATTCCCGGTAGAACGGGACCTTTTCATAGACGCGTGTCACCGTGTTCTGCAGGCGTTTGAGCTGCAGAGCCTCCAGCGCCGCGCGCGGCATGGTTTCGAATTCTTCGTGGAAGTAGGCCGTCATGCGGTCCTCCCCTTCAAAGTGCCCGCCCCATGGCAAAGGCCTTGTGATTCACCTCCAGGGCTTTCTTCGGCACCATTTTCTCCAGAGCCTGCTGCCAGACCGCCACATCGATCGGCAGACGCTTCGAAACCGCGCCGAGCAGGACCGTATTGGCTGCGCGCACATCCCCGGCCTGCTGCGCGAGGTGCAAGCCATCGACCAGAAGGAAATCCGGGAAGCGGGCCCGGATGCGCGCGGGGATGTCGTCCGGGTAGGCCGCCTGCCCGAGAAGCACCGATGGCGGCGCGATGCGGTAGTCGTTGACGACGACCTCGGCGCCGGGGCGCAGCAGCGGGAGAGAACGGTAGGCCTCCAAGAGCTCGAAACCGAAGAGGATGTCCCCCTCCCCTTCCGGCACGGTCGGCGAACTGACCTCCCGGCCGAAGCGCACATGGGAGACGACACTGCCGCCGCGCTGCGACATGCCGTGAATCTCGCTCTTCTTCACATCGAGGCCGGCCAGCATGAAGGCTTCGGCAAGGATCTCCGAGGCCAGCAGGATCCCTTGCCCGCCGACACCGACCAGCAGAATGTTGGTGATCTTGTCGTTCATATTCTCAACCCTGTTGATGGATGATTGCGTCGAATTTGCACAGTTGCTGGCAGACGGTACAGCCGTTGCAAAGCAGCGAATCAATCCTCGCCTTGCCTTTCTTCCCGTCGGATGACGGCAGCCATTCGATGGCCGGACATCCCAGGCGCAGACAGGCCTTGCAGCCGGTGCACTTGTCCGGTTCGATGCACAGCGGCGGGCCGGGACTGAAACGGGTGGCATCCTTGATCAGGCAGCACGGCCGCCTGGTAATCACCACCGACGGCGCGGGACGGGCCATCTCCTCTTCCAGAACCCTGCGGGTTTCAGCCAGATTGTTGGGATCGATCAACCGCACATGCTCGATGCCGAGTACCCGGCACAGCTCGGCCAGATCGACCTCCGGGGCCGGAACCCCTTTCAGGGTATAACCTGATGTCGGGTTCTCCTGCCGCCCGGTCATGGCGGTGATGCGGTTATCGAGAATGACGATGGTTGCCGGCACCCGGTTGTAGGCCATCTCCATCAGCGAGTTGACCCCGGTGTGCAGGAAGGTCGAATCGCCGATCACCCCGACCACGCGCCGCTGCTCCTCGGGTGACAGTACCCGCACGATGCCGGACGCATTGCTGACCGACGCCCCCATGCATACACAGGTGTCCATGGCATTGAGCGGCGGCATGAAGCCGAGGGTGTAGCAGCCGATGTCGCCGGTCACGTAGGCATTCAGCCGGTTAAGTGTGTAGAACAGGCCGCGATGCGGACACCCCGGGCACATGTTCGGCGGGCGCGGCGGCAGCGGCTCGGTGATGCTGTCTGCTGCCGCCGGAGCCTCTGCCAGACCGACTTTGGCAAAGGCGGCACGAATCCGCCCCGGCGACAGTTCGCCGCACAGCGGCACGATTGCCTTGCCGGTCACGGCGATCCCCATGGCCTTCACCTGCTCCTCGATGAAGGGATCCAGCTCTTCGATCACAAAGAGCTGCTCGACTTGCGAGGCGAATTCACGAATCAGGTTGTGCGGCAGGGGGTAGACCATCCCCAGTTTGAGCACCGACGCTTCGGGCAGTGCCTCGCGCACGTACTGGTAAACCACGCCAGCGCAGATGATCCCGACCTTGGTGGAACGCATTTCCTTGCGGTTGATGGCCGCCCCGTCGCCATAGGCGGAGAGGTCGACGATCCGCTGCTCGACCAGCGGGTGACGCACCCGGGCATTGCCGGGGAGCATGACCAGCTTCGGGGCATCCTTGGTCAGTTTCGGCGCCGGCAGTCCGGAAACACGCTCACCGAGTTCGACGATCGACTTGCCGTGAGAGATACGCGTGCAGCTGCGCAGCATCACCGGCGTATCGAACTGCTCGGAGAGATCGAAACCCAGGCGCGTGAACTCCTTGCACTCCTGCGAGTCGGCAGGTTCGAGCATCGGCACCTTGGCAAATTTGGCATAGTTGCGGCTGTCCTGCTCGTTCTGCGACGAGTGCATCTCCGGGTCGTCGGCGGCCACCAGCACCAGGCCGCCGCGCACTCCGGTATACGACAGGGTGAAAAGCGGGTCGGCGGCGACATTGACGCCGACATGCTTCATGCAGGCAATCGCGCGGCCGCCGCCGAAAGACGCGCCAATGGCCACCTCGAGGGCGACCTTTTCGTTGGGTGCCCAGGACGCATCGATTTCAGGGTATCCAACAATATTTTCCAGAATTTCGGTAGATGGGGTTCCAGGATAGGCACTGGCAACCAGGACTCCGGCCTCATAAGCGCCACGGGCAATGGCTTCATTGCCCGAGAGAACAGCTCTGGACATCGACTACACCTCAAAAGTTAGTAATAACGGTACGTTATGCACGAAGGCCCCGCCGAGGCGGGATTAAAAAGATAATCCAATCAGCGGAACATTGTCAAACCGTCGTTGCAGGCAAATGCGCTGTTCAAGGAAACCGGTTCAGGCACCGGCGGCGAAAGCCCTACCCAATTTCAAGGTGTGCTCGCCGATCTTCTCAAGATGGTGCAGAATATCGATATATAGCAGACCGGGGACCACCGAACATTCACCCGTATTGAGCCTGCCGATATGATTGCTGCGCAGGGTCTCCGCCATCCGGGCGATCGCGCCCTCCCGGGACCCGGCCTGTTCCGGATCGATCCCCTGATCTGCTTCGAGCGCCGCCGCCGTCATGTCGAAAAAGGACCGGGTCAGCTCGGTCAGTTCGTCGATCTCGCGACGGGCCGCCTCGGAAAAAATGACATTCTGATCGACCTTGCGCTGCATGAGTCGCGCGAGATGAACACAATGATCGCCAATCCGCTCCAGGTCGTTTACCGCATGCATTATGTTCACGACTTCGATCGACGTCTCCGCGGTAATCGACTGCCGTGACAGCGCGACCAGAAAATCCGTAATTTCCCTCTGCAGCAGATCGACATGCTCTTCCATCTTCAGAATGGGCTGGATCCGTCCCGGACTCTGGTTGCGAAGCAGGCCTACTGTCTCCCGGAGGACATCCCCCGTGACCCGCACCATGTGGATGGTTTCGGAGCGAGCCTGGGCGAGTGCGATCGGCGGCGTGTCCAACACCCTGGCGTCGAGATGGCGCAGATGGAATTCGGGCGCCGGCCCCCCGCCGGGAATCAGTACGGCGGTCAGCCTGCCCAGGTGACCGATCAGGGGGATGAACATCAGGGCATTGAGAATATTGAACAGCGTATGGGCATTGGCAATATGTCTGGCTATGTAAGGCTTGTCACCGATCGCCCCGCCGAACGCATCCAGCTGTTCCGCGGAGCGAACGATGAAATCGGGATCACCGGGCGTAATGGCCGCCACCAGGGAGATGAACAGCGGAAAGAAGAGCAACATGCAGCAGACGCCGATGGCATTGAACAGGAAATGGGCCAACGCCGTACGGCGTGCCGCCAGACTGGTTCCGAGGGCGGCGATATTGGCCGTCACGGTCGTTCCGATATTTTCACCGAGAATCAGGGCCACGCTGGCCTCAAATCCCAGGAGGCCGCTGGTGGCCAGCGCAATGGTCAACCCGATGGTGGCACTGCTGCTCTGCACCAGCATGGTCGTGACGGCGCCGATCGCCACCCCCAGCAACGGGCTGTCGCCGACGTGAAGAAACATCGCCTGAAAGTCGTGATCCCCCCGGACCGGGTCAAACGCCTCCTTCATCAACCCCAACCCCAGGAACAGCAGGCCGAAACCGAGGATGACTTCACCGGCCTGCTGCCAGCGCGGCGTCCTCACGAACAGCTTGAGGGCCGCCCCGACGCCGATGACCGGCAAGGCGTAATGCGCCAGATTGAAGGCGATCAATTGGGCCGTAACCGTCGTGCCGATATTCGCGCCGATGACGACACCGATCGCTTGCAGCAGCGACATCAGACCGGCATTGACAAACCCGACGACCATGACCGTTGTCGTGGTAGACGACTGGATCAGGGCGGTTGCACCCGCCCCGACCAGCACGGCCAGCAACCGATGGTCGGTCAGCGTACCGAAAAGCCGCCGCAGACGCTCGCCGGCAAGCTTCTGCAGCCCCTCCGACATGATTTTCATGCCGAACAGGAACAGTCCCAGGCCGCCGACGAGACCGAAGAGCAATGACTGGCTGAGCAACGAAGCAGGCAACGGGGGACTCCCCTGGCGGCGATATGGATTCCGGACCGGCTGCCCCCTGCAGGTGAGCAATCCGGCGCCGGATCAGGCAGGCAACCTATTTCTCGACACGGAAGGGGAAACGATACCGCGGCTCGCCCTCGAACCGGGGGTCCGGATAGAGCAACAGTTCGACATGATCGGTGCGGGTCAGGTCGGCAAGGAAATAGATCACACCCGAAACCTTCGAGTGCGGCAGAACCGGACCGGAAGGCAAGGCCCGGGTAAAGATGTTCTGGGGGTGATATTCGGCATAAAACGGCAGGGAGGACGTCATTGTCTGGTGAAAGGAATCCTGCCTTTGGTCCTCAAGGTAATAGTAGCCGACGTACGGGTAAGGGATCAGGTAGACCGTGTCCTTGCTCACGATCTCCCTGACCCGCTCGGGCGAAACCGTCAGATACTGGTTGTTCTCCCCGTCCCTGAGCACAAAGGCACCGGGTGCAACCTCGATCTTGCGGTCGGTACGGTTGTCAATGGCAATGTGAATCGAAGCGAGATTGTCGACAGGCTGATAAGGCTGAACGGAAAGCTGATCGATCTTCACCGTCACGGCGATGCCGTCACGCATTTCGCTAAGGGATCCTTCAACGGGGCCGGGAAGCGCCGTCGCAGTCGGCACGGGAACGATTTTAGCACTGCAGGCCATACAAGATACTGTCGCGACTGCGATGAGCAGCATGCGTGCGACCAGCTTCATTGTCGCCTCCCTAGGCCTTGTCCCCTTGTATCGACCAGATCAGCATGTCCCGGTACTCATCGCTTGCCTCGCGGATCCGCTTGCTGAAGATCCGCACGATATTCATGGCCAGTTTCAACGCCAGGCCGGGATCAGCCTGGCAGAGGGCTTCGAAATCCTTTTTCTTCAGGCTGATCAGTTCGGCATCTTCGGCCACGCGGGCCGTTGCCGATCTCGGCAGCCCGTCGATCACCGCCATCTCGCCGAAAATATCCTCCGGGCCGAGAACCACCAGGGTTTTTTCGTCCCCTTCGGCGAACATCTTGGAAATGCGAATCGTCCCCCGGCGGATCAAAAACAGGGACTCGCCCGGCATGTTTTCGATAAAAACCGTCGTCCCCTCGGCCATCTGGCGATCTTCACAAAACTCCGCCAGGCGGCTGAAATCCGCATCCGTCATCCCCTGGAGCATGACGCTCCCGCGAATTCCGTCAAAAGCACTCGCATTGATCATGAGGTCAACCCCTGCTGAAGTATACGCTCGATGCTACTGCTGAACCGTCGAGGCAGGTGCCGTGCCGACATCCTGGCCATCCAGTACCTTCACCAGGATCAGCAGTTCAAGCCGGTTGTTCCTGGAACGGCCTTCAGGCGAAGTATTGTCGGCCGCCGGCTTGGCCTCACCGTAGCCCTTGACGAAGATCGAATGCGGGTCGAGACCGTTTTTGAGAACCAGAACCGACCCGGCGGTTACCGCACGCTCGTAGGAGAGCTTCCGATTGTACTCTTCCGAACCGACATTGTCCATGTATCCTTCGATCCGGATGACGTAGCGGCCGGTCGTCTGGCGCAACTCCTCGGCGATCATGGCAAGAAATTCGCGGCCCTCCATGGAAAGCGACTCCTGGTTCGGCTGGAAGGTCTGCTCCGGGAGAATGAACTTGCGAATCGTGGTTGCCTTGAACGGCTCGAAGATAAAGGCCCCTTCCGCATTCGGCGGAGGAAGAACCAACGGACTCACGGCGGAATCCTGACGGGTCAGATCGATGGGGGGCAAACGCTCATCCGGGGTGATCAGCACCTGCTCGCGAGGCTCCGGCAACGGCAGTTCGAGTTTACCCAGAGGAGATGTGCTGCCGGACGAACCCGGAACCAATGGCGTAATCGTCTTGAACTTGAGCTTTTTGGCCGGCTCCTGCGGTGCCTCCTCCTGGGCCTTGGGCGGCTCGGCGAATTTAGGCACCGGACGGTTGAAAGTGCCGACCCCCTGACAGGAGGAGAAGCCGAACAGAACCCGGAAGTCCGGACTGGCATCGGTCAGGCCGACTCCCACTCCGAAATTCATGGTCAGATGTGGCGTCAGAAAATACTGCAGGCCCATGGTCGCTTCGGCCGGCCCGTCGAAACCGGGTTCGGCACCCGATTCGTAACTCACCTCGGCAATGGTCCGCAGCCGGTCGACCGGGTAGTATTCGAAGCCGCCGCCGAAGGTCAGTTGGTCGTCAAAGTCGGAATCCTTGAGGATATAACCGGCCGTCGCGTGAACCCCGAACTTTTCGCGCCTGTAGCTGGCGATCAGGGTGCTGGCATAATCGGTCAGGCTGTCGCGGCGGATATCGTCGGAAATGGACCGGCGGGCCTGGAGGTCGAGGCCGAGCCGAAAAGGATCGGAGCGCTTGCCGAAAATGCGGAATTTGAAGCCGATGTCGGCAAAACCGCGGCCGCTGACATCTTCGTCGTCATTGAACAGAAGGTTCGGATAGGAGCCGTAGGCTTCCATGAACGTGCCGAGCCCCAGCGTGATCGTCGCCGGAACGATGACGCCGCTACGGTCGCTGCCGACCGTGCAGTTCGTCCAGAGACCGACGCAGATGTTTCCTTCGTTGAGCGTCTGCGCGGTCGGCAGGTTGAGAAGGCCGGTATGACCGTAGTGCGTCGGCGAGGCAAGTCCCGGAGAGGCAACTGCCAACAGCAATGCCAGGCATGCCGCGGTCGAAACCAGAAGAATTCGCATATGCAACCGGATCATTGCAAGACGGCGGCCCGTGTCTGAATTTATTTCAAATCTTTCGAAAATTATCATTATTCTTAGACAAAATCAACAAGAGATGTCCACATCAGAGGTAATCCAGCCGGTAGGCGACATACCTGTCGGCCAGGCCTTGCAGCAACTCGAGCTCCCCGGCGGACAGATCACGCCTGGCCTTTGCCGGGCTGCCGATCGCCAGTGTGCGTGGCGGGATGATCGTTCCCGGCGCAACCAGACTGCCGGCCGCCACCATCGCCGACTCGCCGATTACCGCCCCATCCAGCACGATGGCCCCGATACCGACCAGAGCGCCATCACCGATCGTGCAACCGTGCAGCTTTACACCGTGTCCGACGGTCACGCCATCACCAATCATCGTGGGGTGAGTTCCGCCGGTCACATGCACAATGGTGCCATCCTGGAGGTTGGTGCGGCTCCCGATCCGGATCCGGTTGACATCGCCGCGCAGGATGACACCGAACCATATCCCGGATTCGGAACCGACCTGGACATCGCCTACCAGGGTGGCGTTCGGGGCAACAAAAGCACCGTCAGCCACCTGCGGCAGTACACCCCGATAAGGCAGAATCATCCAGCCCTCCCTTGAAGCAAGATCCTTCACTGTCGTACATCCAATTATCATGCCATCAGGACGAATCTCGCGGCCCTAAAAAAAACCATTATTTTCAGCATATTGAGACAACAGTGCAAAGATCGGACACACCTCGGGTGATCCAAAAACAAAAATTCCGGAAAAACACAGGGTGCTTTTCCGGAATATGGCTTCGGCAGACGCTTGGCGGATCAGGAACGTCGGGCGAAATTCACGCGCTCGCGCAACTCCTTGCCAACCTTGAAAAACGGCAGGCGCTTCGGCCGCACCTCGATCATCTCGCCGGTCTTGGGGTTCCGCCCCGTGTAGGATTTGTAGTCCTTGACGACGAAACTCCCGAAGCCGCGGATCTCGATGCGGCCACCTTCGGAGAGGGTAGCCGCCATCGAGTCGAAGATCAGGTTGACGATTTCCTCGGCCTTTTTGTAAGTCAGGCCGTTTTCTCCGGCCAAAGCCTCGACAAGCTCAGACTTGTTCATAAATCCCTCCCCAGACGGCCAGTGCGGTCTATCTTCCCCCATCGATTTGTTCGGCGCCAGAACCGATCGCCGGCGTCAACCCGCAATGAGCACCGGCTAATGTTCGTTATACGAATAATACCGCGATATTACCCCGTGTCAAGCAGTCCTTCTGTAAATAACCTAAATTGTCGTGAAAGGAGAAAGTGTCCAGATCACCCGGGCAGCGCCGCTGCCGACATTCTCCCAGCGATGGGGAAGATGCGACTTGAACGACAGGCTGTCGCCGGCGACAAGCAGGTAGGACTGACCGGCGATCGTTACCTGCAGCTGCCCCTCGAGCAGAACGATCAATTCATCACCGGGATGGTACATCTGCTGGCGGCCGCTGCTGCCGCCCTCGGGAACGACGCAGAGAAACGACATGAACTGCGGGTCGCGCAACCCGGACGTATACGATTCCGTGTGCATGTTGAGATCATCGTCGTACACCGTCGTATCACGGCGGCCCGGCGAGGAGAAAACCACTTCGTGCGTGGTGGTCACCTCCTCGACGAAAAAATCGATGCTTTTGCCAAACACCTCGGCAAGCTTCATCAGGATCTGCACGGAAGGGATGGTCAGCCCGCGCTCGACCCGGGAAATCATGTTGGAGGAGACCCGGGAGCGGGCCGCCAGCTCCTGAATGGTCAATCCCTGATTAAGGCGAATGGCCTTGAGCTTCTTTCCCACGATCTTCTTGAGCTTCATATGCGACTCACTTGAGATGGGGGGCGGGAGAAACGACCCAGAGCACGACTGTCCGGTCATCGTGCCGGTTGACCCAGCGATGTGGTTGTGCGGCCTTGAACGCGATGGAATCACCGGCCCCGAGTAAAAACACTTCGTCGGCAATGACAAATTCGAGCTGCCCCTCGAGCACGTAGGCGAATTCCTCGCCTGACTGAACCATGCCGCCGGCACCGCTGTCGCACCCCTTTTCCAGGGTGTCGATAAACACGCTGAAGCCAGGATCGCGGACCCCCTGGGTGAGATCGACGATCTGGTGTTTGTCCACGAAGAAGAAAACCGGCCGCCCCTCGCCCTTCCGGGTTAAAACAACGTCGGCACCCTTTTCGGCTTCTTCGACGAAATACCCGATGCTCAAGCCGAAAGCCGTTGCCAGCCGCATCAGGATTTCCACCGAGGGGGTGGTAAGCCCTCGTTCTATCCGGGAAATCATGTTGGCAGACACGCGCGAAGCCGTCGCCAGTTCTTGAATGGTCAAATCCCGCTTGAGACGGGTTTTCTTGAGTTTCGCGCCAACAAGTTTTCTCAGCATAAAAACTGACCCGCTCAAAATGAGATGCTGTTCTATACACGCAATGAACGACGAGTGTCAATCATCCCGAGCACAATCGAGGCACGGGCGCCAATTGTCAACCACGCCACCAAGAGTGGTTGACAATTGGCGCCGCCTCGCCAATAATCCCTCGCGACAAACACTCTGACAACGGGAGACACCGATGCTGCTATCCGCAAGCGACCTGGTCGAACAGTCTCGATCCGGACGCCCCCCCTCCAGAGAACAGGGGCTGGCCATCCTGAAAGCCCGCGGCGCCGACCTGACCGCCTATCTCGCCGGCGCCCATCGCCTCAAAGAAGAAGCCTTCGGCAATCGGGTCATGCTGTGCTCCATCATCAACGCGAAATCCGGGCGCTGTTCGGAAAATTGCGCCTTCTGCGCCCAGTCTGCACACCACCGCACGACTGCGCCCGTCTACCCCCTGAAGAGCCGCGAGGAGATCGTCGCCGGCGCCATTGCCGCCCAGAACGAGGGCTCGCACTGCTACGGGATCGTCACCAGCGGGACCCGGCTCGCCGACGGCGCAGAATTCGAGACCGTTCTGGCCGCAATTGATGAGATCCGCTCCCGTTGCGCCATCGAACCATCCGCCTCGCTCGGCATCCTGAACGAGACGGCAGCCCGCCGGCTGGCCGAGGCCGGCTGCGTGACCTACCATCACAACCTGGAAACGGCGCGGTCGTTTTTCCCCTCGATCTGCACGACCCACGATTACGAAGACGATGTCGCCACCGTGCGCCTTGCCAAGCAGGCCGGCATGAAAGTCTGCTGCGGCGGCATCTTCGGCCTCGGCGAGTCTCTCGAACAACGGATAGAACTGGCGGAAACCCTTGCCGAGCTGGGCGTCGACTCCGTCCCCCTGAACTTCCTCAACCCGATTGACGGGACGCCGCTCGCCGGACGTCGCGATCTGACGCCGATGGACTGCCTGCGCATCATCGCCCTCTTCCGCTATTTCCTGCCGGCAACGCCGATCAGTGTCTGCGGCGGCAGAGAGCCGAACCTGCGCGAATTTCAATCGTGGATTTTCATGGCCGGCGCAAGCGGCACCATGATCGGCAACTACCTGACGACCACGGGGCGCGATCGCACTGTCGACCTGCAGATGTTCGCCGACGCCGAGGTGGAAATCGATGCCTGCTGACCGCCGCTGCCCCGGGCTGTTCGTGACCGGCACCGACACCGGGGTCGGGAAGTCGGCAATTGCCGCCGCACTGGCACGCTATTTCAGCCGGCAGGGGCTCAGCGTCGGCGTCATGAAACCGTGCGAAACAGGGGTTGCCGACGTGTCTCGACCCGGCGACGATGCGCGTCTGCTCCGCTGGGCGGCCGACAGCCGCGACGATGACCGGATCATCGCCCCCTACCGGCTGACGGAACCGCTGGCACCGTCCCTGGCCGCCAGCCGCGAAGGGGTGGTGATCGATCCCGGGCATATTGCCGATTGCCTTCTGCAGGTTCAATGCGGCAAGGATCTGGTCATCGTCGAAGGGGCCGGCGGGTTGATGGTGCCGTTGCGCGGCGGCTACCTGATCGCCGACCTCGCCCGCGATCTCGGGCTCCCTCTGCTGGTCGTCTCCAGAGCGTCGCTCGGCACCATCAACCACACCCTCCTGACCGTTTTTGCGGCCAGAGCCATGGAATTGCCGCTGGCCGGCTTCGTGATCAACCGCATGCCTGCCAAGCCGGATGTAGCCGAGCAGGAAGCCCCTCACCAGTTGGCCTCGCTGGCGTCCGCCGACCTGTTCGGCGTCTTCCCGGAAGTTGCCGGCACGGCGGAAGAACAGGTCGAACAGCTGGCCGACGCTTTTGCCGGGATGCCGACACGCTCCTGGCTGATCAACAGCCTCGGGCTCTCCGTCTAGCACGCAAAAGGCCGTTCCCGATGGAACGGCCTTTTGACTCTCTGCAAGCAGATCGCCATTCAGGGCTTGGCGGCGACGCTGCTGGCCGGGCCTGCCGGAGCCAGCAGATCGGCGACGATCGCCTTTGCCTCCTGGACGTAGGGATCTTCCTTCAGCAGGCGCACCAGTTTGGCCTGCTCGGTCTCCCCCTTGGGCGCAGTCTTGGGTGAGTCGTCGTCCCCCATTTCGTCATGCGCCCCTCCCATATCGCGGCCGAGTTCCCGGCGCTCCTTGAAAACGGCATCGATCTGCAGCGACTGCCGGCTGTTTTCAACCCGCTCCGCCAGCGACTTGGCCACCTGTCGAATCTTGGCAAATTCCGGACTGCCGTCGACACGGATACGGCTGCGCGATTTCAACCAGGCAAGGTCCGCCAGGCCATTGCCCCAACGGTTATGCCTGACGCCGGCCATCGTATCCCACGGCAGGCTGTAGTCGAGATACCGTTCGCCGAACTTGCTGCTCTGCTGACGGTCCGGAAGGATGACGTCAGGGACAACCCCGCGGTATTGTGTCGATTCCCCACTGATGCGATAAAATTTCTGGGTGGTCAGACGCAGGGCGCCCAGCGGCTGATAGCGACTCATGTTGCGCAGGGTCAGCGCCTCGTCGAGATTCATGATGACCTGCACCGTCCCCTTGCCGTGGGTATGTTCGCCGCCGACGATCACCGCCCGGCCATAGTCCTGCAGCGCACCGGCAACAATCTCCGAAGCCGAGGCGCTGAACTGGTTGACGAGCACGACCATCGGCCCGCGATATTCGACGGCCGGATCCTGGTCTTCCAGAACCTTGGTCGAACCGCCGGCAGTCCGCACCTGGACGATCGGGCCGCGCTCGATAAAGAGCCCGGCGACGCCGACGGCATCCGTCAGCGCCCCACCGCCGTTGTTGCGCAAGTCGAGGATCAGCCCGGCAACCCCCTGCCGTTTCAGGGCCTCGAGCGCCTTGCGGACATCCTCGGTCGAGTTGCGCCCGGCACTGCCGCCGCGAGTCTCTTCAAAATCACGGTAGAAGCTCGGGATGCGGATATAGCCGTAACGCCGCCCGCCGGCCGGATCGTCGACGACCGTCGATTTGACGAACGACTCCTCGATAATCACCACATCGCGGACAATCGGGATGACCATCGGCTTGTGCCCGGCACGCTTGACCGTCAGACGCACCTCGCTCCCCTTCTTGCCGCGAATCAGTGCAACAGCGTCGCGCAGGCGCATCCCCGAAACTTCAACCGGTTCGCCGCCCCCCTGGGCCACGGCCAGGATGATATCATCGACCTGCAGCTGCCCCTGGCGGTCGGCCGCGCTTCCCGGCACCACCTTGATTACCTTGATGTAGCCGTCATCGTCCCGCAGGGTCGCGCCGATCCCCTCCAGCGTGCCGCGCATGCTGATATCGAAGTCTTCCTTGGACTGGGGAGGCATGTAGTTGGTGTGCGGATCGAACGCCCGGGCAAAGGCGTTCAGATAGCGGTCGTACTGATCCTGAACCGTCTCCTGATGAAGCCTGGAGAAAAAATCGTGGTGCTGCTTGAGAACCTTCTCGCGTGCCTGGCGCTCGAGAGAAATCCGTTTCTCCTTGGGAACGACGGAAGGTGATGCGAACCCCTCCTCCTCGATCAGCATCAAATAGCGGTTCAGTACTTTGAACTTCAGATCCTTGCGCCAGCGTTCCTTGAGATCGGGTTCCGTCAGGCAAAAGGCCAGCTTTTCGGGGTCGGTTTCGAAGTCCTCGGCAACGGCGAAATCGAAAGGCCGCGAGAGAATGTCATCGACCATCTCCTCGGCACGGCGAACCCCCTGGGACATCAACCGCTCCGCCAGAGGAACCAGCTGGATCTTTCCGGTCATCATCTCGTCGTCGATGCGCTTCTCGAAAGCGCGGACCTGACGAACCTCGCTCTCCAAGAGAAAGCGCTTCTGGTAGTCGAGCTGCTTCAGATAGAGGTGAAACGCGCTGGCCGACAGGGTGTCGTCGATATTTTTCCCGCTGAAATGATTGGAGATCTGCTGACGCAGAACGTAGGTAAGCAGGCGGATTCGGTTCTGATCGAAATCCGTTGCAATGGCAGCCTGGGATGCAGCCGCGGTGAGAAGGGCGAAAACCAGGGCAAGCGCAATACGGCGAGCTGTCGCCGGCCAGTATTTGCGGGATGTTGACAGAAGAGGCATGATATTATTAATCCAGTAAGGGAAGTGATTGGACGGTCGACCGGCCATAAATCATTTATCACATTACCCCATCCGGCACGGGGTTGGCAACTGCGCCGGCCTGCCTTGACAGCCGGCATGATCCAAGCTATCAAACAGCAACCGCAAAACGGAGGAGTATCGTTACATGTCGAAAGCTCAGGAAGGCGACCTGGTCAGGGTGGCATACCAGGGAACCCTGGAAGATGGCAGCGTCTTCGACAGTTCCGACGAAGATGAACCGTTGGCCTTCGTCCTCGGCGAAGACACCGTCCTCCCCGGTTTTGAAAAAGCAGTGCTCGGCATGGAGATCGGCGAGCAGAAGACGGTCCGGATTCCTCCGGAAGAAGGATTCGGCATTCACCAGGAACGCCTTGTCGACGAATTTTCGCTCGAGGCTCTTCCGCAAGGGCTTCAGCTCAAAGTCGGCACCCAGCTTGAGGTGACGGCCGAGGACGGATCCCGCTTTCAGGTCGTCGTTACCGATCTGCGCGCCGGCAGGGTGACTCTCGACGCCAACCACCCGCTCGCCGGACATGTGCTGACCTTCCACATCGAGCTGCTCGCCATCGACCGGCCGACCATCAACTAGCCGCTTAACGGCGTCCCCCCGCAGATCGTTCCGCACCGTCGCTGGAAACTTACAACCTCCTGCGGTACAATGAGAAAGTAACAGGACGGAGGCGCGCCATGATGATCCGGGTCATGTACAATGACGGCAGGTTCGATGCGGTGAAACAGGCTATTCTCGACCAGTTGCTGGAAAAAAACCGGGTGGCCAGCTTCAAGCGCATGAGCGGTTGGGCTGTGGTGGGAAGGGATCCGTTGCGCGGCACCGGCGGGGTATCCTATCAGGGTCCCGACCGGCGCGAGCACGCTCACGCCTGACCGGCAGCTTTCCCGATCAGTCAAACTCACACCAGGCGTCGACAAGCGGGAAGTAAAGTGCCGCGCGCACGTTGCGCAGCGGTTCGCGCAAAGCCATGAACTTCCGGTAGACATCGAGCTGCCCCCGATATCTCTCCTTCTCCCTCGCCAGGAATCCGTCGACCGTTTCGCCGCCGTCCGGTGAACTCGTCTTGTAGTCAATCACCCAACATACATCGTCATCGTCAACGAAGGTTCTATCGATAACCGCCGGCCGCACAGCCCCGTCATCGACACCCTTCAGCTCCAGTTCGCAAAAAGCGTCCCGGTGCGCGGCAAGAATCCAGCGCCCGCGAGGGCTGGCCAAAGTCATCCGCACAGCCTGCAGCACCCGCTCAAGACACGCGTCGAGACGGCTGCGCGGCACCCCGCCGTTGCTCAAGGCATCGCACAGCGTGGAGCGTTCGCCCGGGAGCCGTTCCGGCGGCCAGGCGTCCAGACCGTCGCAGGCAATCCGTTCGAACAGTTCATGCACGAGGATCCCGATGATGCGCCCCTCCTCGCTGCGCAGCGAAAGAGCAAGGCCGGAGGACTGGAGATGTCCGGCATCGGAGGCCCGACGCGGAGCCGATGTCACCAGGGACAAAGCTGTCGCGAACGCCGGGGGCCGCCAGTCGACAGGCAGACGTCGCAGCACGAGACGCCGGGGTGCCCGGGCAGGCCCGCCCTCTCCTGCCGAACGGCAAGCGCCCTGCGCCTCGCCGGCAAGTGCCGGCCAGGCAGCATGGAGGAACGAGCCGGCAGCCGGCGCCAGGCTGCCGCCCGGCGCCGGCCGGGCGTGACCGATCAGGTGCAGCTGCCGGCGGGCCCGGGTGGCGGCGACATAGAAGAGGCGCAAGGTCTCCAGCCGATCCTTGTCGGCATGAATGCCGGCAATTGCGCGGTAAGTCGGATCGCGCTCATCGGCGGCACTGGACGGGAGCGGCGCGAGAAGCAGGCCGGCGCGCCCGGGCCGGGGGGAGACCTGTTCCTGCCAGAGGAGCAGAGGGCGCTCGGGAGCCCGCACCGTCCGCCCCAGGCCGGGCAGGATCACCGTGTCGAATTCGAGCCCCTTCGCTTTATGGATGGTCATCAGCTGCAGCCGGGAGCCGGCCTGCGGGTCGGGAGCGGCAAAGAGCCTGCCGAGGCGTTCCTCCAGGGTCTCCAGGGAAACCAGGTCCCCCCCTTCGTCGAGCGATTCGAGCAAGGCGAAAAACCGGTCCGCGTCATCGAGATCACCGGCGGCAAGTCCGGCCGGCCCGTTCAGCCCGAGCCAGGCGGATTCGACCAGGCGCCGCAGGGGCACCCGTCCCCTGGCGGCCAGCGCCCTGCCCAAAACCCCGGTGACCGGCTGCAGCCGTGCCTGGCCATCGGCAGAAACGCCCGGAAAAAGCTGCGGCTGCCGGTCCGACCCGGCCAGTCGCTCCCAGACCGTGGCCGTCGCGTCACCTCCGCACAGCATCAGCAGGTCGTTGAGGCCAAGGCCGCACCAAGGCGCGCGCAATACGGCAAGCCAGGCAACCCGGTCGGCAGGGTGAAGCAGGGCCCTGGTGAGGGATACCAGGTCGCGAATCGCCGGACGGCTGCCCAGCGGATCGATCTCCTGGGCCTGCCAGGGGATGCCGGCGGCCTTGAGTGCGGCCACCAGCGCCGACAGGTGGCTGCGCGACCGCACCAGCACGGCGGTGGTGCCGTCGGGCGTGGCATCCTGCGCCTGCCGGACAAGGGCGATGATCAGCCGGGCTTCCGCCGCATCGTCCCGGCCGGCAAAGCAGGCCAGCGTAACCGCCGGGCCGGACTCGGGCGGGCGCGTGGCCGTCGCCGGCGCATAGGGGACTGCGCCGCGGACCACGTCCTCTTCGCCGGGGAACAGCGCGGCGAAGGTCGTGTTGAACCAGTCCACCAGGCCGGCCTGCGACCGGAAGTTGACCTGCAGGGCCAGCGGCTCAAGGCGCCGGGTTTCCAGCCCGCGGGCGCGAACCTGCAGGTAGAGCCCGACATCCGCCTCGCGAAAGCGGTAGATCGACTGCATCGGGTCGCCGACCACGAACAGCGTCCGGCCGTCGCCGTCCTCCCACCCTGCAGTCAGGCGTGAAAGCAGTTCGAACTGCCCCCGCGAGGTGTCCTGGAATTCGTCGACGAGAATGTGTCGAAGCCGCCCGTCGAGATGCAGCAGCAGGTCGCCCGGCGCCAGGTCGTCGCCGAGGGCGGCGAGGGCCCCGCGCGACACCTCGACGAAATCGACCTGCCCTTCGTCCCTGAACACGCTGCGCAATTCGCGTTCGGCCAACGGCAGCAACTCGATCAGGGCGGCGAGAACCTGCCACTGGGCCTCGCCGTAGGCGGTTGCCGGCAGGCGGCGCAGTTCCCGGAAGTACTGAATGACGACAGCCTGGTCGCGCAGCCGGTCGCAGACGGCAAGAATGCGCGCCTTCATATCGACCGCGACCCGGTCCTTGTCGGCCGGGAACCCGAGCGAGCGGTTGACGGTCTTGCGAATACCGTCGTCGCCGGTGAGCACCAGGTGGGTCAGCGCCAGCCAGACCGGCAGCTCATCGACGGTTGCGCAAGGGGGCGTACACCGCCCCTGCAGCGCCGCCAGCGGGTTATCGTCGCCATCAGCCGCCAGGTTGCCGGCCGCCCAGCTGCCGAGCAGCGTCAATTCGTACAGAAGATCGCCGGGGAGGACCGAGTGCAGCGATTCCAGCGCGGTGACGACATGAAGGCGCAGGGCGCTCTCCAGGTCGGGGCGGGCCGCTGCCAGGAACGAGGGATCGAGATGCCGGAGCCACTGGTCGCGCCGGCCGAGCATCGCCACCAGCAGATCGCGCAACAACGGCCAGCGGTTGTCGAGATGGTCGAGCAGGCGCTCGATGGCCGCGCCGCCGTCCCCGCCCTGCTCGAGTCGCGCCAGCAAACGCTCGGCGGCGGCCCGGTAGAGGTCGAGGGATTCATCGGCTATGACCGGCGCTTCGCCAAAGCGCGCCAGCCACGGCATGCGCCGCACCAGGGCGGCACAGAAGCTGTCGATGGTCAGCACCTGCAGGCGGGCCGGGCAATCGGTCAGGTTCCAGCCGCAGGCGCGATCGCGCTCAAGGGCTGCTCGCGCCAGCGTCCAGGTCTGCCGCGCGTGAGCCTCGGCCGGGGCGGCTCCACGGGCGGCATTCTCCAACGCTTCCAGCAGGCGCTTGTGCATCTCCGCGGCGGCTTTGCGCGTGAAGGTGATCGCCAGGATCTCCTCCGGCACGGAAACCGTCGCCAGCAGGGCGAGAATCCGCTGAATCAGCAGTTCGGTCTTGCCGGATCCCGCCGGGGCCTGGACGATGAAGGAACCGGCGACCTCCAGGGCACGGCTGCGCTGTGCGGCATCGGCCACGGGGTTAGCCATCGCCATCTCCCTCCCGCTCGTCGCCATCGGTCCCGCCCTCGCTCTCGCCAATCCGGCACAGCGGCATCAGATCGCAATACGTGCACGCCTGCTGCGGATCGACCGGATCGACAGCAGCCCACCCGGCGGCAAAAGCATCGCCGAGGGCCGGCAGGACCCGGCGCCAATGGGCGAGCGCCTCGCCGAGCCCGCCCAGACCCGATTCATCCAAAAGCTTCGCCTGAGACTTTGCCGACATCCCCGGCCAGCTGTCGGGGTCGTTTGCGAGCCCCCTGAATGTGCACTCCCCCTGCCGGCGCCGGACGACGGCGAAGAGAACGGCGCCGACGCGATCTTCGGGCAGATCGAGACAGTACAGGGGGAGTTGCGGCTCGGTGACGCGGGCATCCAGCCATTGCTGCGGGTCGGGACGTCCGGTCTTGTAGTCGATGACGGCCAGGGTGCCGTTCGCCAGCTCATCGATACGGTCGATGCGCGTGCGCAAGCGCAGGTTGCCGGCAACGAAATCGTGGCGCTGCTCGATATCGACGACGCGAAACGGCGGGCGCTCACGCTCCAGTTCCAGCCAGCCGTCCGCCATCGCCACCAGGCGGCGGAGCTCCAGTCCCCGCAGGCGCGGCGGCAGGTCGTAGCGGTTGCGGCGCTCGTGATGCTGCAGTGTCTCCTCGGCGGCAGCCGTCAGCAGCTCCAGCCTCGCCGTCCGGGGAAGAGCGAGCAAAGCGTCCCGCGACCGGACCGTCTGCCAGAACCTCTCGAGAACCCCATGCACCAGGCTGCCGCGCGCCAGACCGTCGAGGCCGAGGTCGGGAACGTCGAGGCGCTCGGCATGGAGGCGGTGATGGGCAAAGGCCCGGAACGGGCAGAGCGCCTGGTCGGTGAGGATGCTGGTCCCCCCGGCAAACGGGCTGGCCGCATTGATCGGCACGGCGCGCTCGTCGACAAATTCCTCGAACACGCATGCAGCCGTCCGGACGGCCAGAAACGGGTCGCAGGACGGCGCAAGGGGGAGGGAATCACGGGCTATATCGCGGATCAGCGGACTGGGTCGCAGCGGCGCCCCGTCGAGTTGGCCCGGCCAGCTGACGACAACCTCCGGGGCGGCCGCAAACAGGCGGCCGGCGAGCGTCGCGGCAAATTCGCGTTCGCGCAGCGCATCGGCATGCGGCATGCGCAGCCGGCTCTGTACGGGCAACGGCAGGAACGGATGAGGACGCGGCGGGGGCGGGAAGGCGGCGTCATGCAGACCGAGGACCCAGAGGGCATCGAAGGTGAAGCCGGCCGCTTCGAGCATCCCCAGGATCTGGATCTGCCCCTCGCCGCCTTCCGGCTGGAATACCGCTTCCGCGGACAGGCGGCCGAGCAGCGCCAGCGCATCGCCGCGCGGCATCGGCCCGGCGACCCGATCGAGGGTCGCCAGCTGGCCGAGTACGCCACGAAAATGTTCGAGCGCCTGGAACTCCCGGCTGCCCAGCCCGCGCTCACCCGGCCAGCCGCAGTCTTGCAGCAGCCTTGCGAACAGTTCGCCCCATTCACCGGGGGAACGACGCTGCCGGTCGCGGCGGGATACCGCGACCGATTCAATGATCGCGGCCATGCGCGGCACTGCCGACAGCGCCCTGGCAAGCGCGCCCAGGCGCCATTCACGACGCCCGCGGCGGCGCAGCGACCGGTCGGCGCAGGCGCGGGCGGACCCTTCGCCCCGGGCGCCGCCGAGATAGGGCGAGCGCAACAGCCAGCCCAGATCGTCGATCGACAGCGGCTCACCGGCCGCAAGCAGACGCAGAGCCGCCCGCACGACCCCTTCGGCGGCCAGCGGGGTGCCGAGGGAGAGCGTGAAGGTCTCGGGGGCATCGCCGGGCGCCAGCCACGAGTCCGGAGCAAACTCGGCGCGAAAGATACGTTCGACCAGGGGTTGGTAATCGCTCTGCTGCGGCATGACCACGCCGATGCGCCGGTGCGGGGCCCGCTCCAGTTGCGCTCTCGCCCAGCGCGCGCAACAGCGCACTTCGGCGGCCATGTCGACGGCATCGTGCCTGACCACGGCGACATCGGCCAGCCGCGGAGCGGTCCACTGCTCGACCCGGCAGCCCCTGCCGGCCAGCGTGTCGCACAACCTGCGGACAGCCGGCGTCAGATCGTCGAAGCCGGCCAGCAGGAGAGTTCCCGGGGTTTCCAGTTCCCCCGCGGCAAACGCCGCCGTTACCACGGCGGGGAGATCGGCGCGGTCCAGCCAGCGGCGTTCGCGCAGGCGGGATTGCCAGGCCGTGCGCCAGCGCAGGAAAGCCAAATGGTCTTCATCGCAGTCGGCCGGAGCGATCTCCGCCAGGTGGTCGGCCAGCAGGCGATGCGCCTCGCCGGCCCGCCGCGCCGCCTGGGGGACGTGCAGCAGATCGCGCCCGCAGGCCATGGCATCGGCCGCGATGATCTCCTCCCACAAGCGGCGGCTCTGCATCTCGGTCAGCAGCTCCGCGCCGCGATGCAGCCTGGTCAGCTGCCGCATCAGCCAGGCATCGAGGCTCAGTATCGCCGGCGCGGGCCAGACGGTCTGCCCGGACGCCATCCGGTCCTCGTCGAACCGGGCGTTCAGCTGCCTCGCCAGACGCTTGTTGGCGGTCAGAACGGTGCCGCCCGCGGCGGCGATATGCACAAGATCGGAAATCATCGGCGTACGGAGAAAATCTCCCAGCAATGCGCCAGAATACGTCACAAAAGACCCCGATGCGCGAACAGGACACCGACACCCGAGGCCGCCAGGAAATCTATCACACCCCAGCGGAGAAGGGAGGAAAAACCATGGGGGACTGCGCTGGCAGTCCCCCATGGAGCAACAGGCGGCCGGCAATCAACGCCGCTTCAGGCCGTCGCCATCAACCGCGCCGTCGGAAGCTCGGCGTTGGGGACAATCAGACCGTCCCGAAGAGTGATGGTCCGGTCCGCATAGGCGCAGTTGTCCGGATTGTGCGTCACCATGACCACGGTCTGGCCGTCCTCGTTCAGAGTCCGGAACAGGGCCATGACCTCTTCGCTCAGCCGCGTATCGAGATTGCCGGTCGGTTCGTCCGCCAGCAGGATCTTCGGCCGGTTGACGATCGCCCGGGCGATCGCCACCCTCTCCTGTTCGCCCCCCGAAAGCTGGTTCGGCAACCGGTCGAGCTTGGCGCCCAGCCCCACCTGATCGAGCGCCCGACGGGCGGCCTCGAACTTGGCTTCGCGCTTGAGCGCGGTGATGGCCAGCGGCAGCATGACGTTCTCGAGGGCGGTAAGGTACGGGATCAGGTGAAAGGACTGGAAGACGAAACCGAGATTCTGCGAGCGGAAATCGGCGAGCTTCTCGCCGGACAAATCGTACAGCCTGACACCGGCCATCTCCACTTCGCCGGTGGTCGGGTGGTTCATGCCGCCGAGGATCGACAGCAGCGTGCTCTTGCCGGAACCGGATTGCCCCATGATGGTGACGAATTCGCCGGCCGCAATGGCAAGAGACACGCCGCGCAGCGCCGCGACGGTCTCGTCGCCGCTTTGATAGTGCTTGGTCAGGTTCGTCAATCGAATCATCGTCGTCAGTCCTCTCTACAGGGCGCGCAGGGCTTCGGTCGGATCGAGCCGACTGGCATGCCGGGCCGGGTACAGGCTCGCCAGCAGGCCGACCAGCAGCGCCAGGGTCACGGAGCCGGCAGCCACGGCGGGGTCCCACACCAGTTGGGCGGTGCTCCCCTGCGTCATCACCGGCAGGGCCAGCTTTGCCGCCCCCATCCCCGCGGCATAACCGAGCAGGCCGGCCAGCAGGCTGACCAGCAGCGCTTCCAGCAGGATGATGCGCATGATGTGGCTCTGGCGGAAGCCGATCGCCCGGAACACGCCGATTTCGGTGGTCCGCTCGTTGACGCTCCCCATCATGGTGACGAAGACGATCAGGGCGCCGATGAAAACCACCACCGCCGCGACCCCCAGGGCAAAGCGGCGGAACTGGTCGAGAGCGTGCAGGCGCGATTCGACCACCTGTTGAATGGCGCTGACCTTGGCGTCAGGAAGCTTCTCGGCGATCTGCACGACCATGTCGCCGATCGGGCATCCGGAGCAGAGCGCCGCCACCTCGACCAGGGTGATCCTGCCTTCCTTCCCCAGCAGCATCTGGGCCTTTTTCAGCGGGGCGAAGACCAGGGCGTCGTCCTGGGACCCGGTCTGGGCCAGCACGCCGGCGACCCGGAACGTTTCGCCGTTGAGCACGACCTCGTCGCCGGCCATGACCTCCAGGGACCGGGCGGCATCGCTCCCCAGCAGGACTTCCCCGTCGCCCTGCGGCGCGGCGCCGAAGATTTCCCACCACTGCTTCATCCGCAGTTCGCTCTCGAAGTCGACGCCGACCAGCAGGGCGTCCCGCCCGCCGGCCTTGATGCCGCCGAGAACCTTCGGGGAAACGGCGGAGATGTTCCGGTTGTTTTCGATGGTGTGGATCAGGGCCAGGTCCGCTTCGCGAATCTCCCGCTGATCGAAGGAGATCCCGCCGAGGCTGATGCCGCCATAGGACATGGCGAGGTCGTTGCTGCGCGGGGTTATCAGGATGTTGGCGCCGAACTCATCCATTTTCCGCTCGATGTCGCCGGCCATGGAGCGGGTCAGCGTCACCAGGGTGACGATGGTGGCGATCCCCACCATCAGGCCGATGGTCAGAAAGGCCATCTTGGCTTTGCGACGGCGCAGGTTGTTCAGCGAGATATTATGCAGTTTCATAGGGAGTTATCGCTCTATTCTTCAGAAAAAGCGCGAACCGGTTCGGAGGTCGGCCACCTTGATGACGATGCTGTTTCCGGACAGGGCGAACTCCAGGTGCCCGGGATTGCAGCCGCCATGATTGTCCTTGCCGATGCGGTTGATGGCGAACTTCATGTTGCAGTTCCCGCAGACCATGACGCTGCCGTCCTGAGAATACCCCTTCTTCTCGCGGTAGCAGGCATCACAGGCGTCGAAGGCCACATGAAAGGCGCCGTCGGTCCCCTTGACCACGAAAAAGGCAATCTCCTTGCCGCCGTCGGCGAACGTATAGAATCGGGCCTTGCCGTCACCGGCCTGGGCCACCTGGATGGACACCGCGCCGTTGATCGCCGTGACCTTCTCCTTGCCGCCGAAACCCGGGAAGTTGAAGGCAAGTGCCGCGCCCGCAGCAAGCAACAGGAGGACAACGATGAACCCTACGAGTTTGAGCCGCTTTGTTTCCGATCCGAGCATTTGAGCATCTCCTTGTATCGATCAGCAGCATTCCTTGCCGCAGCCGATCTTTATGAGGGGTTTTTTGTCAGAACCGTTCTGACCGGTGATTTCCCGATAGCGGTCGAGCGACAGGTTTTGCACGATGCCGCTCCGGTACCCCGCAGCGGTAACCGCTGTTGCCAGCATTTCAGGGCTGGTCGCCCTGGCGTCATAAATGACGACAACCTGCGCGGCGCCGACATCGACCGCCACCTCTCCCACGCCGGGTTTGCCGAGGAGGGTCTTCTCGATCGTGACCGCACAGCTGCCGCATGTCATGTCGAGGGTCTTCAGTACAACCACGGAATCCGGCTTCGACCGGGCCGCGATCGCGAAGGCGAAACTGCCCAGAACCACCAGGACGGACAAGGCGATCAGCACCTTTTCAACCAGACCGATCTTCATGAACGCGATCCTTTCACTACTTCACTTGGTACCGGAACATGGCCTGGCGCTTTTTTCCGTCCTCCAGGACAAAACGGCACATGATCCCGTATTGGCCCGGGCGCGACAGATCGAGATCGATCCCGAAGTGACCGTCCATGGCGACCAGTTCCTGCGGTTCGCCGGCCTGACCCGGACCCTGGATGCGGATCGCGACCAACCCCGTGGTCAGAGCATTGCCGCTTCCGGCCGCTTTGAACCCGGCCGAAAGATGATGGGTTTCCTTCATCCCCTTCGGCACGGCCAACCCCTTGCTTCGCATCTCGTCGGCGATGCTGGTGATGCTGAAGGTCGCCTTGATGCCGTCGACGACCTCCTCGTGCGCGACTGTGCCGCCGTGAGCCGCATGATCCATGGCGGCAAAAGCCGCCTGGGGGGCAACAAGTGCCAGGATGGCAAGCAGTAACCGTAGCGTGCGTTTCATCTTGATCCCGTTCGTCGTGAGGTTTGTAAACGTGCCCGCAGGCACTGACGGAATAGATTCACGAGTCATGCCAGTTGTTATCATGCTGATTTTGCTTGAATTTCATCGAAAACAACGGAGGGGTTGCACAATATCGGACACGCAAATGAAGAATATTCCGCAACACGGCTCTTTGGCGAATGAGCCGAAAAAAACGGACAGCCCGCAGGAGCGGGCTGTCTGCAGACGAAAAGCGTTGCCTGACTACTTGATCTCGTAGGTGAACACGTACTGCCGGGTAGCCCCGTCGGGGAGCCGGGTGCCAACCCGGAACTCGTAGGCGCCCCTGGCGGAGAGCACGATGTCGGCACCGAAGTGCCCATCCATACCCGACAACTGGATCGGCGCGCTCTCCACGCCGGCCGGATCCTTGATCTTGACCGCCACGGTTCCCTCGGTGACCGGCTTGCCGTCCCTGCCGAGAAAATTCACCATGAAATGGTGGGTTTCCTTCATCCCCATCTTGGCCATGGCCGTCTTGACGTCCTTCAGGTGGGCCATCGCCCTCACCCCTTCAACCGCCTGGTCACCGAGCATCACCGTGGCCGCATCCATCTTCATGCCGCCATGATCGTCCATCTTGTGGTCCGTCGCCCCCATACCGCCGGAACCGCCGTGACCATGCATGGCGGCCAGCCCCGTCAGCGGGAGAGACACCAGCGCCGCCAAAGCCAGCACCGCAACGAGATTAAGTCTGAAGTGTTTCATGGCAACATCTCCTTTTTGCGTTGGTTTTGCCGGCCACGCCGGGAAGGCTACTGCTCGTTTTCCGTTCGTACCCCTTGTTGTCCTTCTTCGATTTCCCCCTCCCGGGTCGGCGTCATCGACGGGTCGAGCCCGCGGCTGCGCCAGAGGAAGAAGATCACCGGATAGACCAGCAGTTCCATGATGCCGGAGGTGACCACACCGCCCACCATCGGCGCGGCGATCCGCTTCATCACGTCGGCCCCGGCGCCATGGCTCCACATGATCGGCAGCAGACCGGCGATAATGACGCAGATGGTCATGATCTTCGGGCGGATGCGCTTGACCGCACCGTGGTGGATCGCCTGGACCAGGTCGCCGCGCGTCAGCATGCGCCCGTTGTCGCCCCACAACTTGTGCGCCAGATCGAGGTAGAGCAGCATGACCACCCCGGTTTCGGCATCGAGACCGGCCAGGGCGATCACCCCCACCCAGACGGCGATCGACGTGTGGTAGTCGAGCAGGTACATGTACCAGAACGCCCCGACCAGCGAGAACGGCACGGCCAGGAAGACGATGCCGGTCTTCACCAGACTCTTGGTATTGATGTAGATGATGACGAAGATGATCAGGATGGTCAGCGGAATGATGACCATCAGCCGGGACTTGGCCTTCTGCATGTACTCGAACTGCCCGCTCCAGACGAGGTTGTAGCCGGCCGGCAGCTTGACCTTCTCCTCGACGGCCTGCCGGGCCTGCTCCACGTAGGTGCCGACATCGACACCCTTGATGTCGACGTAGACCCAGGCGGTGCGCCGCGAGTTCTCGCTCTTGATGCTGTCCGGGTCGTTGCGGATGCTGACGGTGCCGAGCTGGTTCAACGGGATCTGCCGCCCGCCGGGGCCGGCCACCAGCACCCGGCCGAGGGCATCGATATCGCTGCGGAAGTCGCGGTCGTAGCGGACGCTGATCGAGTAGCGCTCGAGCCCCTCGACCGTCTCGCTGACGCTCATGCCGCCGATCGCGGTCTGGAAAACGTCCTGGATGTCGGCGACATTGATCCCGTAGCGGGCCGCCGCCAGGCGGTCGATCTTGTAGTCCAGGTAAAAGCCGCCCGCCGCGCGCTCGGCAATCGCCGAGAGGGTGCCGGGGACGGTGCGCACCACCGCCTCGACCTCCGCGCCGATGCGGCTCAGCGTATTGAAGTCCTCACCCATGATCTTGATCCCCACCGGGGTCTTGATCCCGGTGGAGAGCATGTCGGTGCGGGTCTTGATCGGCATCGTCCAGGCGTTGGTAAGCCCCGGGAACTGGATGGCGTTGTTCAGTTCGGTGGTCAGTTCATCCACCGAGATGCTCTTCGCCTCCGGCCAGACCAGGCGCAGCGGTTTCTTCAGCAGCTCGAGCCACTCCGGCCAGCCGGTGTAGAAGCGCTGCACCGGCACCTTGCGCCACTGGTCTTCCGGCTTGAGCATGATGGTCGTCTCGATCATCATCATCGGCGCCGGATCGGTGGCGGTCTCGGCCCGGCCGATCTTGCCGAAGACGCTCTCCACTTCGGGGAACTGGCGGATGATCCGGTCGGTCTGCTGCAGGAGCTCCTTGGCCTTGGTCACCGACAGCCCCGGCAGGGTCGTCGGCATGTAGAGCAGATCCCCCTCGTACAGGGGCGGCATGAATTCGGAACCCATCTTCGACAGGGGCCAGGCGATCGAAAGCACGGCGACCAGGGCTACGGCCAGGGTCGCCATGCGCCACTTCAGGACCAGGTCGACCAGCGGGTGATACACGCGGATCAGGAAGCGGTTGACCGGGTTGGCGTGCTCTTCCTTGATCTTGCCGCGGACGAACCACCCCATGAGCACCGGCACCAGGGTGATGGACAGCAGCGCCGCCGCCCCCATGGCGTAGGTCTTGGTGTAGGCCAGCGGCTTGAACAGGCGCCCGGACTGCTCCTGCAGAGTGAAGACCGGCACGAAGGAAACGGTGATCACCAACAGCGAGTAGAACAGGGTCGGCCCGACCTCGACCGCGGCATCCCGGATGATCGCCCAGTGCGGCTTCCTCCCCCGATCGCGCTCCAGGTGCTTATGGGCGTTCTCGATCATGATGATCGCCGCGTCGATCATGGCACCGATGGCGATCGCGATCCCCCCCAGGCTCATGATGTTGGCGTTGATCCCCTGGGCGTACATGATCATGAAGGCCATCAGGATCGCCACCGGCAGAGTGAAGATCGCCACGAACGCGCTCGGCAGATGGAAGAGGAAGAGCATGGTCACCAACGCGACGACAATGCTCTCCTCGAGCAGCTTCTCCTTGAGGGTGGCCACCGCCCGTTCGATCAGCCCCGAACGGTCGTAGACGGTCTTGATCTTCACCCCCGGGGGGAGGCCGGCCTTCAGCTCCTCGAGCTTGGCCTTGACGTTGTCGATGGTCTGCAGCGCGTTCTCGCCGAAACGCATGACGATGATGCCGCCGACCGTCTCCCCCTTACCGTCGAGTTCGGCGACGCCGCGGCGCATCTCCGGACCGAGGCGCACATCGGCGACGTCGCGCACCAGGACCGGCGTTCCGTCCGGGGTCGCCATCACCACGATGTTGCGGATGTCCTCCACCGACTTGACGTAGCCCTGGCTGCGGATGACGTATTCGGTCTCGGCATGTTCGATCGCCCCGCCGCCGACGTCCAGGTTGTTGCGCTGGATCGCCATCATCAGCTCGTTGATCGGGATGTTGTAGGCACGCAGCCGGTTCGGATCGACCGCCACTTGGTACTGCTTGACGAAGCCGCCCAGGCTGGCCACTTCCGAGACCCCCTCGACGGAGGTCAGCTCGTAGCGCAGGTACCAGTCCTGGATCGAGCGCAGCTCCTGAAGGTTGTGGCGGTCGCTCTCCAGCACGTACTCGAAGACCCAGCCGACCCCTGTGGCGTCGGGGCCGAGCACCGGCGTCACCCCCTTGGGGAGCCGCCCGGAAACATAGTTGAGGTACTCCAGCACCCGCGAGCGGGCCCAGTAGATGTCGGTGCCGTCTTCGAAGATGATGTAGACGAAGGAGTAGCCGAAGAACGAGTAGCCGCGCACCACCTTGGCGCCGGGGACCGAGAGCATCTTGGTCGTCAACGGATAGGTGACCTGGTCTTCCACCACCTGCGGCGCCTGCCCCGGATACTGGGTGAAGATGATGACCTGAACGTCGGAGAGGTCGGGGATGGCGTCGACCGGCGTGTTTTTCAGCGAGTAGATGCCGCCGATCACGATGAAGAGCGTGACCAGCACGACCATGAATTTGTTGCGAATGGACCAGTCGATGATGCGGTCGAGCATGGGATGTCCTATTTGAACAGTTCTTCCAGCTTCTGCTTGTCAGCCGGTGCCGGAGTTCCCGGCGCCGCGGCGGGCGCTGCCGGCATCTGCGGAGCCGTCATCTTCTGGATCGCCTCGCGCAGCTTGCTCTCAGAATCGAGCATGAACTGGGCGCTGGTCACCACCTTTTCGCCCGCCATCAGTCCCGAACGGATCTGCACGTAGCCGTCATCGCCGCCCGCCCCGGTCTCGACCGGACGCGGATCGAATCTGCCGTCGCCCCTGGCCACGAAGACCACCGCCCCTGCGCCGCTGCGCAGTACGGCATCGGCGGGAATGGCCAGCACACCCCGGATCGACTCGGTGGCGATCTGCACGTTGGCATACATGTCGGGCTTGAGTTCCAGGCCGGGGTTGGTAAAGACGATGCGAGCCCTGACCGTGCGCGTCTCGCCGGCCAGGTAGGGGTAGATGTAGTCGACCGTCCCCTCCAGAGCCTTGCCCGGGGCGTAGGCAAGTTCGACGCGGGCGTGCTGGCCCACCTTCACCCAGGGGACGTCCTGTTCGTAAATTTCGGCATTGACCCAGACTCGCGACAGATCGGCGATCTGCAGCAGCTCCTCGCCGGCCATCACCCGCATCCCCTGCAGCGCCCTCTTCATGGTGACGATCCCGCCGTAGGGGCTGTAGAGGGTCAGCGTCCTGCGCACCTGGCGGGTCTGCTCAAGCTGATCGATCTGCGCATCCGAGATATCCCAGTAGCGCAGACGGCTGCGCGCGGCCTCCAAAAGGCGCTTGCCACCCTCGGCGATTTCGGGGAACGAACTCGCCGCCTGGTGTTTGCTGTGCTGCAGCGCCAGCAGATACTCCTGCTGGGCGGCCACCAGGTCGGGGCTGTAGATCTCCAGCAGCGGCTGGCCTTTGCGCACCGGCTGCCCCGTCTGGTTGATGTGCAACCGCTCGATCCACCCCTCGATCTTGCTGTTGACGGCATACTGGCGGGTTTCATCGAACGTCACCAGACCGACGGCGCGCAGCGTCCGGTCGAGATTCCGCACCGTCACCTCGGCCGTACGCACCCCCATGCTCTGCTGGATCACCGGATCGACGGCAATGCCGCCGCCGGCGCCGCCGTCTTCATAGACCGGCACCAGGTCGTGGCCCATGGAGTCCTTGCCCGGCGCTTCGCGCACGTAGGTCGGGTCCATCGGCGAGGCCCAGTGCTTGATCCTGCGCTCGGCCGGGGCCTGCGCCCCGCCGCCCGTGCCGGGCTTGAGCGGAGTCAGCTGCATGCCGCAAATCGGGCACAACCCCGGCTCGTCTTGGATGATGAACGGGTGCATGCCGCACGTCCACTTGGTCTTCTCGGCGCTGGCCGACGGCTTGCCGCCGCCTTCGCCGCCATGATCGTGGCTGAGCGTCCCTGCCCAATAACCGCCGCCAAGCGCCGTGAGCAGACCGGCGGTAACCAGGAGTGCCTTGCCTTTTCCGGAAAGAGTCATAGAGCCCTCGTCATTGAACCGGCAGGGGTGCGCCCACCGTTGCTTCGAGGCGGGCGAGTTCCATCTGGTGCTCGGCCACCGCTTTATAATAGTCGTTTTCGACCTTGAACAACGCCATGCGGCTGTCGAGCACCTGCATGAACTCGCCCTTCCCCGCCCGGTAGGCCGCCAGCGCCGACTCCAGGGCCGCCCCGGCCTGCGGCAGAATCCCTTCGCGATAGAGCCCGGCCATCCGGCGGTCACGTTCCAGTTGCGCCAGCAGGTCGGCGATGGCCTGGCGGATCGTGTTGCGTGTCATGTTCAGCTCCTCCGCCGCCATGCGTTGCGCCGCCTCGCTTTCGGCCACCATGGCATGACGGCGCTCGCGCTGCACCGGCAGGTTGAAGCTCAGGCTGGCGTTGTACATGTCATCCCCGGGATCGTCCATGGACGGTTCGCGCTGCATGTATTCGAACGACAGGGTGAAATCCGGGTAAAACTCGCGATCGGCCAGAACGCGCTCCGTCCTCGCCTTGTCGATACGCGCTGCCAGAGCCCGCAACAGCGGACGTTTCTCCTCGGCCAACCGCTCCAGCATCGCCGTATCGACGGATACGGGGGTCAGTTCGACCTCACCGACGACCGCCACCTCGGTCACCGTCGGGCGGGCAAGCAGGGTATTCAACCCGATCTCGAGGGAGCGCCGCTGCTGCCTGAGCGTCAGGCGCATCTCCTCCATTTTCGAGCGCTCGACCTGGGTGCGCAGCACATCGGCCTGGCGGATCTGGCCAACGCCGTACATCGCCTCGGTGAATCGCGCCAGATCGTCGAGATTGGCAATCGAGCGATCGAGGATGGTGAGGGAGCGATCGACCAGATAGAGCTGATACCAGGTCTCCTTGACCATGGCCGCCAGTTCCAGCTTCCGCTCCTCCACCTCCCAGCGGGTCGCCGCGGCCTCATGCGTGGCCGCCTCCCGGGCCAAAGCACGCTTGCCGAAGAACGGCACCATCTGGCTGATGCCGATCACTTTGGCGGTTGCCGGGTCGCCGCGAAATTCGAAGGGGTCGCGGATCAGGCCGCTGTCGATGCCGACCATCAGCATCGGATCGTCGAGCGATCCGGCCTGGCGCGCCTTTTGGGTAAACATCTCCCACCGGGCGGCCGACGCCTTGATCTCGGGATTGACGCGCAGGGCTTCCGCAACCAGATCGTCAAGCGCGGCGCCCGGCGACCGACCCGGAACGGCAAAAATCAACAGGGCGACAAGAACTGCAACTGTCTGGTAAAATTTCATGACGGAACCTGAACCGTTTTGGATTGAGTGAACTCTTATCTTCACGCACCGTGCCAAATGTGAAAACTACGCAATTCCGGATAACTTCGAAACAAATTCAACAGCTTGCCGCGCAGGTTGCGGAAAAATCCGCAGTTTTTTGTGGGATATTCTGCACTACTGCAACACTGCTCGGCCTCCTGCTCCCGGGCGGGGCGACGACAGCACATGCTGCGGCCGCCGGCGAAACCGCGCCCGCCACCACAGATTATCATCTCGCCATCGAATTGCACCCGGAGGCACACCGTCTCATCGGCTCGGCAGAACTGACCATCGCGCCGCTGCCACAGTCGCTCCGCCTCCGGTTGGTCCCGCAGGCCGTCATCGAATCCCTGCGACTCAACGGCAGCGCCGTGCCTTACGACTTTGCCGGCGGCGTGCTGACCGTCAAGGCCGCGGCACCCGCGCGCAGGGCTGCGCAGCAACTGACGATCCGCTACCGCGCCGATTTCACCGCCATCCCCCCGCAGGAAACGGTCGGCATCGAAGACCCGTCCTTCGGTATAAGCGCTACCATCAGGGAAGAGGGAACGTACCTCTCCGCCGGCGTTCCCTGGTTTCCCCAACTCCCCGGTGCGCGCGGCCGGCACCGGATCGAGGTTAGCGCCCCGGCCGGGGTCACGGCGGTTACGGCCGGCCGCCTGCTGCATTCGGCCACCCGCGCCGGCAGAACCGTGACCTCGTGGCAGAGCGATCTCCCCATGGAAGGGCTGGCCTTGAGTGCCGGGGCCTTCACGGTCGATCGCGATGATTTCGACGGAATTCAGCTGCTGACCTTTCTGTCGGCGAACAACGCCGCGCTTGCCCCCGGCTATCTCGCCGCCATGCGCCGGCACCTCGCCTTCTACCGCGAACTGCTCGGGCCTTACCCCTACCCCAAATTTGCTGTCGTCGAGAACTTTCTGCCGACGGGCTACGGCCTGCCGTCATGGACCCTGCTCGGCAGCAGCGTAATCCGCCTCCCCTTTCTGCTCGACACCAGTCTTCCCCACGAGATCGTCCACTCCTGGTGGGGCAACGCCGTCGAGGTCGACTATGCGCGGGGCAACTGGAGCGAGGGGCTGACCACCTACCTGGCCGACTACCTCCTCAAGGAACGGGCGGGAGCCGCCGAAGCCCGCGACTACCGCCGCAAGATCCTGCGCGACTACGCCGCCCTGGTCACGGACCGGAACGACTTCCCCCTGCGTTCCTTCCAAGGCCGCATGGCCAAATACCAGCAGGCTGTCGGCTATGGCAAGGGAGCCATGACCTTTCACATGCTGCGGCGGGAAGTCGGTGAACGGACCTTCTGGAGGGGTCTGCGACGGATGGGGGCCGAAGGCAACGGCAAGTCGCTGGGATGGGGGGAGATCGAACGGATCTTCAGCAGCGAAACCGGCAGGGATCTGCGCTGGTTCTTTGCCCAGTGGGTCGAACGCGCCGGGGCGCCGCGACTGGCGCTCGATGGCGTCCGCATCAAACCCTCAGCCGGCGGCTGGACGGTCAGCGGCACGATACGCCAGCACGGCGAACCCTACCGGCTCGACATCACCCTGCGCCTGACCGCAGCCAACGGCGCCGTCGTCGATCATGCCATCCGCCTGAACGGGCCGCGCACGCCGTTTTCCCTGGCGACCGGAGACCGTCCGACCGCCCTCGAGGCCGATCCGGAAAACGAGCTGTTCCGTCGCCTGGCCCCGGAGGAGATTCCGGCGACCGTCAACGATCTGCTCGAGCCGCAGCGACCGCTGGTAGTGGTGGCGGAAGGACGGGAACCGTTGCGGGAGGCGGCCCGCGACCTGCTCAGGGGGCTCCACTGGGAAGACGCCGAGCTGCGCGGCGAGCAGTCCGTCTCCCCCGCGCAACTCGCCGGGCGCGACCTGCTGCTGCTCGGCTGGCCCGTCCGGCGTGAGCTGCAACCGACGCTGCCCGCCTCGCTGGAAATCGCTCCCGACGGCACCTTCGCCTGGCAGGGGAGTTCCGGCGATGCACTGTTCGCCGTCGTCACGGCCCCCGACGCGGCTGCGACCACCGCCCTCCTGCTGGCGGAAACCACCGCAGCCGCCGCAGCCGTCGCCCCCAAGATCAGCCATTACGGCCGCTACAGCCTGCTGCTCTTCGCATCCGGTCGCAATCTCGTGAAAACCACATGGGAACCGGCGGCCTCCCCGATGAAGGTTCTGCTCCCCACGGAGACTCCGCCATGAAGACCCATGCGCGCATTGCCCGGCTGCTGCTGGTTGCCGCACTGCTCCCCCTGCTCGGCGCGACCGCCGGCCTCGCCCACCCGCACATCCTCCGCGCTGCCGATCGCAGCGAGGTCACCCCGGAAGAGATGCTGCACGACCTGAAGAAGGCGCGCGTCATCTTCATCGGCGAACTCCACGACCGCACCGGGCACCACCGGGCCCAGATGAGCATCCTGCGCGCTCTCGCCCGCGATGCCGTGCCGCTTGCCATCGGCCTGGAGATGTTCCGCCGGGACGGCCAGGACGACCTCGACCTGTGGATCGACGGCACCTACCCGCTCGACAGTTTCCTGCGCGTCTACAATGACCACTGGAGCATGTGGGAGCAATACCGGGACATCTTCACATTCGCCCGGAGCAGCAAGGTGCCGCTGGTCGGCCTCAACATCCCGCGCGACATCAGCAACCGCGTCGCCCGCCACGGCTTTGCGGCCCTGCCGGAGCGGGACCGCCAGGCCCTGGGCAACGTCCAGTGCCGGGTCGATCCCGCCTACGGCGAATTCATCCGGCGCGCCATGGGCGGGTACGGCGGTCATGCACAGCAATATCTCTTCTTCTGCGAGGCGCAGCTGCTGTGGGACACCATGATGGCCAGGCATCTCGGCGACTTTCTCAAGGAGAATCCACGTCACCGCGTGGTGGTCCTGGCCGGCAGCGGGCACGCCTGGAAGTTCGGCATTCCCCGCCAGTTGCTGGAGCAGATGAGCGTTTCCTACCGGGTCGTGCTGCCGGAAATCGCCGGACGCGTGGAGCGCGGCCGGGTGACCGCCGAGATCACCGACTATCTCTGGCTGGATGAAGGCGAGGACGGCTGGTCGTTCTAGACGGGACTATCTCGTGGCGGACACCGGGACGACGACGCTCTTGCCGTCGATGACGAAAAGCACGCGGTCCGGGTGGATTTCCCTGACCACGGCATTCTCGACCGTCGTCCCCTCCATGACCGGCAGGCCGTTGACGATGGCCATGCGCTCGCCTCCCGACGACGGGAGAACCTCGCTGACCGCCAGTTGCGGCGCCGCCCACTGCTGACCGGCGGCGGGGATTTCGCGCCGTTCGATCTGCACCTGGCCGACGCCTTCGCCGGAAGGACGGCCGGCCGCTTCTTCGGCAGCAGGGCGCTGAACCGAAAGGACAGCCACAGCCGGAGCCTGAGGGGTCACGGCAGCGGGCTCAGAAGCGGTGGCGGGAATAAGGCTCTTGTCCGCCTTTGCGGCCTTGGCTGCAGGCCTGGTTACTGCTGGCGGGACCGCCGGCCGAACCGGCGCCGCCGAAACCGCCGGGATGGCAGCCGGCGTCGCCACGATTGGTGCTGCAACGGTCGGATTCGTCGGGTTCGAAGCCGTCGGCGCTGCCGTGCTCACCGCCCTCTGCCCGAGGAGGACGTACAGGCCACCGGCCAGCAGCAGCCCCGTGGCAATGCCGAACACCAGCAGCAGCAGCGGCCGTCCGCCACGCGACGGGGCCACGAACTGCCCTCCTCCGCCGCCCGCCGCGGACGACGCCCGTCCGGCTTGCTCTTCTTCAAGTTTCTTGAGTGCTTTAAGGATCGAACTCATGAGGGTTCCGTGCGGTCAGAGGAACGTCCCGACCAGCCAGATCAGAATGATGACTTCCAAAAGAGTGGCGGCGCCGAGATACCAGGAGAGTTTCTCGGCAGCAAAGATCTCCCGCAATCGGGAAAGCCTGCTCCGGAGACCTGGCAGCAGGCGCCGTGCCGGCCCGAGTTCCGCCATGGCCTGCCGCACGTCGGCGAGCGAAACCCGGTGGCGCTGGCCGGCATACGCACAGAGCAGCGCCCGGTCGCAGAGGACGTTGATCAGCCGCGGCACCCCGCCGGTCCAACGATAGGCGGCCGCGAGCGCCTGGTCGTCGAAAAGATCACCGTAGACCCCGGAAACCTGCAACCGGTGGCGCACGTACTCGCACAGTTCCTGCTGGTCGAGAGGATCGAGCCGGCAGCGCACGGAAATGCGCTGGGCGAGCTGGCGCAGGTCCGGGCGGGCCAAAAGAGCATCCAGCTCCGGCTGGCCGACGAGGATGATCTGGATGAGCTTGTCGCTGTCGGTTTCGAGGTTGGACAGCAGCCGGATCTGTTCGAGAACATCGGCCTCGAGATTCTGCGCCTCGTCGACCACCAGGATCGGCGTCCGTCCGGCACGGTTTTCGGCCAGGAGAAACTCGTTCAGCTCCTCGACCAGGCCGGGATTGCTGCGCTTGCGCGCCGGCAGCCCGAATTCGCGGTTGACGCTGCGCAGCAGCTCCATGACCCCGAGGCTGGGGTTGAAAATCATCGCCAGGCGGAAGCGCGATTCATCGAGCTGGCTGAACAGCTGCCTGAGGATCGTGGTCTTGCCGGTGCCGACCTCACCGGTCACGGCGATGAAGCCGGTCCGGTTCTCCAGCCCGTAGCGCAGATGGGCAAGCGCTTCCTGATGGGTCCGGCTCAAGAACAAAAAGCGCGGATTCGGGGTCAGGTTGAAGGGTTTTTCCGTCAAGCCGAAATGGGTTTCGTACATAAGCGGTCGCCTGCTGCGGGTGATGCTGCACTTGTCCCACAGATCGGTTCCGTTTGCAACTGTCTGTTGCCCGCAGCATCTCTCGAGGATCGGCCATGCATCCCCGGGAAAGTTATGATATTCTTCCTGGCATTCGCACACTGCCGAAGCGTGCGCCGTCATCCGAAAGGCCTCTGCCATGAGCGACTGGAGACATTACACCGATCAGCCTCGTTACGCCTATTTTTCGATGGAAATCGGGCTCACCAACGAAATCCCCACCTACAGCGGCGGCCTCGGCGTGCTGGCCGGCGACACCATCAAAAGTGCCGCCGACCTGAAGTTGCCGCTGGTCGCAGTCACACTGCTCAGCCGCAAGGGGTACTTCCAGCAAAGCTTTACCACCGACGGCTGGCAGATCGAAGAGCCGGTGATCTGGAAGCCCGAGACATACATGGAGCTGCTTCCCGGCAAGACGCTGGTCACCATCGAGGGGCGCGACGTCAAGATCCAGTCGTGGCTCTACCGGGTCAAAAGCCCCACCGGCGGCGAAATACCGGTCCTGTTCCTCGACACCGACATTCCCGGCAACCTGCCGGAAGACCGGGCCATTACCGACCAGCTTTACGGCGGCGACCAGGTGTACCGGCTCAAGCAGGAGATCGTCCTCGGCATCGGCGGCGCCCGCCTGCTGCAGGTCCTCGGTTTCCAGGTGCGCAAGTACCACATGAACGAGGGACACGCCAGCTTCCTCACCCTGGAACTACTCAACCATCATCGCCGGCCGGTCGAGGACACCTGGGACGAGCGCGATTCCTGGAATTCCCGCCGGGTCCAGGAGTTGTGCGTCTTCACCACCCATACGCCGGTCGAAGCCGGCCACGACCGCTTCCCCTACGAAATGGTCGAGCGCGTCATGGGCGAGATCGTCCCCTTTTCCCTGTTGCGCGAACTGGCCGGTGCCAGGGAGCTGAACATGACGCTCCTCGCCCTGAACCTGTCCCACTTCGTCAACGGCGTCGCCAAAAAGCACGGCGAAGTCTCCAAGGCGCTCTTCCCCGGCTTCGAGATCCACGCCATCACCAACGGCGTGCATCCGTTCACCTGGACCTCCCCCTACATGATGGCCCTGTTCGACGACTACCTTCCCGGCTGGGCCAACGAACCCGAACTCCTCGTGCGGGTCGACAACATCCCCGACGCCGAGATCTGGGACGCCCACTGCGGGGCCAAGGCCTACCTCTTCCAGTACATCGAGGAAGTTACGGGCGAACGTCTCGACCCCGACGTGCTGACCATCGGCTTCGCGCGGCGCGCAGCCGCCTACAAGCGCGCCAACATGATTTTCACCGATCCGGAGCGCCTGCTGGAAATCAGCAACGGCAAGCTGCAGCTGGTCTTTGCCGGCAAAGCTCATCCGCGCGACGACCTGGGGAAGAAATTGATCCAGGAGATCCGCAGCTATGTCAGCAGATTCGGCGACAGGCTGCGCATCGTCTATCTGCCCAACTACAACATGGATGTCGCCAGCATCCTGATCCCCGGTGTCGACGTCTGGCTCAACAACCCGCTGCGCCCGCTGGAAGCCTCCGGCACCAGCGGCATGAAAGCGGCCCTCAACGGCGTGCCGAACTTCAGCGTACTCGACGGCTGGTGGATCGAGGGGCATATCGAGGGGGTCACCGGTTGGTCAATCGGACCGCCGCCGCTGGAAACCTCCACCGAGGTCAACCACAGTGACGAGGATGTGCTCGACCTTTACCGCAAGCTCGAGACCATCATCATGCCGCTCTTCTACAACGATCGCCCCGGCTGGATCCGGGTGATGAAGAGCGCCATCGGCAAGAACGCCTACTACTTCAACACCCACGTCATGATGCGGCGTTACGTCACCGACGCCTACCTGCGCTGACCCGGTGCCGGCCAAATGGAAAAGACGAAGGGCTCGCCATGACGGCGAGCCCTTTTCATTCATCAAGAACCGAGCAGAAGGGTACGTTTACTTCCCGACGACCTGCGTCCTGGTGAACACCGCCCGCAGCGTCTGCCCCTCCCCTTCGATGTTCTCCCGGGCCCCTTCCTCGCGATCAACCAGGGTGACGATACCGACCACCTCCAGACCCTCCATCTGCGCGCGTTCGACGGCCTTCATCGACGACCCGCCGGTGGTGGTCACGTCCTCGACGATCACCACGCGCGAGCCGTTCGGGAGATTCTTGCGCCCTTCCAGCCACTGGCCGGTGCCATGCCCCTTCGGCTCCTTGCGGATGATGAAGGCATGGACGGCAGCGCCGTCGAGTGCGGCAGCAATCGACGTGGCGGTGGCGATCGGATCGGCGCCGAGGGTCAGGCCGCCGACGCCGTGAATCGGGCCGGGCAGCTGCTTGATCTCCTGCCAGAAGGCCTTGCCGACCAGCAGCCCGCCTTTGGCATGCAGGCAGGTCTGCTTGCCATCGAAATAGAAGTTGCTCTTGCGCCCCGAGGCCAGCGTCACTTCACGCTCCTCGTAGGACAGCTCGCGGATGATCCGCATCAGTTCGTTGCGTTCTTCGGTGGTCATTCGACTCTCCTGTAATTGTTATCGGACCAAGGGGACGCATCAGACCAATGAGACGGATACCGTCCTGTTGGTCCCATTTGTCTCATGTGTCCCGGAATTAGTTCAGAACAGGCCCAACTGCGTATCATCCTTCAGGCGCGGGAACTTGACCGGGTAGTGACCGCTGAAGCAGGCATCGCAGAACGGGCCACTGGTCGTGTCGAACTTCGCGCCGGCGGCTGTCAGCATCCCCTCGCGGCTCAGGTAGCCGAGCGTATCGGAGGTGATGTAGCGGTTGATCTCCTCGACGGAATGCGACGACGAAATCAGCTCCTTGCGGGTCGGCGTATCGATCCCGTAGTAGCACGGGAAGCTGGTCGGCGGGCTGGAGATGCGGACATGCACCTCCCGCGCGCCGGCGTTGCGGATCATCTTGATGATCTTGCGGGCGGTGGTGCCGCGCACGATCGAATCGTCGACCACCACCACGCGCTTCCCCTCGATGATCGAGCGGATCGGGTTGAGCTTGAGCTTGACGCCGAAGTGGCGGATCGACTGCTGCGGCTCGATGAAGGTGCGGCCGACGTAGTGATTGCGGATCAGACCCAGTTCAAAGGGGATTCCGGCCTGCTCGGCATAGCCGATGGCGGCGGGCATCCCCGAATCGGGGACGGCGACCACCAGGTCGGCCTCGACCGGGTGCTCGATGGCCAGCTGCCGACCGAACTGCTTGCGCACCTGGTAGACCTGGCGGCCGAAGATGGTGCTGTCGGGCCGGGCGAAGTAGATGAACTCGAAGATGCAGGGGGTCGGCTCCGTAGCCGCGAACGGCTTGTAGGACTTCATCCCCTCCTTGTTGATGACGATCATCTCCCCCGGCTCGATCTCGCGGATGAATTCGGCCTCGATCAGGTCGAAGGCACACGTCTCGGAAGCGACCACGTAGGCGTTGTTGAGACGGCCGAGCACCAGCGGCCGGAAGCCGTTGGGATCGCGGACCGCGACCATGCGCGTTTCGGTCAGGAACAGGGCGCTGTAGGCGCCCTTGACGGTGGAGAGGGCCTCGGTCAGGCGGTCAGGCAGCAGGTCGCACTGGCTGCGCGCCAGCAGGTGAATGATGACCTCGGTGTCGGAGGTGGTGGAGAAGATCGAGCCGGCGTGCTCCAGTTCGTTGCGCAGCTCGCGGGCATTGACCAGGTTGCCGTTGTGGGCCACGGCGATGCTGCCGCGGTGGTAGTCGACCATGATCGGCTGCACGTTCTTCAGATCGTTGCCGCCCGCCGTCGAGTAGCGCACATGGCCGATGGCGCTGCGTCCGGGGAGCCGGCCGAAAATGCTGTCGTCGCGGAACACGTCGGACACCAGCCCCATACCGCGCCAGGCATAGAGGTTCTGGCCGTCGGCGGAGACGATGCCGCACCCTTCCTGGCCGCGATGCTGCAGGGCGTACAGCCCGAGGTAGGTCAGATTGGCGGCTTCTTCGTGACCGAAGATGCCGAAGACACCGCATTCATCGTTGAACTTGTCGTACATCGGATTGATTTCTCCGGTTATTAGAGCAGGTTGTTGCGGATGAATTCCACGGCGTTGCGATAGAGCTGCAGCCCCATCCCCTCTTCCGGCAGCTCCGGCTGCCGGGTCCAGCGCGGGTGATGGGTGCGGTGCACGTAGGCCTCGGGGTGCGGCATCAGGCCGAACAGGCGGCCGGTCTCGTCGCAGATTCCGGCAATGGCTGCAACCGAGCCGTTGGGATTGAAGGGATACTCCATGGTCGGCGCCCCCGTTGCCGGATCACAATAGCGCAAGACGGCCAGGTGCCGGGCCTCGATCGCCGCCAGCACCTCGCTCGAGGCGGGGACGAACTTCCCCTCGCCGTGGCGCACCGGGAAATAGAGGCGATCGAGCCCCCTGGTGAAGACGCACGGCGAATCCGGATCGACGCTCAGCTCGCACCAGCGGTCTTCGAAATGGCCGCCATCGTTGAAGGTCAGGGTGGCGCTCTGGGTCAGATGGTCGCCGCCGAGCGCCGGCAGCAATCCCATCTTGACCATCAGCTGAAAGCCGTTGCAGACCCCCATGACCAGCTTGCCGGCGGCGATGAAGCGCTGCAGCTGGTCGGCGACGGTTTCGTCGCTGCCGGCCACGCGGGCATGGCGCAGACGGTTGGCGCCGGCCTTGGCGCTGCCGAGGTCGTCGCCGTCGAGGAAGCCGCCGGCCAGATTGAGGAAGTGATAGTCGTCGAGCCGGGCGCGACCGGCCAGCAGTTCGGCGACATGGACGATGTCGCACTCGGCGCCGGCCAGGCGGCACGCTTCCGAGACCTCGCGTTCGCAGTTGGTGCCGTTGCCGGCAATGACGAGGGCCTTGACGTTCATGATCACAGCTCCTTGAGCGGCGCCTGCCAGGCCGCTTTCAGCTCATCGTTGGCGGCAACCATCAGCATGTCCCCGGCCCGGCTGACGATGCGCAGCTCCGGCACCGCGGTCACACGGCCGATGCAGGCGCAGCTCTGGCCGGCAAAAAGCTCTTCGAAGGCGGCGCGGTCGCCGTTGCGCACCGTGACCAGCAACCGGCTGGCCGACTCGGAGAAGAGCAGCTGCCAGTCGGCCAGATCGCCCTCGGCATCAACCCGGCGCAGGTCGATGTCGAGACCGCGGTCGCCGGCGAAGGCGGTTTCCGCCAGGGCCACCGCCAGTCCGCCGTCGGAGAGGTCGTGGCAGGAGGCGATCAGCCCGCGCGCCTGGGCGGCATTGACGGTGCGGTAGCGCCTGAGCGCCGAAGACGCGTCGACCTGCGGCACGTTGCGGCCGGTGTGGCCGAGCCGGGCATAGTATTCCGAGCCGCCCAGCTCGTCGCGGGTGGTGCCGAGCAGGTACACCAGGTCGCCGGGGGTCTTGGCGTCCATGGTGACGGCGCGGCGCACGTCCTCGACCTTGCCGATCACCGAGAAGAGCAGCGTCGGCGGAATGGAAATCTTGGTGTCGCCGATCTGGTAGTCGTTCTTCATCGAGTCCTTGCCGGAGATCAGCGGCACGCCGAAGGCCAGGCAGTAGTCGTAGAGCGCCCGGTTGGAACGCACCAGCTGGGCGGCCTTGTATTCGCCGTCGGGGGTCTTGTCGCTCTTCACCGGGTCGCACCAGCAGAAGTTGTCGAGCCCGGCGACGTGGTCGATGTCGCCGCCGACCGCGACGTAATTGCGCAGGGCCTCGTCGATGGCATTGGCGGTCATGTGGTACGTATCGATATCGGAATAACGCGGGCAGATGCCGTGCGCCACCGCCACCCCGGCGAAGCTGTCGGGGAGCGGCCTGACCACGGCGGCATCGGACGGCCCGTCGTTGACAACCCCGGTGAGCGGCTTGACCACCGTGCCGGCCTGCACCTCGTGGTCGTAGCGACGGACCACGCTCTCCTTCGAGCAGACGTTAAGACTACCGAGCAAACCCTTCAGTTCTGCGACATAATCCTGCGGCTCAGGCAGCTGCGGCTCGGCCACGGCCGGCGGCGTCCAGCGCGCCGGGATCCGCAACTGCGGCACGCCGTCGTGCAGGAAGTCCATCGGCAGCCAGGTCACCGTCTTTCCCTGATAAAGGCAGTGATAGTAACCGGAAGCGGTGAAACAGCCGAGGTCGGTGGCCTCGACGTCCATCTCCCCGGCCAGCTTCAGAAACGCCTCGAGGTGCTGCGGCGGCACCGCAACAGTCATCCGCTCCTGGGCCTCGGAGATCAGGATCTCCCACGGCTGCAGCCCCGGGTACTTGAGCGGCGCCCGGTCGAGGTGCATCTCGAAACCGCCGGTATCCTGGGACATCTCGCCGACCGAGGAGGAGAGCCCCCCTGCCCCGTTGTCGGTGATCGAGCTGTAAAGACCGCGGTCGCGGGCGATGATCAGGAAATCGAACATCCGCTTCTGGGTGATCGGGTCGCCGATCTGCACCGCCGTTACCGGCGACCCTTCGTGAAGTTCCTCGGAGGAGAAGGTGGCTCCGTGGATGCCGTCCTTGCCGATGCGCCCGCCGACCATGACGATGCGATCACCGACATTGGCCTGCTTTTCATGTCCCGGCTGGCCGTTGACCACGGTCGGCATGATCGCCCCGGTGCCGCAGTAGACCAGCGGCTTGCCGGCGAAGCGCTCATCGAAGACGATGGAACCGTTCACCGTGGGGATGCCGCTCTTGTTGCCGCCGTGCTCGACCCCTTCGACCACCCCCTCGAAAATGCGGCGCGGATGGAGCAGGCGCGGCGGCAGCGGTTTCTCGTAAAACGGCGAGGCGAAGCAGAAGATGTCGGTGTTGAACAGCAGGCGTGCCCCCTTGCCGGTGCCGAAGGAATCGCGGTTGACGCCGACGATCCCGGTCAGCGCCCCGCCGTACGGATCGAGCGCCGACGGCGAGTTGTGGGTCTCGACCTTGAAGACCAGACTCCAGTCGTCGGTGAAGCGAATAACCCCGGCGTTGTCCTTGAACACCGACAAGCAGATGTCGTTCTCACCGGCCCGCTCGCGCAATTCCCTGGTGGCACGGACGATGTAGCTCTTGAACAGCGAGTTGATCTCGCTCTTCTCGCCGGTGGTCGTATCCTCGTAGGCGATGTGCGCGGCGAAGATCTTGTGCTTGCAGTGCTCGCTCCAGGTCTGGGCCAGCGCCTCCAGTTCGCAGTCGGTCAGCCTGGCGCCGAGCCCCATCTTGCGCCGCTCCGCCTGCACGGCCGGATCAGCGGCATGCGCCTGGATGATCTTCATCTCCTCCAGCGTCAGCGCCAGCATGCCGGCCTTGCTGATCTGCATCAACTCATCGTCGCTGACGTCGAGATCGATCTCCTGTACGGCGATGGCGTGGGCCCCGACGTCGACCTTCGGCACGAAGACCGGCAGCCCGCGCTCGGCATCGTATTCGCCGGACGGCACGATGGTCCAGCGCTGGATCAGGCCGTTCGCCAGGAAACCCGCAGCGATCCGTTCGGCGGCCGCGACATCGATCCGCCCTTTCAGCAGGTACTGCACCGAGGTGTAGACCGCTTCACCGGCGGCGAACGGCCGCCCGGTCAGGTACTGGATCGCCTCCTTCGCCGTGCGCCCGACGTTGTCGGTAACGCCGGGGCGGTAACCGACTTCGACGAGGATGTCGAAATCGCGGGGGAGCGGCCGGTCGACCGACACATCCTGCACCACCGGGTCGCAGAACGGACCCAAGGCCGCCGCCCGGACCTCGGCTTCGGACAGCTGCGCATCGACGGTGTAGACATCAACGGTGCGCACGCTTGCCAGATCGATGCCGAGATGCTCGCGGATCTCCCGGCGGACCCGCTCGCCGCGGGCGTCGCGCACGCCATCCTTCAGTCCTGCCATGATTCTCCAGGCCATCGCTTATTCCCCGAATACCCGTTTGAAGATGGTGTCGACGTGCTTGAGATGATAGTTGAGGTCGAACGACTCGCGGATCTTGGCCTCGCCCAGCGCCCCGACGACCTCCTGGTCGGCGAGCAGTTCCGTCAGGAAATCCTTCCCCTGCTCCCAGACCTTCATGGCGTTGCGCTGCACCAGCCGGTAGGAATCCTCGCGCGACACCCCGGCCTGGGTCAGGTCGAGGAGAATCTTCTGCGAGTAGACCAACCCCTTCATCTGGTCGAGGTTCTTCTGCATGTTCTCGGGGTAGACCACCAGGTTCTTGATCAGCCCGTTGAGACGGCGCAGGGAGAAGTCGAGAGCCACGGTGGCATCGGGGCCGATGTAGCGCTCCACCGACGAATGCGAAATGTCGCGCTCGTGCCACAGGGCGACGTTCTCCATGGCCGGGATGCACAGGCCGCGGACGTAGCGGGCCTGGCCGGTCAGGTTCTCGGAGAGGATCGGGTTGCGCTTGTGCGGCATGGCGCTCGACCCTTTTTGCCCTTTGCTGAAGAATTCCTCGGCCTCGAGCACCTCGGTGCGCTGCAGATGGCGGATCTCGACGGCGATCCGCTCCATCGACGAAGCGATCACCGCCAGGGTGCAGAAGTACTCGGCGTGGCGGTCGCGCGGGATCACCTGGGTGGAGACCGGTTCGGGCTTCAGCCCCATGCGCGCACAGACGTACTCCTCGACGTACGGATCGATGTTGGCGAAGGTGCCGACCGCTCCCGAGATCGCCCCGGTGGCGATGTTCTCGCGGGCCGCCCGCAGACGGGTGCGATTGCGGTCCATTTCGGCGTACCAGGAGGCCAGTTTCAGGCCGAAGGTCACCGGTTCGGCATGGATGCCGTGGGAGCGACCGATGCACACCGTATGCTTGTGCTCCATGGCGCGGGCCCGGATCGAGTCGAGCACCAGGTCCAGATCCTCCAGGAGCAGATCGGCGGCCTGCATCAGCTGAACCGACAGGCAGGTGTCGAGAACATCCGAGGAGGTCATCCCCTGGTGGATGAAGCGCGCCTCCGGACCAACGAACTCGGCCACCGAGGTCAGAAAGGCGATGACGTCGTGCTTGACCTCGAGCTCGATGGCGTCGATGCGCGGGATGTCGAAGTTCCCCTTTTCGCGGATCACCCTGACGGCCTCGGCGGGGATCACGCCGAGTTCGGCCTGCGCCTCGCAGGCCAGCGTCTCGATCTCCAGCCAGATACGAAAGCGGTTGTCCGGTTCCCAGATGCGCGCCATCTCGGCGCGGGTATAGCGTGGAATCATTGCCTGTTCGCTCCTTGCTCGCGTCGGTACATCAGCCCGCCCAGGCGGTCGGCCGGTCCTGGCTGCCGACCAGCAGCTGCGGCCGGCAGAGATCCTGCCCGGCAAGCGTCTGCTCGGCAGCCCTGCGCGCCAGTTCGGGGTGATTGTTGGTTTCACTCAGATGCGCCAGGAGGACGTTCTCGAGCCCCTCCCAGCATAGGGTTTCCAAAAGGCCGGCACTGTCGCGGTTGGACAGGTGGCCGTGACTGCTCCGGATGCGCTGCTTGAGCGGCCAGGGATAAGGGCCGTCGCGCAGCATGTCTTCGTCGTGATTCGACTCCAGCACCAGCGTCCGGCAGTTGCGCAACTCCTCGGCGACCAGCCGGGTCGCCACGCCGAGATCGGTTGCCACCCCGGTTCTCCCCGCCCCGTCATCGAACGAGAACCCGACCGGGGCCTGCGCATCATGGGTCACGGGGAAGGCCCTGATCGCCAAATCCCCGATGACCAGCTCCGGGCCGGCCGCAAACTCCACCACGCGGGCCAGCCGCTGGTTGTCGGCCAGTGCCGCGGCAGCCTCGTGGTGGAGGTACACCGGCACCCCGTAGCGCCGGCTCAGCGGGCCGAGACCGCGCACATGATCGATATGCTCGTGGGTCACCAGGACGGCGTCAAGATCCTCCGGGGCAACGCCGGCCATTGCCAGCCGCCGGCAAAGCTCGCGGGCCGACAGCCCGGCATCGACCAGCACGCGGGACCGCCCGGTGCAGACCAGCAGGGCGTTGCCCTTGCTGCCGCTCGCCAGCAGGCAGACCTTCATGCTCCGCACCTGCAGGACCGGCCGTCAGGCAAAGTGCCCATCATTCGCAGGCACCGGATCCGGCAGGCGAAACCGTGGGGAGCAGGATGAAAAAAGTGCTCCCGGGAAAACGCTCGGGGTCATACCCCGGGCTTTCCGCCCAGACGGTCCCGCCATGCATGTCGACGACGCCCTTGACAATGGTCAGGCCGAGCCCGGCGCCGCGGCTCTTGAAGGCGATCTTGCCGCTGGAGTGCTCCTCGACGTCGCCGACCTCGTAAAACTTGTCGAAGATCGTCTCCTGCTCGTTCCGGGCGATACCGATGCCGCTGTCGATCACCGCTATCTCGGCATAAGGATGGAGGGTGCCGTTGACGGCGCAGACGCCGCCGGGACCGTCGTCGGCAAACTTCTCCGGCAGCCGCGGGCGCATCACCAGCCGCGTGCGTACCCTGATCAGGCCGAAATCCGGGGTGAACTTGATCGCGTTGCCGAGGATATTGCTGATGGCCTGGATCATCCGCTCCTGGTCGCAGCGCACCGACGGCAGATCCTCGGCCAGATCGAGATGCAGCTTCTGCCGACGCTGCTGGATGGCCTCGCGGGATTTCTCGACAGCATTGCTCACCAGGCTGTTGACATCGACTTCCTGGCTCATCAGCTCCAGGGTGCGATTGTCGAGCATCGACACATCGACCATGTCGCGCACGATCTCGGAAAGCCGCTCGCTGGCCCGACTGATGTGACGGAGCATCTCGCGGGTCCCCTCGTCGAGCCGCGACGACATTTCGTTCAGCAGCAGTTCGACGTAGCCCAGGATGATGGTCAGCGGCGTCTTGAGTTCGTGGGAGGCCAGACCGAGGAACGAATTCTTCATCTGGTTGAGGCGCTCCAGTTCACGCGCAGCCCGCTCCAGCTGCTGGCGGATCTCCTCCTCGCGCGTGGCGTCGCGGATGATCATCTGCACGAAGCGCTTGCCGCCCTTGCCGACGATCGCCGCGCCGGTGGCCCAGCCGACCAGCAGTTTCTTCTCGAACGGCTGCAGGAAGCGGATTTCCGTGTCACTGGCACGGCCGGGGCGGATCGCCTGGTACCAGGCATCGAGTTCCGCGAAATTGTGACAGCGGATATCCTGCAGGAAAGCGGCGATGCTTTCACCCTCGACACGAATGCGCGGCAGGCCGAAGAACTGCTCGGCCGACTTGTTGATCATCAGCACGCGATCGTCTTCATCGCAGACCAGGATGGCGTCGCTTGCATCGTCCAGCAGGGACCGGTACATCTCCCGGCTGCGGCCGAGATCGGCGCTCATGGTCTCCAGCTGCTCGTAGGAAAGCTGCAGTTCGCGGTTGGCCTCTTCCAGGTCGCGGTAGCGGTTGCGCAACTCCACATCACGCTGCAGCAGCGACGAGGCCATCTCCGAAAGAGCGTCTCCGAGCGTTGCCAGCTCCTGCGATTCCATCGGCGGCAGCTTGACGTTGAAGTCGCCGGCGGCAATCGTGGTCGCGGTCGCACACATCCGCCGCACCGGCATCACCAGGTCGCGACGGATGAACAGGATCATCAGGGCGAAAACGGCCGCCGAGGCGCCGCCCAGCACGAGCAGCGACCAGAGCAGGTGCTCGCCGGTCAGCACCTTGAGAACCTTCTCCTGGAAACCGATCCTGATGCGACCCGCGAGTTTTTCCTCGAAATCGTAGAGCGGCACGGCCAGATCGTAGAGACGACCGAATTCGGCCGTGTCGACGACCGAGACGGATTCGCTGAGATGACCGGCCAGCTTCGAATTGGCCGGATCGAACATCAGCGTGGTGCTGCGGTAGAGAACCGTGCCGCGGGCGTCCTCGATCAGGCAGTAGGAAATCTCGGGATCGTTGGCGGTGACGCTCTGGCAGCGCTCGGACAGCCCCTCGATCTGCCCGAGCGGGATGCCGAGGGCCAGCACGCGTTCCACCTGCCCCTTGAGGGAGGTCGCCAGGGTGCTGCAGCGGCGGAGAATCCCCTCGCGATACTGCCTGCGGAAACTCTCGACGCTGAACCCGGTATTAACGGCGATCGTGATGGCAAGCGCAAAGAAACAGAGCAGAAGGAGGCGTTTCTCGAGTGTTCCTTTCATTGCCGGAAGCGCTTCCTCCAGGGGGCGTGAACGTACCATCGAAAGCCGCTGCGTATCGGCTCCGGCGGAACACGTTATTTACCACAGGCGCCGGCAAAGGGCAATTGCCTTGATATCCGGAGATCGCCACGAGACATGTTGACCATCTCCGGGCGATCGGCTATATTGCCGCCGCCGCAGTCGTTCTGTCTGCGCGACCTTCGGGCAGGCCGTTTCGTTTGTCCGGACACTCAACTTTCCCCACGGAGGATGATCTGATCATGTCTATCAAGGTTGCCATCAACGGCTTCGGCCGCATCGGCCGCAACGTCTTTCGCGCCGCCCAGGGGGTGAAGGGCATCGACATCGTCGCCGTCAACGATCTCACCGATCCCGCCACCCTCGCCCACCTGCTCAAGTACGACTCGGTGCATGGCGTGTTCGCCGGCGAAGTCAAGGCGACCGACGATGCCATCATCGTCGACGGCAAGGCCGTAAAGGTCTGCAAGGAGAAGGATCCGGCCAGTCTCCCCTGGAAACAGCTGGGGGTCGACATCGTCATCGAGTCGACCGGCCGTTTCACCGACCGCGCCGACGCCCAGAAGCACATCGATGCCGGGGCGAAGAAGGTGATCATCAGCGCTCCGGCCAAGGGCGAGGACCTGACCGTGGTGATGGGGGTCAACGAGTCGGCCTACCAGCCGGCCCAGCACCACATCCTCTCCAACGCCTCCTGCACCACCAACTGCCTGGCGCCCGTCGCCAAGGTTCTGCTCGAGCAGTTCGGCATCGCCAAGGGCCTGATGACCACGGTGCACGCCTACACCAACGACCAGATGATCCTCGACCTGCCGCACAAGGACCTGCGTCGCGCCCGCGCCGCGGCCATGTCGATGATCCCGACCACCACCGGCGCCGCCAAGGCGGTCTCCCTCGTTCTGCCGCAGCTCAAGGGGAAGCTCGACGGGCTGGCGGTGCGCGTGCCCACCCCCAACGTTTCGCTGGTCGACCTGGTGGTGACCACCGAGAAGGAGACCACGGTGGCCGAGGTCAACGCCGCCCTCAAGACCGCTGCCGAAGGGCCGCTCAAAGGGGTGCTGGTCTTCTGCGACGAGCCGCTGGTCTCCAAGGACTTCAACGGCAACGCCGCCTCGTCGATCGTCGACGGCCTGACCACCGCGGTGATCGGCGGCAACATGGTCAAGGTCATGTCCTGGTACGACAACGAATGGGGCTATTCGAACCGGATCGTCGACCTGGTCGGCTTCCTGGTCGCCAAGGGGCTCTAGTCCCCGCCGCATTTTCAGCCGTGACAAAGGGCAGGTGCCAACCTGCCCTTTTCCATGCCAGGAGGAAGCAGTCATGTTCAACAAGCTCTCCATCAAGGACATCGACGTCCGCGGCAGACGAATCTTCTGCCGGGTCGACTTCAACGTGCCCCTGGATGCCGCCGGCAACGTCACCGACGACACCCGCATCACCGCGGCGCTGCCGACCATCCGCCACCTGATCGAGAACGGCGGGCGGCTGATCCTCGCCTCCCACCTCGGCCGCCCCAAGGACGGTCCCGACCCGAAGTACAGCCTGGCGCCCGCCGCCGCCTGCCTGGCCCGCCATCTCGGCCGGCCGGTGCAGATGGCGCCGGACTGCGTCGGCCCCGAGGTCGAGGCCATGGTCGCCGGGATGCGGGACGGCGACGTGCTTCTGCTCGAAAACGTCCGCTTCCACAAGGGCGAGACCAAGAACGACCCGGCACTGGCGGCGCAGATGGCCCGATTGGCCGACGTCTACGTCAACGATGCCTTCGGCACGGCCCATCGGGCCCATGCCTCGACGGAAGGGGTCGCGCGCCTGCTCACCCCGGCGGTGGCCGGCTTCCTGCTGGAGAAGGAACTGCGCTATCTCGGCCAGGCCCTGGCCTACCCCGACCACCCCTTCGTCGCCGTACTCGGCGGCGCCAAGGTCAGCGACAAGATTGCCGTCATCGAAAACCTGCTCCCCAAGGTCGACACCCTGATCATCGGCGGCGGGATGGCCTACACGTTCCTCAAGGCCCAGGGGCGCCCGATCGGCAAATCGCTGGTCGAAGAAGACCGCCTGGAACTAGCCGCTTCCCTGCTGGCGCAGGCCGAAGCCCGCGGCGTCATGGTCATGCTCCCGAAGGATCACGTCATCGCCCCCGAATTCAAGGCCGATGCCGCGCACAAGGTCTGCTGCGACGCCGACTTCCCCGATGACTGGATGGCCCTCGACATCGGCCCGGAAACCTGCTCGTCCTACAACCGGGTCCTGCGTGAGGCGCGCATGGTCATCTGGAACGGGCCGATGGGGGTCTTCGAATTCGATGCCTTCGCCACCGGCACCATGGCGGTCGCCCGGACCCTGGCCGAGTCGCAGGCCCGGACCATCATCGGCGGCGGCGACTCCGTGGCCGCCGTGAAAAAAGCCGGGGTCGAAACCAAAATGACCCACATCTCCACCGGCGGCGGCGCCTCCCTCGAATTCCTCGAAGGCAAGGCCCTCCCGGGCGTCGTGGCGCTCAACGACAGACCTTAAGCTAACGGCCAAGGAATTATGACCATGCGCATGCCGATGATTGCGGGCAACTGGAAGCTTCACAAGACGCGGGCCGAGGCCGCGGAGCTGATCAACGGGCTGAAGAGTGAACTGGCGGGGCTCGCCGGTGTCGAGGTGGTGGTGGCACCGCCCTTTACCGCCCTGGAGACGGCTGCGGCCGCCCTGGCCGGCAGCGGCATCCTGCTGGCCGCCCAGAACTGCTACCCCGAACCGACCGGTGCCTTTACCGGAGAGGTTTCGCCGCTGCTCCTCAAGGATGCCGGCTGCCGCTACGTGATCGTCGGTCACTCGGAACGCCGCCAGCTCTTCGGCGAAAGCGACGAATTCATCAACCGCAAGGTTCACGCCCTGGTGCGCGACGGGCTCGGCGTCATCCTCTGCATCGGCGAGACGCTGGAAGAGCGCGAGGCCGACCGGATGTTCGACGTGCTGCGCCGCCAGGTGCGCCACGGGCTCAAGGGGCTTGCTCCGGAGGCGATGGCCGGCGTGGTCGTCGCCTACGAACCGGTCTGGGCCATCGGCACCGGCAAGACCGCCACCGACGAACAGGCCCAGGAGGCCCATGCCTTCGTGCGTGCCCTGCTGCGCGAACAGTTCGGCCCGGACGTCGCGGATGCAACCCGCATCCTCTATGGCGGCAGCGTCAAGCCCGGCAACGTCGACGGCCTGATGACCCAGCCCGATGTCGATGGCGCGCTGGTCGGCGGCGCCAGCCTCAAGACGGAGGAATTCGCCCGCATCGCCCGTTTCCAGCCGGCCTAGAAACTTATTGAGATACGACCGGCACTTGTGCTAAGTTTCGTATTCGCTTCGCGACACCAAACGAAAAGAGATACGGTAGCCCCATGGACATTCTGCTTCTGATCCTGCACATCGTCGTCTGCCTGGCCCTGATCGGCATCGTCCTGCTCCAGGGTGGCAAGGGGGCCGAAGTCGGCGCGACCTTCGGCGCCGGCGCCAGCCAGACGATCTTCGGCGCCTCCGGCGGCCAGACCTTCCTCGGCAAGCTGACCACCGGCGCCGCCATCATCTTCATGCTGACCAGCCTGGCGCTGGCCATCTTCTGGGGACAGCCCGGCGGCAGCAGCGTCATGCCCGAGCAGGTCGCCCCGGCAACCCCGCCGGCCCAGTCGATGCCGGCGGCGCCCGCAATGCCGGCCCCGGCTCCGGCCGCCCAGCCGAAATAGCGCCCCCCTTACAGCGCATCGAAGACGAAAGGCCCGGTCGACTGACCGGGCCTTTGCTGTTTCAGGAACTCGGGTGATTTCAGAGAGTGCCGGCAATCAGGTGCTGCAGCATGAGGTGTCCCGGACGCACCAGGATTCCGGTCGAGCGGGCATTGGCTTCGCTGTAGCCCGTCACCTCGCCGCGCGGCACGAACTCGCCGCGGCTGCCGTAGAGGATGAACGGGACCGGATCCTTGGTGTGGGTCATGCGCTTGACCGGCGTCGGGTGATCGGGAAGGACCAGGATCCGGCAATCGCCCACGCCCCCGATCCCGTCGAGGATCGTCCCGACGACTTCGGCATCGAAACGTTCGATGGCCGTGATCTTGTCATTCAGTTGGCCGCCGTGGGCGGCCTCGTCGGGGGCTTCGACATGCACATAGGCCAGATCGCATTCACAAAGGACGTCGAGGGCGGCCTGCGCCTTGCCGCGATAGTTGGTGTCGAGGTAGCCGGTGGCTCCGGGGACATTGATGACCTTCAGGCCGGCATAGATGCCGATCCCCTTGATCAGGTCCACCGCCGAGATGACGGCCCCGCTCAGGCCATGCATCTCCTGCAGGGTCTGCATCCGCGGCCGCTTCCCCTGCCCCCACAGCCAGATCGAGTTGGCCGGCAGTTTGCCGGCGGCCTGCCGACGCAGATTGACCGGATGGTTCTTGAACAGCAGCTGTGCCGAGGTGGTGATCTGCATCAGCGGCTGCGCCTCGGGGGTGCGCAGCATATGGCTGCGTACGCTCTGGTTGGTCAGATCGTGCGGGGGGGCGATGGTGAAGTCCGTGCGGCCGCCGCGCCAGACCATCAGGTGCCGGTAGGAGACGCCGGGATAGAACTGGAAAGTCTCGTCGCCGAGTTCACTCTGCAGGGTGGCAATCAGCTCGCGGGCCTCATCGGTGGTGATGTGGCCGGCCGAGAAGTCCTCCATGTAGAGATCGCCACCGTGGGCGGCCAGGGTCACCAGGTTGAGGCGGAAGGCCACATCGTCCGGCCCCAGTTCCACCCCCATGCTGGCGGCCTCGAGAGGCGAACGGCCGGTATAGCAGGCGGCCGGGTCGTAGCCGAAGACCGACAGGTTGGCAACATCGGAACCGGGATGATACGCTGCCGGAACGGTTTCGGCCATACCGGTCAGACCGGCCCGGGCCAGACGGTCCATGTTGGGGGTGCGGGCCTTTTCCAGGGGGGTCAGCCCCCCCAGTTCGTCAATCGGTTCGTCGGCCATGCCGTCGCCGACCAGGATCAGGTATTTCATCACTTCCTCTTCGTTGTTGCGGGATATCGACCGGTGCCGGATCAGCCGCGCGGATGATGGCGGGCATGAAGCTGGCGCAGCCGCTCGCGCGTAACATGCGTGTAGATTTGCGTCGTGGAGATGTCGGCGTGGCCGAGCATCGCCTGCACCGAACGCAGATCGGCGCCGTTTTCCAGCAGGTGCGTGGCAAACGAATGACGCAGGGTGTGGGGAGTGATATTGCGCAGGATCCCCGCCTGCCGGGCGCGGCGCTTGATAATCTTCCAGAAGCCCTGGCGTGTCAACCCCTCTCCCGAGCGGTTCAAAAAGACAAACGGCGAGGATCTGGTGCGATCGAAATGCGGCCGGGCCGCGGCCAGGTAAAAGCGCAATTCATCGATGGCAGCGACGCCGAGCGGCACAATGCGCTGTTTGCTGCGCTTGCCGAAGGCCGTCAGATAGCCGACATCGAGCTGCAGATCGTCGAGCTTGAGCGAGACCAGTTCGGAGACGCGCAGCCCGGTGGCATAGAGAATCTCCAGCATGGCCCGATCGCGCGCCGCCAGCGGGTCGCCCCCCTGCGGCGAAGCCAGAAGCGCTTCGACATCCTGTGGCGAGAGCGTCTTCGGCAGAGGCGCCAGGCTGCGCGGCGCGGCAACCTGCCCGGTCGGATTGACGGCGCACAGCCGCTCGCTGACCAGGAACTTGTGAAAGGTGCGCAATGCCACCAGGGCACGCGAGCGGCTGCGCGGAGCCAGCCCCTGATCCTTGAGGTGGGACAGGAAGCGGAGCAGAACCGGGGCGCCGATCTCATCGGGGCCGACCACCCCTTGCGCATGCAGCCACGCCAGGTACCTGGACAGGTCGCGGCCGTAGGCATCGAGCGTGTTGCGCGACAGGCCGCGCTCCACGGCCAGGTAGTTCATGAACAGGTCGAGATAGTGATCCATGAACCGCGCCGTCACTCCGCGAGACAGGCGAGCAACTGGCGCCGGATCTCCTCGAGCTTCTCCGGCGCGCCGATTTTCTGCCCGAAGATATCCTTGACGTAAAAGGTGTCGGCCACCTGGTCGACCTTGGTGGAGATCTTGGCGACGTAGATGTACAGGCCGAGATCGGCCAGGGTGCGGGTGATCCGGTAGAGCAGACCGATGCGGTCGTGGGTGAAGATGTCGATGACCGTGTATTCGCGGGAGACATCGATGTCGAACTCGACCCGGTCCGGGTAGCGCGGCTTCGCGTACTGCGGTGCCAGCCCCGACTCCTTGCGCCGTCCGACCAGCTGCCTGACGTTGAGCCGCCCCTCGATCACCCCCTCGAGTTCTTCGCGAACCCTGGTCCACTTGGCCGGGTTCTCGATGATGCCGCCCTGCGGATTGTTGACATGCAGGATGTCGAGGGCCGCACCGTTGCTGCGCGTATAGACCTGGGCACCGAGGATGTTGATGCCGTTGGCGGCCAGCACCCCGGCGATCATGCTGAACAGCCCGGGAACGTCGAGTGTCGATATCACCAGTTGGGAAAAACCGCTGTCGCGGTCGTCGCTGACATCCATGGCCACGGATTTGTCGCCGCGATCCAGTTCGAGACGCATGTGGGCCACGATCTCGGCGGAGTGGTGGGAGAGGATGTAGCGGGTGCCGGCCGCCTGCAGAAGTTCGCGCACCGGCCGTTCGCCGAACTCTTCGGTCAGAGCGTCGACAACCTTGCGGCGGCGGTTGCGAACGCGCTCCGAGCGCAGATCCTTGTAGAAGTCGCCGCGCTCGAGAACATCGTAGGTCTTCTCGTAGAGTTCCTGCAGCAGCAGCCCCTTCCATTCGGTCCAGACATCGGGGCCGACCCCCTTGATATCGGCAAAGGTCAGCAGGAAGAGCATGCGCAGGTTTTCGCTCATCCCCATGGTCTGGGCGAAATCGTTGATCAGCCGGTCGTCGTGCAGGTCGCGGCGCTGGGAGATGTGGGCCATGTCCAGATGGCGGCGGACCAGGAATTCAAGGCGCTGGCTGTCCTCGCGATTGAGATTGAGACGCCGGGCGATGGTCGGGATCATGTCCGCGCCGCGGTTGCTGTGATCCTTCCCCTCCCCCTTGCCGATATCGTGAAAGAGCACGGCCAGCACCAGCAGTTCGCGCTTTTCGACCTCGTTGGCCACCTGGGTGTAGACCGGCTTGCGCTCACGGTACTCGCCGAGCCACAGCTTCTCCAGTTCCTCGAGGCAGAACAGGGTGTGGGTATCGACCGTGTAAATGTGGTAGGCGTCGTGCTGGACCTTGCAGTAGATGCGTTCGAACTCCGGGATGTAGCGGTTCAGGAACATCAGATGGTGCATGTCCCGCAGGGTCCGGGTGATCCCTCCCGGCGTGCGCAGGATCTCGAGGAACAGTTCGGATATCTCGCGGGAGCGCCGGAACCGGTCGTTGACCAGCTCCAGGTTCTGCCGGATCATCCCCTTGAGTTCGACGCTGAGGCGCACGTCGAGCCGCTTGGCGTGGGCAAACGCCTCCATCATCGCGGCCGGGCGTTCGGTAAAGAGCTTTTTGCTGATCGCCTTGAGCTCGTTGTCGTAGATGAAGAAGTCCTTGCCGACCGTGCGGCGGCGGAACGCGCCAAAAACCTTGGCCGAAACCCTGGTCGACAGCTCGGCCTGGCGCATGACCCGGCTGATCAGGCTCGCCGCAAGATGCTCAACCTGGGTCGCATGCGCATAGTAGGCCTGCATGAACTGCTCGACGGCCGGACCCTTGCGGTTGTCCCGATAGCCGAGAAAATTGGCGATGGCCTCCTGCTTGTCGAAGTGCAGCTGCTCGTTCTTGCGCTTGGACAGGTAGTGGAGCTCGTTGCGGATGCGCCACAGGTAATCGTAGGCCGACTGGAACGCCGCCAGCTCCGCCTCGCTGAGGATGCTCTTCAGCACCAGGTCGCGCAGCGACCCGGCCTTGTACTTGACGCGCGCCATCCAGATCGCCGTATGCAGGTCGCGCAGCCCCCCCTCGCTCTCCTTGATGTTCGGCTCCAGCAGGTAGACCGATGAGCCGTACTTGGCCAGCCTGGCCTTGTGCTCTTCGTACTTGGCCTGCAGGAAGGCCTGGGTGTTGCGGGTCAGAACCGCCTGCATCACCTGCTGCTGAAATTCCCGGTAGAGATCTTCGTCGCCGGAAAGGAAGCGGGCGTCGAGCAGGGCGGTGCGAATGGTGATGTCCTGGCCGGCCAGGGCGATGCAATCCTTGCCGGTACGGACGCTGTAGCCGACATCGAGGTTGAGGTCCCACAACAGGTAGAGCATGCGCTGCGCGACCATGTCGGCATGATCCCGGTTCTTCTCACCGCAGAAGAACATCAGGTCGATGTCGGATCGCGGGTTGAGCTCGCCGCGCCCGTAGCCGCCCAGGGCGAGCAGGGCCGTGCAGGGGCGCTGCTCAATGCTCCAGTCGGCCGTGATGCAGCGGTAGAGATTGCGCATCAGCGTGTCGGTCATCGCCGTAATCGCCTGCACCACCTGGGTGCCGCTGGCGCCGGCGCGATGCAGCTGCTGGCAGGCGTCGCGATGATAGTCGAGGAAGCTGCGGGCGGCGGCGAGCAGCGAGTCGCGCCGCTGCTCGTAAGGAACGTCGCCGGCAAGCAGCAGCTCGCGTTCGAAAAAGGCCGGAGGGGATACGGAAGAGGCGCTGGTCATCGGCTGGCGATCAGTTTGTGGGCCTGGGCATAGCTCTTGACGGCCTCGGCAATGGCTTCGGCGGTCTCCTCCTGGTACCTGCGGCTGGCCAGGCGCTGTTCTTCACGGGGGTGGCTGATGAAAGCCGCCTCGACCAGCACCGACGGCATCGTCGCACCGAGCAGAACGTAGAACGGACCCTGGCGGACCCCGAGATCGCGGACATCCTCGTAGCGATTGTTGAGCCGGTCGATCAGCGCCCGCTGGATCTCGGCGGCAAGCCGGCTTGACTCGTTGATCTTGGAGTTGGCCATCAGATCGAAGAGGATCTGCTCGAGATCGGTGACCTCCTTGAGCGATGTCCCGTTTTCCCGGGCGGCGACGGCCGCCGCCTTGTCGTTCTTGGAGAAGTTGAGATAGTAGGTTTCGATGCCGTAAGCCTGGCGGTTGGGCGCGGCATTGGCATGCACCGAGATGAACAGGTCGGCGCCGACCTTGTTGGCGATGGCGGTACGCTCCTCGAGCGGCAGGAAGATGTCGCGATCGCGGGTCAGCACCACGTCGCAGCCCAACGCCTCCTCAAGGCGCCTGGCAACCTTTTTCGCCAGGGCCAGGGTGACATCCTTCTCCTGCAGGCCGTTCGGACCAATGGCCCCCGGATCCTTGCCGCCATGACCGGCGTCGACCACGATCCGCCGCAGACCGGGGAGGACCGGTGCCGACGGAACGGCCGGGGGAGGCGCCGGCGGCGGCACCTGATCGAGCACCCTGGCAACCTCATCGGGCTTCTCCGCCGGCTTGACGTCCGCTTTGACAGGCGCATCGGAGGCGATCGGCGGGGGAGCATGGATGGCCGGTTCGAGAGCCTTGAGCTCCGGGGTCTTGTCGCCGCTGATGTCGATCACCAGGCGGTAGGGATCGCTCAGGGGGAAGACCTTGTACTGGCCGATACTGATCAGATCGAGAACGACCCGCACCTTGCCGCTCTCGGGGACACCGGTGCGGATCCGCCGCAGCAGGCCGTCGTCGACGATGGTCGGCGCCTTCAGCACCGGATCGAGCGTGGCCGGCGTGATATCGAGATAGAGACGCGGCGGCAGGTTCTCGATCGGGTCGGACCCCAAAAAGTTGGTCGTGTAACCGGCGTTCGCGCTCATATCGAGAACCACGCGGGTATAGCCCGGATTCGACCAGAAACGGATTCCGGAAAGGCGCGTCTCTCCGGTCGCTGCCGGTGCGCCGGCAACGACACCGACAGGCAGGGCAGGCAAAGCCGCGGGGGGATTCGCCGTGCCGGGAGCCGGGACTGGCGCCGCAGCCGTTGCCGCCGGCACGGCAGGAGCCGGCAGGTTTGCAGGAGCCACCGGCGAAGGCGGCGGCGCGTAGGCCGCGAGCGTCTTCAGCTTGCGGCGGGCATGGGTAGCCTTGTCGCCGCCCGGAAACTGGTCGAGAACCCGGCGGTAGCGCAGCCAGGCCTCCTCGGGAGCCGCCAGCGGCCCCTCGAGCAGTTCGGCGGCCAGCACCAGCGCATCATCCCCCAGCGGACTGCCGGGGACATCACGGGCCACATGTTCGTACATGGTCACGGCTGACCAGGCATCGTCATCCACCTGGCTGACGCGGTAGAGCCCGGCCAGGGTCTTGCCGGCCATGAACAGCGCATCGGCAGCCCGCGGCCCTTTCGGGTCGCGCTCGTAAACGGCCATGAAACGGTCGAGCACCTTCTCCCATTCGGAGCGGAACTTTTTCTTGCGCGGCGCCGACTGCAGGGTATCGTAGCCGGCCTGGGCCTTGCGCCAGGCCGGCTCTATGTCGGCGGCCCGCAGCGGGTGCGGCCAGGCAACCAAGGCGATGGACAGTAGGAGTATCAAATAGATAGAACGCGTCATTTAAAGCAGTTTCTTGAGTTCGTCGAGACGGTTGAGAGCCTCGAGCGGAGTCAGAACCGTGACATCGATCTCCGCCAGACGCTGCCGCAAGGCATCGTCGGCCCGATCGAACAGACCAAGCTGCGGCGGAACAACGGGACCCTTCTTCGACTTGGCCAGACGCGGCGCCCCCGTTTCGAACTCGCCGGACTCCAGGTTGTGCAGCACCTCCCTGGCGCGCTCGATGACCGGCGCCGGCAGACCGGCCAGGCGGGCCACCTGGATGCCGTAGGAGTGGCTGGCCCCGCCCTTGACGATGCGGCGCAGGAAGATGATCTGCTCCTGCCATTCCTTGACGGCGACGTTATAGTTCCTGACCCGCTCGCGGGTCAGGGCCAGATCGGTCAACTCGTGGTAATGGGTGGCGAACAGGGTCTTGGCCGCCACCCGCGGATTGTCATGCAAGAACTCAGCCACCGCCCAGGCGATGCTGACACCGTCGAAGGTCGACGTTCCGCGGCCGATTTCGTCGAGAACGATCAGGCTGCGGGGCGTGGCATGGTTGAGGATGTTGGCCGTCTCGGTCATCTCGACCATGAAGGTCGACTGCCCTCGCGCCAGGTTGTCGCTGGCCCCGACCCTGGTGAAAATGCGGTCGACGACGCCGATGCGTGCCGACTTTGCCGGCACCAGGCTGCCGATCTGCGCCATCAGCACGATCAGGGCCACCTGGCGCATGAAGGTCGACTTGCCGGCCATGTTCGGCCCGGTAATGACCAGGATCTGGTTCTCGCGGGTATCCATGACCACGTCGTTGGCGACGAAGCGCTCACCGAGGTTCATCGACTCGATCACCGGATGGCGCCCTTCCTCGATCACCAGGTCGGTCGAATCCTCCATCTCGGGGGCACAGTAATTGCGATCGTGGGCCAGATCCGCCAGCCCCGCCAGGACATCGAGCGCGGCCAGGGCGTCGGCCGTGGCCTGGATGCGGGCGCCGAAGGCGGCCACCTGCCGGCGCACCTCCTGGAACAGGTCGTACTCGATCTCGACGACCCGCTCCTCGGCGCCGAGAACCTTCTCCTCGTACTCCTTGAGCGCCGGGGTGATGAACCGTTCGGCGCCGGCCAGCGTCTGCTTGCGCTGGTAGTCGTCCGGCACCTTGTCGAGGTGGGAGCGGGTCACCTCGATGTAGTAGCCGAACACCCGGTTGAAGCGGACCTTCAGCGAGGCGATCCCGGTCCGCTCCTTCTCCTCCTGTTCGAGGCGGGCGATCCACCCCTTCCCTTCCCGGCTGATCCGGCGCAACTCGTCGAGTTCGGCATGAAAGCCGGGACGGATCAAGCCGCCCTCGCGCAGCACGAAAGGGGGATCGTCGACAATGGCGCGGCCGATCAAGTCAACCGCCTCGGGGAGCGGATCGAGTTGGCCCCGCAATTCCTGCAGCAACGGTGCCGACGCATCGGCCAGCAGTTCGAGCAGCCGCGGCAGGCGCATCAGGGAACTGGCGAGGGCCACCAGGTCTTTGGCGTTGCCGGTGGCCATGGCGATTCGCGCGTTGAGCCGTTCCAGATCGTAGACCCCGTTCAGCCCCGCCGTCAGATCGTTGCGCAGCAGGCTCTGCGCCACGAGTTCGCCGACCGCTTCATGTCGGCGGCGGATCGCCTCGAGATCGACGAGCGGATGACCGATCCAGTGCCGCAGCTTGCGGGCGCCCATGGCGGTCGACGTCCGGTCGAGCACGCCGAGCAGCGACCCGCGCCGGCCGCCGTCCAGCAGGCTACCGGTCAGTTCCAGGTTGCGCCGGGTGAAATCGTCCAGCACCATGAAGTCGTGGGACTGGAAGGTCCGCAGCGCCTGCAGATGCGGCAGGGCGCCCTTTTGCGTTTCGGCGAGGTAGTGCAGGATCGCCCCGGCGGCCCCGACGGCGCCGGCAAGCCCCTTGCAGCCGAAGGCTTCGAGGGAGCCGTGCGGGAAAGCGGAGAGCAGTTCCTGCCCCGCCCGGTCCTCGGCCATGACCCAAGCGGGGATGCGCACGATCGTCCGCCCCTGCAGCAGGAACGGCAGGCGGGCAAGCAGGTCGTCGCCGGGCTCTCCCTCGGGGAGCAGCACCTCGGCCGGGTCGCGGGCGGCCAGTTCGGTGCCGATCTCCGCGAGCGAGGCGCTTTCGGTGGCGCGGAATTCGCCGGTGGTGATGTCGACGCAGGCCAGCCCGCAGCAGCCGGCCGCTACCGGGGCCAAGGCGGCCAGGTAGTTGTTGCGGCGCGGATCGAGCGTATCGGTATCGACCACCAGACCGGGGGTGACAACGCGGACCACCTCGCGACGGACGATCCCCTTGGCGGCCTTCGGATCCTCGACCTGCTCGCAGATCGCGACCCGGTGACCGTGCTGGACCAGCTTGGCGATATAGGGCTGACAGCTGTGGAAGGGGATGCCGCACAGGGGAACCTCGTCCGCCGCCCCCTTGTTGCGCGAGGTCAGGGTGATGTCGAGGACTTTCGAGGCCACCACCGCGTCGTCCAGGAACATCTCGTAGAAGTCGCCGAGGCGGAAGAAGAGGATGGCGTCGGGATGGGCGGCCTTGATTTCGAAGTATTGCCGCATCATCGGCGTCATGGCCGGGCCGGCGGCCTGTTGTTCACCCATGTATTTTCAACCCGTTTGCAGGGGGATGCACCGGTCGCTAACGCGGTGATGAAGCTTGATTATGTTAACAAACGAGCGGGAGGCGAGTAAACAGGCAAAACGCCGAGGTTGCATCACGCACCGCTCTGGATTAAGGTGACCACACACAATCCGGAGGAGTTCCCGTCACATGACCGAAACCCGTCCACTCGCATTCAGCAGTGTCGACCCCGGCGACTTCGAGGTGCGGACCTTCGATGACGAGATCCGCGTCGACCAGTTGTGCACCGCCCTGCTGCTGGCGGTACGCGACCGGCTGCTGGCCGACGGCACCGGTGATCCGGTCGAGATCGGCACGATCTGCCGCGGCGCCGACTACTTCCTGCGCGAGTTCGTCATCGCCGAATGCGGCGACAACCTGTTCCGCCTCCCCCCCGAAAGGGTCCGCCAGTTCGCGGGTCACTGGTACATCGTCCGCAACCTCGAACCCAATATCGCCGAACTGGCTGCGATCCTCGCCGGGATCTGCGCCGTCTACCACGTGCTCAAAGACGAGGGGCTGGTCGATGCGGCACGGGCTGAAGAAATCGGCACCGCCTGCACCGAACTGACCTGGTACCGGCAGCGGATCGACGACTTCTGGGACATCGCCGGCGACGGCTTCACAGCATGGCAGGCCGCCTGCCCTCTTCCACCCCAGCGGTCATGAGCCCGGCCTCCGCCAAGATCGTCGCGGCCCGCGTTTCCCTCTCCACGGCCATCAGCCTCGCCGTATTGAAGCTGGCCGCCGGGGTGCTGACCGGCAGCCTGGCGGTTCTCTCCTCGGCAGTCGACTCCCTGCTGGACATCCTCATGTCCGGCGTGAACCTCATGGCGATCAGGCAGGCCGAGCAACCGGCCGACGACCGCCACCCCTACGGCCACGGCAAGTTTGAGACCGTCGCCACCATCTTCCAGGCCGTCGTCATCGCCGTTTCCGGCGGGGGGATCTGTTTCGAGGCCGTGCGCCGGCTGCAGACCGGCAGCCAGGTCGCCAGCCCGGTCGGCGGCATTGTCGTCATGGTCATCAGCCTTGCGGCCTCCATTCTGGTCACGCGCTATCTGCGCACCGTCGCCAAACGGACCGATTCCTCCGCGCTGGCCGCCGATTCCCTGCACTTCGCCATGGATGTCTATACCAACCTGGCTCTGCTCGGCGGGCTGCTGGCCATGGTCTGGCTGGACCTCCCCTGGCTCGACCCGGTGATGTCGCTGCTGGTCGCCGGCTACATCATCGTTGCAGCCGTGCGCCTGCTCCGCCACGGCATGCGCGACCTGCTCGACGAACAGCTCCCCGATGAAATCCGCGGCGAGATCGAAAAACTGCTCGGCAGCCAACAGGGGGAACTGTTCGACTATCACAACCTGCGTACGCGCCGGGCCGGCTCGCAGAAGCTGATCGATTTCCACATGACCGTCTGCAAGCATCTCTCCGTAGAAGAGGCGCATCGCATGACCGATTATCTCGAGGGGAAGATCGCCGAACGCTTTACCGGCTCGGACGTGACCATCCACATCGAGCCCTGCCAGGAAGCGAACTGCCCGGGGCGCGACAACTGCCCGGCCCTCAAAGTCTGGCCCCGCGAACGGCAAAGGGGCGACTGAACGCCGCCCCTTTGCCGTTCCATTGATTTTACCGCCTCAACAGCGTCCTACTGACGGCCCTTGATCTGGCGCAGGTCCTCGACCACGGCCAGGCTTGCCTGGCGGCGCGCCTCCACCTCGTCGAAGATCTTCGCCGCCATGGTGCTCACCTGCTCGACGGACGACACGATCTGACCGCTGTTCTCCACCTGCCGCCGCGTTGCCGCCACCATGTCGAGCGTCATCGACTGAACGTCCTCCACGGCCTTGACGATGCTCTTGGCCCCCTGGGCCTCCTCGCGCGATGCCAGCGACACCTTGGACGACATCTCGCCGAGTTCCTCGGTCGAGCGGCTGATGGCATCGACCGAGCTGGAAATCTCCTGGGTCGCGCGCCGGATGTCGTGAGCCATCTCCATGGCCAGGACCGAACTGTCGAGGATCTGCTGCAGCGACTTGGCCATCTCCTCGCCTCGCCCCATCCCGTCGTCGACCAGGCGTCTGGTCTGTTCGATGTGACTGACCGTTTCCTGGGTGAAGGCCTGGATCTCCTCGATGATCCGGTTGATCTGGTCGGTCGAGGCCGCGGCCTCCTGGGCCAGGGCCCGGACTTCATCGGCAACCACGGCGAAGGAGCGCCCGTGCTCGCCGGCCTGGGCGGCGATGATCGAGGCATTCAGGGCCAGCAGGCTGGTCTTCTGGGTCAACCCGGTGATGACCGAGGTGATGGTGCCGACCTCCTCGCTCTTGCGCGAGAGACGATCGATGGCCGACTCCGCCTGCTCCACGGAACGGACGATGCCGCGCATCCCCTCGATGACCTGGGAGACGGCGGCAACCCCATCCTCGGCCCGCCCCTTGACGGTCTCCGACATGGCATGCGACCGCACCCCGCTCTCCTGCACGGCATTGACCGTATAGTGGATTTCGGTCATCGCGGCGATCGAGCTCTCGACGAATTCATTGAGCGACTTGAGGTTGTGGGACACCTGGTCGATCGATACCGAAATCTGCCCGAGCGACGAGCGGGTTGCCGTCACCGCCTCCTGGATCACCCCGGCACCGCTGGAGATATCCGACGTGGCTTCGCTGTTCGACGCGATGGTGTCGCGCAGCGATCGGATCAGCGTCGCATGCTGCTCCCGGTATTTGAGGAATTCGGCAAACGTGTGCTCCAACTGGCGGGTCAGGGCCTCGACCGCCTCGAGCAGATGGATGCGCGCCAGGGACGACGCCACCTGGTCGGCAAAGAGCTTGACCGTGTCGACGTCGGTATCGACGAGGGTCGCCTTCTGATGCTTCTTGTCGACGCAGATGACGCCGACCGCCTGGTCGCGAACCACGATGGGGCAGATGATGAAGCTGCGGCAGCGCAACTGGGAAATACCGTCATACGGCGGCTTGAGCCGATACTCGTCTGGCATCGTGGCCACGTCTTCGACCAGCAGCACCTTGCGGTCGCGTGTCGCCTTGAAGATGCAGCCGGCACGCTCGTCCAGCGGCAGCATGCCGGCCGGCTTGTCCCCCGTCGCCTGGCGGTCGCGATAGACGGCGAATTCGAGCTGCCGGCGTTCCGGATCGAGCATCAGCACATTGACGCGATCGAAACCGATCACCTCGTGCAGACCGTCGGCGGTCCGGCGCAGGACCTCCTGGCGGTTCACGCTGCGCTGCAGATCGGCGTTGATGGCGTGGAAATTCTTGATGCTGTGGTCGAGGTCGCGGAACCTGCGCTCCGAGGCGGCCTTTTGTTCGGCCATTTCCCGATTGACCAGATTGAGATCCAGAGCCCGGTCATGAATCTGCTGGGTGGCCTGACCGACGAAGTAGCCGAAGGCGCCCAGCACCATGGCGGTGCCCCCGCACATGTAGAGGTAAAGGGCGATCTGCTGCGGAGTCCGGACCATGTCGTCGATGACCTGGTCCATCAGGCCGGCGCCATCCTGCCAGAAAATCATCAACCGGAGGACGATCCAGCCGAGCGGCGCCATCACCCCGAGCAGCATGCCGCCCATGGCGTAGGCCAATTCGCGACGACCAGCACCGCGCATATTGTGGAGCATCGTTTCACCCATTCGTACACTCCGATCCCGCTTGCTCGTAAGTTGTCGGCGAACGGCTCCCGGCCGGTTTGCAACCGGTCAGCGGCCCTTGCCGCCCCTCTGCTCGGTAGCGATCGCCAGCTTGCCGATCCCGGCGGCTTTGGCCAGATCCATCATCATGACGACCTGACCGTGTCTGGCCTCACGGTCGGCCAGCAGCAGCAGGGTTGTCCGGCCGGCCTCTTCTTGCGACTGGCGCAGCAATTCCCTGAACTGATCGAGCGACAGCAGGCGATCCTGATGATAGATCCGGCCACCCTTGTCGAGATAGATCCTGATTTCTTTCGGTTCGCGGGCAACAGTCTGCGAGGACGATTCAGGAAGCTTGATGTCGAGGCCCGGCGTTTCGACAAAGGCTGTCGAAATCATGAAAAAGATCAGCAGCAGAAAGACGCAGTCGACCATCGGCGTCATGTCGACGTAAGGTTCCGCATTCCGGTTGCGCCGCGGGAGAAAGCCCATCGCCTACTCCCGCAGCACGTCGACCAGACGCATGGAGTAGTCCTCCATCCGCAGAATCAGCAGTTCGACGCGGTTACTGAGGAAGCGGTGGCCGAGGATGACGGGGATGGCAACGATCAGGCCGAAGGCGGTCGTCAGGAGAGCTTCGGAAATCCCCCCGCCGAGTGTTTCAGGGGTGCCCCTCCCCTGTGCGGCAATCACCGAAAAACATTCGATCATCCCGGTCACGGTACCGAGCAGCCCGAGTAGCGGAGCCAGCGTGGCGATGGTGCTCAGCAAGCCGAGAAAACGCATCAGCTGGACGGCCTCGCGCTGTCCGGCCTCGTCGACCACGGCCTTGATCTCCGCCCGCGGCCGGCCGGCGTTGCGCAGGGCGGCCATGAAGATCCCGGCCAGGGGGAGGTCCGATTGGCGGCAAAGGGTCTCAGCCTCCTCGAATCGGGACGTTTCCGCGAGCGGCTCGACCTGGCGGGCAAGCCAGCCGGACTGCCTGGCAACCCGGTAATAGGTCCAGCAACGCTCGAGAAAAACCGCCAGCGCCACGATCGAGCAGAGAGCGATGGGATACATGACCACACCACCCTTGACGAACAGTTCCCACATAGATTGACGCTTCTCCCCCCAGGCTGGGACGGCGCCGCCAATCGCGGCGCAACAGTACGACGTTTCTGGTCAAATTCAAATATTAGCCGCAGTTTAAGACAAACTCAACGGAAATTGCCGGGATGCGCCGCCATCGCTTCGCGCAGTTGCCGGCAGGTCGCTTCCAGATGCTGGGGGATGACCCGGACATCGGCAAAAACCGGCATGAAGTTGGTGTCGCCCGCCCAGCGGGGGACAATATGCTGGTGCAGATGGTCGATGATCCCGGCACCGGCAACTTCGCCGAGATTCATGCCGATGTTGAACCCCTGGGCCCGGCAGGTTGCACGCAGGATATCCCGGCAGTAGACCGTCATCCGGTGCAGTTCGTCGGCTTCCCCGGCCGTCAGCAGACCGGGATCGGCAACGTGGCGCAGCGGGGCGACCATCAGGTGGCCGTTCGAATAGGGGAAGCGGTTCATGATGATGAAGCAGTGCCGGCCGCGCAACAGGACGAGGCGGCCCTCGTCGCCGGCCTCGTCGCCGAGACAGAAGATACAGTCGACGGTGCGGGCGGCCTGCACGTATTCGAGCCGCCAGGGGGCCCAGAGTCGTTCCATGGTATGAGATCCTCCCCTCAACTGGTTCAATGGTTGTTACGCCAATGGAATGATTCGCCCGTCGATGCTTCCGTTTGCAATCTCCAGAAGACCGACGCTGGCGTGAGGCAGCCCGCGGGGATCGGTGGCGCTGCCTGGATTGAAAAGGAGCAGGTTCCCTTCGCGTTGGCAAAGCGGTTCATGGCTGTGGCCGAAGACCAGGCAGTCGAGAGCCTCATCGCGAAATTCGCCGCGGATTCGCTGGATCAATCCCTGGCGCGCCCCCCAGCCGTGAATCAGGCCGATGCGGACGCCGGCGACCCGCACGATCCGCTTGTGCGGCAACCCCGGCGCTGCCGGGTCCATGTTACCCCGCACGCCATAGACCGGAACCGGCGCAAACGCCGCCAGGACGTCGGGGGCGACGATGTCACCGGCATGAAGTATCATGTCGACGCCCTGGAAACGGGACGCGGCGAGATCTGCCAGAAAAGCCAGCGCCTCGCCGGATGCCGGCAGATGGGTGTCGGAAATGACGCCGATGCGGAGCATAGTCCCTTGTAGACTTCAACGAGCGGACTGTCAACCGTCAATGAACCGTCTTGACGGCCCGTGGATTGAGTGTATTTATTACACGTCCGGCCGAGCCGTCGGCTCCAGGAAAACAGCGTTTCCTCTTGACAGCCACCGACGGTCGAAGGTATTTAATCTTTTTATTCGCGCTAAATTTTTTTACTAAAAACAAAATAGGCTGTTAAACAGCAACTTAAGAGCAATCCACCGGAGCAATCCCCACTGCCGCAGCGCAGACGCCGCGAGCGCCCAAGGAGGCAAAACGCCATGTCGAAACGCCAGGAAGCCCTTGACTACCACAGCATGGGACGCAAGGGAAAAATCGAGGTCATAACCACCAAGCCGTGCGCGACCAGCCGCGACCTGTCGCTGGCCTACAGCCCCGGCGTCGCCGAACCGTGCCTGGAAATCGAAAAGGATCCGGCCCTGGCCTACGAATACACTGCCAAAGGTAACCTGGTGGCCGTGGTTTCCAACGGCACCGCCGTTCTCGGCCTCGGCGACATCGGCGCCCTGGCCGGCAAGCCGGTCATGGAAGGGAAAGGGATCCTCTTCAAGCGCTTTGCCGACATCGACGTGTTCGACATCGAATTGAACACCAAGGACTCCGACGAACTGATCCGTACCGTAAAGATCCTGGAGCCGACATTCGGCGGCATCAACCTCGAGGACATCAAGGGGCCCGAGTGCTTCTACATCGAGGAGAAGCTCAAGGAGATCATGGATATTCCGGTCTTCCACGACGACCAGCACGGCACGGCGATCATCGCCAACGCCGGTCTGCTCAACGCCCTGGAGATCACCGGCAAGAAAATCGAGGAGATCAAGATCGTGGTCAACGGCGCCGGCGCCGCGGGTATCGCCTGTGCCCAGATGGCCCTGACTCTCGGCGCCGCCCCGAAGAATATGATCCTGTGCGACACCAAGGGGGTCATTTACAAGGGCCGCGTCGATGGCATGAACGAGTACAAGGAGCGCTTCGCCACCGACCTCCCCTGCCGCACCCTGGAGGAGGCGATGGTTGATGCCGACGTCTTCTTCGGTGTCTCCTCCAAGGGCGCCCTGACCCCGGTGATGGTCAAGTCGATGGCCAAGGATCCGGTGATCTTCGCCATGGCCAACCCCGACCCCGAGATCACCCCGGCCGAGGCCAAGGCGGTGCGCGGCGACGTCATCATCGGCACCGGCCGCTCCGACTACAACAACCAGGTCAACAACGTGCTCTGCTTCCCGTTCCTCTTCCGCGGGGCGCTGGACACCCACGCCCGCGCCATCAACGACGAGATGAAGATGGCCGCCTGCATGGCCCTGGCGAAACTGGCCAAGGAGGACGTTCCCGACTCGGTGCGCAAGGCCTACGGCGGCGTGGAAATCAAGTTCGGCCGCGAATACCTGATCCCGAAGCCCTTCGATCCGCGCGTTCTGCTGCACCTGGCACCGGCCGTAGCCAGGGCGGCCATGGAGAGCGGCGTCGCCCGCCGGCCGATCGACGATCTCGACAAGTACCGCGAGCGACTCGAAGCGCTGCAGGGCCGTTCCAAGGAGATGATGCGCGTCCTGATCAACAAGGCCAAATCTAACCCGAAGCGGGTGGTCTTCCCCGAGGGGGACGAAGACAAGATCCTGCGCGCGGCGGCCATTCTCGTTGAAGAAGAGATTGCCGTGCCGATCCTGCTCGGCGACGAGGACGTCATCGCTGCTCGTGCCCAGGAACTGGGGGTCGACCTGGACAACATCGAAATCATCAACCCCCGGAATTCCCCCAGATTCAACGAATATGCCGAGCGGATCTTCGAACTGCGCCAGCGCAAGGGGGTGACCCTCGCCGAAGCCCGCCGCATGTTGCGCAACAACCGCAACTACTACGCGGTGATGATGGTCAACGAGGGCGACGCCGACACCATGCTCTCGGGGATCAACGCCCACTACCCCGACACCATCCGCCCGGCGCTCGAGGTCATCGGCAAGCTCGACCACCTGTCCAAGGTCCACGGCATGTACATGCTCGTCACCAAGAAGGACGTGGTCTTCTTCGCCGACACCACCGTGGCGATCGAACCGACCGCCGAGGAACTGGCCGAGACTGCCATTCTCACCGCCCAGTATGCGCGTCATTTCGACATCGAACCGCGGGTGGCGATGCTCTCCTTCTCCAACTTCGGCAGCGCCGAGCACCCGCTGACCCTCAAGGTCAAGCGCGCCACCGCCATGGTCAAGCAACTCGATCCGAACCTGATTGTCGACGGCGAGGTGCAGGCCAACGTGGCACTCGATCCGGAACTGGTCGAACGCCAGTACCCCTTCTCGAAGCTCAAGGGGAACGCCAACTGCTTCATCTTCCCCGACCTGCAGTCCGGCAACATCGCTTACAAACTGCTGCACAAACTGGGCGGCGCCGAAACCGTCGGACCGATCCTGATGGGGATGAAGAAGCCGGTCCACGTGCTGCAGCGCGGCGACGACGTTTCCGAAATCGTCAACATGGCCGCGGTGGCGGTGGTTGACGTGCAGGAGGCCCAGGCGAAATAGGGGCCGTTTCCTCCGAGATCGAATATGGCCCGGGGGCGACCGAAACGGTCGCCCCCGTTGTTTTCTCACCCCTCCCCTGCTACACTACGCCCCACCAAAACTCAAGGAAGTGACTCGCATGCGCTACCTCAGCACCCGCGGCCAGGTTCGCGGCATCCCGTTCAAACAGGCCGTGATGATGGGGCTGGCCGAAGACGGCGGCCTGCTCCTGCCGGAAAGCATCCCGCAATTCACCCCCGGCGATCTGGACGCCCTGGCCAAGCTGGACTACCCGGAACTGGCCTTCCAGGTCATGGCCCGCTTCATCGACGATATCCCTTCGGCGGACCTCAAGACGCTGATTGACCGCTCCTATGCGACCTTCACTCACCCCGAGGTCACCCCGGTGGTTTCCACGGGGGGGGTGCACATCCTCGAACTGTTCCACGGGCCCACCCTCGCCTTCAAGGATGTGGCGCTGCAACTGCTCGGCAATCTCTTCGAGTACCTGCTGGCGGAAACCGGCGAGCACATGAACATCCTCGGCGCGACCTCCGGAGACACGGGCAGCGCCGCCATCTACGGCGTTCGCGGCAAGCGCGGCATCAACATCTTCATCCTGCATCCCCACGGCAAGGTCTCTCCGGTGCAGGAAATGCAGATGACTACGGTCACCGACCCCAACGTCTACAACCTGGCGATCCGCGGCACCTTCGACGACGGCCAGCGGATCGTCAAGGAGATTTTCAGCGATCTCGATTTCAAGCACCGCTTTGCCCTCGGCGCGGTCAATTCGATCAACTGGGCGCGGGTTCTGGCCCAGGTGGTTTACTATGTCCACGCCTGGGCCGCGGTCAGACGCGCCACCGGCAGCGAGTCGATCGACGTCAGCGTGCCGACCGGCAATTTCGGTGACATCTTCGCCGGCTACGTCGCCAGGCGCATGGGGGTGCCGATCCGTCGCCTGATCCTGGCTACCAACGCCAACAACATCCTGACCCGTTTCGTCAACGAGGGGGAATACGCCATCGGCGATGTCCACCCGACCCTCTCCCCCTCCATGGATATCCAGGTAGCCAGCAATTTCGAGCGCTACCTTTATTACCTGTATGGGCAGGATCCGTTACGCGTTCGCAATGCGTTTGCCGGCTTCGCCAGCAGCGGCCGCATGACCTTCACGGCCGAAGAGCAGCGGCAGGTCGGCGCGGAGTTCAGCTCGCTCTCGGTCGGGGACGACGACATCCTTCAGGAAATCCGCGATTTCCACGCGACAACCGGCTACATTCTCGACCCGCACACGGCGGTCGGCGTACGGGCCGGGCGCACCCTGGCCGGCGACGGCGTGCCGATGGTCTGTCTCGCAACCGCCCATCCGGCGAAGTTCCCGGAGGCCGTGCATCGGGCCATCGGCCAGACCCCGCCGCGCCCGGCCAGCCTCGACGGACTGGAACAGCGCCCGCGCCGCTGCGAAGTGGTCGAGGCGCAGACCGGGGTCATCAAGACGTTCGTCGAGCAGCACGCACTGTAATTCCCCTGGCGCAGCAGCCAGCAGCGCACCAACGCAAAAAGCCCCCGGAACCCGGGGGCTTTTTGCGTTGGCATATTGCCTGCGAGCAATCAGCAGTCGAAGTACAGCTGGAACTCGAGGGGCACCGGCCGCATGCGGACCGGATCGACTTCGGCTTCCATCTTGTACTCGATCCACTTCTCGATGAGGTCAGGGGTGAAGACATCGCCCTTGAGCAGGAAGGCGTGATCGGCCTTGAGGTGGTTGAGAGCGTCTTCCAGGGAGCTGGCGACGTTCGGGATGTCCTTGAGTTCCTCCGGGGAGAGACCGTAGATGTCCTTGTCGAGGGGCTGGCCCGGATCGATCTTGTTCTCGATGCCGTCAAGGCCGGCCATCATCATGGCGGCGAAGGCCAGGTAGCCGTTGCAGCTCGGGTCGGGGGTACGGTACTCGATGCGCTTGGCTTTGTCGTTGCTCGTGGCCGGGATGCGGATCGAGGCCGAGCGGTTGCGGTTCGAGTAGGCCAGGTTGACCGGCGCCTCGTAACCCGGCACCAGGCGCTTGTAGGAGTTGGTCCCCGGGTTGGTGAAGGCGCACAGCGCCTTGGCGTGCTTCATGATGCCGCCGATATAGTACATGGCCATCTTGGAGAGGCCGCCGTAGCCGTCGCCGGCGAAGAGGTTCTTGCCGTCCTTCCACAGCGACTGATGGCAGTGCATCCCCGAGCCGTTGTCGCCGAACAGCGGCTTCGGCATGAAGGTCACGGTCTTGCCGTTGCGCACGGCGACATTCTTGATGATGTACTTGAACCACTGCAGGGTGTCAGCCATCTTGACCAGGGAGTCGAAGCGCATGTCGATTTCGCACTGGCCGCCGGTGGCGACTTCGTGGTGGGAGGCTTCGACACGAATGCCGACGCTCTGCAGCACCTGCACCATTTCGTTGCGCAGGTCGATCAGCGAGTCGGTCGGGGAGACCGGGAAGTAGCCGCCCTTGTTGGCCGGCTTGTAGCCGAGGTTGGGGAACTCTTCACGGCCGGTGTTCCAGCACCCTTCGACCGAGTCGACCTGGTAGAACGACTGGTTCATCGACGAGGAGAAGCGCACGTCGTCAAAGATGAAGAATTCCGGTTCCGGCCCGAAAAAACAGGTGTCGGCAATACCGGTCGACTTCAGGTAGGCCTCGGCCTTCATGGCGACGAAGCGCGGATCGCGGCTGTAGCCCTCGCGGGTGAACGGGTCGATGATGTTGCAGATCAGGTGCAGGGTCGGCGCCGCCGGGAACGGATCGATCTTGGCGGTCTTCGGATCCGGCATGATCAGCATGTCGGAGTTGTGGATCGGCTGCCAGCCGCGGATCGAGGACCCGTCGAAGCCGATCCCCTCTTCGAACGTCTCTTCGCTGAATTCGCTGATCGGCTGGGTGAAGTGCTGCCAGATCCCGACGAAGTCGAGGAACTTGTAATCGACCATCTGGCAACCGTTTTCCTTGGCAAACTTGACAACTTCTTGTGGGGTCATGTGACGCTCTCCTCGTTTTGGTTGGTGATTATCCAGTTTATGCCGGAGTCTGTTCCACTCTCGATGAATTGCCGCAAATTACAGGGCGTCGTCGCCGCGCTCGCCGGTGCGGATGCGTACCACCTCGTCGACCGGGGTGACGAAGATCTTGCCGTCGCCGATCCGCCCGGTTTTGGCGGCACCGGCAATGACTTCGACGACTTTCGCCGCCATCTCGTCGCTGACGATGATTTCCATCTTGATCTTCGGGATGAAATCGACCACGTACTCAGCGCCGCGATACAGTTCGGTATGCCCTTTTTGCCGGCCGAACCCCTTGACTTCGCTGACCGTGATCCCCTGGATGCCGACCTCGTTCAGTGCTTCCTTGACTTCGTCCAGCTTGAAAGGCTTGATGATGGCTTCAACCTTCCTCATCGTTCAATCTCCTCTACAGTGAGATGGCTGCCGGAGTCTTCAGCAAATTGCTTGCCCAAATTCGCGACACCCTGACTTTAAGCTATAACATATTGATTTAATTCAATAATACAGCACAAATCACTGCCCGGGTACGTTGCCGGCCAGAAATCCGTGCGCCCCGCTGCCCACCATTTGACCTCGTCGAACCAATTGCTGCCGAATATTTATGCACGGCCGTATCCATTCGGGAGACGATCGCCGCATGCAATCAGGCTAGTCAGCGTCCCGGAGCAGGTCCGGGAAACTGTCGCCCGCGCACAGCCCCGGGCCGCTTTCCCGCTCGACGAGATAATGGCGCCCAAAAGCCTGATACATCGCCCACTCTTCTTCGAAGTTCGGAGTAAAAACGCCGGTTCCGATTGCAGCGTCGATCTCGCCGGGAGTCCAGAAGCGCACCTCGGAGATCTCCTGCTCGTTCCAGGCCACGGGGCCGTCGTGCCGGGCGAGAAACGTTGCGACATTTTCCGATTCGATCTCGTTGCGCAGTTTCGACTTGTAGAGAAAGGTCAAAGGCAGTCCGGTCAGCCCGAGCTCTTCGCGCATTTCCCGGACGGCAGCCTGATGATAGGTTTCACCGGGGTCGAGGTGTCCCCCCACGCTGGTATCCCACCTGTCGGGCTGAATGTCCTTGCACGCCGCGCGCTTCTGCAAAAGCAGGGCGCCCTGCGCATTGACCACCAGCACATGCGCGACACGATGAATCAGGGCGGGGTTGCCATGACACTCGCTGCGCAGCGCCGTGCCGATCACGCGATCGTCCTCATCGACTATCTCGAACCGCTCCATGATCAATGATGCACCTTGTTGATTTGAAGACCTGAGATTTGCAAAGCCTGCCAACGGAAAAACCGCATCGGGCGGCCGATACGGGTAACGGGCCGGAAAGCCGGCAATCAACGTGTCAACAATAACCGATAACCGGCAAAATTCCATCCCATGCTTGCTGCCGTCGCCACCCCTTTGGCCAGGTTCAACTGCAGCCAGGAAACCGGCAAACCCGCCGTCAGCAGCCACAACAACAGACTGTTGATCAGCAATCCGGCCCCGGCGATCAGCAGAAAACAGCCGAACTCGCCCGCCGTGGCCTCGCCGGCGGCAGAGAAGGTCCAGCGGCGATTGCACAGATAGCTGTTCAAACTCGCTCCTGCAAAGGCGACGGCATTGATGATCAGCAGGCCGGTGCCGCCGGGCCTGCCAAGGAACCATGCCAGAACGTTCAGGAGGCCGAAATCGATCAGGGTGTTGATCAACCCGATCGAACCGAAACGAATAAATTGAGCCATCAAGGGAGAAAACCGCACGGCGAAAGATCCTTGCCGCCAACCTTATTGACCGGCGCTGGCGGAGCATAGTCGATTGCCAGACCGCAAGCAAGCGCGCAGACAATCCGGCAAAGTTTGCTGCAAGCTTGCGAACCACCAGTTGAATGATACAGTTAACAGCCAAGAGGGGGCGGGCGTTAATATGAAAAGCATTCTTGCACGGCAGATGTCCCGCCAGGAGGGAATTACCAGTGTCGAGTATGCCGTCATTCTCGTTCTGCTCGTGCTGGCCGCCGCGGCAACGGTCTACTGGCTCGCTGATCCGACCGACCCCTTCAACTCGCTGATGCCGGGAACCTACAACGCCGTGGGCAACAAGGTCGGTCAGTTCGGCCTGGTCAACGGCGTCGGCAACCAATAAATCCTCAACATATAAATCGATTTTATTCACGTGGCGTGCTTGACAGCTCCGGCTTATGAGATAACTTATTAATTAAATGAGGGTTACGTAGTTGGCGTCCGAAGACGTCACACACCAACAGAGGAGGACGGGGACAATGAAAACGCTCAAAGACAGATTCATGAAGCTGGTCCGGGACGACGAAGGTGCAACCGCAACCGAGTATGCCGTCATGCTGGTGCTGATCATCGTGGTCGCCCTGGCAACCATCATCTTCCTCGGACAGAAAGTCGAAGAGGGCTTCAACAAGGTGGCCACCGCCCTCGACAACGCCACGAACTGACAGCCCCATGAGGCGACGGCAATGGTCAGCGAACGCCTCAGGAACCTGCCCCGGATGCTCACCGGCATCGGGGCAGCCGTTCTTGCTCTCTGGTTCCTGATCGGGCAGAGAGCCGAGCTGGCCGTCGCCGCCGCCTCCATCTATTTTGCCCTGGCTTGCGCCATGGACACGGTTCATGCGCGCATCCCCAATGTTCTGAACGCCGCTCTCGCCCTTGCTGGCCTGGCCATCAATATAGCCGGCAGCGGATGGAGCGGCTTCTTGTTTTCGATCGGCGGACTGGTTCTCGGGATCGGCCTGCTGCTCCTCCCCTACCTGATGGGCGGTTTCGGCGCCGGCGACGTCAAGGCCCTCGGCGCCCTGGGAGCCCTCATCGGGCCGCAGCCGTTGTTGCACGTCTTCGTGTACATGGCTTTTTACGGCGGCGCCATGGCGGTCATCCACTACCTCTGCAATCGCGACCTCGTCGAAAAATCGCGTGAATGGTGGGCGTGTGCCAAAGCCTGCGCCCTGACCGGCGACCCCCGTCAGTTCAAACCGGCGGCCGGCGAGCCGTTGCGCTTCCCCTACGCCGCAGCCATTGCCTTCGGTTACTACACCTGGATCATCCGCGGGGGTGTCCTGTGAAGACCGGCCAACAGAAACAGCGCGGCGCGGCCGTGGTCGAATTCACCCTGATGAGCGGCCTGCTGCTCATCTTCCTGGTCGGCATCGCCGAATTCGGCTTCCTCTGGCTGCAGGCCAATTATATTTCCAATGCCGCCCGCGAGGGGGCCAGGGTTGCCGCCAAGCTCGACGACGGCGATGTCGACGATCGCGAAGCCGCCGCCCGGCAAGCCGTTGAAGCCTACCTGAAATCGAACTTCCTGTTCAGGAACAGAAGCAGTTGCCGGACGACCGACGCCGGCTTCCCCCTGAACTGCACATATGCCGTTAACGATGCGGATTTTGTCACCGTCGTCTACACCCGCGATCCGGAGAAGTCACTGTCGCTGACGGTCGACGGCGAAACCGTCACGGTGCCGATGGCGGAAGTGACGGTAACGGTCAGGACGCACCGAATCTGGGAACCGATTCTCTGGCCGCTGCTCAGCGCCCTGATCCCGGGGACCGACTACGACCGGAACAAACTCAAGCAACTGACACAGACGGCGGCCTATGCGATCCATGGCTGACATGCTCCGCCCGACGAAGATCCGCGGGCGCTCGGAACGCGGCGCCACAGTGGTCGAATTCGCCGTGATTGCGGCCCTGGTGCTGGTCATCGTCTTCGGCATCGTCGAATACGGCCTGATCTTTCTTCAGGAGCACTACGTCGCCGACGCTGCCCGCGAAGGAGCCCGCATCGGCGTCCGCGCCAACAATTACGACTGTTACAAGGGTGAACCGGCACCGGGCTTCATCAACTGCACATCGGACCGGGAAACCAAGATCGTCGCCGCCGTTCAGGACTATCTGAACGTTCTCTATGACCCCGACGAGGTGACCGTGACTGTCCTCTCCTCGGAGATCGACGCCGCCCGCAAGCTCCTGAGGGTGAGCGTCCAGACCCCCAACTTCTGCCCGCCGCTGACGGTGGGACTACTCCAGTTGCTGCGCAGCGACGGCCAGGTTCAGGGGCCATCGCTGATCGCCTTCACCACCAGCATGGAATACGAAGATGCGGAGGAATATGTACCTGAACCGTAGCATGGCTTTGGCTGATGCACCCATATGACTGTGCCCACAACCGGCTGATCAACATTTCAGGAGGCTCGGCATGAAAAAGTACGGAACGATCATCGCACTGGCGGTTGCCGTGGTTTTCGGCATCCTCGCCGTGGTACTCGCCAACAAGTGGTTGACGACCCGGGCATCCCGCGACCAGGTGACCATCAGGGAGCAGGTTCCCCTGGCACAGATTGTCATCGCCGCCAAGGACCTGGAGATCGGCTCCAAGCTGACCCAAGACAACCTGGTCCTCGCCGACTGGCCGAAAGCCAACGTCCCCAAGGGGGCCTTCACCAAAATCGAGGATGTCGTCGGCCGGGTCACCGTCACCAAGATGGTCGCCGGGAAGCCCCTGGTTGCCGCGGAACTTGCCGGAGAAGGCTCAGGGGTTGGTCTGGTCGCACAGATTCGGCCCGGCTATCGCGCCATGGCGATCCGCGTTGACGAAGTCATCGGCGTCGGCGGCTTCATCCTCCCATCGACCTTTGTCGACATCATTGCCGTCGACACGACCTCGGGCGGGAAAAGAGACGCGGACACCATCCTGGAGCGCGTGCCGGTTCTGGCCGTCGCCCAGGAGACCTTCGTCGAGGAAGGCAAGGCCAAGCTGGTGAAGACGGTGACCATGGAACTGACCCCGCGTAACGCCGAGAAGCTCGCCGCGCAGATCAACCAGGGGCCGATCCACCTCGTCCTGCGCAACCCGGCGGATCTGGGCGCACCGGAGGAGCCCGAGGAGAAGCCCGTCGTCAGGAAGGTTCGTCGGCCCGCGGTCCAGGCTGACACGCAAAAAGGCGGGGGATTTACCATCGAGGTCATCCAGGGCGACAAGCAGCCACAGAAATACAATTTTTAGAGTGCCAGGGCAGATATGCTTGGGGCATTGAAGGAGGAAACCATGTCTGAATCGAGAAAATTTGTGGCGCTTGTCATCGGCTTTATCTGTCTGCTTTTCGCCGGCAGCGTCATGGCTGCCGACCAGCCTCGGTGCGTGGGGATCGATCCGGACAACCAGTGCTTCAACGACCTGGTCATCGATGTCGGCGGATCGGAAGTCATCGACATCGACCGGCCGACCAAGGAGATGAAGTTCGTCACCTCGAGCGAAAAGATCATCGACGTCAGGCCGTTCAAGGAAAACAAGCTCTATATCCGCGGCAAGGAAGTCGGGCACAGCACCCTGACGATTTATGACCAGACCAACGGCGCGACGGTCGCCAAGATCGAGGTGGACGTCAAGCCGCTGGCAACCGTCTCGGATCTGACCAACCTGAAACGGCAGATCAGCAAGGCGTTCCCCGGCCAGGACATCAATATCGAGGCTTCGCAGAAAGGGATCGTCCTTTACGGCACGGTTACCGGCCCCGAAATCGTCGAGCAGTTGCTGCGCCTGGCCGACGGCTACCTGTCATCAATCAATTCCGGGGTTGCCACCTCGACGCAGCGGATCATCACCCTCCCCGGCGGCCAGACGATCATCGCGGAAGGCGAAGGGAAGACCAAAACGGGGCGGTCGAGCAACAAGATCATCAACCTGCTGAAGGTCGGCGGCCCGCAGCAGGTTCTGCTCGAAGTCAAGTTCGCCGAGGTCAACCGCAATTCAACGCGTGAGTTGGAAGCGGGAATTGGGCTGGGTGGTCTGGGCAGTGATTTTTCAGGCGCGGTTTCATCCAGCCGGGGCGTTACAACCCCCCTGGATATCGTCGGCTATCCGTTTATCCTCCCCGGCGGGAAAAAAGGGACTATTATCGGCGCCACCGCCGATTCGGCTATTCCAGGCCTGGTGAACGCACCGGGCGCGCTTTTCATGAACCTGACCAATGGCGCGAATGTTTTTGTCAATATCGACAACTTCACAATGATGTTGCGGTTCCTTGAAGAAGAGCGCCTGGGCCGCATTCTCGCCGAGCCGAAACTGGTCACCCTCTCCGGCCAGGAGGCCAGCTTTCTGGCGGGGGGAGAATACCCCTACCAGACTGTGAACAATCTCGGCCAGGCCAACGTCCAGTTCAAGGATTTCGGCATCGGCCTGCGCTTTACGCCGGTGGTCGGCAGTGACGGCATGGTCAGCCTGAAAGTTGCCCCGAGCGTGACCGACATCGCCGATGTTGTCGACACTGCAACCGGGCCCCAGGCCGTCTTCAGCACCCGCAAGCTCGAATCGACCGTGCAACTGCGCGACGGGCAGACCCTGGCTCTGGCCGGCCTGCTGCAGGACAATCTGAATGAAGTCGTCAGCAAGGTGCCGCTCCTTGGCGACATCCCGATCCTCGGCGCCCTTTTCAGGAGCACCAACTACCAGCACAAAAAAACCGACCTGCTGATCGCCGTGACCCCGCACCTGGTCAAGCCGGTCCCGGAGGGGAAGCTCAGCTTCCCCGGCGAATTCATCAAGCCGCCCAACCGCTTCGAGCATTACCTGCTGGGAGCTCTCGAGGGGTTCCGCTCGGATGACGACCCGTCGCTCGTCTCGGAACATTCCTTTGCGGCACAAACCGGCAGCGGCGGCATGGAAGGCAGCTTCGGCCACATGGAATCGGCCCATTAGCCCGACAAGGAGGACATCCCATGAAATATCCGGTTCTCATCATGATACTGATCGGCGCGCTGTTCATCGGCGGCTGCGCCCACGAAGCTCTGTATGCCGACCGTGAACACGGCGTGGCCAGCCAGGACGCCTTCGACCAGCAGATCGTCAACAAGGACTACAAGTACGCCCAGAAGCCTGTTGAAAAAATGGACGGCATCTACGCCGAGCATGTCATGGGCGAATATCTTGGCACCTTCACCCAGGGATTCACCAAGGAAATTGTCGATATCGGCCAGACGGGCGTTTCGGACTGACAACGACGGACCTCTCGCCGCGTCGGCATCGACGCGGCGAAAGGCTGACCGTCATCTGGAAGGGGTTCTCATGAATCCGCGGAATCAACGGGGCGCCGTGATCCCCCTGATCGCCCTCCTGCTGGTGGTGATCGTGGTGAGCGTGGCCTTCGTGGTCGATCTCGGCCATGTCCACAATATCAAGGGGGAACTGCAGCGGGCGGTGGACGCCGCAGCGCTCGCCGGCGCCAGGCAGCTTCCCAATGCGAACAAGGTGGATGCCGTCGCCGTTGCAACGGCAGCGCAGAACACCGCCGATCGCGAGGCGGTTGTCGTTGCGCCCGAAGACGTCATCCTCGGCATCTGGGATACGACGAATCTCACGGCGACCCCGAGCGACCGCTTCACGCCTTCACTGGTGGAGCCGAATGCGGTTTATGTCCGCGCCTCGCGCAGCGTCGACCATGCCTTTTTCTTCTTCCTCGACGCGACCGAGGTCACGGCCGATGCCATCGCCCTCAAGGAATTTCGCAAGCAGACCATCCCCGTTGCGGTGACGACCTGCATCCCGTCGGGCGGTGAAACGTATCCGGGGATCCTCTCTCCCGGCACGAGCGCCTGCGACCTGGCCATCTTCAGATTCGCCGCCGGCAACCTGGACACGGCCGCCTGGACATCCCTGACCGTCAGGAACGCCAACAGCAACAACATGGAATACTTTTTCGGCGAGGACGGGATTCGCCTGTTCAACGAAATCATCTACGGGGACGGCCCGGACGGTACCAATCCGGGGCTGGAATTCGAGACCGTCACCAACGACGGCAGTTGCACGACCACCGACAACGAAATCGTCGTCAACGACTTCGAGCAACTCATCAACGTGAACGTCAACATCAATTGCGGCCTCGGCGGCGAATTCACCGACCAGAGCCCGCGGCCGGCCGATCCGCTGAACTACGCGCCGCTGCCCAGGTGGTACGACAAGAACGATTTCGCCCGAGTTTTCTCGATGAACGGCCTGCTGCAGCAGGGCGCCAACGAAACCGATGGGCAATATGCCACGCGAATGCTGGCCCTTTACACCGCCAGTCAGAACGATGATTTTACCGGCTACAATACTACCTATGCAGTCAACCAGGTGCCGGCGGATCTGATGGACGACCGTTTCACCCGCTACATCATCACCAAGCAGAACGGCAACTTTGACCATGTCGACAGCAGAATACCGCTGATCGAAGCCGGTTATCCCCAGGTCCACCTCATCGAGGGTCTGACGGAAACCGTCACCGACTTCGCCAAGATGATCATCACGTCAGACGGCAACCAGTTCACATCGACCCGATTCATGCCATCGGCCAGCAATGTGTATCCGCCCTTCGACAGCGAACATTCGTCGACCAGCGGCGCGGAAGGACATACCGTCCTGCTTTACGTCCCCATCATCTTCACCGGCAATTGCGACGATACGGCCTACAATAAGCCGGCCATCTATGTCGGATTGGCCAATGTCCTGCTGACAAGACTCTGGACGACCACCAACGAATGCTTCGACAACGGCGACAATTCGGCTGTCGTTTCGATTACCTGCCCTGCCCCGGCAGGCTACACGGGGAAATTCGGTTCGAGCAAACAGAACTACACCAACCCTGAATTGACGGCCGACCAGTTGCTCTGCACGAACGGCTTCGAACCGAAATCCTTCGAAGGGCTCCTGCTCGAACCCCTCACCGACGAGGAAACGGAAAGCGGCCTGGCCAGGTATCTGCTGGTTGAATAATGCGACAATTGTCGTAATATATTTGTAAGTACATAATCTGTTTATTGGTTTCCGTCTTGTTCGAGGGCATGCAATGCATACTGAACTTTTCGTCGCCCTGGAAATCGCCGCTAACGACCTGGCCGATGATCTGCTGAACCTGCTGGGGCGGATTCCCGGCGTGAAGAGTCAGCGCTGGGCGGGGAATCTGGGGGAAAAGGGGGCCTTGGCCGTCAAGACGGTTCCCGAGATCATCGTTGTCGACGACAATCCGTCAAGCGGCGACCTGCTCACCAGAGTCAGAACGATCAAGGGCCACTTCCCCGGCACCTCGCTTTTCGTCGTCTCGGAAATCCGCGACCCGCAGTTCATCATCGACGTAATGAAGGCCGGTGCCGCCGAGTACCTGGTCGCACCGGTCGCCGAACGCATCTTCATCAACGCGGTCGAGGAAGTCCGCGTCAAACTGGTAAGCGCGGACACCTCATCGAAGGGGAAGATTTACAGCTTCATCAGCAGCAAGGGGGGGGTCGGCTCGACGGTGCTCGCCGTCAACACGGCCGCCGCCTTTGCCGTCTCCAAGAAGAACTCGGTGGCGCTGATCGACATGTCGCTGCAGGCCGGAGATGCCTCGGTGCTGCTCGACATCGTGCCGCAGACCTCCCTGCTCGACATCTGCCAGAACATCCACCGTCTCGACATCGCCCTGCTGCGCGGCGTCATGATCAACCACAACAGCGGCCTCAACTTTCTGGCCGCCCCGCAGAACCCCGAAGACAGCGACGACGTGCACTGCGAGCACATCGCCAGCATACTCGACCTGGCGCGCAAACTTCACGACTACATTGTGGTCGATTGCTCCTCGATGCATGTCAGCGAGTGTTCGGTCGAAGTCTTCCGGCGCTCCGACAAGGTCTTCGTGGTAACCGACATGTCGGTACCGTCGATCCGCAACACGGTGCGACTGTGCAAGCTGATCCGCAAGTTCGGCATCGCCGCCGACAAGATCGAGATCATCCTCAACCGCTTCATCAAGGACAGCGTCCTGTCCCTGGGCGAAATCGAGAAGAACTTCGACAAGCCGCTCTACTGGATCGCGCCGAACGATTTCACCGACGTCGTCTCCTCGATCAACCGCGGCATCCCGCTCGTCAAACTGACGCCGAGCGCCCCGTTTTCGAAGAATATCGTCGATTTCGTACGGAAGATCGAGAACCTGCACGACGAACTCAATTTCCGCGGGTTGCGCAACATGTTCGGCAAATCCCTGTAAGGGGATGAGGGGAGACAGACGTGGCCATCAAGGATTTTCTCAACAGACGCAGCGATCAGCCGGCGGCAAGCGAAACCCCTGGCGAGCTCAGGCCGGCCACGGAAAAGGCCAACGTCTTCTACGAGATCAAGCGCAAGATCCATGGGCGCCTGGTGGAGGAAGCCAACCTGGCGGCGCTCGACACCCTTGAGGCGCCGGAGATCCGCAGCGAAATCGAAAACGTCGTCGAGTATTACCTGCGCGACGAGAACGCCCTCCTCAACGAAGAGGAGCGGCACGCCCTCATCAGCGAAATTCTCGACGAACTGGTGGGTCTCGGCCCCCTGGAGCCGTTCTTCAAGGATGCGACGGTCGCCGACGTACTGGTCAACACCTACAAGAACATCTACGTCGAGCGCTTCGGCCTGCTGGAGAAGACCAATTCCCGGTTCGTCGACAACGCCCACCTGATGAACATCATCGACCGTATCATCTCCCGGGTGGGGCGCCGGATCGACGAATCCTCGCCGATGGTCGATGCCAGGCTTCCCGACGGCTCGCGCGTCAATGCGATCATCCCCCCGCTGGCCATCGACGGGCCGATGCTCTCCATCCGGCGCTTTTCCGTCAGCCCGCTCAAGATGGAGGATCTGATCAACTTCAAGACCCTCACCCCGGACATCGCCCAGCTTCTGGCCGGCTGCGTCAAGGCCAAGCTCAACATCATGATTTCCGGGGGGACCGGTGCCGGGAAGACCACGCTGCTCAACATCCTCTCCGCAAACATCCCCGGCAACGAGCGGATCATCACCATCGAGGATTCGGCCGAACTGCAACTGCAGCAGGAGCACGTCATCCGCCTCGAAACCAGGCCGCCCAACATCGAGGGGAGCGGCCAGGTCACCCAGCGCGACCTGGTGCGCAACAGTCTGCGCATGCGCCCCGACCGGATCATCATCGGCGAGGTGCGCGGCGCCGAAGCCTTCGACATGCTGCAGGCCATGAACACCGGCCACGAGGGGTCGCTGACTACCATTCATGCCAACACCCCGCGCGACTCCCTGACCCGGCTCGAGTCGATGATCCTCATGACCGGCGTGAATCTCCCGGAAAAGGCCATGCGCTTCATGGTCTCCTCGGCCCTGGACCTGATAATCCAGGTGTCGCGCCTGACCGACGGCAGCCGCAGGGTCACCTCGATTTCCGAGGTGGTCGGGATGGAGGGTGAAGTGATCACCCTGCAGGATATCTTCGTCTTCGAAAAACAGGGGATCGACGCGAAAGGCCGGGTGATCGGCGAACACCGCTCCACGGGGATCAGGCCGAAATTTTCGGAAAAACTGGAGTTGGCGGGCATTGAGGTTCCCGAACGGCTGTTCAGGGACTACAACTTCTAGCAGACGGATTCACCATGGACCTTCTGGGCATTCTTCTCTCGGCCACCGTCTTCATCTTCACCGTCGCGATCGTGGGGGTGATCTATCTCGGTTGGCAGGAGAGCCACTTCATCGAGAAGCGCCGGGTCAAGAAACGCCTGCTCTACATTTCCGCCGGCGGCCGGCATGGCCAGGAGAAACTGGCCAAGTACCGGGCCAGCGTCCTCAAGGACATCGGCACATTCGAGCGCTTCGCCCTCAGCCTGCCGCGGCTGAGCTCCCTCGACAACCTGTTGGTCAAGGCACAGATGCCGATCAACGCCACGGTCTTCATAATCGGCAGCGTGGCACTGGGGATGCTCGGCTTCCTGATCGGCTATCGCTATCTGCCGCAGACAATCGCGGCCGTCGGGGTCGGCCTGATTCTCATGCTTCTCCCGTTCGTTTTCCTGAAAATCACCGAGCAGCTCTATTACGAAAATTTCGGTAGCCAGCTCCCCGAAGCGCTCGACCTGCTGGCCCGCGCGATGCGTTCGGGCCACGCCCTGACCTCGGGGCTGGAAATGATCGGCAAGGAGATGGGCGACCCGATCCGTTCCGAATTTGCGGCGACGGTCGACGAGATCAACCTCGGCCTGACGCTCAAGGAGGCGATGGACAACCTCTGCGAACGGGTGCCGCTCTCGGACCTGCGCTTTTTTGCCATCGCCATCCTGGTCCAGAAGGAGACCGGCGGGAACGTCGCCGAGATTCTCGACAATATCAGCCGGCTGATTCGCGAACGCATCCAGTTCAAGCGCCAGGTCAAGGCCCTGACCGCCGAAGGACGCTACTCCGCCGCCGTGTTGATCGCCCTGCCGATTTTCATGTTCATCTACATCTACATCACCAACTACGATTACCTGTCGATGCTCTGGACGGAGAAGCTCGGCCACTACCTGCTGTTCGGCGCGATTGTCATGCAGATTGTCGGTGCCTACATCATCAAGCGCATCGTCACCATTGAAATCTAGCGGAGCGGGCCATGCAGGCATTAAAGAACTTTTTCTATGTCCTGATTGAAAACCTCGATTATTTCGGGATTTTCTTCCTGATATTCGTCGCTGTCGCCGCGCTTGCCTACGCGACCATGACCCTGCTTGTGCATGGCCCGAGCGAAACGCAGGTCAGGCTGAAAAGACTGCTCGGCAACAGAACCGAGACGCCCGAAGAAGCTCCCCGGCCGAAATTCCTGGGGGGCGAACAGGTCGGGGTGGCCGCGAAAATTTCACGGCCGCTGCATCGACTGGCGGCGACGGAAGACCGCTCGATGCGCAATCGGGTCCGTCTCCGCCTGATCCAGGCCGGCTATCGTTCCGATGCGGCGTTCTACAACTTCCTGGCGGCCAAGATCGTCCTGCCGGCCCTGCTGATCCTGATCTACCTGGCGTTTCGCTCCTTCTACCGCTTTTCATCGGACATGATCCCGGGAACGATCACCCTGGTCGCCATCGGCTATTTCACCCCCAACATCTGGGTCTGGCTCATGACCAAGGCCCGCCAGGAGCGGATCTTCAAGGGCTTGCCCGACGCCCTCGACCTGATGGTGGTGTGCGTCGAGGCAGGTCTCGGCCTGGACATGACCTTCAAGCGGGTCGGCGACGAAATCCGCCCGCTGTGCAAGGATCTGAGCGACGAGTTCAGCCTGACCAACCTCGAGGTTCGTGCCGGCAAGTCACGAGACGAGGCCTTCAGGAACATGTCGCTGCGCACCAACGTGCCGGAAGTCCACAATCTCATGACCGTCCTTGCCCAGACCAGCCGCTTCGGCACCAGTCTGGCTACCGCACTCCGGATACATGCCGACGCCATGCGCGTCAAGCGCCGGCAGATCGCCGAGGAGACCGCGGCCAAGGCCACCGTCAAGCTGATCTTCCCGCTGGTCCTGTTCATCTTCCCGGCAATTTTCGTCGTGCTGATCGGCCCGGGCGCCATCAAGATCGTCAAGTACCTGATGCCGGTCCTCGGCGGGGGCGGCTGATCCGCCGGAGCTGCACCCGGCATTTGCCATTTCAATGTTCTTCAGGAGATTTCTCGTTATGCCGGTATCGCAATCCAGTGCCATGCAATGTTTCTGCGGCCTGCTGGCCGCCGCCACGCTCTGCCTTTCCGGCGGATGCGCCAAAACCGAGCACAAAATTCATCCGCTCATCACCGAGACCCCGGCCTTCTCGAAGATGGCAGCCGCCAGCGAGGAGAGCAACCTGTCCCAGAAGAGCCCGGACGAACTGATCAATGCGGGCTTCGCCTACCTGGCGGCCGGGAACGCGACCTTGGCCAGGCTGCATTTCGTCTCAGCCCTCAAACGCAACCCCGAGGCGGCCTGGGCTTATGTCGGCATCGGCGACATCGCCTACCAGTCGGGCGATTACCTCTCGGCACTGGCCAATTACCAGCAGGCCTCCGCACTCGCCCCCGACAACTTGTCGGCACTCCTCGGTCAGGCGCAGTCCCTGCGCCAACAGGGGAAACTGTCCGCCACTTCGGAGGTACTCAACCAGGCGATGAAGCTTGCTCCCAACGATGTCCGGGTATTGACCGAACTGGCCATCAACTACGATCTGCAGGGGCAAGTCACTCTCGCCGGGCCGCTGTATCAGGAGATCGCCGCCAAGTCTCCGGATCAGGCCGGCGCCTACAACAACATGGGGATCAACGCGCTGTCGCAAAACAACTACGCAACGGCCATCATCCATTTCAGCAAGGCGTTCATGCTTGACGGCAACAACGAACGGATCACCAACAACCTGGCCATGGCCTTTGCCCTTTACGGCCAGGAAGACCAGGCGTTGCGGCTGTTTACCAAAACCGTCGGCGAAGCGGCGGCCTGGAACAACCTCGGCTATCTCTACATGACGCAGAAGCGTTACGACGACGCGGAGCGGGCCCTTAAAAAGGCGCTCGAACTGAATCCCAAGTTCTACGCCCGCGCCCAGGAGAACCTCGACCGCGTCGAGCGCCTGCGCCTGACCGGTTCCCCCTGACCGCTCCCCCGCCAATCGCATGAAACGGCGCTGCGCCCTTCTCCCGGATCCGGCAGGATTATGCGGGGTCATCGTCTTTCTGGCCCTGACGCTCTCCACCGGCAACCGGGCCCTGCGGGACGGCGACACGCTCTGGCACATCAGGTTCGGGGAACTGATGCTCGACAGCGGGTCGCTGATCACCAGCGACACCTTCTCCCACACCGCTTTCGGCCAGCCGTGGGTGGCTCATGAATGGCTGAGTGAAATCGTCATGGCCCTGTGCTACCGCTGGGCCGGCCTCCCCGGCGTCGCCATTTTCTACTTCGCCGTCGTCGGCCTGACATTCACCCTGCTGTTCAAAACGGCCAGTCGCCTGGCCGGCGACGGTCCCGCCCTGACGGCCGTCGCGATCACCCTCCCCTTCGCCATGACCCACCTGCTCGCCCGACCGCACGTCTTTACCTGGCTGGGGGCGGCATTGACCCTGCATCTGCTGGTTCGCGGCGGCCGCGCCCTCTGGTGGCTCGTCCCCGTGACCGCCGTCTGGGCGAACCTGCATGGCGGAGTTCTGCTCGGACTGGCCATCCAGACGCTGTACCTTGCCGGGACGCTGCTCGACAACTGGCCGGGAGCCGGCGGCTGGCGAGAGCGGATCGCGCCGCATCGCCAGGAACTGGCCGTGTTCATCGCAAGCCTTGCCGCGGCAGCCTGCAACCCCTTCGGACTGCAGCTCTATCTCTTTCCCCTGCTGGTCAGCAGCAAGGTCTTCTCGGCGGAGATCGGCGAGTGGCAGACCCCCGACTTTCGCGCGATCTGGTACCTGCGCTACTGGCTGGTCGCAGTCTTCCTGGTTGCGGCAAGCTGCGGCCGCAGGCTGAGCTGGTCATGGCGCCTGCTGCTGCTCCTTCTGGTGTGGCAGTCGATGGCCCACATCCGCCATGTCAGCCTGACGGTCATGCTGCTCACCCCCTGCACCGCGCTTTTGATCCGCGACCTGGCCGCCGCCATCCCCTGGCGACGGATCGAAGCCCCTTCCGGGGGGGATCAACTGGCCCTTTCCCCCTGGACCGGGCCGCTGCTGATCGTTGCCGGCTCCCTTGCCCTGCTGGGATCTCTCGCCGCCTTCCCGGCCGTCGCCAGCCGTTACGCCGGGGACCGCTTCCGGCTCCCCGATGGCTACTCGCAGGGGCTTGTCGATCACCTGGCCCGGAACGGCTTTCCCGGAAAGCGGCTCCTCAATCACTATTCCTGGGGAGATTACCTGATCTATGCCCTGGATCAGCCGCCGCCGGTCTTCATCGACGGCCGTGCCGACATGTACGGGGAGAAAATCTTCTCCGACTACATAGCCATCTCCCGCCTGGCCCCCGAAGCCGACGAACTCATGGCCAGATACGACATCGACTGGGTCGTCTTTCCCGATGACCACCCGTTCACCCGCACCTACCGGATCGACCCGCGCTGGCGCACGGTCTACTCCGACGACGAAGCTGTGATCCTGGCCAAAGCGCAGGGAGCGGCGCAGCCATGATCCGACAGCGCCCGATCGGCTGGCTGCCGACCCCCGCAGGGCTCTTCGGCCTGACCCTCTTCGGCATCCTGATTGCGGCCCGGGGGGATAAACTCCTGATCGACGGCGACACTTACACGCACATCCGTTGCGGCGAGTGGATGCTTGAGCACCGGGCGCTGCTGAAAGCAGACATTTTTTCCCACACCATCGCCGGCGCCCCGTGGGTGGCCCACGAGTGGGGAAGCCAGATCCTGATGGCCTGGCTCCATGCTCTTGGCGGGTTGCCGGCCGTCGCCGTTTTCTTTGCCGCAATCATTGCGCTGAGCATGACGGTGGTTTACCGGTTGCTGGAACGGCTCGACTTCGCACCCGGCCCGGCCCTGGCGATGATGGCGGCATTCCTGCTGCTGTTTTCCCCCACCATGGTGGCCAGGCCGCACGTCTTCACCTGGCTGTTCGGCGCCATCACCATCGATCTGCTGCAGCGCCGCGGGCGCATGCGCCTGTGGCTCCCCCTGCTGACGCTCGTCTGGGCCAATCTCCACGGCGGGTTCCTCTTCGGCCTCGCCCTTCAGGGCATCGATCTCGCCGGAAGAATCCTCGACCGCCTTCCGCAGGGGAACCGGCATCAGCTTCTGCCGGAGGTGCGCGGAGAAGCCGCCATCGTCGCGGCCAGTGCAGCAGCCGGGCTCTGCACACCGTTCGGAATCGAGCCGTTCCTCGTCTACGCTGCGGTCAGTTCCCAGGAGATCAGCCGCTTCAACCCCGAATGGAGTTCACCCAACTTCCAGGATTTCTGGCCTTTTCGCCTCTACCTTGCCGTCCTGCTGCTCTTGCTGCTGGCAAACGGCCGCAGACCCGGGTGGTCGAACCTGATCCTGCTTGGCCTGTTCCTCAACGCGGCGCTCGCCCACCGCCGTCATGTCAGTCTCGCCGCCATCGCCCTGCTGCCGCTGTGGGTCGAGCAGTTTCATGCCCGGGGATGGTTCCGCACGCCCGCAACGGCCGGGGAGAAGGAGGTCCCCTGCTCTGCCTGGAGCGGCCCCTTGCTCCTGGGGATCGCCGCAACCACGCTGATCCTGGTCCTGGCACAGCGTCCCGCCAGCTGGCAGCCGGGGCTGGAGCGGCAGTTCCCGGTATCGTCACGCTTTCCAAACCAGGTCATGAACTGGCTGGAGCAAAATCCGCAGCCGGGGAAGGTTTTCAACGAATATACGTGGGGAGCGGCGCTGATTTACCGCACGAACGGCGGGGTTCCCGTGTTCATCGACGGTTTTGCAGACAAATACGGCTCGGCGATCTACCGGGACTACTACCGGATCGCCCATCTGGAGAAGGAGGCTGACGCCTTGCTGGACAGCTACCGGATCGACTGGGTCCTCTTCCCCAGCGATGCGCCGCTCGTCCGCTATCTGCTACTGACATCACGCTGGGAGCTGGCCTATCGCGACGGTCAGGCCTCGGTCCTGACCCGCAAGGCACCGATCGGCGGATAGTGGCCCAGCAGGCCGTAGCAACGGATGCGCACCAGATCCCGCAGCATCTGCAGGGAATGACGCACGGGATGCACTTTGCTTTCCGGGTTGTTCTTCCAGAGGACGCCGATCTCCACGACCGAAAGCTGCAGGCTGCGCGCCACGAAGAGAAGTTCGACATCGAAGCTGAAACCGTCGATTCGGCAGCGGCTGAAAAGGTCTCGGCCCCGATCGCCGCGGAAACACTTGAACCCGCACTGGGTATCGAGAATCCCCGGCACGGCGGCCAGTTGCACGATCTTGTTGAACACCTTCCCCATCAACACCCGGTAGAAGGGCTGGCACTCGACGATCCGCGCCTGGCGAATGGCCCGCGAGCCGATAGCGACATCATGTGCTTCAAGGCCCTTCAGCAGCTTGCGGACCTCGCGCATCGGCGTCGACTGGTCCGCATCGCAAAACAGCACGTAACAGCCGCGGCTGGCCAGAACCCCCCGGCGAACCGCATGCCCCTTGCCACGGTTTACGGCGCAACGAAGCAGCCTGACCTGCGGGTGACCGGCGGCAAACCGTTCGACGACCCCCGCCGTGTCATCGCTGCTGCCATCGTCGACCACGATCATCTCGAATGAGCTGAAGCGACGATTCAGCGCCCGCCACATCGGCGCCAGAGTCTGCCCAAGCCTGGACTCCTCGTTATAGGCCGGAATGACGACTGAAAGTTCCGGTTTGTTCTCGTGCATGACCCCCTCCTGCAGTACTGCGATTGCCCTGCAGAAAAAGTCTAGAGCATTCCGGACGGAATTCCAGTCGTCGCAGGTTTTTTTGCCAGGGCCACCAGCGAGACGCCGAAAGGAGCGCGCCAGCGGCCGGCCCACAGGCATTCGGCCCGGAATATGCCGTAAAGCATCGCATTCAGCCACGCCGACGGCAACTGCATGTCACTGGCCGAGGCCTCCTGCCGGCGGCGCTTCAACAGGCGCGCTGCGGCAATCAGGGGGTAGAGATGGGTATTGAAATAGCTGTGATAGCCGACCTGGAAGCCGGCCCGGTCAAGCTCCAGCCGCAATTCGCCGGCACGATAGCGGCGCCGGTGCTGGTGCGCAACATCGTGGCCGCTCCACAGGTGACGGAAGGCCGGCACGGTCACCACCAGCGTCCCCCCCGGGGAGAGAACCCGATGCAGTTCGCCAAGCACCCCCTGCTGGTCGTCCACATGCTCGAGAACATCGAGCAGCGCCGCGACGGAGCAACTCCCGTCGCGCAGCGGCAGCCGCTCCAGGCTCCCCTGCAGCAGACGGCCGGGGTATTTCGCCGCGGCGAAACGACAGGCCGCATGATGCACGTCGATGCCGACCACCTCGCCAAAGCGGTCAAGGAGCTGCAGGTTGGCGCCGGTGCCGCAGCCGGCATCCAGCGCCAGGCCGGCCCTGCCGTCGGGCAGATGTCGGCGCAGACAGGCGTGCAGAATCTCGCGACGGCCGCGGAACCAGAAATGACTTGATTCCAGACGCGCCATATCGGTGTACAATTCAGGCTGCATGCAAAAGTACTCCGGACATCCTTCCCGCCTCGCTTCGGTGCTCGGCGCCTTCCTGCTGTCGCGCCTGGTCTGTGCCCTGTTCGTCTATCTGGGTCACGGCCGACGCCCCTTCCTGTCGCCGGTTGCCGGCGGTTGGGAAGGAGTCGCCAACTGGTGGCTGAATCCCTGGACGACCTATGATTCCACCTGGTACCTGCAAATTGCCGCCAATGGCTATCAGGAGCATACCACAGCCTTCTTCCCGCTCTACCCCTGGCTGCTCGGTCTCGCCGGCGACGATCCGGTGCGCATGGCCCTGTTCGGTGTGGGCCTTTCGCACGGCGCGCTGCTCGGCGCCCTGTGGCTGGTCTTTCGTCTGACGGAGTTGGAATGGGGGGAGAAACACGCCCATCTCACGGTCTGGCTGCTGGCGTTCACTCCGGCGGCAGCATTCTTCGGCGCAGTGTACACCGAATCGCTTTTCCTGGCACTGCTCGCCGCCACCTTTCTCGCCGTCAGGCAGCAGCGCTGGTGGTGGGCCGGGCTGTTCGGCATGCTGGCCGCCCTGCTGCGCAATCCCGGCGTGCTGATCGCCTGCGCCCTGTTGCTCGAAGCCTGGGAGCAACGCGCGGAGAGCCGTTCCGGACAGTGGGTCGCCTGGCTCTTTCCCTTGGGAGCGTTTCTGGTGGTGCAGACATGGTTCTGGCGGACCTTTGACGGCCCGATGGCGGGAATTGCCAGCCAGGCCTACTTTCACCGGCAGCCGGCCTGGCCGTGGAGCCCCCTGATCGGCGACATCCAGGCGCTGCTGACTCCCGGCCACGGCCTGGCTTTTCCCCTGCTGGCCGCAACGGCCCTGACTGCCAGCATCGCCGGACTGGTCCTGCCGGTTTGCGGCCGCCGGCGGTTCCGCTGCTCCTACCTGCTGCTGATCGGAGGGATTACCCTGATGAATCTGGGGCTGATGCGGCAGATTCCGCCCCACACCGCCGCTGCGGTCCGTTACATGGGCGGGCTTTTCCCCGTGAGCCAGATTCTCGCCTGGTACCTGCTCGAACGGCTGGGGAGATGGCCGCGGGCGAGGATGCTCGTCGTCGGGGGGCAACTCTACCTGTTTGCCGTCTTCAGCTATCTGTTCGGCCTCAAACAGTTCCTTGGCTAGCGCCCGATCGTTTCCATGAATTGACGGACCGTCGCCGTCAACCGCTCGTCCAGGCGCTCGAAGACCCCTGTCGCGATCGTCTCGGGAACCCCGCCGAAATAAGCCTCGGCAATGCTGCCGGCAATGCAGGCCAGGGTATCGCTGTCCCCGCCGAGAGACACGGCGTTGCGCACCGCGTCTTCGAAATCCGCGGCATCCAGGAAAGCTACAATCGCCTGGGGGACGGATTCCTGGCAGATCACCCTGAAACTGTAACCGGGGCGGATGTCGTCGACCGTCAGCGACAGATCGTAACCGAAGCGCTCAGAGACAAAAGAGCGGATCGCTTCCTTGTCTGCGCCGGTTCGCGCCAGGTAGACGGCACCGGCGACAGCCTGCGCCCCCTTGATCCCCTCGGGGTGGTTGTGCGTCACTTCGGCACTGTGCAGCGCCTCCTCCAGCACCTTGTCCAGGCTGTCGTAGTACCAGGCGATCGGACTGACGCGCATGGCCGAACCGTTGCCGAAACTGCCGTAGGGAGCCTGGCGGGGAGCCCGTGCCCACCGGCGGAAGCGGTGGCCGTATCCCGCGTTGGGGTAGTGTTTGAAATAGCTGACGAAGTTGACCTGGTACGGGATCTTGGTCAGCAGGCTGTCGGCAACCGCCACCGTATGCACCGTATCGTCCGTGAAGGTGCACTGGCGGTTGAACAGCTCGAAATCCTTGGTCTTGATCTGCGCATGCTCGAAACGCGAACCGATGATGTCGCCGGCGATTCCTCCCAGCATCGTACACCCTCCAGCAGAACAAAATTATATCGACAGATTATTAACCGAATCTATTGATCGATACAAATGAAATCGGCCGCAAGGACACCCGGCGGCCGGATATGCCCCCGCTCCGTGAATACCGCAAAAAAACAGGGGATACGGCTATTGCCGTATCCCCTGGTGTTGGCTGGTGGGCGGTACTGGGATTGAACCAGTGGCATCTCGCGTGTGAGGCGACTTTTTCGACTTTTCACCACTTTTCGGTTCCATCCACATCCACTCCGTAACCTGTTGCATTCACGTCATTTCCCTGCTATTTATCAGTCAGACTGTTTCGCTTTTTTCCGTTGTTGTCCTGAAAAATTGGTCCCGTTTTTGGTCCCGATTGGTCCCGATTGCCCGACCTGGAGGCTGCATGGCTTCGAAGCTCACCGAACTGGCTGTCAAGCGACTTCGCACCAAGGAGACCACCTACACTCGTGTCGTCGACGGTGAACTCTACGTCAGGGTGACCCCGAAGGGTAAGAAGGTCTGGATCTTCCGCTACACCCCGCCAGGGGGCAGTACACGGCTCAAGATGTCCCTGGGCGAGGTCACCGAGGTCAACGATCTGGCGGCTGCCAAGGTTCTGATTGCCAAGTACACCGCCATGATTGAGAGCGGCATCGACCCCGCCAACCCCGAGCAGGGCAAGATTCGCGATCCGACGCTGCAAGACATCTTCGACGACTTCATGAAAAAGGGGGTCGACCGCAAAGGGAACAAACTACGCGAGACAACCCTGACCGGATACAAGCAGGCCCTGGAAAAGGACGTCATCCCCTTCCTTGGGACCATGAAGGTCTGCGAGATCCGCAAGAAGCACATCATCCCGATCCTGGAGGCCGTCGTCGAGCGCGGGTCGAGCAACCAGGCCAACCAGGTCTACCGACGGCTGAAGCGCGTGCTGGCCTTCGCGGCGTCCCGTGAGGTCATCGAATATTCCCCCATGGCCAACATGGATCCGATCGGCGAGACCAAGCAGGGCTCGCGCGAGCTGACGAACGCCGAGATCAAGATCTTCTGGGAGTGGAAGCCTCGCTCAGAGGAGGCCTTGAAGATACTGCGCCTGATCCTGATCACCGGAGCGCGCCCGGGCGAGGTGGCCGGTATGAAGAAGAGTGAGATCGACGGCGACTGGTGGACGATCCCTGTCGAGCGCAGCAAGACCAAGAAGCCTCATCGCGTGTTCCTGACCAAGCTGGCCAAGGAATACCTGCCGAATGATCGCTTCACCATCCCCCGATCCGCTGTCAACCAATGCCTGCGCCGAGCCCTGACAGGCAAGGGCATGGCCAAGGTGTACGAACCGACCCTTGCCCTCCCCTACTTCGTCCCCCACGACTTACGCCGGACCATGGCGACCGGGCTGGGGGCGCTCAAGTTCTCGGACGAAACCATCAACGCCGTCCAGGGTCGCGTGAAGCGCGGGGTCATCGCCGTGTACAATCGGCATGATTACGAGAAAGAGCGCCAGGTTGCTGCCGAAGCCTGGTGTCGTCGGCTAAAGACTATTATCTCTGGATCCCAAGACAACGTAGTGCCCTTGAGACGAACAAAGAAAACCGTTAAGGCAGAATAACAACCATAAGTCATTCTATAGGTATTTTTCTCGCCATAATTCGCTGTTTTCATAACCTGTTGAGGCTGTAGGAAAACCCTGAAATTTGTTACAATGCGGGCAGTTTTCATGTTGTTCCGGGAGGGACCATGCCCCGCTTTATTGACTACGACTACAATCAGACCGTCCTGCTGCCGGTGGCCTTCGAGAACCAGATTCTCCCCGGCACCTTCGAACACACCGTCCACTACCTGATCGACCATCAACTCGACCTGAGCATCTTCAACGGCAAGTACAAGAACGACGACTCTGGCCGCCCTGCCTATGATCCGGCGATTTTGCTCAAGATCGTGCTGCTTGCCTATGCACGCGGAGTGACCAGCAGCCGCAGGATTGCCCGACTGTGCGAGGAGAACGTGGTGTTCATGGCGATCTCCGCCGACAGTCGGCCGCACTTCACCACCATTGCCGACTTCATCTCCGGCTCGCATGAGCAGATTGCCGCCCTCTTTCGACAGGTGCTGCTGATCTGCGACCAGATGGGGCTGATCGGTCGGGAGATGTTCGCGGTGGACGGCTGTAAGATGCCGTCGAACGCCTCCAAGGAGTGGAGCGGCACCCAGGCGAACCTGAAGAAGAAGGCCGACAAGATCGACCGGGCGGTGCGGTTCCTGCTCGGCAAACACCGGGAGGAGGACCGGCGGGGGCCGCCCGAGGGATCAAGGCGCGAGCGGGAGGAGCGCCAGATCGAGAAGTTGCAAAAAGCCAGTGACAAGATCAAAGCCTTTCTGGATCGGAACGAGGCCCGTCTTGGCCGGTCCGGCAAGGAAGTGCAGGCGAACATCACCGATCCCGACAGTGCCAAGATGAAGACCGGCCACGGGGTGATCCAGGGGTACACCGGGGTGGTCGCGGTCGACGCCAAACACCAGGTGGTGGTGCATGCCGAGGCGTTCGGCACCGGTCAGGAGCACGGTCTGCTGGAGCCGATGTTGGAACAGGCCGAGAAGAATCTGGAACCAACGGCGACAGGTAGCAGCGCCCTAGACGAGGCCAAAGTGCTGGCCGACAGCGGTTTCCACTGCAAGGAGAGCCTGGAGCACCTCGAAGAACGACAGATCGACGCATACGTTGCCGATCACGGCTTCCGCGCCCGCGATCCCCGCTTTGCCACCGCCTCACGGCATAAATATCTGCCGGCACCGGGAGAAAGAATCAAGGTGCCGAAGAGCTCCAGGGAACGGTACACGGTTGCCGACTTCCGGGTCGACATCGAGCAGCGGACCTGTGTCTGCCCGGCCGGCAAGACGCTGTGGTTGCGCTGCGCACGGGGACGGATCGGCCGGCAGATCTTCATGCAGTTCCAGGGGCACAAGGCCGACTGCACAAGTTGCCAGCTCCGCCCGCAGTGCGTGCGCTCAGTCACCCAGAAGAGCCCGCGGCTGGTCAATTTCCTGCTGGAGAGCCTGCCGCCCGAACCGAATGCCCCGGCGCGGGAAAACGCCCTGACCCGGATGCGGCACAAGATCGATTCAACGCTGGGACGCTATTACTATGGGATGCGCCTGGGGATTGTCGAGCCGGTCTTCGGCCACCTGCGGGAGAATCTCGGCCTGGACCGCTTCACCCTGCGCGGCCGGCCAAAGGTCGACGGGCAGTGGAAGTTGATGGCCATGCTGCACAACCTGACCAAGATTCATCGGTACGGGATGGCGACATAAAACGGCCCCGGAAATGGGCCAGGAATGCACCAAGTTCGAATAACGGGTGTTATGGTAACCAGAAATCGGACCAAAAACACCCTGGATTACGACGGACCCCTGATCCGAAAATGGCCCGGGAAAACGAAGAGGTTACACTGGGGAACCGGCTTTTTCTACAAACTCGTTAAAAGGTCATTACTCAGAATCTCGATGACGTCCCGCAATTCTATCTGCTCGATCCAGTCGGACGGAATCGCCTCGACGCCGAGCAATGCTCCAAGAATATTCCCCGTGATGGCCCCCGTACTGTCACTGTCACCGCCATGATTGACTGCCAGGCGCACCCCAAACGCAAAATCGTCTTTCGCTATCAGGGCGCAATAGATCCCGATCGATAAAGCTTCTTCACCGACCCACCCTTCGCCAAGCTGAGCAACCACCTCAGGTGACGGGACTAATGACTTGTCCGACGCCAACTGCCGTGCGGCTCGCATCGCCTCCAGCGTTTCCTCGTGGCTTGGGTACGTCGCAAGGAGTTTTTCAGCCTTATCGAGCGCAACATCCAGGCTGTCCCCGTCAATGATGCGCGCGACCAGAAAGGCCAGGCAACCGGCCGACAGATACCCGGAGGGGTGCCCATGGGTCAGCGCCCCGAGCTCACAGCCGGTCCGGAAGGTATACTCGTCCCGTTGCTCTCTCGTGAGGAAACCACAGACGTATGGTGACTGCAGAAAAAGTCCGACTGGCGCCATGCGCATCACCGCCCCACAACCCTTGCTGTCGTTGAGTGGGGCTTCCATGCTTCCGCGATCTTCGCAGCTCAGCGCTGACAGACAGGTATTCCCTGGCGCTCGACGCTGATGCAGCCCCTGGACCGTCATTAACCAGCCGTCGGCGGGGATTTCATTGGCCTGTAGCTCACCCTGCGTCGCCAGCCAGCGTTGGTAGGCGTAGTGAGCGCACGAGGCGAATGACGGCCCAATCCCCCTCTCGCTGGTTCGCGTGCCGGCCTGCAACATCCCCTCTGCGGTAAACAGCGTCATCTGCGTGTCGTCGGTAATCTCAAAGAGCCCCATGCAATTCGCGACCGGGTTCTTGATCCCATCAGGGCCGTACTGACTTCTGATCTCCTCAATGGACGCGAATTCGACAGGCCACCCTAAAGCATCGCCGACGGCCCCCCCGAGCAGACAACCCGCATAGTGAGACCGCGAGCGGCGCTGTGGGTGGGGGCGATAATTCATGACGTGCCGCTCCTGTCCGGCCGTCTCGATCGTCCCTGGGCGTGCGGCACGAACCCTGTGAACCGCCTCTTTTGGCTCGACGCCGAATTCCACCAGGATACGTGCCGCGACTGTGCCGGTGCGTCCCAGCCCCCCACGGCAGTGCAGCAGTATCCGCTTTCCCGTACGCAGCAACGCATGAAGATGGTCGCGCACATGATCCCACTGTCGTTCGAAGCCGGCCTCCGGAATCTCCATGTCCCGAATCGGCAGCATCAGCCACTGAAATGACTCGTTGCGCATGGCCAAGGGGAATTCCCGGATGCCTAATGGTGGAAACTCGTGGGCCTCCATCAGCGTCATAACAACCGCTGGCTGCCACTCGCGGATAATGGCGAGATCTTCTTCGAGATCTCGCAACCAGGGCTCTCCGTAGATACTCTCCCCCCGCTTGCCTGGGCACAGGGTCATCCCGATGAGCCCGCTGATTCCCGGGATTGGGAGTTCGTCGATTTTCAACGGATGAGTCTGACTGGTTCGCATGGAATTAATTGCTTCCCCTCGTTCACTTCAGAAGTGGAAGGACCGGATCCCCGTTTTGCGCGGCGGTAGCCAGCAGAGTAGCGGCGTCATTCAGCCCGGCATCGCTGTCCTTGGGGTTTTCCTGGACATAATCATAAAGGTCGCGGGCCATCGCCTGGAAACAAGGTCGCCCAAGTGCCCGAACGTAGGTGGCGGTTCGCCGGCGAATCGGAAACGGGTGATTGACCGGGAAATCCTTGAAGCCAACCTCGTCGGGATCGAATCGCACAAACTGCTCGTAGTAGGCATGCACTTCCCGAGCTGGATCATACTCCTGCGCAACGGCCTGGTCGAGCCAGTCAAGAGCCGCAACCGGGTCGGCCTTGATCGCCACCCCTTTCATCAGGAAGCTACCAAACATATACTGCCCCCGTGCCGAACCAAGCTCAGCCGCACGGTGATAATAGCCGCAAGCCTTCTCCTCGTCTTCCACCACGGCCGCCCCTTCGTGATAGAGGTCGCCAAGCTGGACCAAAGCATCAACCTCGTTCTGCGCTGCAGCTTTACCCAACCATTTCAGTGCAAGGCGAACGTTTTTACGCACGCCATTCCCCGCAAGATAGAAGTTCCCGAGAGTAAATTGCGCGGGGGCATAACCTTCGCCGGCGGCGAATCTGTACATGAGAACCGCCTCCTTGCGATCCTTTGGCACAACGACTCCCTTCAAACGGCAGTAGGCAAGGAAGGTAATCGCCTGGATGTGGAACTGCCGCGCGGCATCCGCGCAGAGCTCGACAGCCTTGCGTGGATTCTCGGGCACACCCTCCCCCTGAAAGTACCTCAACCCCGCCCAGTACTGGCATTCAGCATCACCGGCTTCAGCCCGCCGCAACAGCTCATCGACCGGTAGCGGATTTTCGATCGTCTTTCTAGGATGTCCGTGCATGGCGGTCCCCCTTTAGAAAAAGGTAAAAATACCCCCGGGCCGAAGCCCGGGGGCACCCCTCCCCTCCACTGAAAACTAAACGTGATAACGGCGCCGGCGCGACCAGCTGGCCATCGGCTCATCGTCGTTCCGTGAGCGCTCCTCGCGCCGGAACAGGGCCAGATGCACCACGCAGCCATCAGCAACCAGGGCCGAGCCGACCACGGTCTTCCCTTCAAGACGAACGTCCTCACCCGTCCCACGCGATGGGTGGGCCGACGACACGCACTTGGCTGCCGAATCCAGGAATTCCCTGGCAACTTCGTCACCGACGGGACCCGCTTCCTTACTCCGCTCGCCACGTGACAGGGCATCCATGGCGTAACTCTTCACCAGCTTCGGGAAGAGCCGGCCGAAGGCGGCCGGCGATGAGAGAAGATCCAATCCCGCAACCTTGCCGTCCATGGCCACCAGAAGACCGTGCTGTCCGTCGACCAGGTGAAACGCTGCGAGAAACTCGTCCAGGTCCTTCTCGCGGGCTCCGTAGACATCGCGCATGGCGCTCGTCGGGGAGGCGACTCTGAGCTTGCGTGAGAAGCACGCGATCTCTTCCCAGACCTGCCCTTGGTCGGATGCATAGCCAGCCCCTGCCCGAAGGCTCTCGCTGACTGATGCCGCCTTCTTGGCCCGTACCTCCCTGGCCATGACCATCCCTGAGTCGCTGAACTCGCGGCTGGCGTAACTCCAGCGCCCCTGCTCGGTGCAGCTGACCGGGATGATGGTTTTCGACTTCGGCTTCAGCAGGATGGTTGTGTTGAGCATCCGGTTCTGCTTAGCGCCCCGCAGCTCCTCGCCGTCCAACAGCAAGACAAAAACCTCGCCATCGTTGACCACCGCCAGCTCCGGCACGGAACCACCCTCGCTGACCTCGGTGACCTTCAGAAACCCCTGGTCGATGGCCTCCCCGAGGGTCACATAATCCGCACCTCCAGCCTGCTCCGCGAACAGCGGCCAGAGCGTCACGCCTCCGAAGCTCTGAGCCTCGCCCAAACTGATGCTACCGATAAACTCATGCACATTGCCCGTCATTGCACGACTCCTTTCCACCCTCCACAGGCCACATACCAACCAAGGCTTAGCATCTCGACCACCGAGCTATACCTCCCTGGCACTGACACCTTAGACCAGAAAAGTGTCAGAATATGTCACTATGACTTAGGGGCTGCTAATGATGGGGGAGGATTGTTGACTCGGGAATCAAACTGGAGATGAAGGAGGGAAAGCCGGTGATTATTCGGTGGAATCCTTAGATGAATCCTTGCGCCATTCCGGCTTGAAAAATAGCGTCCTTTGATCTTCGACATCTTGCGGATAAATTTTCCCACCAAGGTAGCTGTCGGCGCATTCCACAGTTGCCTGATATCCTGTGAACGGGCCGTTGCGGCCGTTGAATTGCACGTATATATGGGGGGCATCTACGAAATCATCCCCGATCTCGTCAATTTCAATGATCGATTCGAATGAAACTATCCCATGCACCTCGAACCATGCCTGATTATTTTTCGGCAGATTCGACCAGAATTCGAATATCTCTTGGCGCAATTGCCAACCGTTGGGGCTGACATCCCAGGGATCATGGTGTGGCCGACCATCGTTTTGCGAAAGAACGGCATCCCACTGCTCATGCTCATCATCGAGGTAAGCAAAATGACGTCTTACGCAAAAGAGCAGGCCCGCATGATTCATCCCCTTGTAGTTATATAATTTCCAAAGGGGATTTTTTTTAAAGTTTTCAGCATCTTCTACGTATGGATAGTGGCAAGCCTCCGGTGATCGCAGAAGTACTTGTCCATGGAACTTGTCTTCCAAAATCCTGTGGGCCTTACGTTTCATTGCCAGCTTGGAGCGGAGTTCAGACTTTTGATTACGGCGCCGGATGGTCAGTGATATTCCGAAGTATGCGAAGAGCAAGGAGTCATTGCGCGGTTGGAAAAGAAGGTCTTCCAACTCCGCCTTTCCCCACAAGTGCCACTCTTCTATACCCAACTCCTCACAGCGTTGACGGAACATGTCCCGGGATCGCTTTGAAAAATCACAGGCTGCAGTAAAAACTATTCCGTGCAGCCTCTCTCCATCGGCTAAGCGAATATCAGCAAGATATGATGACAATTTCGCAGGTGGGATACTACGTTCGCGTTTGCATTGAATCAGCCACAGCCGGTCACCTTCAACCATATCGGGCTGATCTTCGGACTCCCCATCTGGGGGCAGTTCCTGTACGATTTCATAACCCCGCGCATCGAAGCCGTCATCAGAACCAGCTCGACCGGTTGCCTCCAGTCTACGCCAACGCTTGAAATCGTAGGCGAGTTGACGAACGAGATCCTCGAACCTTTTTGGATCGAGATCTTCGAAGTGCAACGGGCCTAAGGTGCGAGTGACTGCCAAATCAACCCCCTTCGAGTCTCCGAACTGGCCAGTTTGAATCCTATATTCAGACTTGCTCAACGTGGAACTTAATCAGGTCATCGGAATCGTATTTGGGAGTACCGCCATCTGCCCCATTTACAGCTTCGTAACCTATTACAATGATTTTTTCTACCATCTCACCGAGCTTGGAGAGCGTCCGCTTTGCTGGTTTACTTGAATGTGGCCAAACAATCATCTTTCTGATTTGCCCGGTTTTCCATAACTGTCCTGTCTGCGTCGCAACCACCTGGGCAATGTTTTCACGATGTGGGGGCCGGGTAAGCAGTGAGCTAAAAATGAACACTTGTTCAAGAAGTTCACTCAAAAGCCTTACCGATTTCAGTTCTACGACAACGAGGTTCCCCTCTTCATCGAGGCCGAGAATATCATTGCGGATGTCTCTTTGTGAGAATGGCTTCCGTAAAAACCCGAGGTTCTCATTGACATGACAGAAGTCTTTATCCTCCAAGGATAAGACCAACTCAGAGGTGACGAATCTGATCTGCCCAACTCCCTCAAGTCCGTTAAAAGGTAGCCATCCCCCCGCAAGCAATGCACTGTGAATAATGCCAGCCTGTAACTCTTTTTCCGGGGTATTTTTCGAAAGATTTTTCTCTCCAGGTTGCTTCCTTTCTCTTTTCAGAGTGAGCACAGAGTCTATCTCATTAAGCGCCCAATCGGCATCTTCTGGAGTTTTTAAATCAGATATACCCTCTTCAGGTGTTTCCTTGGCCAGAGAAATCAACGAAAACGAGTCGAAATTCCCCCGGAAGTGCAATTTCTTTGTACGAAGGGTGGTCTCAAACTTATGGTTCAGTTCTCGCGCTAGTTCAAATTTATCGAGGGACAAAGTTCAATCCTCCTTTTTCAAAGTCATTGGACTCTGCTTATATAATTAAGGGTTGACCGTCAGCCAAAGGCTCGATGTGCCCAGCAAAAATCTTTGTGTAATCTGCTGGATACTCCGTATGTATGGCAACTAATTTCTTAGGTTTCACTGCGTTGGCAAATTTCTTTAGATCATCGCGGGTCGCATGCCCGCTGGTGTGAATCTCATGGAAGCGAACCTTTGGACTGTGCAGCAGCTCCTGATTCTCCACCTCCTCCAAGTATCCTGACCACAGCGAGTAGATCACGCTGCAACGATCAAGTCTCTCGATTATTCTCATAGGTTTGCTGACCTTGACGAGGTACTTCGATGGTTCAGCCAGCAGCTCGTCGAGCTTGATCTGGGTTCCCTTGGCGAAAACGTCCTTAACGAAACCGGCGAAAAACTCCTGGTTCCCCTTGATCCTCTCGTAGTGCCCGCCGGCTGTCTTCCCATCGACCAGCACCCTGATCCGATCCGTGGCGTTGATGTCCGGGACGCTGCGCATCTGCCTGGAGACAACCCTCAGCACGAACGCCGTGTACATGTCGAGAACCAGGGTACGCCCCGACCGTAGGCAAGCCCGGAACGCCGCGCACAGCCGGTCGACGTGCTGCCCGGAGGAAACCAGGAAGCAGGCCCCCGGCTCTTCCCGCAGGACGACGAGCATCTTGTCCTCAACGGCCTTCTCGCTGGGCGTTTCATGGTTGTCCCGCCCCATCATGGTCCCTTCCATCAGCAGGACGTCCACTTCCTTCGGCGGGTCCGCCAGGAACCACTTGAAGGCCTTGTCGCGACGACCATGCGCCCGGAAGTCGCCGCTGTAGTAGATCTTCTTGCCCTGCACCTCGACCAGGAAGCCGAAGGCGTCCACGCAGGAATGATCCATCAGGTAGGGCATGACCTTGAACGAATCGTTCAGCACGACCCATTCGCGGTTCTTAAGGTAGCTGAAGGCCTTGTCCAGCGGCTTGCCCCCCAGGAAGATCTTAGTCGTGTCGATCAGCTGCCTCCCCATCTGGCCAATATGCACGGTCTGATGGGGGGCAACGCTGTCGATCAGCCCGTAATGGTCTTGGTGGGGGTGGCTGATGAACAGGTCCGAAAAGTCCAGGCGGGCCAGGTCTACGAGACTCGTGCTCTGGCCCAGGGGTGCTCCGGCATCCAGCAGGATCGAACGATCCCCGGCGGTGATTTGCACGCAGGTCCCGCCGATCTCATGGGTTCCCCGGTGGATGGTAATTTTTACTCGATTATCTTCCAATTTCTCTTTCCTCTTCCGCCATGATTATTCTGCCGCCAACGCGTGCAGCTTGGTGAGAAGCTCGACCATGGCGAACGTATCGAGCTTGCAGTACACAAGGAGTCCCTCGCGGAGGCGGGCGATCTCTTCGGCGTCGGAACTGGCCCGCATGCGCAGGTAGGCTGCCGCCGCCGCGCCGCCGTCAGCGATCGCCAAGTCTTTGTAGCTCATCTCCGGGATGAGCGCCGGCAGTACCTCCTTGATGGAGTAGGAGCCGTTCTGCTGCCAGGAGTAGACCTCGCGCGCCTTGAACGGGCCCATGAGGTCGCGCATGTTGCGTTGCCACTCGTAGATCTTCGCCCGGTATTCCGGGAACTGACGACCCAGCTCCGTCAGGCGCCCCTTCTCGAAGTTCATGTTGTAGGCGAGCAGGCAGGCCCCCGTCGGGATGCTCTGCTCCAGCTTGGCAAGGAAGTCTCCCTGCGGGTTGCCGGTCGGGTCAGTGAGAAACTCGATGTGCTCCACCGGCCCTCCCTGTTCCTGCTGGATGTGCAGGGAGAACTGGAACGGCACCTGCTGGTACGGCCCCGTGCCGTCGAAGATCGGGACCGCCACCATGTAGGTTGTCTCAAAGTCGAGGTAGCAGAGCGGGTACCACAACGATGCCAGGAAGTCCTGAAGAGCCGGCCTGTCGATGCGGCTCGACTTTTCCAGGGTGCATTGGATTTGCACCTGCTGGGGGAAGCCCACCTCGTGCAAAGGAATCTGATCGAACGTCACGCAGCCGGCGTGGTAGAGACGATAAGCCTTGCGCTTATCAAGGTTGGCCAGATCGAAGACCGACGGCTGCGGGATGCCGCCGTGGCAGGTGCCGAAGAAGGCGCAGCGGTAGGGATCGTGGCAATGGGGGCTGATATCGACCTCGGGCATGGTCCCTGTAGCCAGCATCTCCTCCATCGCCCGAACCTGGCTGACGATGAGCGGCTGCCGCTCCCTGGTGCTCTCGGTCAAGTCGTGAATGGTGAAGAGCTTGTCGATCTCCAGCTCACCTTGCCGGCGATAGTCGGAGTTGAGCGTGACCAGGCAGGCCCGGCTGACCTTCAGCCCGGCCTTCTCCAGGGCGTAGTACTGAACCGCGATGTCGGACAGGTAGACGTCCTTGACCTTGGTCGAGCTCTTGACCTCGTAGATCTCCCAGCCGTCAAGCCCGCGATGCAGGATGTCGATACGCGCAAAGACCCCGCCGGCCGCGAACGCCGCCTCGTAGATCGTCGTCATGCCGGCCTTGATCCACTCCTTGGTCAACTCGACCTGCCGGGTGAAGTCAACCTCTTCATGCGGGATGCCCTGACCGCCGGGGAACAGGCGCGTCGCCAGCTCTCCCACGTTGTGGCCGGTATCGAAGACCGCCTGCTGGGCGGCATCAACGGGGTCAGTCAGCTCAGGATGATTCTTGTACATAAACAACTGCTTGTGGCACTGCAGTCCTTTGACGAACGATGACTTACTCAGCATGGGGTCCCCTCAATGCGCGACGGCTCGAAAGCCGAGCAGCTTCAGCATAGTTGAAAATTTCATGGTGACAGGTTCGTGCAGGCGCTCGTATGGAGTGAGGGCCCAGTCATCCCCCATCCTCTGCGCCAGGAAGTAGAGGCCTGTGCCACCGCCCTCGAAATACCCATCCAGGAACTCGACGACATCGATGGTCGCCGCTTCCCGGTTGACGATCACGGCCGAGGAGGGGATCGCGATGAGGTCCGGCAGGTCCTCCGCGACGACGATCTCCACATCGACCTCCAGTTCGAATCGGGCCAGCGCCTCTAATTCGTCTTGCTCGAAACCGAACACCATCGGCCGGGCCCGCATGGCCGATGCGTCCATCAGGCAGTTATTCCAATCCTTGAGATACATCATTCCGCTATGCTCCTTGTTCATTGTTGCCTACAAGATAGCGGATGATGGCGACAAAATACGTCGTATTGTTCGCGACAAAAGATGCTTTATGAATTGGCCCTGCAGTATAAGGCCGAGAACGGCAGTCACCTTCAGATCAACGGTGACCGATTCACGGGGCAGCGCCCAACCCCGCTACTGTGCAGCACGCCGTGCATGATTCCTCTTACACTGACTCCGCTACGATGCAAGAAGTCATGATTTGGTGGTGGAACATACTGAACCAGAGCAGTCCAGAAATCTTTCTTCTCCTTGTACTTTTCCCATTCACAATAGCCTGGTGAAGTGTGCCTATTTGATTCCACCATCAATATCTCGTACAGACGGTGTGAGAGGTTGCGACTGCCTATGCTCCCGCTCCACTGGCGCCGTAAGTCTCGAATCGTTCTGACTTCGAACGCAACGGCCAGAGCTTCTTCGCGATTTCGATTAGAGCTATGATCGCTCCTTAAGACTTTCATGACATCGCAAAAGTGATGAAACCGCTCATGATAATAGGTGCTCAGCGCGATCAGCCTGGCTCCGGCGATCAAGTCACATTTTCTGATAGATTCCCCCGACGGGTACCAATGATGCTTCACTAGCCCCCAGAAGAAGTTCTTGAGATTGTTGGTGTACAGGAATATCTCCCCGGGGCTCCGCATGGAGCGATAGTGCCCAAGGAGCCTGGTAGCCTGTTCAGGCGGGGGCTCACTATCATCAAAGTCCCCCGCTCTTTCCAGAAAAGACCACGGGGCGTCCGCCTCTATTCTCTCGGGATCCAGGACGACGACTCCATTCGGATCGGAACCGAGATTGTCGCAAGAGGAGAGCATGTCGGTTACAAGCTCGTCGATCTTCTCTAGATCATTATTCAGAAGGAACATTCGCTTTCTCCTTGCACGTGGATGAGTACGTCCATCAATGATTTACAAAACCGGCAGGCGCCACTTTCATCTCCATGACCATTCCGCCGATCAATATTTCGCATTCTACATAGGAGTCCAATACCTCGGCCAACGAAAACGCATCGATCAGCCTCGGCATGCGCCCCTCCATCACCACCTCCGTCTTACTGTCACCGATCTTGACCCGCACCACCCCGTCGTTCACCGCCGCCCTCAGCAGTTCCGCGCCGGGATCATCGCTGAGCCTGCTAAGGCCGTGAGGGCTGTCGAACAGTGCCGCGATCGGTTCCCACAGACACAGGTTGAACGCCTTCTCCTTCGTGTAACCGCCCGGCAGCACCTCCTGCTCGTCATCGACAAGGTAGTCTGTCCAGAACTCATCGTAGGACGCATTGAGCGCTGCCCCAACGGTCCCTTCGGTCAACAGACGCTGCTGCACCTTGTGGACCGCCTCCTGCCGGTACCGCTGGCGCCAATCACGGAGGAACTTGTCGATCCTGTGCGACTCGCGCGCCAGCTTCTGGATCATCAGCTTCTGGCCGCAATGAAAATCGTTGCAGCTGCCGTCAACGATGGTAGCGAACTTGCCGAAACCGTCGAACCAATTTCCCAACGTAATGACCAGCTGTCGAAGATCCTGTTCTGCTGTCGCTTGCTGATGCGTTCCCATGACGACACCTCCTGAGGGACTTTCCCCTTAAGAGCCTTTTACGCCGTACATAATTCCCTGCCGCCGAATTTTTTCTGAAATTTCTTCCCGCAGCTCTTGCGGCCCATTCACTTCGACATGCTCACCGAAGCCCAGAATCCACCAGCGCAGCTGCTGGGTGTCCGGCACAGAAGCTTCGACCAGAACCCGCCCGTCTTCTTGGGCAGTCATCTTTTGTTTGGCTGACAGGGGGCTCTCCCGCAAGTGCGCGGCCGTCTCGGGGGTGAATAGAAGCTGCACTGCGAGCTTCTTCCCGGACTCGTGGAAAAACCCGAGGGCCCCGCTGTCAACGTACTTCTGCAGATCGAACCCTTTGGGGGGCTTGACCGCCTTGTCTTCGAGCAGTTCGGCGCTGGCAAAGCGATGCAATGCCAGCAGGCGCACATCCTGGTAGTCCCAGCAGGTCCCGACCAGGTAGACGATCGGGTCGTTGTAAACGAGCCCCAAGGGACTAACCTCGTACTCTTTCCCTGTTTCCCCCTGCCGGCGATACAGCCCCTTGAAGCGGCGATTGCGGAACAGCGCCTCGTAGACCACGTCCATGACCACGGGCTCGACCTGCGGCGGCAGCAGCGGCTGGGTGCGCGGCACGATCTTGACCTTGGCCGGCCAGTGCGCCAGGGCACCCTCCTCCGTCTCCTTCAGCACCTTGTGGGCATGAGTAAAGTGAGGGCTCATGGTGGCGAGACAGTTCTTCGGCAGTAGACGCGCGAGATGCTCCTCCGCCATGCGGAAGGTCAGCGCCGTGGTCAGATCCATCCCCGGTACATCCAGCCCGGTAGATCCCTTGCGCCAGAACCACCCCTGCGGCTTGGCGCCATCGCTCTCCAGCGGGAAGTTGTCCTGCAGGGCGACCAGGTCACGCTCGATGGTGCGGCGGGTTGTCTCGAAGGCGGGCTCGATGGCCTCTAGCCGGCTCATGATGTCCTTGACGGTGATTTTGTCCCTGGGAGGAATCATGCGCAGGATGTGCCAGTGGCGGGTGAGCGTGTTCATGGGCGCTCCTTTCTTTACCTGCATATAAAACAGAGTCTGGCGACGAAATACGTCGCTTAGCGACAGCGGAGGAAAATTTTGTTGTCGATCATTTTACCCGACCTCTGGTTGCAAAGCGACACGGTTCGTCGTCAGCCAGTGATATCTATTAGCTCATGAAAGATTCGAAGAGCCGTCATAGAGAAAGTCTCACCCGGTTTTACAAGCGGCTCAGGCGGCGGCTCAAGCCGGTAGCAAGCTGGAGAGGAAATGCCATGGTCAACTCGGAAAAAGTCATCATCCTTAATTATCTGCTCAACCTGTTGAACCTCCACGGCCACAAGGCCGGGCTGCTGCTGGAGATCAACGAGTATCTCGGCAGCAACCGCCAGCTCCTCGGCGACCGACAGGGCGAGATCGAACAACTGGTCGAGGAGGAAGACCTCTCCGGGCGCGGCAGCAACCCCTCGCGCGCCGGCTTGAAAAAACTTCGCAAGCTGATGCAGGAGCTGATGCAGGCCCGCTTGGTCGAACTGCAGGATGATGAACCGTCGAGCCTGGAGCAGAACCTGCGGATGCTGGGCGAACACTTGGACCTCGACGCTCCCGACCGGGTCTTTCTCGGTCTGGTTGTGCGCCACCGCAATCACCCGATCTTCAACGGTTTTTTCAATGAGGTCACGCGCAACCACCTCAACACCCTGGATGCGTGCGCCGTCTGTATCGGTCTGGGCCTTGATGCCCTGGTCGAGGCGCTGCGCCCTCAGGGTCGATTGATGTCCTCCGGGGTCCTACAACGCCCTGGCCGCACCGGGAGCGACCTCGACGACCACTACCAGCTGCCCGACCAGCTGTACAATGCGATCTGCCGCAACAACGGCGACCTCAACTCGCTGCTCTCCTCGATCCTCGGCGAGCCGGCCAAGCCCACCTTGGATTGGGATGACTTCGTCCATCTCGGGGCCGTGCGCGAGCGTCTCGCCACTCTGATGCGGCGGGCGAGCCAGGACCGGGCCACCGGCGTCAACATCCTGCTCTGGGGGGAACCGGGGACCGGCAAGACCGAGTTCTGCAAGACGCTGGCGGCGCATCTTGGCTACCGCCTCTACCCGATCGGGGAGGTCGATGACGAAGGCGGCGCGCCGAGCCGTCAGGAGCGCATGAACTACTACCGGCTCTCCCAGAACCTGCTGCGCTACCGGCAGGATACGCTGCTGCTCTTCGACGAGATGGATGATCTTTTCGAGGGGAACAGCCTGGCGCGCATGTTGGGCGGTAAAGGCAATCCCCTCTCCAAGGTCTTCATGAACCGGCTGCTGGAGAACAACCCGGTCCCGGCGCTGTGGCTGATCAACAACCCGGCGATCCTCGACGACGCATTCGTACGGCGCATGTCGCTGGTTATCGAGGTCAAGGTTCCGCCGCCCAGCCAGCGTGAGCGCGTCTGGCAGCGACTGCTGTCCAAGAACCGGATTGAGCTGCCCCCAGACGACGTCAAGGAGCTCGCGGCGCTCAACCTCTCGCCGGCCCTCATCGACAGTGCGGCTCGCTACACGCACCAGGTGGATGGCTCGGCCGAGGACTTCCGCTTCGCCACCCAGGGGATCCTGCACCTGCTGCGTGGCCGGCGCCCCATGACGAAGCCATCCGCCGACCGGTTCCAGCCGGAGCTGACCCATGCCGACATCGACCTGCACCGGCTGACGGAGCGCCTGCGCAGCAGCGGTAACCGGGCCTTCTCCCTTTGTCTGTACGGCCCGCCAGGAACAGGCAAGTCGGCGTACCTGCGCTTTCTCGCCGAGCAGATGGAGATGCCTGTCCTGATCAAGCGGGCCTCCGATCTGCTCGACAAGTACGTCGGCGGGAGCGAAAAGCAGATCGCCGAAGCTTTCCAGGAGGCTATCGACCAGGAAGCCTTCCTGATCTTCGATGAGGCCGATTCGCTGCTCAGCGATCGCCGGCAGGCCGTGCGCAGCTGGGAGATCAGCCAGGTCAACGAGATGCTCACCTGGATGGAGAGCCACCCGCTCCCCTTCGCCTGCACCACCAACATGAAGGATCGCCTCGACCAGGCCTCCTTGCGCCGCTTCACCTTCAAGTGCTGCTTCGACTACCTGCGCCCCGAGCAGGTCGCCATGGCCTTCCGCTACTTCTTCCGGCAGGAGATGCCCGGCCATAGCGGGACAAGGCTGTGCAACCTGACCCCCGGCGACTTCGCCGTTGTGCGCCGCAAGGCCGAAGTCCTCGGCGAACTGGACGACCCAAGCGGCCTGATTCAACTGCTAGGCGAAGAGGTCGAGAAGAAGAGCGATACCCCCATCTCCCGTATCGGCTTTGCCCACGGTTAGTAGAGGAGGAAAGATGTCAGCGACCATCTATCATGCAGACCGCCTGTCCCTCGACTATCCGGCGGAGTTCCATGCGATCCAGAGCGTTCTGGGGGGTCATGGCATCCCTTACCTGCCGATCCCCGGCACCCGCGACGTCTGGTGCCGGGACTACCTGCCGGTTCCGGCGGCGACTGGCGATCTGGTCCAGTTCGTCTACTGGCCCCGCTACTTGCGCGCCAAGGAGTTCGCCCACCAGATCACGACCCCCGGCTGCTACCGCGACCTCCCCTTCGTTGGCTCTGTGCGGGAGTCCGTCATCATCCTGGACGGTGGCGCAGTCGAGATCTGCGGCAAGACCGGCATCGTGACCGAGCGGGTCTTCGAGGACAACTACTGGTACGACCGGGAGGAGCTAACGCAGAAGCTTAAGGCCACACTGGCATTGAATACATTGATCGTCATCCCGGTCGAGCCTGGCGACGTAACCGGCCATGTAGACGGCGTTGTGCGATTCATCACTGATCAGTCGGTCATCATGAATGACTACGCCAAGTTGGGAGGTCGCTCCGCCGCCTACGGTCGGGAGGTCCTGCGGGCTCTCCGAGCGCAGGGGATCGTCGACTGCCATCTCCTCCCCTACGCCCCGAACAACAGGCGTGGCCGTGAGGGGATGCCGGAGGCCTCCGGCTGCTACATCAACTTCCTGAAGGCGGGAGAGCTCATTCTGCTCCCGCAGTTCGGCTTGCAGGCTGACCGCCAGGCGCTCGATGCCTGTCGGGACATTTTTGCCGGGTGCGTCATAGAACCTGTGGACTGCCGAGAGCTGGCCAAGGCTGGCGGCGTCTTGAATTGCGTATCCTGGACGAATACAAAGGAGGCACATCATGGCTAACGGTGGTCACATTTGTTGCGAATCCTGCACCTACAACCGAACCCCTCAGGGGCGCTGCGACATCTTCGGCATCGAGACCAGTGCGTTCATCCTCTGCCGCTCCTTTCGCAAGGCCGGGCAGTCGCACACCCAGGCTCGCCAGCAGTGGCCCCTGCTTGAACGTCTGAACCCCGGCGTTGTCTATCAAGTCGACAACTCCACCTACTCCATCCACGAACCAAAGGCGATCTATCATGTGTCAGCAATCTGAGCCTCAAAGTATCGAGGAACCCGTGCATCTCCGCATCTCCGCCACCCTCCTAGTGGACCACGTCCTCATTGAAGAACTGTATGGCTGCACCGAGTTTCATGCGGATGTTCTTGCCCAGGGGCTGTGCGGTGACTTGCTTCCCCTGCAGCTCTATTGTGCCCCCAGCGATCGGGATGAGATTGCCAGGGTGAAGGAGCTGCTGGCGGAGGGGAATCTCCTCGTGATCCGCGACCAAACGCTGAACGTTCAAGACAACCTTCTGCGCATTATGAGCCCGGAGCTACACCTGTATGAGGGAGATGTCGAGAAGGTCCGCAAGGAGTTCCTCTGGGAGAAAGAGCGCCGCGACAAGGATTCAGGCAAGATCTCCTCGATCCAGGGCGAAAAGCTGCGTGGCCGGGTTACGGAGATGAAGCTGATGTCCACGAAGAATGCGGGGGCTATGGCTGTGGCCACCGTTGAAACCACGGAGGGCAAGGTCGATGCGCTCCTGTTCCCCAGCGTGCTGACCCGCAATCTGCTCATCCTCTCTCGCCTGGGCTTCATGGAGTTTTTCGGCGAGCTCCAGGAAAAGGAAGAGGATGCGGAAAGATCCATCTTTGTTGTTGAGCAAGTTGTCGGCCCTTGATGAATTGCGGTAGCATGTGATCTTCATTCGTGCCGGAGGAGGATGCCATGGATCAAAGCAACAGAGTGACCCTCCTCTGAAAAAACCCGCGCTACCCAACAAACCTATGACCAAATTCCCAGACAAACCACTACTAAGTGGCCCCAAGAGACAGCATTATTTGCCTCGTTCTTATATCGAAGGCTTTGCAAGAGAGGGGAGAGTATCCGTTTTTGACAGGGACAAGAATGAGTTCAGAAATCAGAAGCCTGACCAAGTATGTGTTATTGGGCACTTCTATACATTTAACGATCTCGAAGGGCGCAAGCGGTTCGAATTAGAACACTTGTTCCATGTATACGAGACCAAGGGGGCTGATGCGATCAGAAAACTTGTAACGAAGGACGAGCTTACTGTTGATGAACGAACTGATTTCGCCATATATCTGGCGTTCGCAGTGTCCCGTACACCGGAACATATGGAATCGATTAAGCACTTGAATTCAGGGTTCATAAAGGACATCTGTAAACGACTGTTTTCAGACATTGATCAGGTCAAGGAGCAAATGCGATCGAAACCCGATGCGCCAGCGACCGAGGCTGAATTAGAAGCTGAGGCGAAGGCCATGGTGGATTTCGCCCAGAGCGATCTATACGAGGTGAAGACTAACCACCAGTGGGTTGTCGGGTTAGCGCTACAGATGGCTTTCGATATTGCCCCAATACTGGCAGGTCGCAACTGGATGGTGCTCCATCGGGGCAGCGATAAACGGTCTTTCATTACTTCCGATGCACCGGTCTTGCTTACAACCATGGGCCCTCGCGAAACAGGTTTCTGGTGGAGTGGAGTGGGGTTTGGTTGCTCGGATGCCCTGGTCCTCTTCCCTTTAAATGCTTCGTGTCTATTGGCTGTGTACGGCGATGGTGGGGGTTTGAGGCATTCAACAGTCGGGGATGACTATATGCGGCGTTTCAACCTTGAACTTGCTCGGCGTTGCCATCGTTTCATTATAGGTCGAGACGAAGAATTGTTGCGTTCCCTTGCTAAGCGTCTAAATCTTTCTGAAACGAAGTGGGAACCGAAGTTCAGGAAGTTTTAGGATGGAAGAATGATTATTTTGAATTCACTCTGTTGCTATTATCGTTTGCCGTTAACCATTAATCTATTCAGCAACACCATATTGAGCATAGACAAATTCTGCATACCGTCGATCTAATTCGGCAAATTTCAAATCGTAATATTCATTTGCCGTATTCTTGGCGAACTCTCCACCGGCTTTTGCCCCAACAACGCCGCCTACGGTTGTACCTATGGCAGCCCCGATTCCTGTGCCAGCTCCCTCTGTCACTGCGGCACCTACGGCAGCACCAACTGCTCGCCCGACCCCAGCGCCAACACGACCTCCCGCATAACTTCCCGTCAAAATCCACTGTGAAGTCCAAAATTCTCTTGATGAAACGTCACCCGCGCGATATCCCTGGATCATTGCTGCTTCGCCGGCGACTAATGCCAGTCCGGCAGCGTAACCACCGATACGCCCGACACGATAAAGTCTTCCTTGAAGATTTTGATTTGCATAAGGGCTTGCGAGGTAAGCGGCCCCGGAAATGGTCATCGCACCTCCTGCGGCAGACATTGCGCCATGCTCCCCAAATCGTCGCCATGCAGCTCCAGACTCAAGACCTGTATCCAGAAGTGTCTGCAGATCAGACCAGGCGGCCGGGGCAGAGTCTGACAAAAGCTGAAGTCCGAACCCCAATTGAGTTGCACCTTGAATTGTGCGGATACGCTGTAAATTTGAGGTGTGGCGGACTAAGGCGCTATTGAACTCCGTCTGTTTCATTCCATTCTTAGGTCCGCTCTTGCCACTGTAAACTTTCTCGTAAACCGGGACTCCTCTTTCCTTGGCATACGCTTTAATCTCTGGGTGAACACCATACCTATTTACCCAAAATTGAGGCTGTCCGGTATAGCGATACTCCTTCGCCATTTTATCGATTTGAGTTTTGATGCGCGCTATGTTTCGTGACTGAGACTCAAGCGAAACATCCTTGATTTCAATGCGGCCGTAAAGACCGTGTTGTCCGTTGCGAAACTGAAGATCCGCGTCGGTATTCCCCCAGGGGCGAGTGAGCTTCTCATTCATTGCGACGAGCTTGAGCCTGGGGTCGTTGTGGATCGAGATGGCATGCAGAAGCTCTCGGGCGTAGCCTTTCCTCTGCATTCGATTGGATGAATTGAGCATTCGTACCGATTCAGTAACTCCGGGGATGCGGGGGTCGATTGATTTGCCTCCTTTGAAGTTACCGAAAAGGTTTTCAAGCCCGCGCTTGCCGTAGGGGCTGGTCTCAACGATTGAACGGTATGCTTTCAGTTGTCCAGCAATGGTGGGGTTACTAGCGAGCTGCTGCTGATGCCAGGTTTTCGATTCATAGTAGGTTGCACCACGGCTCAAGGCCGGCAATGGGGCCCCCATAGCGGACGTGACTGCACCATGAATGCTTAATGCCAATAGGAAAGCTATGCAAAAATGGTTTCGGTTCACCTCAATCACTCCAGCGGGCGCTTGGTTGCTGTAGCAAATGCCTTGACGACTTCAAATTGGTCGTCCTCGTTAAGGCGCTCGAACCCGGACTGGTAGACTTTTCTGAATAACTGGAGCACAGCCTCATCAAGCAGTCCCTGATTTATCGGGGATAGATATTTAATCAACTCATCACGAACGATTTGACTGACAGCTAGTTTCCCATCGCCGTAAAAAGTCATCTTTCCAGTGGTTTCTTTTGCTTCATTTTTGATATCGTCGATATTTCTTAAAGACTTAATCTGATCGAGAGCCCAAATCTGATACTTCCGTATCTTTTCAGCATGGTTTTTTTGCTGTTCACTCATAAGCCGAGTCAAGTTCTGTTTTATTGTATTTTCGATCTCTAAAATAGGCTGATTTAGCTTCGGTTCATTCGCCAATTCGGCCAAAGCTGCTCTCGATTTAATATCTAAAATGATTTGAAAAGCTTTGTTGTAAAGATACTCTTGGATTTCCGGCGTGTTGTTTTTGTACTCGAGAACGTCTTTAGCCAGGACACTGACCTGGCTAGATAGTCCCTTTTCAACGATATTTTTATTGAGTTTATTCGACAACTCACGGGCCTGTGGTTCATCGTAGGCAGAGATGGCCACCGCCGCTGCTTCAATATTGCCTTGACCAGCTAACGCTGCATTTGCATTGTTGAAGGTTGTCATCTTTTCCTTGCTGGCAAGCTGACTTTCGATATTTGCTTGCCAAGCATCCAATCTATTGGCGAGAACATCAGAAGCTTTGGGTGGCTTCTGCGTGAGCAGGTTTTCTGCCTTTGCACTCATTAGCTGGTCATTTTCCAATAGCCCCGTCGATTTCTTCAAAATCTCAAGGGTGTCTAGCTCCCACATCCTCGGTACAAGACGTGGAAGCAACTCCTCCTGTGCCCAAGGAGGTAAAGAATTCATGAGATTTGTCATTTCGCTTTGTTGCTTTTGAACTTCAGCTGCATCCTTTGGCCACCTGGACTCATCAGCGAGACGTGACTCCATTTCAGAGATCTTGCTCTCGACGTCCGGAGGCAGGACCAAGGGCATGACATTGCCAAGTGCACGATTAATTAACATCGATTGCTGGTCGATTTTTGCGTTGATGGCATCCGACTGCGACTCTACTTGTCTATGCAAATTGAAAATGATGGCTAGCGATGCAATAGAAATTACGACAGAAAGACAAGACAAAGTAACTACTATTTTGTTCATATCAACAATCTCCCCTAAGATAACTTAAGACACTCGATATTTATAATGATATAATCATGGCAATCAAGCATGATCGAAAATTACTTCTTTTTCGTTATTTCTAATCGTTACTGTTCTTCGATTATTATTTTTGAAGCGGCGGGATACATCGGCTAGAGCATATCCGAATCCAAACGCAACTGGAGTCGCGAAAAGGATGAACAAGACTAACCTGAAATAATGCGTTTCCGTTTTGTGCCACCAGAGCATTCCTGTTTCCGTCTGGAACAACCCGAGTAGCTTCGGCCCTCCGAGCAAAGCTGCAACGCCGATGATACAGATTGGAATGACACACTTCAAAGCGACTGGCCTGTGGTTACCGACATCATCGAAAAACTGACCCAGCCCATGAACCGCGACTCCAAGGACGACCATAGAGACCGTCAGGATCAATGCGATGCCAACCACAGCCACGACCAGCTTGACGATTTCAATGACAATACCAATGACCACAAGCCAGAGAATAACTGTCAGCCATCCGCCGCCACTTCCTCGCGAGCTCATAATTCCTCCATCCTCAGCACTAAGTCAATGATCCACGGAGGCCAAAATAAGAGTCGATCACACGCATATCAGGCATTATTGACTCGCATCTGTTGCCCACAATTCGGGCAAAATGTTGGTGTTCCTTCATAGTATTTCCCACAGTGCACGCACAGTGTCGGCTTGCCGACGACAATGACCTCATGGGTTTTCTTTGGCCGAATGAACAGCCAGAGTGGTAGGAAGACGATCAGTAGGAGCAGCGTCCCCAGGAACCATAGAAAAGCCCCTCCCGTAGTCTTCCCCCTCGCCTTGGCGTCGGAGAACACCCAGAACGCCAAACACAGTGCCACCAAAAACCCGATGAATTCAAACATGACGTGCCCTTTCCTGTCACAGAAGTTTACCCACTGACGCGCTCCACATAGACGCGCAGCTCCCTCTCCAGCTCATCCTGCAGCCCTTCCGGGCTGATGATGCGGATGTGCGGGATCCAGTAACGCACGATCGGCAGCACCTCGTTGACGTGGCCGACCCGGGCGGAGACGATCAAGCCACCATCCTCCAGTTCCTTCTCGACCACCTGGTTCGCGATCAACTTGCGGCGCTTGAAGTAGCCGGCGATCTCGCTGGTGACCTTGAAGACGATTTCCTTCTTGTCCCCCAGCCAGATCCCGTCCTCTTCGCGCAGCTGTCTCTCGATCTCTGGGTCGTGTGCGAAGGTGGTGTCGAGCAGACGTATTGTGACGATCTTGCCGAAGGCGAAGGCCTTGAGTTTGTCCCCGTCGCGGGCGGCGAGGTACCAGATCCCCTTATGGTTGACCAGCTTGTACGGTTCGACATCGGTGTATGCCTTGTCGCCGGCCTCCTTGCGGTAGTCAAAGGCAATGCGCCGGCGGGCGACGATCGCTCGCTCCAACTGACGGAAGTCTTCCTCCCTCCCAGCAAGGTTCTCGTAATTGTGCCCTTTGACTAGTAGCGCCGACTGCATACGGCTATCGAAGATGTCGCGCAGGAATTCGTCTGAGAATGAGGGGAAGAGCCCGCGCACCCCGGCTAGGCCGGCAAATCGTTCGATATCCCGGCTGTTGAGCTTGCCTAAGAAGGTGGGGTCGAGGTGGTAGCGGCCGCCGGTTTTCTGCAGGGGCAGGTAGGCGAACCGTACATTGAGATCACGCTGGATGGTGCGTTGATTGACGCCGAATTCATCGGCCAGCGTCAGGGGGTCAAGTTTTTCCCCTTGGTTGAGCTTAACCAGAATCTGGGCCAGGCGGTAAACGAGGGTGTCATGATTGCCAGCGGTCATCTGTTTGCCATCCCTTCCGTGAAGGTCGATCCCTGCCAAGAACCTCAGCATGTCGCCAGTATCCGCGCAGGGGATGACAGGTCGTGTCGTTATTTAGTAAATTTTTTACTCCGTGTTCGCCGGCATGAGCTTTAGCCGCTTCTCGACCGGGGTTACCGTCACTCTGCCTTGAAGTGCCTAATGAGTACATTTGCCATGGCATTTTCGAGTTTAGCGGGACTGCCATGCTCTTCCAGTTTGGCGAAGGGCACGTATTGCATGGCCGCCTTATTCTTTTTATCAACGGCATGGGACATGTTGTCGATAAATTCGAAAATAAAGTCATATGTCTTCAGAAAATTGGCATCATAGGTGTCTGTAAAACCGGACATGACTTTTAAATTTCTGTGGTAATCGCTGAAATATTGGTAAGTCGAGTGGTTCTCACTAAACCCGAAAAAAGCAACCCGATATCCGCCGTCAAGAATTTCCGATAAGGACTCGGCTGGCAGCATGCTATAATCATCTTCATTGACCGCAACGTGATTCTCTATTCGCGCATTTCTACCACCTACGATGCCCTTCAAATCGTTGACCTGCTGCTTGAGTTCTTTATTCGTCTTCCTGAGATTATGCACTTCGCGACTCAGCCGTTCTTCGCGCACAGACGTTTCGATACTTGATTTGCCGAGCTCTTCCCTCAGCTGCTTATTCTCTTTTTTTAGCAAGTTGTTCTCGATCTGCAGCTCATCCTCTTTGCTCGTGTAAATGCTGATACTTTCCGGGGTCGTCTTCAAGATGTCGTTGATCTGCATGAAGTCGTCGATTTGATGGATTCTTGGTACCTCTGCCAGGTGCGGATGGGCATTGATCGCAAAGGATATCGGGGCCCTCTTGGCGATATGGACGTCATTCTTGCCGTCACCAACGAAAACCCAGTCTTTCTTCGCATGTAGCTCGAACCGTTTGAAAATGGGTTCAATATGCCCCAGTTTATCCTCGAAGTCGCAGTGCTTTAACCGGTGCCCGGCAAGCTTGCCGTCCGTTTCATCGAAGAAATACTCGCAGGCGCCGTAACCATAATAGATATTCAGGTCGCGCATTGCTCGGCTGATCAGCTCTTCAAAACCACCCGAGACCAGTACGGGAATGAACTTTTTCCGGTCTAGCTTTGCGAAAAACTCCAAGACACCCGTGTTGTATTCAGCCGAGTTGACCAGCGAGTAAAAAGTGTCCCTATGCAGCCCATATTTCTTATGGATTTGCACCGTGGCTTCGACCCACTCCGCGTAATTGCTGTAATCCTTATCTTCCCATTTCCTGTGTGTTTCCCGCTCTTCGTCGACGGCCGCATCTCCAAGACTCCTGGCCAGTGGCTGCCACATCGTGGAGGCGTAGTCAGTCCCGTCGATTTTGTACTCCGCCTTGAAAATCGTCCCTTCGACATCGCAAACAAGCAGTTTCATGGCGTGTTCCTCCCCCTCAGCTTCGAGAAATGTTCTGCGAACTCCGCAAGGACCTTATCAAACAAGGGCTCATCTAGCACCTTACGGCAATGAACCTTGTTGAGCATGGCATACCCGGCAGCGGCCATGGCATCGGCCAGCGCCTTCTCCATTGCCGCCACCATGTCACGGGATCTCCGATGCGTGTCTTCATCTGCGGCTTCGGCGAGCAGCGGTCCGCAGGAGACCAACCGAAAGTTGATGCATGCCTCGGGATTCACACCGGCGCGATCGAGATGCCGGCGCAAGGCATTCGACTTCGGATTCATTCCCAGATGCTGGCTCAACCGCGAGAACGGCGACTGGGCGTTCACCGTGGAGCTATCGCCGGTGCGGCCGACGTAATAGTAGTGGCAGCCATCCGACGCCGTGATCTCCCACACGTACAGCCAGAAGCCTCGTGACAACAAGCTCCCGTTGAAGTTCAATTCGTGGATTGGGATTTTCACTTAACCCAATGCTTTCATCTTACTTTCTATCGTTTCGATACAGACCGCTGGTGCTTCCCTGACCTGTCTAGCGGGCACCCTGACAACTACATACCCCCTGCTTTTCAAGAATGCGTCACGGGCACCATCCGCCGTGGTATTCCAGTCATGCTGGGTGCCGTCGACCTCTATGGCGATCTTCCTGCCCTCATGCTGAAGGGTGAAGTCGACCTCGATGTCACCAATCACCGGATGAACCTCGGGGGCCCACCCCTGAATAACCATCCAGCTGAAAAGTTCCAGCTCCTCCTGGCTCGTCTTCCTGAGCGTCTCAACCTCTTCGGCGTATGCCGCCAACTTGCCGAGGATCCCCGGCTGTTGCCGGCAACAAGCCAGATCCCCAACGAGGAACAGCGCCTCCCGGGCCCTCGTCACGGCGACGTTGATTAGGTTCGGCGGCTTCTCGACCCAGGCTGCCGCTGCGTCGGTGATCCCCTTGCTGACAACAGGGCTGAAGATCATGACATCACGCTCGTCACCCTGGAAGCTATGGGCGGTGCCGACCAAGATGTTTTTCAGCAGTCCTTCCTTCTCAAGCATCTCCTGGATAGCCTCGGCGTGTGCCTTGAATGGCGTCACAACCCCCAGGGAGAAGTGGGCGTGCTGAGCATCAGCTCGTAACTGTTTGACTGTTTCAACCACCGCGACAGCTTCCTTCTGGTTGACCCAACTCTGCCCTCTCCTGTCCCGCTGGCACACACCAACCACATCGTGACAGAACAGCCCTGCCCCGCTCGGGACTCTTACCCCCTGGTTCGGGTCCTTCTTGAGGCGCAGTCGCTTCTTGTACACATGCTCGTTGGCGAACCCGATGATGAGCGGGTGGCTGCGGTAGTGCTCATCTAGGGCGATGACGTCGCTGTACCGCTTCGGAAGGCACTGCACGAACGCGCCGTAGACTGTATTCTTTGTGTGGCCGAGGAGTCCCAGTAGGTGATCCACGCCGAAGTTGCCGGCGAGAACGTTCTCGGCGGCCGGCGACAGGCTGGTGATCGCTTCGAGCTGCTCCTTGTCCCCGATCACGGCGATGTGCTTGGCCCGGTAGACCAGCGGGAGCAGGTTTGTGACCGTGCACTGGGTGGCTTCGTCAACGATCAGGAGGTCGAACAGCTCAGGCAACAAAGGGATGGACTGGGTCGCCTGTGCCGTAGTGATCCAGATGGGCACCGCCTTCAATGCCTTCCGGAAAAGCTCATAATCCCCCTCGTCGATCCGGCTGCGCTTCCGCTCGAAGTTGTTCAGCAGTTTGCCTAGGGTCTCCTGCAACTCCACATCCTCGGTGAGGTTCCCAATCCATTCATCCCTGGCAAACGTGAATGACAACCGCTCCAGTTCCTGGTCGATCCCTTCGATACGGGCCTTGATCGCCTCCGGACCGAATTCGGAGAACTCGTTCAGCAGGTCATCCGTAGGCCATTCCTTGTGCGAGTCGATCAAGACCCTGTCGATCAGATCCTTGGATTTTTTCGAAAAGTCTGCCGGCAACAACTCGCCGACCTTCGTCAGCCCGTCACGCGACCAGGAGTACTCCTGATCGATAATCTTTTGCAGTTGCGGCTTTTCCATGTCCCGGAAGCGTTCCCAACCCTCTTGCCAGGTGACGCAAGCCGCGAGGTGAGTCAGCAACAGATCATCCTGCTCGGGAAGCCTCGGGTATTTCACCAGCTCTGCCGGCAAAAGCTTCGGATGCTTTCGCCACCACAGCTCCACCAAGTGGTCCTTTGAAGGCAACCTGTTGAGTTCGAGGGACAACCTCCGAAGGTCTTCTTCGTTTTTTCTGGCCTCATCCCAATTGCTGAGAAGATCATCGAGCGGTGCCGTGTACAGGGCTGTCCGGGCAGCAACCAACGTGGCCGCCGTCGGGGTGTCGGCAAGCGTTTTCAATGCTTCGTCAAGCTGAGCCCCTCTTCCTTTCCGCCATTCTTCCTTCAGGGGGATGCCGGATCCGTGCGATTCAAATTCGGCGGTCAACTTGCGCAGCTGGGCTATCGTGGCTTCTTTTTCTTCTTTTTTCTTCCAGGCTCTCTCCGCAGCGTCCGCCGTCGCAATGAGCCGCGCCAGCCCGGTTTCGAACACCTTCCATTCCGAGGTTTCAATGCCATCGGGCATATCAGCAATACTCAGATCACTGGCTTTGACCCTTATCTGCAGGTAGGTGCTTTCGATATCTTCGTATGTGCTCTTCATCTCCTTCCATTGCCGGCGGACGACGCCCCAGGCCTGGCATACTTCCAGTATCGCCCCGAGACTGGACCTCCCGTCAGAATTCAGGACGCCGATCCTCTGCCAGATGGAGATGGGGAGAGTCGGACGCAACTGCTTTTCGAGCTGCTGCAGCTGCCGTTCTCGTTTTTGGCAGGCCGACCAGGGGAGCCAGTCCATTGATTTGGACGGAACGGTGGCATGTTCTGCAAAAAGGGCCATCCAGGCTGATATGACATTGTTGTCCGGGGAGGTATTTTCAGGAATCCCCTGTTCGATCAGAGCCTGTTTCTGTGTTTCGTACCGCTCGCGGGCCGACTTGAGTTTTTCCACCAACGGTGCCAACCGATTGATCGAGGCTCTCGCTTCGGCCAGAAGCTTGTTCGCCTCCGACAGCCACTTCTTGGTTTCAGAACTTCCTTGCCATCGATTGTAGCTATCATCCCAGGCCACCTCCTCAAGCGTGCCTTCCAACGGCTTGTTGAGGGTCTCTCTGAGCTTGTCTCGCCACCCCCGCAACGCTTCGGAGCTCGGCCCGGAGACAAGCCATTCCCAGCTGGTGATCTGCTGGGGGTCAACCCCCGCCCGCTGGCAGGCACCATCCCTGAGTGCCTTGACGTGACCGATCTCGATCTCGAGCCTTGCCTTCTCCTGATCAGTAGCCGCGATGCTGAGGCGGACCTCTGCAGCGCCATCGAGCCACGACTGGAAGGGGGCCAGCAACTCGCCTTCGAAGGCTTCGGCGTTTGTCTTGTAATGGAGATCAGCCAGCGCTTTCCTGACGGCCTGGTCCCTGTCCTTCAGCTGCTTCGAGGTTTCAAGGTATTTCGCATAGGCATTGAGGGCCGAGCGTAAAGACTGGTCGATCTTCTGAGGGACATTGCTGTCCAGCAGTTGCTGAAGCGTTTTCCGGTTGTCACTTAACTTCTTCTGCTTCGCCACCGAAGCTTCGCATCCCTTCTTCCGTCCGGTATCCGAGACGACGTTAAGGGCCTGTCGCAACGCCTCCTCAAGGTTGCTTTCCCGCCGCGAGCCCGCCCTGACCGCGATTGGGAAATCCTCCTCGAACCGCTTGATCCTCTCCCTGACGACATCCACAGCCTTGTTGTTGTTGCTGGCAAAGATGACCGTGGTGCCCCGGGCCCAGGCATTCAATAGCGCTGAGACAACGACCTGGCTCTTCCCGCACCCCGGAGGACCGCTGATGACTGTGACAGGCTTACCCTGCAGGATGTTGGACACAGCGGTGCGCTGGGATTCATTCAGGGCAACAATCGGCAGGAGATCGATACTCTGGTCGGGAGTCGCCTTGATGTCGTCCTCGAACAGCCTGAATCCGCCGATGTCCTGAGGTTCCTTGTCGAGTCGGGTCTCGATTCTCTTGTAGTCGGCCATCAGGTGCTGGTTCACGGCGGCCGTGGAGGGTGGTGGGGAGAACAGGACCCACTGGCTCGGCTTGAGCGCGCTCTTGTCCTGCGGGAAGGGCTTGAGAATCTCCTCCCCGAGGGCCGGCAGATCCCTGTTGAAAATATCGAGGAGGGCTGAAGAAAAGGTAGTGCCGGTGGTGTCGTGATGCTTGGCAGCGCTTTCCAGAAGCTGAGGCAACCATTCGTCGAGATCGTGCGACGGATGGGAAGACTTCTTGTCGAGCAGGGAGAACACCAGGGGGGAGAACTCCCATTTCCCCTGCGCAGGCCTGATCGTGACCTCATCCTCTTCCACGAGGATTTCGACCTGTCGGTAGATGGCCGGCCGCCAGTCAACTACCCAGCTATCGTTTATCTTTTTCATGGCATGCCAGCATGTACAGCCAAGGAAGAACTCTGTGACGTTCTCCCCCTTGATGCTGCGCTGCATGCCGGCGCTCTTCACTGCCTTGAGGGACAGCTTCCACGGCCCTGCGAAATTGCCGGGCTCAGGTCCGGTCAGCGACGACCATCGTTCCGACTCAGTCTGGTTGACCGGTAAGGAGAAAAACTCCTCCTCAGCCCTGCGTGTGATTTCCTTGTGATGCTTGACTACGTCCGGCCAAGGAATTTGCCTGCGGCGATGTGTTGCTTCAGCCATAACCCGCTCCGATCAATGAACATCAGAAACACATTCAATTCTCCCACCGTGTCCGACCCGAGCTACTCGCCGTCAAGTTCCTTGAAGGCGTCTAGCACCTCGGTCTCGACCTGCTTGAGCTTCTTGTCGAGCTCCTTGATGAGGCGGGCTCCTTCCTTCACATCTTCGGCAAGCTTGTCGATCGGGGTTTCTGAGTTGTCGAGCCGGGTCAGAATTTCATCCAGCTTAGCGACTTTCTGTTCGTAGGTTTGCTCTTCAGCTCCACTCATGGCTTGTCCTCCTTGCAGATAACTTCGCTGACAACGATTCCATCAGAGAGATGCGTACGGATCTTATCGGCCTGCAGAACGTCTTTCACAGACCGGACGAGACGCCCATCCTGGCGATAGGTCAAGGTGAATCCCCTTTCGATGGCACGATCAGGGGAAGATGCGTTCAAGGTCGCCAACTTTTCGGAGAGGCTCCTTTGTTCCACGACAAGCCTCGGCCGGATTTTTTCCAGTCTGAACTGGGCTCTGAGTCTCGACAGCTGCGTCTCTTTCACCTTAAGGATTCCCAGGAAACGGGATTTCATCTGGCCCGCCTTCCTGCCAATCGAATCACGGTCGACCTGGACTCTCCTCAAAAATCTACCTCGGTCAAAGCGCTGCTCCATTACATTGAACGAACTCCTTGCCCGGGACACTTCACTCCTCACCCGGGATCCGAGCAGGCGCCCCTTCGACGTCAGTCTTTCCCGACTGAATTGAAGCAACACGACAGGCTTGGATCGCAGGCTCTGCTCCTTGGCCTTGCGGCTGACCTGCTCATTACTGATCCGTCCGCTCACCTGGAATCTCAGTGTTTGAGCGCGCTCCCGGAGGTTGCTGCCGGTAACATCTAACAGCTTCCTTGAGCCCTGTCGGATCCCGGTGGTGGCCCTGTCGAGGTACGCCCGGTCTCTCTCCAGGTTGAACGTCCAAACCGTTTTCAAGGTGTTCGATGCTTCGTCAAGCTGCCGGCGCATCTGGACAAAGCGGGCAACTAGATCCTCTGCGACCGCCGTGGGGGTCTTGAAGGCCTTGTTCGCCACATGATCGAGTACGCTGGTATCGATTTCATGACCGATGCCAGTCCAAACCGGAATGGTGCAATCAGCAATCTTCCGAGCGATCGCTTCATTGTCGAGGGAGTAAAGATCTGTCTTGCTTCCTCCGCCACGGGCGATCACAATCAGTTCCACACCGAGTTTTCTGAGCCTCTCCAGCCCTCGGAGGACTGTTCTTTCCGTCTGGTCTCCCTGCATCATGGCGTCCGCCAGGTAGACCTTGAAGCCGTAGCGTGAGGCGGTGAGGGTCTGGATGAAGTCGTTGTAGGCAGCGCTGTCCCTGGACGTGATGAGTCCGATCCTCAAGGGGAGCAGCGGCACAACCCGCTCCTTGTTCGGCTCGAACAGCCCTTCCCTTTTGAGCCGCTCGATGATCTCGCGCTTCTTGAGCTCCATCTCGCCCATGGCAAAGGCGGGATCAGCATCGATAACTTGAAGATAGAGCCCGAATTGTGGTTTGTATTGGAGGGAACAGAAGAAACCTACTTTCGTGCCGTTTGACAACACGAGGTCCATGTCCTGGGATCTAAAGGACTCCCTGATCCTTACAAGTTCATTCTTCCAGATTTTACATTCCAATTTTGCAGTGATTTTCCCCGCATCTGTCTCGACGAGCTCGCAATAAAAATTCCCGTTGCGCTCGTTGCCGGAAGATATTTCGGCCTTGACCCAGAACTGCTTGCTGATAGCCGGTTGCAGCAGCTCGCTGATGCGTCTGGTGACTACGGAGAGTGGGAAGAAATGTTTTTCCATAGTGATCTTGTCACCGATTAAGGGCGGGTCTTCATGCTGCTCTTAATCGGCATTGAAATCTTTCGTCAACATTCGTGCAGACTTCGATGCCGTCAGATGAGTGGCATAACCGACTTCGCCCGCAATGGATTCACCAGACTTTCTCAGTTGTTCCAATGTCTTTTTGAGATCTTCAACATTCGGGGTAAAGATCTCCAGCTTGAACGCTGTCCCCTCGAATTCTGTATCGAGCGTCTGCTCCCCGCCTTGTGCAAGCACAAGACATTTAGAACCGCTACATGCAGCGAAACTACCTCCGCGCGAACAGATTTGGCTCGTCATGAACAGTCCGTACCCGGAGTTCGCCCAAGCGTCCCTGCGTCGTTTGGGTGCCCCCTTGAAGGCAACTCCGGAAATGCCCGGAAGCAGGGAGAGCTTCAGTGCATCAAGGTCATTGTTGATAGAAAGATGGGGGTTCCTGGATAGGGACTGGCGAATGCCAACCCCCTCGTCAAGGATTGCAAGCTGCACAATTTGCTTGTCAGGCCAACATTGAGCTGCATACCAGATATCATCCGACTGGCTGTGCTCGATAACGTTCCTGAAAAGTTCCCGCAGGGAATAGCTGATGGTGTCGTTCAGGTCACCGGTGTCTGATCGCGTAAGAACCTCGGCAAGGCGAACCGAATGGCGCTCAACCGTCTCCCGCACGTCCTCTAACGCCTGGTAGGATTCGGACTGCAGCTCCTGCGCATTCAACCGAGTAATCGGTACGTATTGACGGCTGCCTTTTGCCTGGCCTGGATCGTTGCCATAGTTCAAGCCGAACGCCTTGAACAGCCCCATAAAACTGGCATATTCACATCGTGAGTGAGTGTAATTTATTGCCCTGAAATTTGCGCCCCTAGCCCTGTGCCTCTCACGGAATCGTCTGAGTTGTGAAGAGAAGAACAGGAGGCCAAAGGGTTCAACCCAGGCCATCTCGCTGAAATCAATGACGTAACTGTCGCTTGCCGGCAATGCAGACATCTCACTGCTAATATTCAGCGCCCCTTTAAAGTCGAGGTTTTTTACCTTCAGCACGACCTCGCCTGGCATACTAAAACTCGCCTTCTACAGGCAGTGACTCCAGGATTTCCCCTGTTTCCAGATTGTAGTATCCGACCTTGCTCTCGCCCTCCAGAATGCGGATGTGATCATGGGGGACAGTGATGGTCGTCGGACCATGCCAGTTGTTTTCCCGCTCCGCCTTGTTCTTCTCCATCAGGTGTTTGCCTCTGTACGCCAGTCCGCCGATTTGAGGGCTATAGAAGACGCGTTCCACATTAAATTCCTCGTCGTCTTTCTCGACATTGACGCCGATGGATCCTGGCAAGATCACCCTGACAAAATTTTCTACGGCGACGTCGGTAACACCTTGCTCCTCGCATTCTTCGGGCGGCGTTGACAGACTTTCTGCCATTTCACGAATGGCCCCAAAAGTTTCGCTGTTTAGCTCGTAATTCTGATCATGCTCGGCAATGTCCAAGGCAAGAGCGAACACGTGCTTAAGAACGGAGTCCTCCATCAGATGACCTGTCAGCCTCAAGCTGCCGTATGTCTGATCATACAGGCAAACGAACTTGCTGCCCTCCTTAGTAAACCCTTTCGTCGATCGATACTTATCTACGCCGGAACTTATGTCTTGCCGTTCAAACGGGAGGGTCATTAAAAATGCCTCCAGAAGGATTTTGGAAATATCGGAGACTTTGACCTTGTCTCGATCCAAGGCGGGGTGAGTAAAAAGAACGCCGGATGTAAATGAATACCTGGCAAACTTCGGGGCGTCATAGAAGAGGCCAAGTGTCGGATCTAAGGGGTATTTCACGTCAAGCTCATTATTCCCTCGTCTTTCTTTGAAACCAATCACGGCCTCGGCAATCTGCATATTGCATTCGACGACATAGAAATTACAGTACTTGAGCGATCCGTAGACATTATCGACGCCCATGTTGGGCAAGATGACCGTGGGAAGCATCGTGGGCGTCGTGAAGTAACGCTTCTCTGGACGAACCTCGATATTCTTCTGTTGTTTCTTGATTTTCGTAACACGGTAAGACTGGGTCTGGTAGAAATAAACGGCGCCTGGGTAGGCTTCCCGCATGACTTGGGCTTGGGACAATGATCCCAGCGGGGTAATCGTCGGTCCCTTCTTGTACGTTACTTGGTATTGGACATCGAGGTCGCGCAGCGGAAACGCGTGGTAAGGATCATCGCCTGCTTGGGACTTCATGCTCTGCAATTCTGTGGCGATCTCGCCAATCCGCTCTGCGTTGCACAATTCGACAAAATCCTTAGGCATATCAACCGGAGAGGTGAACTTACTCCCACGACCCCCGGATTTGTTCCCTATGATCTCATCCTCCCCGCCTGGACGGGCTAGGCACATCGCATGAATGTACTGTATGCGCGGGTTGTGAAGGTACAGGGCACTTTTTGCTAGTGGTAGAGACTTGATGAGTTCGGGATTCCTCATGATGGCTTCCGAGACCACGGAGCCATTGTTGACGATGACGATAACGCCCTCTTTCCGGCGTCCGACGCGCCCGACTCGCTGAAAAAAGCTTGTTGCTGAGCGAGGAATGCCCAGGAGTATGCCGAGTGAGAGATAGGGTAAATCGATGCCCATCTCTAGAGCACTGGTGCTGACAACTCCCTTGAGCTGCCCTGCAGCCAACTTCTTCTGAATTTGCTGACGATCGTCTTCCTCGTATCCAGAGCGATACGGATAGATCTGCAATTCTTTGAGTTTAACGAAGTCGATGTCGTTCTTGTCGTCATCATCAGCTTTCGTTCTGTCGATGACGGACGCGAGATACTCCGTTTGCTTGCGGCTATCCACGAAGGTTATGGACTGATGGCTAGTTTCTCTTGCGACGAAATTAATCAGGTCGGACATCACCGTGAGGATGTCCTTGGTTTGGGGCGGATCAACCAAAAGAGTGGTGAGCGGGTAACGGGGCGAGGTGTCGAGCTCTTGACCAACGACGGAGAATGGCTGCCCTGTGAGCTGGGCGAGATGCTCCTGGGCATCCGCCATGGTTGCCGATGAAGCAATAAATTTCAGCTTCCCACCCAGCCTGGAGGAGGCATGCTGAAGCCTTCTGAAGAGGAAGGCCGAATTGCTACCAAAGACTCCCGAATAAGTATGGGCCTCGTCGATGATGACGAGAGAGAGGTTTTTGAAAAAGTCGACAACCTGTGACGACGACGCGTTATAAAATAGCCACGCGTGGATGATGTCTGGGGTCATGACCAGGATGCGGCTCTCCTTGAGGATCTGCATCCGTGAGGAAACCGCAACCCCGCCGTCAATTCTCCCGACCTTGGCGTAAATCCCCGTTTGCTTAACGAGGTGCTCCCAGCGCTCTTTTTGTTCTGTTGCTAATGCTTTCAGAGGATATACGGCGAGGATTCTTGAGGAAGGGTTTCTGGAGAGCTCTTCTAACGCGCAAACGTTGAAAACCAAACTTTTCCCGGATGCCGTCGCTGTCGTTATGGCAAGGTTGTCACCACCGAGATAGCGAGAGATACCTTCGTGCTGATGTGTGTAAATGCCATCCTTATATTCTTTAAGAGCGCGGTGGGATGCTTCAGACAAACCAAGGTCGGAATAGGATGAGAATGCCCCCTTTTTTGCTGCTCGCGTTTCCTGATGAACGACTCTCCATCCTTCCTGCTCAAAAAATTCTCTAAGCTCCATACTGACCCCCTATGACAAGTATTAAACACTGAAGCGCTTGAGATATCAGTCACCACCTTTATTTACACAATTTCTTGCCCAACGATTTGTGGGCACCACAATCCATCGTCATATTGAAAAAATGCCCTCAGCACCGGAGGGGTGGCCTGAGGGCAAAGGCCATGCAAGCTTTTGGAGGGGATGCATGGGTCAAATAGTTCTGTAAGGCTAGAGACTTCATAAGAATCTGTCAATAATAAATCGCCGATACGTTCCCTGCTCCAGCTTTGGTATGGCACCTTGCGGTTGACGGTACCGCAAACCATCGCGGGCCAGCAATAGAAACTCGTTAATCACGTGCAGCCGGTTGGCACTTCTGATATGATTCAGCTCTCTTATCATCTATCGACCGGGATGGCCTATGTTCGAACGTGACCGTACTTACCCTGTGCCGCTGACATCCGCTACCACCACTGGCTTCCTGCCCAAAGTTTACGGATGGATGACTGTCGGTCTCGCCCTGACCGCCCTGGCCTCGGTGTTCACTCTGTCCAGCGAAGCCGCGCTTCAGCTGATCTTCGGCAACCGGCTGGTCTTCTACGGGCTGATCATCGGCGAGCTCGGCCTGGTCATCGCCATCTCGGCGGCGATCAACCGGATCAGCGCCGCCACCGCCACCCTGATGTTCCTGGCCTACTCCGCCCTGAACGGGGTGACCTTCGCCAGCATTTTCCTGGTCTACACCCGCAGCTCCATCGCCAGCACCTTCGTGGTGGCCGCCGGCACCTTCGCCGCGATGAGCCTGTACGGCTACGCCACCAAGCGCGACCTGACCGGCTGGGGAAGCTTCTTCTTCATGGGGCTGATCGGCATCATCATCGCCTCGGTGGTCAACATCTTCCTGAAGAGCGAGATGGTCACCTGGGTCGTGAGCTACATCGGCGTCTTTGTCTTCGTCGGCCTGACCGCCTACGACACTCAGAAGATCAAGATGATCGGGCAAGGCGGGTTCGCCGACGGTGAGAGCCAACGCAAGGCTGCTATCTTGGGAGCCCTGACCCTCTACCTCGACTTCATCAACCTCTTCCTGATGCTGCTGCGGATCATGGGTAACCGGCGCTGATGTCGGTATTTTTCTACTGTTATAAGTCCTAAATCTTAGGTCAAGAATATGATTATCTCAATTTACGATGATTATATAAGATCTGTTTTCGAAAAGTTCATGGCAAGAATGAAACCTGAGGTTATTGATTCTTTTGAAGGTTTTCTTGAAACAGTGAAACTAGTCGAAATCATTAGCAAGTCAAATGCAGCTGGCGTATGTCGCTACGAAACATCTGTCAGTATCGAAGAATATGCGAGAATAGAAATTTCCAGAACTATATGTTCGTCATTAAGTGAAAAAGCAATTATCGGTGTGTTTGCCCACGAGTTCGGCCATTTAGAGGACAGATTGTTCAATGGCCTTTGTTCCGAAATATATAATGAAGATGCCGAGATTACAGCAAACACCATCGCGTGCTATTGGGGATTTAAAGATGAGATCCTTATCATGCACGAAGAACTTGATTTTCAAGAATATGAAATACCCATAGATCTTTCGGAATTAGATGCTGATTTAGCTAAAAGCTACTGGGAAACCCGGCATGGAAAAGTCAGTAGCTTTTCGCGTCAAGGAAGTTGATTTCAAGCCATTTTTGGTTTCCTCAGAAAAGTCTTTGTTAGGTTGGTTAGAGTGGCGCTTCATCTTCCGCCAGTCCCAAGGCGCCACCGGATTCCTGTCCTGCCATAGCCCCCTGCGCGCCAATCTCGCCTCTTCCTCCAGCCGGCCGAGGGATTGATCCTGACTGTACTTCCTGAACCACCAGGCATAGCCGGCCTTGACAATCTCTCGGTTCAGATTCCGTCCGTCTGGCAAGATCACATCGCCTACGCTCCGCCCGTACCGATCCTTCTCGAAGACCTCGACCTTGACCATCTTCTGGGCCGCCAACTCCAGAACGAACTGCTTGGCCTTCTTGCCGTAGGCCTGCCCTGACTCCGGAGCGTCGATCCCGTTCAACCTGATCCGTACCGTCTGGCGATCCTGGAACACATCGAGGGTATCACCGTCCACCACCTTAACCACCTTGCCGGTGATGGTCGTGGCACAGACGAGAACCGGCAGCAGGATCAGCAGAAGGCAGAGCGCCAGACAGGCAGAGACCCTCATCAAGCATTCTTCCGATCGGGTTTCGTAAGGGGCGACAGGGCGAAGTTGACGATGGCCAGCACGACGCCGAAGAGGAGCGCCCACCAGAACCCCCGGACTGCGAACCCTGGGACGATGGCGTCAGCCAGCATGATGAGCAGGGCGTTGATAACCAGCGTGAACAACCCCAGTGTGAGGATGTTGAACGGCAGGGTCAGGACGAACAGGACCGGCCGGATGACGGCATTGATCAAGCCGAGGACCAAGGCCGTGACCAGCGCCGCGAAGAAACCTTCCACGGCCACGCCCGGCAGCAGGTAGGCGGTGATGATGATCGCCGCGCCGCTGACCGCCCATTTAATCAGAAACCCCATAAATCGGATCCCTTTCTTACAGGAATAGCCGGCGGACGAAGTCGTCGGCCCGTCTGAATAACCTCTGAGCATCATTCTCCAGGCAGATCGTAATCATCTCACGGTTGGCCGCCCCGCATTCGGAGCATGACGGCCCGCTGTTGCGCTCGTAGGCGATCAGCTCGCCGTCCTCCTGGTCGAGGACGATCATAACCTCGCAGTGCGGGCAACGAAACATCGGCAGGTAGGTGCCGACAATCAATTCTCGGCAGCTAGGACAGAGAATGTCGACATCCATCCCACCCTCCTCTGCACTCCACTCCTGAGACAGAAGGCTCGACCGCCTCTCCTCATGATCGGAAACGCAGCTCGGGATGGTAATGTCCGGTCGTATTGGGATGATGGTTGCCATAGCCTCTCCGTTTCAAAAATAACAACGACAAACGACAGAATAAGTCGCAACCCGATCGATACACCCTGGTTGCACGATAACCGCTGTCCGACCTTCAATCAAGCAACATGCAGGGTGTGGCGGTTATGCAGGGTGTGTATGGCGAATTGCCTCAAACGGGCTGAGCTACTGATGAAGGTTATGCATGATGTGCAGCGTGTGTAGGGGGATTTCGCAAATTATTTATAACAGCGGGCAGTACTGAAAATATCGTTTACTTAGAAGGTGCCAAGTACACGAATTTAGCGTGCCAAGGATCTCTGGCAAAACTGTCTCAACGACAATCTTGCGGGAGGTTACCATGGCCGAAACAGCTCTTGAACTCATCACCGACGACAATAAAGTTCGCGAACCCGATGCGGTCCTGATAAAGGGGCCGATTGTCCCGAAGGAAGCTGTTGAAACTGATTATGGAAACGCACTTCGAGTTGCGTTTTATTTCGGCTTCCTCATCTTCTTCAGCCATCTGGAAAAGGTTTGGTATTGCTGGAGCGGCAGAATCTGGGAGAGGGATGACCATCAGTCGATCACCGAAAAGGTGGTGCAGGCTGTCAGGAATGTCCTGACGATCGAAATCCCGTGGCTGACTGAACTTAAAAAGGATTCCAAGTTTGCCGACCTTGCGATTCCTAGCCTGGACTTCGTCAGCGGATCGCTCAGTTACGCAAAAATCCGCGCGGCAACAGGTTTTGCGCAACATCTCCTCCCCCTCAAGCACGAACTCGATATCCACAAGGATTTGATCACCGCCCAGAACTGCACGGTCGATCTGCGTAATGGCGAAAGCCGGCCGCACGACCGCAACGACTTCCTGACCAAAATCGTCACCGTCAACTACACCCCGGGTGCGCTCTGTCAGGGCTGGATCGCCTTTCTTGAACGGGCCTTTCCGAACAACCCTGTCGGCATTCGATTCCTCCAGAAAATTCTCGGCTATTCGCTGACCGGGCACGTGTATGAAAAGCGCTTTTTCATTCTGTGGGGTGCAACCGGCAACAACGGCAAGTCGCTGATCATCAATGTCATCAACGGAATCCTCGGTCTAGATTTATGCTCGACGCTGGCAAGCGAATCCCTAGTCTCTGGCCGCGTCAGTGCCATCAGATCCGATCTGGCGAAGCTAAAGGGCTATCGTTTTGTCGCGGCCAGCGAAACCGACAAGAAGTACGAATTCAACGAAGCACTCATCAAGGTTCTGACTGGCGGTGATCGCATCGCCGCACGGCACCCCCATGAGCGCGAAATTGAGTTTGCACCCGAGCTTAAACTCTTCATCGCCACGAATCCGAAACCGGAATTTACTCTGGCGGACGAGGCAATGATGAAGCGTGTTTGCGTCATTCCATTTTTCGTTTCGATCCCGGAAAGCGAGCAGAACAAGCGTCTGACCGAGGAATTGATCGCCACCGAAGCCGAGGGGATCTTCGCGTGGCTGGTCGAAGGTGCCGTTGCCTGGGCCAATGAGGGTCTTGGCGACAACCCCTTCAACCAGGATGCGGCTGTCATCGTCCATAAACAGGCCTCGATTTCCGAGTTTGTCGATAAGTGCTGCGACACTAACGACCGGAATGCCAAGGTACTTGCCTCCAAGCTTTTGTCTGCTTTTAACGCTTACAAGGTGTTTGCCGGCGACCCTTCCCCCGACGCCACTGATAAGGAATTCAGCGGCTGGCTCGACGTGGCTGGGATCAAGTCCAAGCGCTCCAGCGTCGGGATCCAGCGACTTGGGATTAAATTGAACGATTTCGGCGAAAAGCTTCTTGCCGGCGAGGTCGAACCCAAGGTGGCCGAATCCTCTGCCGACACGAATGAGGGGTGATCGCCATGCGCCCTTTCGTGCCCTACGATACGAAGCGTCTTAAGCATCGTGTCGGCAACCGCTGGCTGTCAATTCTGGAGGACCTGGCTGACGAGCTCTACGAGGGCGTCCAGCACTGGGGCAAGCACGTCAGCTGTCCGCAACATGGCGGTCGAGACGGGTTCAGACTGTTTCCGGACGCCGATGTGACCGGCGGCGCTGTCTGCAATTCTTGCGGTTTTTTCAATGACGGCATTCAGCTTCTCATGTGGATTAAAGGTTGGTCTTTCCTCGAAACGGTCGAAGCCATAGAGGATTGGCTCGACCAGCACGAGGATGATGAACCCGTGGTTCATCATGCCGTATCGGCCTCCGAGGCGCGCTCCTGCGAGCCTGATCCGTGGGCCGCCCGCTACATCGATCTGGCTCTCGACTCCGCCATCTTCGGGCATGACCGCATTGCCGCCTACCTCCGCCACCGTGGTCTTTCAGGGGCAATCCCGCCATATCTTGGCCTCCTCCCCCACGAACGTTATCGCGACGAATTCGACGACGTGCTGCTCCCTGTAATGGCCGGTTTTTTCCAGGCACCTGACGGTCAAGTAGTCGGTGTCCATCGAACGTTTCTCGATCCGGATGGTCCCGGAAAGGCCGACGTCGAAACCCCTAAAAAGTTTTCGCGGGCCTTGTTCGCTGGCGCCTTGCGGGGCGCTGCTATTCGCCTGCGTGATCACAACGGCATTCTCGGTGTTGCCGAGGGCATTGAGACCGCCGAGGCCGTCTACCAAGCAACCGGTCGTGCTACCTGGGCGACCGGGTCTGCCGGCGGGATGGAATCCTTAGTGCCGTCGGCCGGTGTGAAACTGATCGGCATCTGGGCTGACAACGACCGACACCAGGTCGGACAGCGGGCTGCCTACAAGCTGGCTGTGCGCCTGCTCGATGCCGGACTGCGCGTGCTGGTCATGGTACCGCCCGAGGTCGATATCGACTGGCTGGACATCCTTAACGCTGACGGCGTCAAGCCGCTACAGCAGGCAGCGAAGGCTGTAAAAGTCTACGATCCGGCACGGAAAGCGGATCGCAATGAGCTGATCGAACGCTGGGAGGCCTGCCATGTCCCAGTCCGATAATGTGCTGGCCACTTTGCCAGAAAAGTACTCTCTCTTTTTTAAGCTAAAGAAGGGACAACGAGGGCAACGCCCGTTCGATTACGTTTACTACACAGCATTGGACGCTGAATGGGTCCGTCGCTACGAGCGGAATCATCTGCTGTCATTCCAAATCGCCTCGTGTTCGGCCGAAATGGTCAGCAATGATCTCTACGTAGTCCCGGCAGGCCGCCGGCCGGAGCTGGCCGAAATTGCTGCCAAGGCGATCGCGGCGGTCAACGGTGGATCAATTCCCGCCAGTCACCACGGCAAGCGGATTCTGCTTAATTTAATCTGCCACAATTCCGTCGCCGAATACTCGATCCTTGATGACCGGGACAAACCGGCCATCACCGAGGCGATCTCCACCGTGCGCGGGTCGGTCATCACCCTCAACAATACGATCAAGCTGACGTTGCCGGGATACTGCCTGGTCGAAATCCGCTGGCTCGACACAATGTTGTTGGCGCCGGCCGGCTTCCGGGGGTTGAAAAAGTTATCGAGCCTGCTGGGTAAAGAATCAGAAATGAAAGAGTCCATTTCTCAATTTCACATTGAGAACATGGACATCTTCATGAAGACCGACTTCGAGGGGTTCAAGCAATACGCATTGAAGGACAGCGAAGTCACGCTGCGGCTGTTTTTCCTGTTGCAGCAAAGTCTTAACGAGCTTGCCTATCGTGGCAAATTTAAAAAGCTTTTCATCACCATCGCCTCGGCGGCCGTAGCCTCGTTCACCAAGGAAAACAGCTGGCACAAGGCTTACCGGAAACAGCTGAAATCGACGCGTCTTGCTGATGCCATCCGGTTCGTTCGCCGGTCCTACTACGGCGGTCGCGGTGAATGCTTTTTACGCGGGCGAACCAGTCAGTTTGAATCAACGAAAAACAAAGCCTGGCTCGATGTCGACTTGAAAGGTTGCTATCCGTCATGCGCCGCGCTGCTACCACGCATTGATCTCGATGGTCCCATCAAGCTGTACTTGCCGACGTACCGGCTGGATGACGAACGGGTCGCCGACCTTGATCGCGATAACGTCTCGGCCCAATACATCAAACAGGCCCGCGCGGCCTTGGCCATCTCTCCCCAGCAATTCGAACGCGTCCTCAAGTCGCTGCCATCAACGGTCTCCCAACGCATCCGGGACGCGGCCCTCGTCTACGACAACAGTCTGCTTAATCAATGGTACGCCGATTGGTGTGCAGCCGAATCTCAGCCGGACTCGGAATTGAATCGGTGCGTCGTGCCCGGCTTCGCCAGAGTGAAATTCTGGTTCGATAATAGCCCCGGGCACACGCTCTACCCTTCCCTGCTGCATCATCACAGCCGCTTCGGCCTGGTCTTTCCTCTCGAAGGTGAAACAACGCTCACGCACCCGGAGCTGATGCTCGCCCTCGATGCCGGCGCCCGGCTCGATGTCATCAGCAGCCTGGAGCTGCCGATCCAGCGCGATGAAAACGGGCAGCCGATCTACTACATGCAAGCGTATCTCTCCCGCCTGGCCACCGAACGTGCCCGCTACGAAAAGATCCCCGCCAGCGAGAATCCGTCCGCACAAATTTTCGATAAGTTATTAAAAGAATTCATGAATTCGCTGTATGGCAAATTCAGTCAGGCAGTGAATCCCCGCAATGTTTGCGACATTTCCACCTTCGAAATGCACCGCCAGGAACCGTCGAAAGTCACCGACCCGATCGTCGCCGCGCTGGTCACCGGCACGGCCCGCGCCGCACTGTCATCGCTGATCTACGCCATCGAGCGCTTCAACGCCGGCAAGCCACCCGAGCGGTGGATCGACGTCGCCAGCTGCACGACCGACGGTCTCTTGGTCGGCTTGCCCTGCGACGAAGGGTATTCAGTCCTTGGGAAGTACTACACGCTGAAGACCGTGAAGCCTGATGAGCACTCGGATAAAACCTTCCATATTCCTAAAAAGGTTGAAGAGGTTGATTGGAGCGTAGCCGGAGTTCTTGCGGAATTCGATGCAACCGGCCTTCTGGATGAGTTTGAATCATTCATCCCGTTGCGCCTGTTCCGCCATGCCCGCAAGGTGATGACCGGCAAAGACACCTACCTGGAGATCAAGGGGATGGCTGACGAGGTTGTCGCCGTGAAGGCTCGCGGCCAGATCGGTTTGCTCAGGCTGCCGCCCGGCGTCGACTCTGCGCTCAGTCAGATCACCATCTTGGCAAAATTCGGCGTCAAGCCTCCCCTGCAGGAAGTCATTGCCGATCCGGAGCGGCGCAAGTTCGTTTTTGAGAATGAGGCGCTACGCCAGAATTTCGAGGGGCAGTATCTGCTCGACCACTTCATGGCGACCGAGAATGGCCGCGACGAGATCGTGACCTACTACCAGGACAATTTGCCGTCCGCCGGCAAGATCGTGAAGTCCAAAGGGACGATGGACCTCATCAGGATCATCGTGCCGCGTAGATTCAACTGCGACTTCGATTTCAAACGCCTTCCCCTCGCCGTGCCGACCGCCTTGTACGAAGGGGGTCCCCTCCTGCCGCCCCCCTACACTGTGCCGTTCAAGGATCTGACGGAAATGAAAAAGCATCGCTATCAGGTCGAAAACATTCGGCGGAGCGGGCGGGTGGCGCGGCTTGCGGAAGTCGTCCACCGCGTCAAGCTGCGCGGCAAGACCACCCGGTCCGTGGGCGGCGAAGTTGGTCATGCCGTGCGTCTGCTGCTGCGTGGCGCCCTCCAGGGCAAGCTGCAACTGACTGGAGAGCTGCCCCCCTACCCCGAACTGGCGCAACGATTGAGTGACTACTGGTGCCAGCTGCCACCAGCATGGTGCGGCTCCCGAACATCGTGGACGGTCAATGACGTCAAGAACGCCACGCGAGGCGCATGGGAACCCCACACCGTGCGCCGGGCATCGCATCTGGTGAATCTGGTGGCGGAAGTCTCGCTGATCATCGGCATTGATCATGAGCATGCAGCTACCCAGCTCTTCGCGGTCGAGGACAGTACCCTCAATCCGGCGCTAGTCGCCGAGGTCACCACGGCGGTGCTCAATGGTCGCCAGGTCCAACCGTTTCGCCGACTGTATCTGAGTGACGATCTGCGCGGACGCGACGATCTGCTGCGAGCATTCCATCCAGCGCTGACACCGGAGATGCTGGACGTTTGCGCGTCGAAGCTTTTCATCCCAGGCGGTCGCTCTCCACACGAGCGGCCCCAACTGCTTCAGCTCTTCAGGCAATTGGGGTTGTGCAGTACCGATGCCGCCGCCTGCGCGACCCGGCTCATCAAGCCTGCAGATCGATCACAACCGAAAAGTCGTTACGTCGTCAGTAACGGTGCTCTGGAGGCAGTGGTCGGCTGCGTGCTGCAACCTGACTTCCCCGACCGGCCTTCGGCGTCCTGGATCAAGCGAGCCTTGCGCCGCTTCGGTCTGACCGATGGCCAGTTCAGTCGCATCCAGCGCGACGATCGCTTCTATCCACATCGGCTGACCGACAGCAGTCGCAGCCGGGCCGAAGTTCGAGCGCTGGCGAAACGGTTGAAATGCGATGCCGGGGTGATCATGGCCACCGTCATCGATCCGCGAATTTGACGTCTGCTAAATGGCCCCAAGCAGATGAAAAGACCGGAGCGATGCCTACTGCTATGGTCAGGTCATGGATTCGATCTTTTGGCTTGCAGATGACGGCGTCGGATTGATGGTGCTTGAACTGGTCCCGTTCCTGGGGACTCCGCCGTATCGCTGGAAACGGGTTGCCGTCGCCGATCTGGCTCTCCGTTTCCGTGATGCCCAGCGGTTCAATGGAGCCCAAGTCGCAGCCGAACTGCTAGCAGTACTGGCAGTGATCGCTTCAGAGCCGGAACAGCGCGAATTGGTCGCGCGAAAAAGCGGCAGAAGGGTGCGGCAGATCAAACTGGGTGGACAACCGGTTTCATGGCATCTGCGGAGGATGATGAACCGCGACGCTACCCCTTACCGAACGAAAGGAGATTTACGCGTGTTGGATGAAGAGTTCGATTCCGTTGTCGCGAAGACGATGGGAGCGATCAAAGCGGCGCTGGGCCTGCCGGTTGTGAACCCGGTTGCCTACTCCTACCCGGTCAGCGACGACGTCATCGCCAGTACGACGAACCCTGACCTCAGGAATCATCTCATGAGCCTGACCGGGGGTGGCCCGGTTATGACCGGGCAGATGGATGTTGTCTGTAACAGGATCCGCGACATCGGTCCCGCTGATGATGCAGAGCAGGTCATTGAAATGCTCCTGGCCGGCGGAATCCGTGAGCACTTGTCAGCCGTGTCGGTGTCCGCCAAGGGGCGCAACCCCTGGGTGACCATCGTCAACCCCAAGGGGATCATCCTCAAGTTGCCTGCCCGAAAGTTCGAGGCGCTGATTGACGATGTCGGTCAAACCAAACGCATCGGCGAGATCGATACCAGGGACATCAACGGCGGCTTGCCTGAGGTCGAGATCAACGTACCGATGGAGATCAAGGTCGTCGCCGGTCATTACGAATCGGCGACCTCGACACTCCACGTGGTCGGTCTGGCTGAACGGACCCTGGAGGTCGCGTTCTCTACGAGCTTCTTGCTTGATGCCGATAGCGCCGTGTGCGTCTACCTGGCCCTGCGTCGCCAGCGTCTTGATCGGCAGCGGTTCGAACGCCTCATGGACGAGGCGGAAACCAAGCTGTCCGTTGACCCGTTCCGTCATCTTCAGGACAGGAGGCCTGACTCATGAGCAAAAAACCCAAGCAACAACCACCCCACACCCAGGAGGAGTTTATGTCCGATAGGAAGATAGACTTCGGTCCGCTGACCGATGTCATGGGGGTTCACATGGAGACACCCGCCATCCACAAAGCGATGGTCAACATGTCCCAGATGGCCCAGCTCAACGTCGAGGAGCAGACCCCGGAGCCCTACCTGGGCTTCACCTTCAAGCCTGCCAGCATGGGGCTCTGGAAGCGAAATAACGATCTCCAGATCGTCTTCGCCGTCGCCGGTGGCGAACCGCAGTATGTCGCCCTCGACAAGTTCATCCCGCTGGTCGAACACATGGACGACTCGCGCAAGGGCACCATCGTCCTGCAGAATCACCGTCCGCCGACGCCCAAGGAGCCGGCCCGGGAGCAGGTGATCGCCCGCATCGTGGCCCGGTGCTCGGCGGTCAACATCTTCCGTGGCAACCCCGGTGTCATCATCAACGAGGACGAGGACATCAGGTCGCGGCACTCTTTCCAGGTCGATCGCGCGGTGCTGGCGGTGTACTACCTGGCAGCCAAACTCTATCTCGGTAATGACGAACGCATCCGCCAGATGGTGGCTGCGACGGAAGGAATGCGGTCCTATGAGATCCGGGCAACCAACTGCGAGCGTGACGACCTGATGCTGGCTGCGAAGTTGATCGGTTGATCTGATGACCAGGATTCCCCGTTCCTACGCTAGGATCTGGTGGCAATCTGATCGGCCGGGGCTGCAGATGGTCAGCCCCGGCCGGCTTTTCTTCCTGCACGCCGAACCGCTGATCGCCATGCACAGTGATCCTGGCTCATACCGGATCGTCAAGTTGAGACACAAGAACCCCGATCGTGCCATCGGCTGCCATGCCGGCGACATCGTCGGACGTCTTGACCATGTCTCTTCGGAGATTACCAGGGTGACGTTGTATTTCGGCGAAGGCGGGCGGTCGATCGAGTTAGCTGGTCATGATCGACTGCTCCACGTCGTTGCCGTTCATTCCTTTTATTTTCACCGACCAGAACTCAATGAACGCGTGCGTGAGTTGAAGCGAACTCTCGACCAGTCCAACCGATTCAAAGAATTGAAGCTGATGGCCGAGACGGTCGTGCCTCAATCCCTTGACGGTAACATACTGAAGTAACGATGTTATTTACATGCGGTGTAATAGTGCCATTGGGGAGAAATGCTATTAACACTTTCGAGACATCGGCCGACATGACCTCGCTTGAACAGGGGTCATGTCGGCCGGGTTTAGTGATCTATGCGTCGGCTGAAGGGGTTGCGACGACCTTCGTCGGGTAAACGTTGGGAGGATATTCTTCGTCAATCGTGACTTCGGCGACGGGTTCGAGCATTGAGGAAACGGTTTCGTCTCCTGCCAGGTGCTTCTTGATGGACTTCCTGATATACCCCATCTCGCAGCCTAACTTTGTATATCGGTCGTAGATAAGTCTGGCACACGCCTCTACGTTGACCTTCCCATTCCTCCTGATCGCGTAACCTTTCTTCTTGTCCCCGACAACTTCGGTCAGAAAGTCATCGCCTGAAGCTTGTATCTTGATGAATTCATTAATGATGACGGTTGCTTCGACTTCGGCCAGGTTCCGCTTCTTCGCCTCTCCTCCCTTGCGGGCTCGATCTGAAAATTTGATTGCGCGAAGTTCCTGCTGGACCACCGGCGCCGCACGCATGCTGGCCTCGTGGCCGTAGTGCAACGCGGCAAAAGCATCGGCACAGAGCTCGGCAGCCGCCGCATAATCGGTCAGATCCGGGTCGCCTGACAAACAATGCAACCCCTCGTTCGCCCTGGCAAAGGCAAAGGCAGCGAAAATCTCCTGGACGTCGATCTCGTAGCGCTTGGACCTCTCGAACACCCATGTGCCGGCATCGAGATCCAGCTGGCGCAGCAACTCGACGGCCGAGTAGCCGTCCACCGGCTCGTCCTTGTCGCAGTCCCAGGGGTCGAGACATTCCAATTCCTGATCGATGGTGTCAATCAGGTAACCGAGGTCTTCCGGCAAAAAGTCTCCGAGGTACTGACAGGCCTCCTCCTGGGCGGCAAGCAGGCGAACTCTGATGTTGTTGATGAAGCTGGCGAGTACGGTTGTGTCTTTCATGGTCCCTCCGTTGGCGAGATGGTTGTTGCCAATGTGTAGGGCATATTCCGTGCCAGCTGCCGACCGTGAAAACCTCGCCGGCTCGACCCCTTGGAAACCTTGCCCTCGGGCCGGACCCCTTCGGGAAAGCCTTGGAAATCAAGGCCTCCAGAATTACCATGTAATATCAAGCAGTTAGACTAATGCGCTTACGAGGGCTTCGTGAATTCGCGGGGGCGCTCTCTGGAAGCTCCGTGAAATGCCGGAAGGGGTATCAGGTCGAGGACTGCGCTGGGTGGGTATTGATCATCTGCTTCAACATGTTGCTGGGTCGGAAGCTCAGTATCCGGCGCGGGGTGATAGTCAACTCCTTGCCGGTCTGCGGATCGCGGCCCCGGCGGGCACTCTTCGCCCTGACCTCGAAACTGCCGAATCGGCTCACCTTGATGGCTTCGCCACGCTCCAAGGTCGCCTTCATAATCTCCATGACGGTGTCGAACAGGGCTGTCGACTCCTTCATCGTAAGACCCGTTGCCGATTGGATCTGTTCAACAAGATCTGATTTAGTCATTGCATCATCCTCTGTCTTTGAAAATCTCGACCAGTATTCCGTTGTGATCGCTCAGCTGAAATCCGGCCACCGTCCCCTCCCACACCTCAACGGGTGTCGTTGCCTTCAACTCCTTAGACAGGCAAATGTGATTCACTGTCGACCGCGACAAGTTGTACGGTGGTGCCTGCAGGTCATCACGGGTCGCACAATATAGGTCGGCAGCCTCCAGCCCCTTCAGCAGGTTCTCCTTGGCATCCTGGACCCCGTACCAACGACGGCCGTCCAGGTTCATGTTGAAGTCGCCGGCTACGCAGAAGAGGTGGTCAGGGTAGCGTTGGCGGAGCGCCCGCCACTCGGCCGTCTGCTCCAGGACGGCTTGTCGGTGGCGCTCCCATGGCTGAGCTAGCCCTTCACTGACCCCGTCTGCGTGATAGGTGATGATCGTGCCATAGACCAGCATCGGGCCGAATGACGACTCCAGTTCGGCACAGACGTTGGAGGTGGGGTCTACCGTCTCGATCTTCTTGAGCGGGTAGCGCGACCAGATGGCTGCGCAGCTCTCGCCCTCCTTGTGAAAGGTCGTATCCTGCGATGAGGCTAACGATGTATACCCTGGCAGCGCATTGGAGGTGTGCGTTTCCGTCAGGATCCACACATCGGCGTTGAATTGCAGCAGCTTTTCGATCTGTGGCTGCAGCCGGTCGCAGCCCCGGATGCCCGAGCGGTCAAGATTCCAGGTGCCGATGCGGAAAGGTCTGCTTTCTCCACTCATGGTTAATTACTCCCAAGTCCGCAGCAACGTGCCCAGTCACCCATTCGATGCTCATCGGTCCCTCTGACCTGGACGGCCGCCCAGATCAGCTTCTTGAAATCCTCGTGGAAGGGTTCGAGCGGGTAAAGTTTCGTCCAGGGGTACCTGTCTATCATCTTAAGAATACCCTCCCATGAATCCGAAAGCTCAGAAGAACGGAGATCCTGCCCAGCGAACTCGTCAAACAGGCACCCCAGCGTACTCTCGTCCGTGACCAAGGCGAAAGTCCAGCACCCTCCTGCATCCCTTTTTCCCATGACAGAAATGGCGCCACCCTCCGCACCGACCTTGAAGATCTCCTGCCACCCCTTGGACGGTTCCTTGGCGACAAGGGTTTTGTCAGTCCAGCTGCTTGTGGCCTTGCCGTCAGCGCACAACTTTTTCGTGCAATCCTTTACTGTGGCGATGTCAATCCCGGTGCCCGACGCGATCTGCTCGTTTGTTGCCGGACCCTTCGAATCGATATAGGACCAGACTTGATAGCGCCGGCTGTTCGGATCAAATCGATCGTTGGGTAGAGCTGAAAAAAGTTCGCCCTCTTCGGCTACGACTTCACGAAGAACGTAATTCTTGAACTCCTGAACATTGGTGAAGTACCGATAGCCCTGGTTGTTGGCTAGAGTATGAACCTCTTGCTCTTCGTTGAGCAGGACCGCGACCGGCTGGCTGAGGCCTTCCTGGAGCCCGTGAGGCCACGCCAGGTCGAAGATGGCCATCGACTCGCCGCTGACAGGGTCGGCGATTTCGTGCAATAACGACCCTTCTGGCAAACCCTTCTCGGCCACCCATTCCACCAGCGCCAACAGCTCTTCTTCCTCATTCTCACTGTCGATGCGGGTCACCGTGATCGGCACTGCGACCGCCGGTTGAATCTGCACGACGGCAACAGGGGCCTTCATGAGGCTGTCGTCCCCGTGGAGGAGATCAATCATGAAGTCGTTAGCCGCGTTGGCCAGCAACTCCCGGCGAGCAGTCAGGAAGGCATGGTAGTTCTCCAGCTTCCACAGCTCGGGGTCCATGGGGATCCACTGAGAGGCCAAGGCTCCCGGGTGACTCTTTTCCACCTGCGGGAAGTAAACCTCGGGGCGTTTGTCGCTGATGTTGAGATTGGTCAGCTTGGTGAGGAAGCAGAAGTTGGCGACGGCGTTGATGTCGGCCCGGCCATGGCCGAGCTTGTAGAGTTGCGCCTTGGGGAAGATATGGTGCACTTCCAGACGGCTCATCTGCCCCAGCAGGTTGCTTTTGAGCGGCAGACCCGTCCCCCAATCCCGCGCTGCGCCGACACGAGTCAGCATGTACAGGACCGGGTAGAAGCGAGCGCCCAGGCTCCACCCGGCGAAGTGTCCCGGCTCGGTCACCAACCCGCCATGCCATAGGCGAAGCTGGCTGATCAACCGGTCGAGCCCGCCGTTGAGATCCTCGATGGCCGCCAGGTCCTGGTCAATCACGCTCTCGGTCGATCCCGAGAAGCGCCCCCACATAGCTGACTGCAGGAACCAGAACAGCAACTTGTCGCTTTCAGTGGCATCAAGCTGAGCCTTCCGACGGTCAAGGTAGTGGACCATGACGGGGATGGCGAACTTACCGAAGAGGACTTGATCATGATCGAGCCCCAAGCGCCCGTTGATCATGTTCAGCACCTGGTTGATGGTCTTGATGGAACGATTCAGCCCATCCTCGACGTTCGCCTTGGTCGCGTTGTGCAGGAACTGGAACTTGGCCTCGCCCGTGATAACCGTGTTGATGTTGCGCAGCAGCCAGTCGAGATCGAAGTGGTAGTCAGACTTGGCCCATCCCGCCAGGGCCAACTTCATCCTGTCTCTGGCCTCCGGCCACTCGGCACAGATCTTCGCCAGAGCCAGGTCGCCTTTCGAGAGGGTCGTGCCGCCGCTGTTGACGGCGTTGAAGATCTCGACCACGACGTCGATGGTCTTCTCCTTGCCAGTCACTTCCTCGACGTGTAAGTTGATCTCGCTGATGCCGAGGATCGTGCTCAGGCGGCCTGCATACTCGCCGACCTTCGCGACCAGTGAGGGGTCCTGGCTCAGCTTGGCGACATAGTTCCCGAGCCCGGTTGCGCCGTTCTTAAGCAGTGCGGTGACGCCGATCCACAGGGGATCGTCCTTCATCTTGATCGGCTGGTAGAATTCGAACTCCTCCTTCTCAAGGTGGAAGTAGAGCCCGGTGAAGGATTGGGCGTTGCCGTCGAAGAACTTGGGTGGCCGACCGCGCAGCACCCCGTAGAGCGAGGTGATGCGCTGCTGCCCGTCCAGCAACAGCTTGACGATGCCGGAGGCGAGTTGGGCGTCGCCGCGATGCGAGGCTCCGGACGACTCCGTGGCCCACACCAGGAGACTGCCGACCGGGTGCCGCTTGTAGAGCGAGGTGAAGAGCCGGCGAACTTGCTCCCGGTTCCAGACATAGCCGCGCTGAAACTCCGGCAACGCCATGTGGCCGCTGTCGATATGGTCAAGGATGGTTGAAACCTGCATCAGTCAGCTCCCTCGCAATCTTAGGTTTTTTCGACCGACAGGCGGGCGATGGATGAGGTCAGATTAGCCAAGGATTGTCTTGCATCGCTCAAAACCCGGCGCGCCACCTTTTTTTGTGCTCCTGCCAACAAGCGCGCAGCGTCCGCTTCGAGCATGACTGGCTTCATCATCACATTGGCGGTGAAGAGGAATTCCCTGCCGAGCTCATCGAGCTGGGTGAAGTAGGAGCTTCGCGCCTCGTCCAGTTTTTCCCGCATGATCTTCTCGAACTTTTTCCGTTTGTCCCGGATTTCATCCCATTTCCGCGCTTCACTATCTGTGACCCACTTGATCAAGGCTGCCACGATTGCCGCCCCACCGACGTAAGGAACGATCGGCGCGACAACCGGCATGACGGCAGCGGCGCCGAGATAGTAAACGGCGGTCCCTACCCCCGCTGCCAATGCTGCCGACGAGACGAGCGTCAGGTTTGCCGCGTCTTCTGCGGCGTTGACGATCCGCGTCTTGATCCTCAGCGATGGCATGAGTCTCGCGAACTGGGTATGGTGTTGCCTGGCCAGGATTGATGCGTTGACGACTCGCATGTCTTCCTGAAAGAGCCTGAGGTCTTCCTTCATCAGCTGCAGTTGTTTTTCGTGGTGCCGAATAATCCGGTCCACCCGTCGCTCAAGCTCCTTGCCGAAAGTTGACTTCGCAAGACTCTCCCATACCTTCGGCGACTTCCACTTGTCCGTTCTGAACCGATCGGCTGCCTCCAACTCGAAAGCATTGCCGGCATCGTAGATCACATCTTCGAAATCGTCGTCGAACATCCGCTTTTCATGGTCAATGCGTGCCGCAACAAGGGCCAGGCGCTGGCGGACTTGTTCGAAAAGGTGGTCGGCGGTCTGTACATAGTTTTGCGCCACCATTTCGATCGTGTCCGTATCCACCAAGCGCTGCTCGAAGTCTTCGAGCTTCCGGGCGAGATCTGCGTTGGCCTGCGCCACGCAGGTGTAGAGTGTGTGCTGCTCGATCTTCCCATCCAGGTAGTCCGCCACGTTCCTGGCGACCTCGGCGTTCCCGGTTAAGCGGACACACTCGTCCGCCACGGACAGGGCTTTCATTCCGAGCAGGAGTCTGGGCGAGCGCTGGACGACGTTGGTCCAGTCCGTCGCTGTGGCCCCGTTTTCGATCTTGTCCAATTCGAGGGGGGTCAATTCGATAGCAAGAGCTCGGGCAAATTCTTTGGCCAGCTCCTTGATCTTCGAGCCTTGAAGACTCAGGAGCGGACGGGCGGCTTCAAACGCTGCATAGCGTATCCCGTCATCGTTGATCTGGGCTGACGCTTTACTCAGCTTTGAAAATGCATCGCTCGAACTTGCCTTCAGACTCAGGAAATTGAGAGTGCAGCTGGCGGCAAGTGCCGGCAGTTCACAGCGACTGACGATTTGGTTGAGTTCCTCATATTCCGCCAGGCTAACCGTCCCATCCGACATGGCAATCGCGGCAAGGGCGCGAAGGTACGCGGTCTGAAAACTCTCGTCCTTGTTGATGAAGCCCTTCAGATCATCCCGTTGCGGGACAAGCTTAAGCTCTTTGGCTCCCCCTTTGCCTTTGTCAGCTTTCATAGGCGTACCTCTCCTGATTCAAATGATGCTCCGGCCACGGGCTAGGATTCAGCCCGATGACTACTGAGCCACCTCGGCTGAAAAATCGTCGATCCAGTGAATTTTATCGGCACGGCTCTGCAACTCGGAAGCGACCCCCAGGTGAAACACCGCAAGCTCGATCCGCTTGCCGTTCTCCGAGAGATGCTCGATCGCGTCCAGCAAGTCCGAGTCACCCGAGGAGAGGATCAATGTGTCGTAGTTGTCCTTGTGGATCAGGGCCAGCGTGGCCAGTCCCACGTCCACCCCTTTCTGGACCTGATTGCACAGCCTGTGAACACCGGCTTTCTTTGACGTGTTCGGGCATGCCAGCATCACCTTTTCATCGCAACACTCGCAATAGGACTTATCGCCCCGCTCTTCCTTCATCTCATACAGCTTCGTGATGATTTTCGGCCCCATTGGCGGGGCAGATCGAAGCCACTTGTGAAAATCATCCTGGGCGTCGGTTGGCGGACTGGGTGTGCTGTTCAGATAATACGCTCGCCAGATTTCACCGCTTTCCTCCAGCTTCTTGCGTAATTTCGCGTAATTGAATTTGAAGCCTTGAGCAACGCTGTGCCTGGCATTAAAGAGATACCCGGCGTCGATCAACCACAGTCTGCGATCTCCCATTTGATGATGGCTCCCTCAGTTATTCTCCGGTAGCAAAAGAGTGACCAACTCCGCAAGCACCCGCACTTCCGCTTCATTCTTGACGTCGAAGACGAAGGTTGCGGCTTCGGGGTTCGCCGGCGTCAGCGTTACCCTCGTATGAAGCCAATCGGTACCGTCTTTGGCGACTTTCTCGCTCTGGTACTGCCTGACCGTGTAGGGGCGGCCAGCAAAGGGGTCATCAATGCCACGGTATACGGCGAGGACGGTCTTTCCCTGTCGATCCGAGCCGGCCAGCGGGCTGAAGAGTGCATAGACCCCATCAGTGTGATCGGCATTCAGAGCGTTACCTGCCACCTTCGCCACGAACATCCCTTGCGTGAACGCAGGATGCCCATCCCAGGTGACCCAGGTCGACGTCCATGAGCCGAGGCCGTCCAGCGTCTGCTGCTTCTCCTGGGACTGCCGGACGACCGTTTGCAAGGCGACGAGCGGCACGCAGTTCTGCCACTTGTCGCCATCGGCCGGCTTGACGATGCGGAAAGGTCGGTGGGTGTCAACATCGCCGGCATGCCTTTCCAGGGTCGCTCGCAGTTGGCTCAATTCCTCGCAGATCTCGTAGGCCCACTCGCCGTATCGTCCGTTGTTGTTAACCGCTGCGACCCACTTTCTGGAAGCCGCGTTCTTGGCGGACACCTTGTCCTCGTCGTGAATCTTTCCGCCGAGGCCCTTGATCTCAAGCAGCACCAGCTTCTCATTTTGCAGCTTCACCACGAAGTCCGGCTCGTAGTTGTGGCGGTGGCCGTCGTACTCGTAGGGGATAATCAAGCCGATCTGGCGGTCGTTCGGGGTGAAGCAATCGACGGCGTCCATGTCCTCCATGATCTCGATGGCCTGCCGCTCGTAGCTGCTCTGGAGCATGGCACGGTTCAGGTGGCTCTTCTCCAGGTCCATGACGGGTCGGCACGTCTGGTAGTTGACGTTGGCGGTCGAGGTGAACGGTTGGAAGGAGTTCAGCACCGGCATCAGCTTCTGATCGTCATCGGCGACCGCCGGCAGGATGCCGTCCCGGATGCGCTCACGGAGTAACTGTGCGTAGCGCTCCAATGCCAGCTCGCGCACATCAACCCCGTTCTTGAACGTCACCTTGGTCCGCACGTACGTCTGGACGATCTTGAGGATCTCGGGAAACAACTGGTGTCTTGCGAGGTGCTTCAGCTTCCCCTGGTCGCCGGCCTTGGCCCCTTGCGTCAGGTCGTCCAGGATGATCTGGCTCAAGCGGAAGATGACCTGCTGCGGGCGCACGGTCTTGTAGTACTCCTCGCGGGTCTGAGGGATGAACTCGCTGGTGTCCCGGATGCCGGTCGGATCCTCCTGGTAGCCTTTGGTCGGTGCCAGGTAGACGGTGCCCGGCTCCTTGTCGACGATCAACCCCTCCAGCTTGTCCACGGTGCAGGTGATCCCGCCGTCGCGCAGGGCATAGACATAGCTCTCGACATTGGGCATGCGAATCTCGTAGCTCGCGCGCTCGTCAACGGCGTAGATGCTGTGGTAGACGGGGTCGCCGCCCCCGCCATCATCTTTCGGTTTCCCCTTGAACGGGATGAGCGAGAACGGAATCCCGTAAACGTCGGCATACTCCGCATTCAGCAAGCCGGTCTGGGGGTTGACGTCATAGCTCATCCGGCGCAGACCCCGGCCGACCACTTGCTCGCACAGCAACTGGCTGCCGAAGGCGCGAACGCCCAGGATGTGAGTGACGTTGTTGGCGTCCCACCCCTCGGTCAGCATCGACACCGACACCACGCAGCGGACCTGCTCGCCGAGGCCGCCGCGCTTGCCGACGGTGTCGATCAGCTCCCGCAGACGCAGCGCGGCTTCATCCTTGGTTTCCTCGCCTTCCGCCTCGATCTTCGCCAGCAGCTTGGAGTCGATCCGGATGGTCGGTTGGTCCCCCTCGCTGTTCGTGAGTTCGGCCAGCATCCCGTTGGTGTAGCGCTTGACGACGACCGTCTTCCCCTCTTCGTTGGCGATCTCTTCTTCGTACTCGCCGCTGATCTTGGTGAAGAAGACCGACGCCACCTCGGTGTTGTCGCAGACCACGATGATGACCGGGGGGATGAACGACCTGCCGCCAGCGTCTTCCAGACACTTGTCGTACTGGACCTTCCACTGGGCCAGCAGCGTGGTCAGCGCGCCCTCGGCGTACTTGAACAGGGCTTCCGGCTTGACCTTGGTCTTGCTGATGTAATCCTCAGGCTTGAGCTGCTTCTTGATGTTCTCCCACAGCCGGAAGTAGACCGGGTCAGGGCGGCCGGCATCATCCTTGCCACCCTTGTCATCCTTGACAGGGAGGCGCGGCACCTTGGTGATCCCGCTCTCGATGGCATCGACCAGACCGAAGTCGCTCACCAGCCAGGGGAACGGGCTCCCCTCGGGGTAGCCGCTGTTGGATAGGTAAAACGGGGTGGCCGAGAGGTCGATGCAGGCCAGGATGCCAGGGAGCAGCTTGCCTTCCTGGTCCTTGCCCACCAGTCCGCTGTTGTTGATGCGGTCAAGGCCGGCCAGCCACACGCGGGCTTCTTCGGCTTCCTCCTGAAGATAATCCTTCTCTTCCTTGCTGCAGTCCTTCAGCGCCTTCTTCTCTTCTGCCTCCGAGATCTTGCCTCGCCAGCAGTGATGCCCCTCGTCGTTCAGGATTAGGATCGGCAGGCGCTGGGCTATCTCGCCGAGACGGTTGCGGGCGAAGGCGTCATGCGTCTCCTCGCCCTTGTTGACCACAGCGTAGCTCTTACCGCCTTCGGTGTGCTCGCCCTTGGGCGCGAAGACGTGCCAGTTGGTCACCAGCACCTTGCCGGCGTTCATGAACTCCCGGTACTTCGGGGGGATCAGGTCGAACGTGTCGTAGTAGTTGTCGAGGTCGTCGGGGCGCAGCACCGACAGCCGCTTCTTGACGGTCAGGTTGGGCGCGCAGACCAGCACGGCGTTGGGGAATTCCCGCGAGGAGGGGTTGCGACCCCGGTTGCAGAAGGCCCAGGCGATCAGCATCGCCATGACGATAGTCTTGCCGCTGCCGGTCGCCATCTTGCAGCCAAGCCGGCGCAGGGCCAGCATGTCGGTAGTACCGGGAGAATCGATCAGCCTCGGGAAGAAGTCATCCCCCAAGTTCTCGAAGTTCGGTTTTTCGCCCTTCAACAGCTTGGCGATATTCTCGCCATCCACCTCGAAGTTCTGGAACCCTGAAGCCCGCAGTCTGTTGGGAATCCCCAGCTCCAGCAGGTAGATGACGGTTTCCACCGCCTCACGCTGGCAGAAGAAGAGCCGGCGCGGTCGGTCCTCCCGAATCCACCAGGCCAGCAGATCCTTGGTGACAGCGGTCGCGCCACGATAACCGGAGTCGCGCCAGCGCTTGACGTCCTTGCGCAGGGCGTTGATCAGCGGCAGATCGTCGCGGTTCTCCTCCTTGAAGAGCGCCTGCTGGGCAGCCCCGGTCTGCTTGGACTTGAACCAGTAGCTTGCCGGCCGCCGGCCCGACATCTTCGAGGGACTGCCGTTCTGGTAGACCCAGTGCGACTTCGGTTCCTCGTAGGGGCTGTTCAGTATGGGATCATCGACCGCCTGGGTCGGGGTCCAGTCCTCCGGCGGTTGTTCCGTAGGGTTCCGTGCCATGACCGCCCCCTACCGCCCGTCGCCGAGCTGAGCGATGGCCATGACTTCGTTACCACGCGGGTCGATGACCTTGACCGCGATCCGCTTGTGCTTGCCCACCGGGAACGGTAGCGACACGGTCCCTTTGAAGGCGGCGAACGCTTCGGCGTTGGCGGTGGAGCCAAGGCTCTTTGCGATCTTGTCCCATGCGTCCTGATTGGGGAAGAAGGCCTGAGTGATGCAGAAGCACCGGCCGTCGAAATCGCTGTCGAGGAACCAGGCGGCCACCTTGTCGGCCCCGGAGGACTTCACCTCGCCCTTGAGCGGATCGTAGATATCGACGCCGAGCAGCTTCACCTGATACTCGCCATCTTCGACCTCGTCCACTTTGATCTCGGGCTGGCCGAAGACCGTGAAGAGCTGGCTGTTGGGAGTATCCTTCAGCAGCCCCTCCATGCCGGGGCCGGCATCGGGGCGGATGTGGGCCATGTGGATCTTCAGCTTGGGATGCTGTGACTCCTGGATGGCGGCGGCAGCAGCGGCGTCGAAGCTGAAGCCGGCGATCACCAACTCGTCGTAGCGGCGACTGGCTCTGACCAGCTCCTCAACCTGATGTGCCGTGACCGGGCCGTACTGCGGGCCGAAGGCAATCGCCACGTTGTTGGGCTCTCCGTCGGCAGCGCCTTCCCAGGCTGCCTCGGCGTGAATGGTGCTGCCGGAGCCCTGCTCAAACAACGATTCGATGCGAGCAAACTTCGTTCGGGTAGTGTTTGGGAACGTGACACCATCCATTCGAATCAGACTAACCATCTGAGCTAGGTATGAAAGGATGTTTTGCCCCTCATCCTGGACAGCAACTTCTACATCATCCTCGAACTCGTTGGGGGTAGGGTCGAAGAGACCATCCTCGTCCAGAGACAATTCCTCCGGTTTAACACCCTCCACGGTGAAGGGGCCTGTGACCCTGACCACATTTCGCACAACTTCTGGCTGGTCTACCAACTCCTCCTGTTCGGCGTTGGCAGCGATGCAGGCGTTGATCTCATCCATTTTGACACGCCATGTAGTTCGATACGCAATGAGTGCTTCCTGGAGCGGTTTCGGCCAATCCGGGTCAGCGTCGAATGGCACCTCCCATTCTTGCCAGGCATCCTTCGGTAATAACCAACGACGGTGGTCTGCGTCTGTAACATTACGCTTGCCTTCGCGCTTTTCTTTGTCGCTAAATTTTCTACATAATATGTCACGAACTTCATAGGTTACCGCTGCTAATGCCGAGTTAAGCGCCAAAAGTTTATCGTCGAGAACTACTTGATTCTTGGCAAAGATATTATCTAGAGCACTATTCCGAGCAATATTTCCAAGAGTTATATGAGGTACACATCGATAGCAGAATCCGTCTATTGGATTGTGCGGATATGATTGACTTTTTGTTTTATAGTAAGGGAAGGATGCTGTCATCATTCTCTGCCGCGTCAAAGAAAGAGCAACACGACTAGTATCGATAGTTATCCAGCGCCGTCCCCACTGTTCTGCAACATACGCTGTACTGCCGCTTCCACAAGTTGGGTCTAAAATTAAATCTCCAGGGTCAGTTGTCATTAGGATGCATCGCTGTATGATTTTTGTACTTGTCTGTACAACGTAAATTTTATCAGAGGCAAATCCTGCTATTACAGTGTCATCCCAAAGATTTGCTATTGGGAAAACAGGGAAGTCGTCGAAATATCTAACGTAATACATTCCGCCAGTAGTTGTCTCGAGCCGTTCAGCCTTTTTTAAACGATCAAGACCTCCTTTATCTGTTTTAAATGTGCCTTTCCCAGGTGTATAATTCCCACCATTAAATTCATAAGTTCTCACATCACCTTCTTGTGCAGGTCTCTGTGATGTTAAGTTATCAATGCGATAAATTTTAGCCCCTTTTGGTATCGATAATAAATCTTCTTTTTCTGAAGATGATAGAGATCTCTTGCTTCCGTCACTTGAAATAAGTCGTGAATACGCACTTCCTCCTTCACCCCCGACAACCTTATCTAAATATAATTGTTTATACTTAACTTTACTTTTATCTTTGGCGTACCAGAGCAGAAAGTCAGCAGTTGATGCTAGCAACCCACCTGAAGAACTCGAAGTTTTTGCAAATGCTATAATTCCGCTTAGATTTTCACTGCCAAATACTTCATCCATTATCTCTCTAACATGGTGCAGATTTTCTTCACTTATTTGAATAAATATACTTCCAGTGTCATGCAGAAGCTCTTTCGAGACTTTCATTCTATCTCTTAAATAACTCAAATATGAATGCACTCCTAAATTCCACGTGTCTCTATAGGCTTTGACCATTTCTGGCTCACGAGTTAAATCAGTTTCTTTGTCTTTTACATCACGCCGATTCATTTCCGGCTGAAAGTTCGAAGCGAATTTAACCCCATACGGTGGATCCATGTAGATCATCTGAACTTTTCCAGCCAAATCCTCCCGCCGCGCCAACGATGTCATGACCTGGAGGGAATCCCCGAGGATCATCCGGTTTGCCCAGTCGATGTCATGGCGGTAGAACTTCACCGCCTCCTGGTACTCCTGCTGAGGATCGGCGAAAAGGTCGCGCTGCACATCCTGACGGGCCGCCGCTTTCATCATTGCTTGGGCGGAGATGCGCTCGTGGATGTGGAGGGCGATCGGATCTACCTCGAAAAACTTCCGGTCGTGTTGCTCCTTCTTCTCGGCCCACTCCAGCCAGGGCTGCTGACCGTTCAGGGCGTTGTCGAGCAGTTCGAGCTCCTCCTTACTGAGAACGCCCTTGACCTTCTCCTTCAGTTCGAGAACGCGGTCGGTCTTGCCGGTCGGGTCGAAACGTAGCTCGGGCGAGAGGTGGGGGTTGTAGTAGTACTTTGCCTTCCTGACCTTTGGAATCTGCCCCTCGGCAGCGATCTTGGCCGGCGGGATGTTCTTCCGCGTCACTCCGTCATGACGGTAGTCAGTAGTGTTGATTCCGTTGTCCGTCCCCTTGGGTTTCCTCGCCATGTCATGCCCTCTCAATAACGTAGATTCTGATCACTTCGCCGGCGCAGCGCTATGCCGGCACAGCAGCTGGTAGTCGCACTGCTCGCACTGACCCCTGACCTTGCAGGGCATGAATACTCCGCTGCGTATCCCCTTGACCGACTTCTCGACCTTAGCCAGGGCTTCCGCCATCTTGGCATTGCCGATGTCGACTTCGTGGCGTGTCCCGTCTTTCAGCTCATGCAGGAAGGCGGCTGCCACATCCAAACCCTCGCCGCGCCCCGCCGCCGCATAGATGGCAAGCTGCAGCTGGTAGCGCTCATCACGGATCGGATCGGTGGCCGACTTGTAGTCGACGATGGCAAGCTTCCCTTCTTCGCCATTGTGCTTGTCCAGAATGATGTCGGCGCGCCCCGCCAGAATGCCCCCCTCCAGGTGGACCTCGAAGGGTCGCTCGATCTCCCAGACCCGCTGCAGATCCCCGGAGTAGTCCTTGACGTAATTCTTGACCAGCATCTCCGCCGCCTTGTGCATGCGGGTGAAGGTCGGGTTGTCGGCGAACGGTAGGTAAAACTCGTCGTCGATGATCGTCGTCAGCTCACCCGTGCTCGGGATCTCCCCGGTGCTGCGGGCGATCTCGGCGACGTGGCGCAGAACGTGGTGGAGCGCCTTGCCGTAACCTAACTCGATGGCTAGCTCCTGCTGGAACTTGAAGAGCGAGCCGAGGCGATAGCGGTAGCCGCAATCCTCGAACGTGGCGAGGTCCGAGAAGCTCAGCTCCAGCGGCGGAATCTCCTTCTGCTTGCTGTCGGTCGGTGGCCCCGGGATCGGCAGGTCGTCGTACTTCTTGATCCCACCGGTATGGGCAGCGACCTCCCGCAAGTAGGGGGATGGGCTGGTGGCCCGCGTGATCCGGTCGAAGCAGGAAAGATAGACCGCATCCCGCGCCCTGGTCATGGCGACGTAGAAGAGCCGGCGCTCGTCGGCATCGCCACCCTCATAGCGACGGCGCAGCCTGGCCGGGAAGACCGTCTCGGGCAACAGCCACGACTGGCTCTGGCCGGCGAACTTGGAGGGGAACCGCAGGGACGTCAGCGCCGGCATGAACACCACCGGCCACTCCAATCCCTTGGCCTGGTGGACGGTCAGGATGTTGACCGCGTCGGTGTCGGCGATCTCTTCCCCCTCGAAGTCCTCGTAGGCATCGCGGGCGTAGTGCAGCAGGTAGTTGTGCAGCTTCTGGTAGTACGGCTTCCCGCGATCCTGCCCGCCCCGGAAGACCCGCACATCATTCTCGATGACGTAACGCCCTCGGCGGGTGACATGCTCGTAGTCAGCCAGCAGTTCCGAGAACCGCGCGAAAGACCCGAACAGGGCGGCCCCCTGCGGAGTGTCCACATCGATCTGGTGAGCGCCGAGGAAGTGCAGCAGCCGGTAGAAGTCGCCGACCAGGCTGATCGGGCGGTTGTTGCGCAGCCGGAAGGACTTCCAGTCCTCAAGGTACTTCTTCAGACCCGGGATCTCGCCGCCCCTGCCGAAGTGGGCGTTCAGACCGGCAACAACATGGTCGATGTTCGCCTGCCGCTGCTGGCCGAAGCGTTCGTCCTTCCAGTTGGCATCGGCGAACCACGCCATCAACTCGCCGAAGTGGCTGATCGCCGGCTGGATGAAGAGACCGGTGCGGCCGCCGCAGGAAAACGGGATGTTGAACTCTTCGAGGACTTCGGCCATCACCGGGGCGGATGTCCGCACCGAGCGGTAGAGGATGGCAATGTCCCGGTAGCGGTAACCCTCGGCGTAGAGCCGCTCGATCGTCCGGGCGATCTGCCGGGCCTCGTCCTCCTGGGTGTCATCGCTCCAGGTGATTATCTCCGGCCGCCCTGCTTGCCGGATCGACTGCATCTCCTTGTCGAGCCGTTGCGGGATGGTCAGGGCGAAGGCATTGGCCGTGGCGACGATCGTCGGGCGACTGCGGCGGTTGCTCTCCAGCTTGATGACCTCGACCTTGGTCCGGCGCTGCGCGAAGGTGAGGATGTTGGAGACGTCCGAGCCGCGCCACTGGTAGATCGACTGGTCATCGTCACCGACGACGCAGACCTGCACCGGTGCGGCACCGAGCAGCTCGACCAGCTTCTCCTGGGCAGGGTTGACGTCCTGGTATTCGTCGACGATCAGGTGCCGCAGCGGGGAATGGACCCTCTCGTAGATCACAGGGTCGTGGAGGGACTCGATCGCCTTAACGATGATCAGGCCGAAGCTCAGGAAGTGATACCGATCGAGCATGTCGAGGTACCCCTGGTAGCAGTCACCGAGGGGTGTTCCGGCCAGAGCCGCCGGATCGATCAACTCGTTGCTGATCACATCGACCGTCTTGGCAAAGTCGCGGATCGGCTCCCAGTGGCGGGCGCCGAGATTGCTCAGACCCATCCGCTGGAATTCCCTGCTGAGGAGGCCGATGTGGCGATGCTCGTCCAGCACCTCGTAGTTGCCGTACTGGGGGACGTAGTCCTGAAGCAGCCGGAAGCAGTAGCCGTGGATGGTGCCGACGTACATCGGGCCGAGGCGGCCGAGGAATTCCGGTCCCTTTACATCGGCCACCCGCTGGTAGATGCGCTCCTTCAGCTCGGCGGCGGCTTTTTCCGTGTAGGTGAAGGCGATGATGGATTCGGGCGGTTCGCCCTCGTTGATCAGGGCAGCAACCCGCCGGGAGATCGACTCGGTCTTGCCGGAGCCGGCGCAGGCGACAACCTGGACGTCGCTGCCACGGTGGGAGATGACTCGGAGCTGTTCAGGGGAGAGATTGAGTTTCACGGGCGAGCCTGCTCTCGGTCCGCGTGCTCCTTCAGCAACTTACGCTGGGGTTCTTCCAGCCAGGCATCGATCGCGGATCGACTGAACCGCCAGTGCCGGCCGACCTTCTGGCCCGGAACTTTCCCCTCGGCCAGCAGCTTGTAGAGCGTGGATTGTGACACCTTGAGGTAGGCTGCCAGCTCGTCGACGGTGAGAACCCGGTCGGTCGCCATGATCTGCATCCCCCTTAGCACCCAGCATAAAAGACGTCCAATCTTTTCCTACAGTTATTCGCCGTTGCTGTCAAGGTTGATCCTCCCAGGTTGCTGTACTCCAAGCACTGCATGACCTCCCCAAAATCCGCGTTTCCCCCTCAGGTGGTACTAACAATCCATTGTGGCACCACCCCGCCCCCAACCCCCCAAGGAGAAGACACGATGGAATACATCAGCTACCGCGACGGCCCGGTCGGCATGACGCACCACCGTCTGAGCCCAACGTCATACAACCCAAGGAGCGCACGATGACCACGTCGATGTTCAAGAAGAAAAGTATCAAGCTCGCAGAGGAAGCGAGCGAGGAGGCAAGGGTTTCGAAGGAGCAGGGAATCATTGCCATCAGTGAGCGGGGGGATGGCCCCGAAGAAGGGGAAAGGCTGACGCTGGATCAGATGATGGAGAACCTCGACGGCGGCGTTGACGATGCAGATGAGCACGGTACGGTCAGGCTCTCCTGCGATATCAGCAAGCGCCGGCATCGGGCCCTACGCATCGCGGCTGTTCATTGTGATCGCACCGTCGTCGAGATGGTGGAGGCTCTCATCGATATGCACATTTACTACGCTAAGGTCGAAGACATCGTTTCAACCTATCACGAGAAGCGGATGGTCATCCGTAGCAGGTGATCCATAACGACAACCAACGCTGCCGGGCGAGATTCCCTCTGCCTTGGTGGCCATAACCCAGATGGAGGAATAACGCCATGGTTACCGGAAGCTTGTTCAAGAAGAAGCCCTTCTACGGTACCACGCCTCAGCCTGCTGCGCCTCACGACGAGGTAATGCACGCGGAGGGCGCGACCACCGGAGAAGAGCCCTACAACCACGAGCAGCACGAACAGGAGGAATCGAACATGAACGAGAGCCACGAGACGTTCAACCCGCAACAAGAGGAAGATGTCATGAACGCCCACCAGGAGCACCAGCCCGGACAGACGCAGGCGGCCCCCTTCGTGAAGAAGACCTTCCCTAGCTTCTCCAAGCCGGCGGAAGCCGTTGTTCATTCGCAGCCGGTGGCTTCGGCACATCCTGAGCAGCCGTTTCAGGTGCAACCGACCGTGCAGCCGTCCGGGTCGGTCCAGGTTCACCCCGAGAGCCAGGTACAGCCGTTCGTACAGTCGGCTGTGACACCGCCCTCGGTGCAGGTCCAGCCCTCGGTGCAGGTCCAGCCGCCGGTGCAGGTCCAGCCGCCGGTGCAGGTCCAGCCGCCGGTGACCACCCCGACCATCCCGTCGCTCAGTGTCGAGCCTCCCGCGGAGAAGATCAGGAAAGAACGGATGGCGCCCGGCACCTGCCCCGACGGTCTGATCGGGCTGTCCGTCCGGATCGACCCGGTCCTGTATGCCCGGCTCAAAATGACCGCCCAGCGCTACAACACCAAGAACGCCAAGGTGGTCGAGGCGCTGATCCGCGACTACTGCCCGGAAGCCTGATCGACCGGACCTGACGACCCTCACGATCCACCTCATGATCCATACTGGCCAAGCGGCTATCCCCCTGCGGGCAACCCCCGCAGGGGGATCCCTGTGGCCCGCCGGCGCTTCCGTATCATGGCGAAGAACCTAACGATATTAATGTCTTGGGAATGTTCCTTCCCAAGACCCCAGGAGGTTAACGACATGATCAGCATCCGATCCCCCGGCGACATCGAACGAGCCCGTCTCCCGCCGCATCTCGTAGCACCCGCCAGCAAGCACCTGCAGCACATCCTCGACGCCTACATCAACTACGACCCCAACGACCACGGCCACCTCGCCCTCGTTACCCCGAAGGACACCGACGCCAGCCTTGGACTCAGCCTTGGCCGCAAGTGGCGGGAGAACGGCTTCGAGGGGGTCGAGTACGACGTTGCCCATCGCTGCTTCGTTGCTGTGATCCTGCGCAACAACGAGCACGCTATCACCATTCTGGTTCCCGACGAGCCGTGGCTGGACCCGGCCATCCGCCATCGGCTGCTGCTGGAGCTGGCCGGCGACGCGCACCCTGCCCCTCTACCCTAACGGTAGGGGGGCTCTTTCATTCCAGGAGGGCACCATGATCATTCGCACCGAAGGCCTGCCGTGGCCGATCGACCCACGTCTCCGTCACATCCTCCAGGCGGCGACCGCCGACGTTCCCGTTGGCAAGGGCGCCATCATCAACTTCAGGGATCCATCCTATGACGACTGCGGCGGCTTTCATCCCGTCGAAGTCGGCCTCACCAGTGACGGAAGGCTGCTCTACATCAGCGACTTTGCCCATGTCGGCCGCGCACCCGACACCGAACTCGTCAAGGAGATCGACTTCGACTTCGCACTCGGGCTGTTCGGACATTTTGCCATCGACTACCCGATCAAGCAGGGTCGCAAGCTCTTCACGATCTGGCAGAGCAACTTCCTCGCATACTTCGAGATGGACGCATACGTCGTCTCGGTCGAGCTGATGGGATAGGAGGTGGGCATGTCGCATGAAGAGATCGTCACCAAACTATCGATCAAGCTCGTCAACATCGCCGCCAGCCCCACCGAGATCGTCCATGCCCTGTCGCTCCAGAGCGTGCTGATTGAGCTTGCCCATCGCCTCGGCCCCCAAGCACTCTCGCTGACCCCGGCGGAGCTGTTCCAGGCAAGGGACGCAGTACGCGTCGCCATCCGGGACAACCTCAACACCCAGGAAGTCATCGCCATCGGCCTGGACAACTGGACCACCGCGAGGAAGGAGGTGCTGCCGTGCTCGTCGTCCGTGAGTTGCTGAAGATCATCGTCGTGATCTTGGTCGAGGCCACCGTTGACGAAGCCAGGAAGCGACTCCCTAAACCGAACCATCCGGAAGTTCCAACAAGGAAAGGAGAAAAAGATGAGTAGCAACGCATTGGTTAAGGCTGACTTCACCAAGGAGCAGCTCGCGGTCATCCAATCGCAATTCTTCCCGTCCGGGGCGACGAAGGCCGAGCAGGACTACTGTTTCAGCGTCGCTCGCGAATTAGGCCTCAATCCCATCCTGCGCGAGATCCACTTCGTCCCCAGGCGCGCCAAGCTCGGTGACAAGTGGATCAACAAGGTCGAACCGATGATCGCCAGGGACGGCTTCCTGAGCATCGCCCATCGCAGCGGTCAGCTGGCTGGCATCGAGACGGTCGCTGCCATCCGCGACATTCCGCAGCTGGAGAATGGCAAGTGGGTGGTCAAGCCGCAGCTGGTCGCGGTCTGCTCGGTCTGGCGTAAGGACTCCAGCAAGCCCTTCGTCGCCGAGGTGCACTACAACGAGTACGTGCAATGCACCGCCGACGGCGCGCCGACCAAGTTCTGGGCGGAAAAACCAGCGACGATGCTCAAGAAGGTTGCCGAGTCGCAGGCGCTGCGCAAAGCCTTCAACGTCAACGGTGTGTACTGCATCGAGGAGCTGGGCGCAGGCTTCGAAACAGATGCCGGCGAGATCGTCAGCGAAGCCGAGGTCATCGGCACCACCCATAATCGCAGCCACCTAGCCGTGGTCTCGCCGCCGGTCGCGAAACCGGCTCCTCCCGCCGAGATCGCCGCTGAGGATGTCTGGTCGGAACCAGCAGCCCCGGCTACGAGCCCACCGGCGCCCAAGGCCACCCCGGAGGAGTGCGGGATTTCCGACATCATCTCGCTGCTGGAAGCGAAGAGCATCAGCTACGACCTGGATATGGAAACGGGAACCATCGCGGCAAAAAGTTACGATCAGCGGCAACTGCTGAAAGACAACGGCTTCCGCTGGAACGCCGACACCAAGAGCTGGGTCTTCACCTTCGAACCCCCGCCCTTCTAGGAGATTGATCATGACGAAGTACACGGACATCCATGGCAACCAGGTCGTGGTCTGCGACCACTGCCGAGCCGACATTCCGCATGGGGAACCGACCTTCAGCCTCTCTCCCGGCAAGGCGGCCGACGGCTACGTCCTACGTGACTACGAGCGGGGCGAGACGATCCTGTGCGCATCTTGCGCCAAGACCCTGGGCCAGGTGCTGACCATCATGGGCGTGAAGCGGGCCGCCGACCTGGTCATCGAGAAGGAGGCCGCATGAGCGAGGTCGTTGGCGAGTGCACCATCTGCGGCACCGACCTGATGCACAACGAAGAAGCCTACGGTCTGACTGCCGGCGTCATGCGCAAGGACATGGAAGGCTTCATCTCCTCGGACTGCACACCTTGGGAGGATATCCTCTGCATCGAGTGCATGGATGAGGTTGACCGGGCGTTTCTGGAGATCAGGGAACGCCTGCAACGATTACGAGAAAGGAGTATGACGTGAACCTGACACCGATCTTCGAAGCAGCGGTACCGGTCATGTCGCGCAAGCAGAGCGAATCGCTCGGCGACCGCTCGCAGTACATCGGGTCCAGCGACATCGCTGGTTGCCCGCGCAAGACTTACCTGCAACGCCAGTTCCCGATCCAGCCCGGCGTCAGCACCCTGCTGAAGTTCGCTCGTGGCCATGCGGCCGAGTGGCTCCTCAGCAAGATATTCGACGCCAGCGAGGTGCCCTACGACGCCCAGGTCGAGATCTGCCATCCGACCTTGCCGCTGCGGGCGCACGTGGACTTCGTGTTTTACGAACCGCAAGGGCTCCACGCCGTCGAGGTCAAGAGCGTGTCTGGCATCCCCGACGCGCCCTTCCCGCAGTGGACGGACCAACTGCAGTACCAGCTCGGGATGCTCCGCATGATGTATCCGAAGGGGAATATCACCGGCAGCGTGCTGGCCGTGGACATGAACGCCGGCGAGGTGCAGCAATTCAACGGCTTCGAACACAACGACACCGTGTTCAACTATCTTTTCCATCGTGGCTTGCACCTGCTCGATGTGCTGAATGAACAGGCCGAAGCCAACTGCTCGCCGTCGCACCTGTGTGGGTTCTGCCAGTTCAGAACGGACTGCCCGTCGATGGCCCTGCCCAAGGTGGAGCTGCCGCCGGAGATCGAGATGGTCGCGGCGAAGTACGCCGAGTTGAACGGCACCAAAACGGCCGCCGAGAAGGAGCTCAAGGCGATCCGCCAGCAGCTCATCGATTACACCGGTTCGTCCTTCAAGGGGCAGACCGAGCGCCTGGCGCTGACGGTGAGCACCGTAGCCGACAGCTTGACGGTCGACGCTAACCTGCTCAAGCTACAGCATCCCGAGGTCTACCAGGCGGTTCTCAAGCCGAAGGCCGGCTTCTCAAGGCTGGAGGTCAAGCCTTTGCGCCCGCCGCTGGCCAAGGCGGCCTGACGATCATCGACAACCTACACACCTGAGCGCCCCGCGACCACACCGGTCCGGGGCGTTTCTTACTGGAGGCATCATGAAACGACGGCACTATCCGTCCGGCCTGATCGGCATGGACATGAAGGACCGCCGGCCCCACCGGTACCGGGCCAACCGCTACAAGACGAACAACCAGCGCCGGTGGCTGGTCCCGATACTGGCGCTGACGGTTCTGATCGCCCTAGCGTTCCTCTCGGGGTACTGGTCATGAACGCTGTCAGCGCTCTGATCACCGACGAAGAGCCGGGTTACCGGTCGTTGCGACTGAAGGTCCTGCGGCCAGTCTACTCAAGAGAGACGGTCCGTGAGGGCTACCCGGCCTGCTTCGCCAGGAAGATCATCAACTCCTCCCAGCAGGTCTATGAGGTGTTCCATGACCTGCGATTCGAGGCTAAGGAGATATTTTTGGCGCTGCACCTCGATTCGAAGAACCGAATCCTCTGCATGGATCGGGTCAGCGTCGGTAGCCTCAACGCCTCGATCGTCCACCCGAGGGAAATCTTCAAGTCAGCCTTACTCTCATCCTCGGCAGCCATCGTCCTGACGCACAACCACCCTTCAGGGGATGCCACACCGTCCAGGGAAGATCTGGAGTTGACTACAAGGCTCCGTGAATGCGGGGAACTCCTCGGTATCCGCGTCCTCGACCACGTCATCATCGGCGATGGCTGTTATGTGAGCTTCGCTGATCGGGGGTTGCTGTGACGCGGCGCAAGGCAAAGCAGTATCTCGGGGTTGATCCGGGTAAGAACGGTGGCCTCTGTGTGGTAGATAGCAACGGCACCCCGCTGGAATGCACCAGGATGCCGGACGGTACGGCGCGGATCATCGATTGGCTCCAGCAAGCGAACAACCGCTACCCGAACCTAGTTATGATCGCGGAGTTGGCCCAGGCGATGCCGAAGCAAGGGCTGACCAGCACCTTCCGCTACGCCCGTCACTTCGCCACGTTCGAGGTGGTCGCGATCCTGCTGAAGATCCCGTATGTCGAGGTGCGCCCGGCCGTCTGGAAGAAGGCGATGGGGCTGACCCAGAAGAAGACCGACAGCGTCGTGGCCTGTCGCCGGCTATTCCCCACCATCGAGTTGATCCCCAAGGGGTGCCGCGCCGAGCACGACGGCATCGCGGAGGCGATGCTCATCGCCGAATGGGGAAGGCGCAAGAACCTGTAACCGACAACCATCGAAAAGGAGAATGAAATGAACGCGAACAACAACCAGCCTGCAGGAAGGCAGGAGCGGGACATGGAGGCGAAGGTCAGCATCGGCGTTCCCATGCCGGCCTCGCTGTACGAAAAGATCAAACTCGACACGGCCCTGACCAGGAAACCCGTCGGAGACATGGTGGCCGAATGGATCGAGCAGAACGTGGACCCCGGCGACTTCAACGTGGACCTGGAGACCGTCATGGGCACACCCATCTATCGGGAGAAGGTAGAACCGGGGGTCCCCATGAAGATGCTGACGGTGCCGCTGACCCGCCGCGACGCCGCGTTGCTGCGCATGGAGGCGATGCGCCAGGCGGTCTCGGTCCGCGCCCTGCTCAGGAACTGGTTCCAGGAGAACATCCGGGCCTGGTCGGTCACCCCGATCGACGAGGCGGTATGACCTCAAGGGAGGACATTTCGTATGCTCCACATAACCTGCGTGGATGAAACGGTAGCTCTCAATCATGACCTGATCCTGCAACGCGAGGTCAGGGGCTATCTGTGTGCCTGCCGCGCCGAGTGCGACGATGAGGATAACCTCGAATTCGATTTCGTGGTGCTGGACCAGGAAGAACTGCCAACGCTGGCAGGACTGGGGGAACCAGAGGAGACGGCGCGCATCGAGATCCGCACCGGTGACCAAGTGCGGGTCATCATGCGCCTGGTCTACGTCTCAACGGTCTACTTCGCTCCTTTCGACATCAATGACCTCACGGAGGTGCTTCATGGCCAAGCTGATCAAGCGGGTTGACGGGAAATGGATCGAAGCCGAGACGGGGGTCAGAGTCTGGAACTCGCTGCCCAACGACGGCATCGTCCACGCGGAAGGGAAATCCGGCTCACCGCATATTGCCGAGCAGAACGGCCGGGCGATCATCATTAGCTATGAGCGCCAGTCCTGGCCCGGCGGCATGGGCCAACTACTCGGCGTGACCGAGGTGTCACCGGGGTCGTTCGCTCCGGTGATCTCGACCTACTATTCCGGCAGCTAGGAGGGTCCATGATCGACAGCATGACAATCGACTTCGACGGGATCGGTGGGATCACACCGATGGGCTCGACCTACGGCGACGTGCTGAGGCTCTGGGGCAACCTGTTCCACGTCGAGCATCGCCCGGCGGAGGTACTGTCGAGCGGTCGGGTCATCAAGCCCAAGACCTTCCTCAACTTCAAGGCCATGAGGACGATGATCTCGTTCAGCACGGATGAGCCCCTCCAGTCCGAGACTCCGATCGGCATGGTCGGCGCCGAGACCGGTTGCCGACTTCGGACGCCGAAGGGGCTGCACGTCGGGTTGAGCAAGGTTCGAGCGCGGGCCATCGCCTCCTGGTTCTACCGGATCAACCGCGAGAGCAGCAGGGATTACGTCCTCTACCTCGATCCCTTGGAGGGAGATGGCAACACGGAGATTGGGGTGTTCTTCGAGGACAACAAGGTCGACTTCATCGGCGTGTATCGCAAGTAATTCCCATCGATTCTTATAACCAACAACGCCCCGGCCATCACCGGGGCGTTTTGCTTCCAAGTTGTACGCCAATCTCAAGTTCGTCGTTTGCTTGGGACATCGATGTACACGCATTTTGCCCACTGAATATCTTTGGTAAAAAAATCGAAACGCTGATACCGGTGGTTGCCGATCATAGCGAACGCATTCTACTGGATTATGCTCTGATTTCGTTTTGGAGTTGGTGAGATGAAAGCTGAACTCGAAGCGACGGATTTAAAAGTATTGGCAGCGGCGGTCAATGAAGGACTGGCTGACCAGATTGCCGAACTGAAAGCTGAAATCGCCGAGCTGAAGGTATTGCTTCACAAGGCGCTCAACACAGGGGGCGCACAACCCACGGAAAAGGTTGTCCTCAGCCGCAAGGAAATGCTTGCCTTGACGGGGTTGAAGTCGACGACTCAGTGGCGCATGGAAGATGCCGGCGATTTCCCGGCGCGTTTTGAGACCTCACCGCGTCGCGTCGGATGGCGCCGCTCTGAGGTCATGGCCTGGATCGCCAATCGGCCGGCGGCCTGATCCGCACCTGATAGACCGCTCCTCCCTGCGATGACGGTGGCAACACCTTCGCCACGATGGCCTCCCCGGTCATCGTGGCTTTTTTTCTCCCCTATCCTGCCTCTTTTGGTGTGTCCCGGTGATCGAATCGACCCTCTCAATCCGACTCGTTATCCAGGGTCAAAAATCTCGAAGCCTGAAAAAATTGGTCCCGTTTTTGGTCCCGATTGCACCTTGACAAACAAAAAGGCACCCAGGATCGCGTCCTAAGTGCCTGATTTTGTTGGTGGGCGATACTGGGATTGAACCAGTGACTTCTCGCGTGTGAGGCGAGCGCTCTCCCGCTGAGCTAACCGCCCTTCGTAGGAACGCTTTTATAACAACAACGCTTTCGCCTGTCAACCGGAGAAATCACGAGGCATCCGCCAGGTACAACCGGCGGGCCCGGCGATAACCGGCCTCGGTCACCATGTGCCGTTGCAGAACGGCTTCGACTTCCGCTGCCGGCTTGCCGGCGAGAACTTCAGCAAAATTGACCAGAGCATCGGCATCCCAGAGAATGCGGAACTCCGGTGAATCAACCCCGCCCGGGGTATGATGCGAACCGACAATCCGCTCCACCCTCACGACCAGATCGGCATCGGCATCGAGAGCTTCGAGCAATCGTCTCGCCACCGGCGGACCTTCGAGTTCCTGAAAATTCCCGGCACTGGAACCGTGTCGGCGTTCCGCCTCGTGAATGCCGATATCGTGCAGGTAGGCAACGGTCAGCGTCAGGACCGGGTCGGCTTCGACATAAGCCAGCAGTTCGCGGGCATGGCCGGCAACGGCTTCGGCATGGGCGATGCGCCGGGCATCGGCACCGAAATACGCTGTCATCGATGCCCTGACGCTCGCGATAAAATCCCGACATTCCGGATCGATAGGCACGATGACCTCACAGAGGTTATCAAGGCATGAGCACATGCTGCGTGCCGAAACTAGACCCGGTCGCCGCGAATGCCGATGCGAACCGTTGCCAACGGGATTTCCCGGCCGCTGAGGGCAATCGCCTGGCGGGCGAGGTGAATCAGCCCGGAACAGCAGGGCACCTCCATGTGCACGACAGTCAGGCTCTTGACCTGGCTCTGCTGGATCATGGCCACAAGCTTGTCCAGGTAGGGCGCGGTGTCGTCGAGCTTCGGGCAGGCGATCAGCAGGGCCTTCCCCTTCAGGAGGTCTTCATGGAAGTTGGCGTAGGCGAACGGCGCGCAGTCGGCGGCGAGCAGCACGTCGGCCCCGCGCAGAAACGGGGCGGACGGCGGCACCAGGTGCAACTGCACCGGCCACTGGGCCAGTCGCGACGGGGCCGGGGCACCGGCAGCCGGCGCTTCCGCTGCCGGGCGGTCGATGCTCATCAGCCGGGCCGAGGGGCAACCGCCGGCCGGGGGGGCGAAGCTGCGCACCTGCGCCGAAGGACAGCCACCGCCATGAGCGGCCAGCCCGCCGGCGGGAGCAGCCTGGGCGGCATGGGCTGCCGGCCGGCCGAGCTCCTGGAGGTGCGCCTCCACGGCCGCCTCGTCGAACTCCTCGGCCTCGCGCTCTTCGATGGTGATGGCATCCTGCGGGCAGTCGCCCAGGCAGGCGCCGAGCCCGTCGCAGAGGTTGTCGGCAAGCAGGCGGGCCTTGCCGTCAACGATCCGGATGGCCCCCTCGGCACAGGACGGCACGCACAATCCACAGCCGTTGCATTTGTCCTCGTCGATCTTCACGATTTTACGCTTCATCGTCACTGCTCCAGGGATGAAATGGTCGTCACGGTGAGTTCAGCATAGCGGCCGGCCGGCCAAGGCACATTGACCGCCGTCAAATTTCAGAAAAAGTAGTGCCAAAGCAGATCGATCCGGCCGCGACAAATCAGGTGCCTGCCGGAGAAGCGCATGATCTCGCGCACCTTTTCGCGGTGGCCGGGCTTGTAGCAGTGAACCGGGCAGTGCTTGCAGGCCGGCTTCTCGTCGAGCGGGCAACGCAGCCGCCGGGCGAACGCGTAGCCCAGAAAGGCGGCGCACTCGGCACAGACGGGATACTTGTGCAGCGGCAGCGGGCGCAGGGCTGCGTCATCGACCCGCAGCGGCGCACGCGGCGGGGGATGATGAGCCCGGCAGTAAACCGACGTAAACAGGGCGAGGATCTTGAGATCCTTGCGCTCCCGTGCCGTCAGCTCCCCGGCGGGGTGCGCTGCCGCCATGGCTGCCGGCGTCCTCTTCACGGCGCGGAACTGCGTACGGCTTCGAGCACGCGGGCCTTTTCCGCCGTGTATTCATCGAGGGTCATCCCCCCGCGCTCGTAACGCCGCTTCAGCTCCTGCAGCCGCTGCTCGAGCCCTGCCAGGCGACTGTCGGGATTCGGCGGCCCGGCCCCGTGTTCGTTCATGCCGGCGACACGGTCGAGGAGCGCCGCTTCCGATTCGATCTCGGACAGGGTCAGCTTCAATTCGGCGTTGCCGTACCAGTGTGCATATGCGGGGTTCTGGTGATAGGCGCCCTTGACCGCCTTGGCCAGATCGTATTTTTTCATTTTGAAGAACAGGCGCTCCGCCCGCGAGAGGTTCTCGTAAAGCATCTGCGAATCGAGAACCAACTGTTGTCCGGAGAGCGGATGCGGCGGCCGCTCCTCCGGCGACGGCCGCAGCAGGTTGCGGTCGTTCAGCCTGCGGATCGTTTCGGCCGCCCTGTCCACCAGGGCCACGCTCTGCTCGCGAACCGCATCGCCACGGGCCAGTTCGCGCCGGCTGCTCTCCCGGGGATGGCACGAAGCACAAATATCGAGCATCTTCTCCCGCTGCCGGCTACGCTCATCCGCCGGCAGCAGATCCATTCCCGAAGTCATGGTGATGCCGGCTGAAACATTATGGGAACCGGCCGGCATGTGGCACCCCTGGCAGGACGGGCCCGCCGTTTCGCCGCCCGCCGAATAGAGCACACCGTGGCGGGAGGTCTGCCACATCTCCCACTGCGGGTGATCCGGCCCCATGTGGCAGGTCGCGCAGATCTCCGGACGGCGTACGATGGCAAGGTCGGTGCCGTGGCTGGTATGGCACGATGCGCAGGAACTCTCCACCTGGTGGCAGCGGTTGCAGCCGATCTCCCCCATCTCGCTGCTCTGGGCCAGGAAACGGGCACAATGGACCGTCGATTTGGGGAGGGTGCTCCCCTCTTCGTGACAGAACCGGCATTCGCGCGGATCGCGGCGCGGCAACGTCCGGGTGCACCCCCACCCCGAATGCAGCCCCATCCCGTGGCGGCTGGCGACATGCTGCTGAAACGCCCGCTCATGACAACGGCCGCAGACGGCGGTATCGACCCTGGCTGCACCGGCAGTCATGGCCTCATGGTCGCTGCCATGGCAGTCGACGCAACCGACCGTTCCGGCATGAGCGCTGGCACGCCACCGGGCAACCGCCGCCGGCGTATCCCGCTCGTGGCAGGACAGGCACTCCGGAGAAGTCGCAGCGAAGGCGGAACCAGCCAGAAACAGCAGGGCAACCGGGAACAGACGGATCATGGCTTCACCTCGGCGGCAACGGTCCGGAATTCTTCAGGGGTGATCAACCCCTCGAAACGCCATTTGCGCAGGGTCCACAGCCTGGCATCATCCAGGTGAGACGGCGGCCGTCCGGCGATCGAAACGGCGGCATCCGGCCGGGGCACAGGCCACAGCTCGACCGTCCGTGGAGGCTCGCCATCGACCGTGCACGTGATTGCCTCGCCTGCGACCTGCCATTGCAGTGCCGCCGACCGCACCGGCAGATCGAGCAGCTTGCGTTCACCTTCTGCCTGCCAGTTGCGGTAAACCAGCTGCAGGTACGGGGAGGACTGCGGCGGATCGTGCAGGCGCAGAAAAACCAGTTCATCGCCTTGCGGCGAGAAAGCCGCCTGCAGCAGTCGCGGCAGGACAGCGGAGAGCTGCTTTGCCGTCGCCGGCTCGATGGTCACGTCGCCGAGCTTGATCGGGGGAGCCCCGGCGGCATCGATTCGCAGCAGCCACTGGGAGAGATTGGCACCAAAGGAATACTGCTGCAGCTGATAGCCGGCAACCAGCAGGTCGTGACGCGCACTCCAGGCGACGGCAACGGTCCGGCCGGGGAGTGCCGTCTCGCTGTGCCGCTGCCCTTCCCGGTCGAAGACGACCAACCGCTCCGTCCCCTCACCCTCCCCCGGGAACACGGCCGCCAGGCGCTGACCGTCCCGGCGCCAGGCCAGGGTCAGCGGCATCTCGTCAGCGACTGGAATGCGCTGCTCCGTGAGGCTGTCGACCAGGGATAACCCCCGGTGTCCGACGGCGGCAAGACGGCCGTCGGGGGACCCGGCAACAACCGGCACGCCGCCGCGGGCGCCGGGATCCGGCGGCGAAGGGGCACACGAAGGGGACGAGCAGAGCAGGAGCAGCAGGCTTAGCGCAAGAGGTCGGATCATGCGGCGATCATCGCACGCCAAGGGGGTGCGGCAAATTGACCGGCGTCAACAAACCGGCCGATTCACCCTTCCTTGCAGCGTTCCGCCAGCTCTTCGAGACGCTCGACATCAACGATTTCGACACGCTTGCCGGATACGCGGATCAGGTCGTCGTCGGAGAGCTTGCGCAAGGTCCGCGAGAGCGTCTCGCTGACCGTGCCGAGGTTGGAAGCCAGCTGGCTCTTGGAGATCGGCAGTTCTACCGTCGTCCGCCGCCCCTTCGCCAGCTCAAGCAGGTAGCGGGCCAGGCGCGACGGCACGTCCTTGAAGGTCAGCTCTTCGATCTGCTGGGCAAACTGGCGCAGAAAACGCGACAGCCCGGCAATCATGTTGATGGCGACGCGACTGTTGGTTGCCAGCAGGTGCAGGAAGCCGTCCTTGGGAACAAACAGCAGGCGGCTGGCGAGCAGCGGTTCGGCATAGGCGGGATAAAGTCCGTTACCGAAGATTGCCGCCTCGGCAAAGGTACCGCCCGGATGAACGATGTGCAGGATGCGTTCCTTCCCTTCCGCAGACAGCTTGTAGACCTTGACCTTGCCGTCGAGAACCACATAGAAGCCTTCGGCCGGCTCGCCGTCGGAGAAGAGCAGTTCGCCGCGCGGGCATTCGCGAACCCTGGCGATTTCCTGCAGCGCGTCCAGGTCGGCATCGGCGAGGCCGGCAAAGAGCGGGATGGATTTCAGTACGCCTCGAAAGGAGATGGCAGCGGACTCGTTCACAATCGTCAGCCTCCGGAACCTGGATATAAGATCGTCCGGCCGCTCGGCCTGCACACAGCAAGTCGTGGCGGGATCAGGAATATTCCCCCGGCAACGTAAAGTAGAAGGTCGCCCCTTCGCCGGGGACGGCTTCGGCCCAGATCTCGCCGCCATGTCGCTGGATGATGCGCTGGACCGTGGTCAGACCGATCCCGAAACCGGGGAATTCACGGGCATTGGAAAGCCGCTGGAAGGAGCGGAACAGCAGCTCCTTTTCCTCCATATCGAAGCCGATGCCGTTATCCGCCACAGCATAGACCGGCCGGCCGTCCTGCCGGGCGGCACGCACCGAGATCCGTGCTTCCGCCCTGCTCCTGGTGTATTTGCAGGCATTGCCCAAAAGATTCTCCAGCGCGACCTGCAACAGATGGGCGTCCCCCCTGGCACGCATCCCGGGTGCGATGTCGAAGCTCAGGATTCGCTCGGGGTTGGCCAGCGTCAACTCGCCGCTGATCCTGCTGGCCAGCGCGCTCAGATCGACGTCCTCGATCTGCAGTTCCTGACGGGAGATATGGGCCAGGGTCAGCATGGTGCCGATAAGCTCGTCCATCCCCTGGCAGGTTGCGGCGATCGTTCGCAAACAATACTGCCCGCCCTGGCTCAACTGTTCGCCGTCATACTCCTGCAGGGAATCGCCGGCCAGCGAGATGCGCGCCAGGTAGGAGCGCAAATCGTGGGAAAGCGTGTAGCTGAAGGCCTCGAGTTCGCGGTTGGCCTCGCGCAGGGATTCCTCGCGCGCGCTGATCTGGTGGGCCATCGCATCGAACGTCTCGGCAAAACTTCCCAACTCGCCGCCGGAGACCCGCGTCGACACCCTGACGTCGAGATCCCCGCCGGCCAGGCGTTGCGAGGCCTGCCTCAGGAGCGCGATCCGGTCCACGATCGAGCGCTTGCCGATGCACAAGACCGTCGCAAATGAGAGCAGGACAAAGAGCAGCAGCAGCGACAGGTTGGCGAGCAGCGCGCGATTCGATTTCGCCAGGACATCCTTTTTCGAGATTCCGGCCCTGACGTACATGTAGGGGCTGGTCTCCCCGGGGAGCCATAATTTGCGATAGGTCGTTATGCGGACATCACCGTCCCGGCGCAGGAATTCGAAGGTCTCCCTGTCCTGGCCACCCTCCATGTATTTCAGGCTGTCCGCAGGGATCGGCTTGCCGATGAGATTGGCCGGATCCTTCCCCCGGTTGATGATGACGCCCTGGTGATCGACGAGCACATAGTTCGCATCTTCGGATAACTGGGCGTGCTCGAAAGTTGTCCGCATCACGTCCAGGTCAAACCCCACGATGATCACGCCGTTGAACCTGTCCTGATCAACGACAGGGTACGCCATGTGAATCGTCGGCTTGTTCAGCGACTTGCTGATAACGAACTCGCCGGAAGAGAACCGGCCGGTCTGTTTCGCCCCCTGGAAGTAGCGCCTGTCTATGGTCGAAAGTGATCTGTTGACCGGGATGGCGGAGGCCCAGACATACCCTTCCGCATCGGCGACAAGAATGTTGATATATTGCGGACTCTGCCTGTGAATGTCGACAAGGATCGACTGGGTCTTTTCGACGTCCCGGCTTTTGATTTCAGGCAAACCCGCCAACAGCGTGCACAGCATCCTGGCCTCGCTTGTCAGCGCCTCCTGTTGCGCGGCCAGGTTGTCGGCCAGCCGCTGCGATTCGACAACGGCACGGCGGTAGTCGTCCGCACGCTCGTTCTGTGCCGAATAGACGATGATCACCAGGGCCGGAAATGTCAGCAGGACTGCCAGAACGATCAACTGGGTTCTGATTGACCAGTTTGAAAATCGTGAAAAGACCAAGCACCACCCCCCGGAAAGTGCGATGGACCACGCGCCCGGGTCGCCGCCGGGCGCAACAGGCTCGCGAAAACAGCCGCAAGCCGCAGTGAGCATCGATCATCTCATAAAACGGCACAAGAATACAGCCCCAACCCTGCTCCGCACCCGCCAACGGCAAAGGGCCGTAACCCAGAGAGGTTACAGCCCTTTTTCTTAACTTGGTGCCGAAGGGGAGACTCGAACTCCCACGGCCCTACGGCCACTAGACCCTGAACCTAGCGTGTCTACCAATTCCACCACTTCGGCAAAGCGGAGGCCTTTATATCAAAGGCTTCGACGCAATGCAACCAGAAAAAATTCCTGCAGAGCGACGGCGATATGATAAATTCATCAGGTTGACGGAGAAGCCGCTCCATGCTATCCCGGCACGACATTTCTTGACTGCGCAGCTAAACTACATTGCCGTCCATATCCCAACAAGGAGCAATTTCATGGCAGACTCCCCTTCCTACGGACTCGGCACCAAGGCCCTGCACGCCGGGCACACCCCCGACAGCGCCACCAACTCCCGCGCCGTCCCCATCTACCAGACCAGCTCCTACGTGTTCAACTCCAGCGAGCATGCCGCGAAGCTGTTCGCCCTCGAAGAGATGGGGAACATCTATACCCGCATCATGAATCCGACCACCGACGTCCTTGAAAAGCGCCTCGCGGAGCTCGACGGCGGCGTCGGAGCGCTGGCCTTCTCCTCCGGCACGGCGGCCATCAACGCGGCAATCTTCAATCTGGCCAAGTGCGGCGACAACGTCGTCTCGACCCAGTACCTCTACGGCGGCACCTACAACCTTTTCAACCACACCATGCCCCGGTTCGGCATCAAGACGAAGTTCGTCGACACCTCCAACCCGGCCAACGTCGCCAAGGCCATCGATGCTGACACCAAGGCGGTGTTCATGGAGTCGATCGGCAACCCGAAGAACAACGTCGACGACTTTGCCGCCATCGCCCGCATCGCCCACGACCACGGCCTGCCGCTGATCGTCGACAACACCGTGGCAACGCCGGCCCTGTTCCGCCCTCTCGATCACGGTGCCGACATCGTCTGCTACTCGCTGACCAAGTTCATCGGCGGGCACGGCACCTCCATCGGCGGCGCGGTAGTCGACGGCGGCAAGTTCGACTGGTCGAGCGGTCGCTTCCCCGAGTACACCACCCCGGATCCGAGCTATCACGGCCTGGTCTACCACGAAGCCCTCGGAGCGATGGCCTATATCCTGAAGATGCGCGTCACCCTGCTGCGCGACATGGGCGCCTGCCTTTCCCCCTTCAACGCCTTCCTCTTCCTGCAGGGGCTGGAGACGCTGCACGTGCGCATGCCGCGCCACTGCAGCAACGCCCTGGCAGTGGCCAGGTTCCTCGAAGGACACCCGTGCGTCAGTTGGGTCAACTATCCCGGCCTGGAGAGCCACCCCGACCACGACCGCGCCCAAAAGTACCTGCCGGCGGGCCAGGGGGCGATCCTCGGCTTCGGCATCAAGGGCGGGCGGCCGGCCGGCGCGAAGTTCATCGACGGGGTCAAACTGTGCAGCCACCTCGCCAATATCGGCGACGCCAAGACGCTGGTGATTCACCCTGCCACCACCACCCATCAGCAACTGTCCGACGAGGAGCAGCTTGCCGCCGGCGTCAGTCCGGACTTCATTCGTGTATCGGTAGGGATCGAGGATGTGGAGGACATCATCGCCGACCTCGACCAAGCCCTGCGCGCCAGCCGGTAGCCGGCAGCCCGCCGGCAGACCCCCCAAGCGGGCCCGCAAGGGCCCGCTTTTGCTTGGCCGGGGAGCGTCGGCATGGTATCTTTAGAAAATAAAAATCATTGAGGAATATCCCGATTTTATGCGCAACTGGCTCGAATATGTCCCGTTCGTCATCCTTGCCGCCGTGGTGCGCAGGCTCCCCCGGCCGGCGGCGCTGGCGCTCGGGCGTCGACTCGGCACCCTCGGCCGCTGGCTCCTCCCCGGCCGGGTCAGGCTCGCCCGCAACAATCTCCGCCGCGCCTACCCCGAACTCCCCGCCGCGGAAATCGAGGCCATCGTCCGCCGGATGTACGTCCATCTGGGCGCCGGTTTCATCGAGATGCTGCGTCTCGACCTGATGAAGCACTCGATCGATATCCACCGGGATTTCATCATCAGCGGCGAGGAGCATCTACACGCAGCCCGTGCCGAAGGGCGCGGCTGCATTCTCCTGACCGGCCACATCGGCTTCTGGGAAGCGGGGAATTTCATCTTTTCGAGCCTGGGCTATCCGATCGGCATCGTTGCCAAGCCGATGAGGAACCCCTTGACCGACCGCTATTTCCTGCGCATGCGCGAAGCCGCCGGCGGCTACGTGATCAGCAGTCGCCACGGTGCGCGACGCATCCTCAAGGCGCTGCAGCAAAACCACTTTGTCGGCATCCTGCTCGACCAGCACGCCGGCCGCCAGCACGGCGTCAGCGTCCCGTTCTTCAACCGTCCGGCCTGGACGACTCCGATCATCGCCGAACTTGCCATGAAATACCGCGTGCCGATCGTGCCGGCATTCGCCTGGTGGGAACCGGGAAACCGCTGCCGGCTGGAGATTTCGCCGCCGATCCATCTGGAGGGGGAACAGAGTCGGGAACGCATCACGGAAAACACGGCCATGCTCACCCGGATCATCGAGGACGCGGTGCGCCGCGATCCGGCCCAGTGGTTCTGGGTCCACCGCCGCTGGCGGGGCTGAATCAGCGTCAGGGGCCGAGTGATGCGTGAAGAACCTTTCCACATCGTCCTGGTGGAACCGGAGATTCCGCCGAACACCGGGAACATCGCGCGCCTGTGCGGGGCCACCGGCACCGTCCTGCACCTGGTCGGCAAGCTCGGCTTTTCCATCGACGACCGGCAGTTGAAGCGGGCCGGCCTCGATTACTGGCCGGCCGTCGACGTGCGCCAGTGGCCCGACCTCGCCGCCCTGAGCGCCGCCTTCCCGGACAGCCGTCAGTGGTACACGACGAAAAAAGCCGAGAAGACCTACCTTGAGGCCGACTTCGCTCCCGGCGATTTTCTGGTTTTCGGCAAGGAGACCGTCGGCCTGCCGGAGGAACTGCTCGTGCAGAACACCGCGCGCTGCGTCCGCATCCCGATCTTCAGCCCGGTCGTGCGCAGCCTCAATCTGTCCACGGCCGCGGGGATCGTCCTTTACGAAGCGCTCCGCCAGGCGGGTCGACTGGAGCGGGGGACGCCATGATCAATCTCCTGTTCAGCGAATCGTCGGAGCTGTTCTGGGGCGCGGTCGCCGCAGCCGACCTGGTCGCCATCCTGTGCCTGCTCTACCGCGGCCAGGGGGTCGAACGCACCCTGGCCTGGCTGTTCGGCGTCCTCGCCTTCCCCGCCGCCGGAGCGATCGCCTATTTTCTCCTGGCCGACCCGACCATCGAGCGGACCACCGTCCGGCGGCGCCGCCAGAAACCGGCCGCCAACCCTTACGGCGACGAGACCGCCCCATCCGGCGACTTCGGCGCCTACGCACCGGTCATGACGGTTGCCCTGCGCACGACCGGCCTGGAGCCGTCGAACGGCAACCTGGCCGAAGTCCTGACCGGCGACGAAATGGCGTTCGCCCGCGTCGAGGAGCATCTGCGCCATGCCCGGCAGCGCATCTGGGCCGAGTACTACCTGATCCGCCGCGACGAAACCGGCCACCGTTTCCTCGACATCCTGGCCGAAAAGGCCAGGCAGGGGGTCGAGGTCCGGCTCATCTACGACGCCCTCGGCTCGTTCCGCATGAGCCGGCCGCGCCTCGACGCCATCACCGCGGCCGGGGGCCGCTGCGTGGAATTCCTGCCGCTCAACCCGCTGCGCAAGCGCTGGGCCGTGCACCTGCGCAATCACCGCAAGCTGATCGTCATCGACGGCCAGGTGGCCTTTACCGGCGGGATGAATGTCGGCGACGAGTACTCCGGGCGAGCGCGGCGGCGCGGCACCCTGCACTTCAGCGACACCCACCTGCGCCTTGAGGGGCCGTGCGTCGCCGACCTGGAGGAGGTCTTCGCCGAAGACTGGAAGTTCGCCACCGGCGAATCGCCGGACTACCCGGACCGGCAGATCGTCGCCCGCGGGAACGCCCGCATCGCCATCGTCCCGAGCGGCCCGGACCAGCTCCGCAACGCCAGCCAGCTCAACTACTTTGCCGGCATCACTTCGGCACGCAGGTCCGTCTGGCTGACCAGCCCCTACTTCATTCCGGATGAAGCGATCCTGTCCGCCCTGATCGGCGCGGCGCTAAAAGGGGTCGACGTGCGCATCCTCGTCCCGGCCCGCTGCGACGTGCTGCTGGTCGGGCCGGCCGGTCGTTCCTACTATCAGCAACTGCTCGGCGTCGGCATTCGCGTATTCGAGTACCTGCCGTCCATGCTTCACGCCAAGACCATGGTCATCGACGAACAGCTCGCCCTGGTCGGCTCGGCCAACATCGACATCCGCAGTTTCCGGCTCAACTTCGAAGTCGGCGCCCTGATCGACGATCCCGCCGTAGCCGCGGCCCTGCACAAGCGCTTTGCCGGCCAGCTCCGGGAAAGCTGCGAAGTCACCCTGACGGAGGTTCAGGCCTGGACTTTCGCGAAACGTCTCCGTCACGGCGCCGCCCGCCTCTTCTCCCCTTTCCTCTAACGAATCCCCCGACCATTCTAAAACGGAAGGCCGCCCCAAACGGCAGGCGGCCATGACCCCGATCGCATCACCCTCTATGGTTCAGGGGCCGTTCCGGTAGATTTCAGCGAGGAGGGCGGCCCCCACGTGCCTTCGCAGATGGTCGACGTCATAGAAGTTGCGGTAGTCCGCCGTCACGGGGTTCACGCCCGAATAGTCGTGCACGCGATCCGCACCGAAAAGTTCGCGAAGGATCTCCAGATCCCGTTCGTTCATGAAAATCTGGTTGTAGATCGGGCTGACGACGATCCGGTAGCGCGTGTTGTGCCGTCGGAAAATGTCCCGTATCTCCGCTAGCTGTTCCAGCTGCCGCGCCGAAATGATCGGCGCGGCATAGTTGCGGCCACGCTTCCTGCCGAGGAAGGCACTGATGTTCTTCGCGTAGAAGGTTCCTTCAGCGATCTGCCGCTCGTCGGACGCGAAGTAGATATCGTTGGTGACGGGCTCGTAAACGAACTCCCGGTCGAGAAAATAATCCTTGAAGGGCTGCGGCACTTTGTTCGTGAACCGGTAATAAGCGTATCCCGCCAGGAATTCCGGGCTGGCGAAGGCCTGGAAGAATAGTTTTTGGAAGGTCCAGGGCGATTCGCCGGAAAGCCCGGGATGTTTGATGTAAAGGTGCGCGTCGTAATTCGCCGTTGCAATCAGGCTGTCGCGGTCAAGAACGACAAGCGCGTTGGCGATCGTCACCCCCTGCCGGTCGAGGAAACGGACCTTCCTGCTGATGCCGTAGATACTTTCCGCCGAGGCGTCGAAGTGAAAAGGACGACCGGGGGCGATATGCTGTCGCCAATCCCCGCACGCCAGGGCAAGCGAGCGGGACGAGCCGAACACGAACGAATCGTACTTCTGCTCGGGGTGATTCTTCGAAAAAATCTCCAGGGAATGATGATCGCGGTTGTACATCAGCCTGGGATCACCGTAATACCGGTCGTGACGGCGCACGACTTCGAACGGATCGAGCCACACGTATCCGGCGACCACCGCGAACAGTGGCAGCAGGATAACGATGATTTTGAGGGTCAGCCTAGCCATTAGCGGACCTGGTCAGAACCGGAAGTAGATGTAGTCGGCGGGAGTGGCACAGTAAAACAGCAGCACGAAGTAAAACAGCACGAAGTACACCGCCCACCGTACCGGGGTTCGGGCATAAAGCCTGGCCAGCAGGGGTGAACCGCGTCGATAAAGGGCATGGATGAGGACGAACGTCATCGCCACCGCGATGACGACCAGGTTCTTCAGGTCGATGGGACGCCCGAATGTCGCGGTAAAACCGAGATACTGGAATACCGTCCGCGCCTCTTGCAGACCGGGACTGCGGAAGAAGATCCAGGCGAAGCCGACCAGGTGGAACGTGACCAGCACCTGCCAGA
>VAUL01000019.1 GCA_005774545.1 Deltaproteobacteria bacterium | reverse complement strand
GCGCTTGATCACCCTCTTGACTCGGGGGATTAACCGGGCGCAGAATAACAAAAATGCAGCCGAGACTCGCTTCATCCCGGGCGAGTGCGGGGGACCCACGAATCGGGGCGAATTCTCTGCCGTGGCCGTCAAGGCCGCGCGGAGATAGGGCACTTTCAAGCCCGAGCCCGTCAGCTAACCTCGTAGGCATTTGGAAGGGCAACCGACAGCGCCATCACGACGCCGGTCTCTTGCCGGCGTTGTTTTTTTGGGGCTCTTCCGATGCGTGTCCCGGCGGCGGCAATTCCCTTGCGGCCAGGAACCAGCCATGTCGACAGACAAACCCGCTTCCGCGTCAAAGCCTGCCCCGCCGGGTGACGACCCCATCGACCCCATCTCCCATGACACGACCTCCTTCTGGGGGGGCATCGTCAAATCGATGGGATTGGTGTTCGGTGATATCGGCACCAGCCCGATCTACACCCTCACGGTCATCGTCGCCTTCGCCAAACCGACCGCCGAGAGCATCTACGGCATCCTTTCCCTGATCGTCTGGACCCTGATCACCCTGGTCAGTGTGGAATACGCTTGGCTGGCCATGAGCCTGGGCCGCAAGGGGGAGGGCGGAACCATCGTGCTGCGCGAGATCCTGGTGCGGATGCTCAAACCCGGCCGGCAACTGGCCTTCGTCACCTTTCTCTCCTACATCGGCGTGTCGCTGCTGCTCGGCGACGGCGTCATCACTCCGGCCATCTCGATCCTCTCGGCGGTGGAGGGGATGCACTTGATCCCCGGCCTGGAAGAAATCTCGCAAGGAGTGGTGATTGGCATCGCCGTGGTCATCGCCATCGGCCTGTTCATCTTCCAGTACAAGGGGACCGACAAGGTGGCCCGCGCCTTCGGTCCGCTGATGATTCTCTGGTTCCTTGCCCTGACGGTTTCCGGCGGGATTTCCGTGGCTGCCCACCCCGAAGTGCTCAGGGCTCTCAGCCCCTGGTACGCCGTGCAGTTCCTGGCCAACAACGGTTTGCCCGGCTTTTTCGTTCTGTCCGAGGTGATCCTCTGTGCCACCGGCGGCGAAGCCCTGTACGCCGACATGGGACACCTCGGCCGCAAGCCGATCATCCGCGCCTGGTATTTCGTCTTCGTCGCCCTGGTGATCAACTACCTGGGACAGGGCGCCTACATCATCCTGCACCCGGACGCGGAGAACATCTTGTTCGGCATGGTGCAGTGGGAAGCGCCGATGCTCTACGTGCCGTTCCTGATCCTGACCATCCTGGCGACGGTGATCGCGTCGCAGGCGCTGATCAGCGGGGTCTACTCCATCGTCTACCAGGGGATCACCACGCGCATCCTGCCGCTGATGCGGGTCAGCTATACCTCGACGCATCTCAAATCGCAGATCTACATCGGTTCCATCAACTGGCTGCTGCTGGTACTGGTGATCTTCATCATGCTGCTCTTCCGGCGTTCCGAGAACCTGGCGGCAGCTTACGGGCTGGCTGTCACCGGAACCATGGCGATCACCGGAGTGATGATGACCATGATCTTCGCCCGGACCACCAAGAAGTGGAAAGTGCCGATCGCCCTGTTCGTGACCCTGGTGGATTTCGCCTTTCTCTCCGCCAATCTCAACAAACTCCCCCATGGTGGCTACTGGTCGCTGGTGCTGGGTTCCCTGCCGCTGGTGACCATCCTGCTGTGGACCAAGGGGCAGCGCGCCCTCTACCGGGCGCTCCGCCCCCTTGACCTGGATACCTTTCTCACCAGCTACCGGCAGGTCTACGCACGCAGCCGCATCCCCGGCACCGGCCTGTTCTTCACCCGCGAGGCCCCGGTGATTCCCCCCTACGTGATCCATTGCGTGCTGCGCAGCAACATTGTCTATGAGCGCAACGTCTTTGCCTCCATCGAACGCACCGACGAGCCGTTCGGGGTGTTCACCTGCCAGACGGAACTCGATCCCGGCCTGGAGTCGTTCCATATCCGGGCCGGCTACATGGAGCGGCTCGATATCGAGCAGATCCTGCGCGAGAACGGCATTCGCGAAAAGGTGATTTTCTACGGGATCGAGGATATCGCCACCAGGAACATTTTCTGGCGGCTGTTTGCCGTTCTCAAGAAACTCACCCCCAATTTCGTGCAGTTCAACCAGTTGCCGGCCAGCAAGCTGCAGGGGGTCGTGACACGGGTCGAGATGTGAAGCCACGGCAGCCGCGCTGCTGTTGGCGCGGTGCCGTTCAAGGTCAGGTGACGCAATGGCGCACCGATTCCCCCAACTCAAGGAGGTTCTATGAAGAAGTGCATCACCCTGTCGGTTCTGTTGCTGGCGGCCGCCCTCTGCTGCGGCGCTGCCGTGGCGTCGGAGGACGCCGTCAAGACCACTCCGGAGCAGGCGCTCCGGAATCTCATGGACGGCAACCGGCGTTACGTCGAGCAGCAGATGAGCGGCGTCAGGCTGTGTGCGGTGGGCGAACGCCAGAAACTCTCCGGGGCGCAGGCGCCCTACGCCATCATCCTTTCCTGTTCCGATTCGCGGGTTCCGCCCGAACTGGTCTTCGACGAAGGGTTGGGCGAAATCTTCGTGGTGCGGGTGGCCGGCAACGTGGTCGATCCGATCGTGCTCGGCAGCATCGAGTATGCGGCGGAGCACCTCGGCTCGCCGCTGATCATGGTGCTTGGCCATGAGCGCTGTGGTGCGGTCAAGGCGACCGTCGAGGCGAAAGGAAAGGGGCACGGCAACATCGGCGCCATCGTCGGCAGCATCGCCCCGGCGCTCAAGACCGCCCCGAAGAGCGAGGACAAGGCGCAATACGTGGAGAACGTCGTGGCCGAGAACATCACCCTGGTCAAGAGCAGCCTGATCGCCAGGTCGCCGGTACTTGCCGCCCTGGTCAAGGAGGGGAAACTCAAGATCGTCACCGCCAAGTACGATCTCGACGACGGCGGCGTCACGCTGCTCGAAAACCTGAAGTAAAAGCCCTTGACAGCCTGACGGAAATTTTTTAAAGTTCCGTCTCGTCATACCGATCCCCAGTAGCTCAGTCGGTAGAGCAGGCGGCTGTTAACCGCCTTGTCCGTGGTTCGAGTCCGCGCTGGGGAGCCAAACACAACACGGCCGATTTCCGAGAGGAAATCGGCCGTTTATATTTTCGACTTGCGCGTTGTGACCCGGACCCCATGTTTTTGCTAAGCAATTACAGATGGTTACGTGTTAAAGTCTGCACTGCCCCCGCCTTCGCCAGCGCCCCATCGCTGGAAACCAGCCAGGACGTCTTTTAATTCCCGGGAGTTCGCAGGAACCGATAGCGAGATGATTTGTTCACTGCACAAAGACCGACTCAACGGTCGGTCTTTGTCTTCGTGCTAACAATAAAGCCGGGTCATTCGCAATGCACCTCAGAATAGCAGGTGCCGCCCTGCCAGTGCCGCCCAAGCCACCACGGCATACCTCGCCAGTTTGCCGATTGCGACCAGCAGGACAAACCGCTCGACACGAACCTTCATAATTCCAGCCACCAGGCAGAGTGGGTCACCGACTACCGGCAGCCAACTCAATAGCAAGCACCCACTCCCGTACCGGGCAAAATACCTCTCGGCACGGACTCTGTCGTCAGTACTCATCCGCAGTAATCTTGCCGTCAGAAAATCGCTGCCGACAAGCCCGATGTAATAACTGGAGCAGGCGCCCAGGATATTGCCGGTGGATGCGACCAGTACCAGGGTGAGTGGGGCAAAACCCTTGATGACCAACGCGACCAACAACCATTCCGAGCCAAGCGGGATCAGGGTCGCTGCCAGGAAGCTCAAAAGAAAGAGAGCCGAATAACCGTTGGTAATCAGGAATTCGTGCATCGTACCACCGTAACGGAACGGGTATGGGCTGTCAAAGAATCGACCGGTTTTTCGTCAAACGCTGCTGGCACATGGCAATGTGGACGTGTCCCCGTCGCTTGAGTCCTACTCCTCCCGCTATCACGTAACTCATACCGGCAAGTTAACGAACAGCCATGGCAATTTCAGATTTTCGGCTGGGATTTGCCATCATCACTTACTCCCCCCCTGCAACGATTTTCACGACCCTTGAGGAGCACAGCCGCATGGTGAAATCATGCCCCTCTCACAAGCACCTCGCCGGCTTCTGCCTTGCTGGCTGGTTTTCGCCTGCGGTGTTCAACAGAGGCTGTCGATATCCCCTCGAACGAGACCTATGTACTCCTGGAGATGTTTCATGGCCACATCTGCGGCGGTTCGCTCTTCGGTGCGCGCATGGGCCATGCCGCCAAGGAGGCACTGCGAGCCGCCGGCGGCGAGGGGAAGCTGCATGCTACGGTTTTCGACCTCTCCTGCCAGGTCGATGGCGTCCAGGTCAGCGCCGCCACCACCTGCGGTAACAAGGCCCTGATAGTCAGAGACCGCGACGAACGTCGCCTGGTTCTGGAGGCTGAGGGGAACAACCAGCGGGTGAAAGCCACCTTGACGCCCAAGGCCAAAAAACTGGCCCTTCGCTCGAAGGAACTTGCCAGGAAAACCCGCAAACTGTCGGAGACCTCTCCCGAGCGGCCGGCGCTGGAGCTGGAGATCCAGAAGATTTTCGCCTGGTTGCGCACGGCACCGACGGTCGAAGTGGTGAAAATTACCCCTGATGCAGGACAATAATCCCACCTGTCATAGATTGCCGCCGATCGTAACCCTGCATCCCCCCGGCCCCAGACCGGAAGGATGCAGGCAGAGCCCCCTTCGCGTTATTTCTTGAAGATCTTCTCGTAGAACCCGCTGACTTTGAGTTTGACAGTCACGGGGTGATCGCCGCGATTGCGCCAGAACCAGCCGTGGGTACCGTCGAACGGAGCGACGAAGGTACCTTGTGCTTCCGTCTGCTGCGTCGCCTTCCAGTAGCTGGTGAACTTATCGTCCTTCCCCGGCGGCTCGCCGTGCATATCGAAGTTGACCTTGCCGCCTTCGACCGTCCAGTTGAAGACGAACTGCTCCCCCTTGCGCATCGAGGCTTTGACTTCCACTCCCTCCGAAGGTTGCAGGGTCAGGGTCATTTCGTCACTGCGCAAGGGGAGTGCACTCTTCGCCACCGTGACTGATTGCGTTTGTGCGACCGCTGGTGGTGCAACCGGCACGGGTTGTGGCGCGACAGCTACGGAGACATTTGCCGGCGCCTCGACTTTGGGGGCGCTCAGCGTTGTCAGGCGCAAGGCTTTGCCGATCCCGGTGGGGTCGATGCCGTATTCGGCGGGGAGTACGGCGGTGAGCAGAATGATAACGGCAATCGTCCCGGCCATGCCGGTGGCGACGACCAGTTGTTTGATGCTGGGGAGGTGGTGGGAATGATGAGCGTTCATGGTGGCAACCTTTCGATTTAGGACGTGAAATAACCGGTCAACTGGAAGCCGATCAGCACGAAGCCCGCCGTCATCAAGGCCACATTGGCTGCGAAGGCATGGTGCCGGAAGGTTTCCATCCGCCGCCAGAAACCCATGACGATCAGAATGCCTCCGAGAGCCAGGAGTTGGCCGATTTCGACGCCGACGTTGAATGCCAGGATGTTCGGCACCAGCCCCTCCGGGGAGAGCGCGAACTCTTGCAACTTGGTGGCGAGACCGAAGCCATGGAAGAACCCGAAGATCAGCACGGCCGCCTTGGTGTTCGGCTGGAACCCCAGCACTCTCTTGAAGGCGCCGAGATTGTCGAGGGCTTTGTAGACGACCGAGAGGCCGATGATGGCATCGACGATGTAGGGGTTGACGTGCGTCCCGCTCAGCACACCGTAGATCAGGGTCACGCTATGGCCGACCGCGAAGAGAGTGACATAGGACGCCACCTCTCGCATGCGGTACAGGAAGAAGATCACGCCGAACAGGAAAAGCAAGTGGTCATAGCCGGTAACCATGTGTTTGGCACCGAGGTAGATGAATGGCAGCAGGCGCATGCCGCTGTTCTGAACGAAAAACGCTTTGTCGTCGGCAGAGACGCCGTGGGCAAAAGCCTCCGATGCCAGAGCGAGCAGCAGCAGGCAGGTTGGCGGCAGGTATCGGATTGAACCCCGCCAGAATGGTTGGACAGGTAAAACGTGCATGAAAATCTCCATTATGAGTGGAAAGGTGTCGTTTCAGCTCCGCGCGGCATGGTGATGACGCCACGCAGGAGCATGAATTCCCCGATGTCCGCATCCGTTGGATGTGTTGTTTCCCGGAATGCTAGCGACAGCCCAGCGCCTCCTGTGCCCCGCCCGGCGGGTTGTACCTCACCCGCAAGAACGCCTCGTCTGGAAGTGCGGGCAGATCGGCGGCAAAACGCGCCTCCTGCATCCCCCCGCGCTTGGAAGCGTATCCGGTAATTCCGGGGCGAGCGTAGGCAAGCAGTTCCGCGTTTGCCCCGCACAGTGTGATATCGACCGTTCCCGGCAGCCGAAATTCGTAAGGCTTGCGGACCGTTCCCGTCACTCTCAGGGACTCCCCCACTTGCGTGACCCGGACCATGGCCACCTTTGCCGGTTGCGTCTCGATGATCTCCACCGGATAGCGGCTGTTGTGAGGTTCCCCAGCGGTCAAAAGGCTGCAACCGCCGAGGAGGGTTGCTGCCGAAACAACCGTCACTAACAGGAGTGGCTTCATGTGGCTGACTCCTTGAGAGGGTTAGAGCCGTTCAGGTCCGGCAGGTTGGCGCGCCTGCCGAAGCGCAGGTACAGCGAGGGGAGGACGATCATGTTAAGCGCCGTGGAGGAGAGCAGACCGCCGAGGATGACAATGGCCAGGGGGGAGAGAATCTCGTTCCCCGGCTTGTCGGCGGTGAAGGCGAACGGCACCAGCGCCAAACCGGCGGCCAGGGCGGTCATGATGACCGGGCGCAACCGCTCCATCGAGCCGCGATGGATCGCCTCGAGCGGGGCACACCCTTCCGTCTCCATCAGGTAGCGATAATGGGAGACCAGCAGGATACCGTTGCGGGTGGCGATGCCGAACAGGGTGATGAAGCCGACCAGTGACGCGACACTGATGACTCCCGAGGTGAAGTAGACTGCGATGATCCCGCCGATGAATGCCAACGGCAGGTTGACCATGACCAGGAAGGCATCCCTGAAACAGCGAAATTCGATATAAAGGATCAGGATGATGAAGAGCAGAGAGACCACGCTGAGCAGCCCGATGGTCCGGGTCGCCTCCGCCTCGCTCTCGAACTGCCCGCCGTATTCGACGAAATATCCCTCCGGCAGCCTGACCTGCTGATCAACCCGCTTGCGGACATCCTCGAAGACGCTGCGGAGATCGCGACCCTCCACGTTGGCCTGGACCACGATCTTGCGCTGGGCATTTTCCCGGGTGATGGTGTTCGGCCCCTTGGCGGAGACGACCTGCGCCACGGTCGCAAGGGGGATCTTGACGCCCGCGGGGGTGTCTATCAAGACATTGCCGATGGTTTCGAGGCTGGCGCGGGCGGCATCGGGAAACTTCACCACCACGTCGAAACCACGGTCCCCTTCCAGGGTACGGGTCACGGCCATACCGGCGGTCGCGGCCTCCATGGCTTCCGCCACCCCGGACATGGTCAGGTTGTAGCGGGCCATCTGCACCCGGTCGGGGATGATCTGCACTTGGGGGATGTCTTTCTGCTGTTCCACTGACAGATCGACCAGGCCGGGAACGTCGGCGATGGCCCCCCGTATCTCCTCCGCCGTGCCGCGCAGCCGGAACAGCTCCGGCCCGTAGATTTTGATTGCAATATTGGCCATTGTGCCCGAGAGCATGTGGTCGATGCGATGGCCGATCGGCTGCCCGAAGGTAATGGTTGCGGGGATGCCGGCCATGGCCCTGCGCAGCTCTGTCATGACCTCGCTCAGCTTGCGATCGTTCATGTCGAGCTTGGCCTCGATCTCCGTCATGCTGGCCGCCTTGCCGTGCTCGTCCATGTCACCCCGGCCGGTGCGCCGGGCGGTCTTTTCGATGTTGGGGTGGGCGAGCAACGTCTTTTCAACCTGGAGGGCGATTGCAGCCGACTGTTCGAGGGATGTCCCCGGGGAGGTGACGACCACCACCGTCAGCGCCCCCTCGTTGAAGGCCGGCAGGAACGAGCGGCCGGTCATGGCCAGAGGCACCATTGCCAGGACGAAGGCCAGGATTGAGGCGGCGATCACCTGCTTAGGCCGGTTCATCGCCAGATCGAGCAACGGCCGGTAGCCCCGTTGCAGCCAGCGGACCACGGCGCTCTCTTCCTCCCGCTCCAGGCAACGGGCTCTGGGCAACAAATAGGAGCAGAGTGCCGGGGTCACAGTCAACGCGACGATTAGTGACGCCCCGATGGACACCATGTAGGCGATGCCAAGCGGGCGCAGCAGACGCCCCTCCACACCGGAGAGGAAGAAGAGCGGAAGGAAGACCATCAGGATAATCAGGGTTGCATTGACGATTGAAGCGCGAATCTCCTTCGACGCATCGAAAATAACCCGCAGAGCGGGGGCGCGTGCACCGTCCGGCTTCAAACGGTTCTCCCGCAGCCTGCGGAAGACGTTTTCCACATCGATAATGGCATCATCGACGATAACGCCGATGGCAATCGCCATCCCACCAAGAGTCATGGTGTTGATGGAGATGTCGAAGACCCGCAGGGCGAAGATGGCGAAGAGCAACGACAGCGGCATCGCGGCAATCGAAATGAGTGTGGTCCGCATGTTCCCCAGAAAGAGGAAGAGGATGACGATGACCAGAAGCGCCCCTTCGAGCAGAACCTTGCGAATATTGTCGATAGCCCGTTCGATGAAGTCGGATTGCCGGAAGATGTCAGTTTCCAGCGTCATGCCATCCGGCAGGCTCTTTTGCAGTTCGGCAAGCTTGATATCCAGCCTTTTCGTCAACTCCAGGGTATTCGCCGACGGGTGCTTCTGAATCGAGATGATTACGCCGGGTTGGCCATTGGCCGACGCATCGCCGTAACGGAAGGCCGGTCCGACGGCCACTCGCGCCACGTCCCGAACCAGGACCGGCACGCCGTTGCGGGCGGCAACCGCGACCAGTTCCAGGTCGGCAGTAGTGCGGATTCTGCCGACGCCGCGGATCATGTACTCCTGACCGGTCCGTTTCATGACCCCGGCCGCGAAGTTCTCGTTGGACTCCTTGAGGGCCGCGACTACGTCGCCCACCGTGACGCCGAAGGCTTGCAGCCGGTGTGGGTCGAGCTCCACCTGGTACTGGCGGGTATCGCCGCCGATGTTGGAGACCTGGGCGACCCCCGTTACCGCCAGGAGCCGCTTACGCACCACGAAGTCGGCGGTTTCCTTCAGCGCCATGGTGTCGTGCCGGTCGCTGACCAGGGCCACGTGCATGATTTCCCCCATGATCGAGGAGATCGGGGCAAGTTGTGGTACCGCATCGACGGGGAGGACCCCGGCCAGGGTTTGCAGCTTTTCGTTGACCACCTGACGAGCCCGGTAGATATCGGTTCCCCAGTCAAATTCGACCCAGACCGTGGACAAGCCCGCCACCGTGTAGGAACGGACCCGGCGCACGCCGCTGGACCCGGTCACGGCAGTTTCGATGGGATAGGTAACGACAGTCTCCACCTCTTCCGTGGCCATGCCGTGGGCCTCGGTAATGATGGTAACCGTCGGCGCGGTCAGGTCCGGCAGGACATCCACCGGCATTCGGATGGTGACGTAGGCGCCGATCAACAAGACCAGCAGTGACGCCACCACGACAATCAGCCGGCTCTCCAGAGCCAGCCGAATTATTTTATCGAGCATGGAAGGGCCTCCTTAATGGCCATGACCGTGATCGTTACCGCCCTTGGCGGCAGACTCGGCCTGCTTGACGTAGTAGGCGCCCCTGGTGACGATCCGCTCGTCGCCATGGAGGCCGGCGGTGATCTGGACGTAGCCACCGTCCTCGACCCCGGTCTTCACCTCACGCCGGTCGAAGGCCTCGCCGGAGGCTTGGACGAAGACGAACCAGCGCCCCTCGTCCTCGATGAGCGCCTCCTTGGGTACGGCCAGCGCGCTGGCGACCGTGCCGGTACGCAGAGCCGCGGTGGCAAACAGGCCCGCCTTGAGACGACCCGAGGGGTTGGGGACTTCAAGGAGAACCGGCAGGGTCCTGGTCTGGGGATCGAGCATGTCACCGGCCGACACGAGCCGCGCGGTTTCGAACGTCTCGGTCAAACCGGGGACCGTGAAGGTAACGGCCAGTCCCTGTTCGACGATGCCGATTCCGGTTGCCGGGATATTGGCCTTGAGCCAGAGGGTGCCGGTGTCGACGATCCGCAGGATTGGTTGGCCGGCCTCCACCCCTTTGCCGGCACCGGTAAGAACCTCCGCCACTGTTCCGCCGATCGGCGCGCGCACCGCGATCCGGCTTCCTTTTTCGCCGTTGACGCTCCCCATGGCCCTGTCCAGCGGCTCGAACGCGGCGCGCGCGCTGACCAGCGCCAGTTCGGCCTCCTCCACCCGTTTCAATGGAGCAATTTTGGCTTCGTGGAGCTTTTTGGCTCGCTCATATTCCTTTTCGGCGAGCGATACCCGGCCCTTCGCTTCGACATAGGCCGCGTTCATCTGCCCCATCCCGCCCGACGACCAGACTGGCGGGTCGATCAGGGCAACAACTTCGCCCCTGGCCACCTTCTTGCCGATGAACGGCAGCGCCGCAGTAGAGACGGTCCCGGCCAGCGGCGCCGAAACGGTCGCCTCGGCGCTCGCCACCGGCACCAGTTCACCCATGGCGGTGACAAAGCTGCCCAGATCCTTTTTTGCCGGCTGCTCGACCATGAAATCGACGACCCACTGTTGTTCCTTCAGGTAGGAAATCGCGCCGCCGCCGTCCGCGTGCCCTGTGGGCTGTTCCCCCTTGGCCAGGACCTTCACATCGGGAACCGTGATTTCGTCGGCAAACCCCTCGCCGTCGGTGATCAATTTTAATGTGTAGGCTCCTGGGCTGTTCAGGGTGACATCGGTCTTGTAAATACCCGGCCGAGCCGGCGTATCGACAGCGAAGGTCACCGGTACGCCGGAGGCCGGGATAAAGACCAGCTTGAGACTCCCGACCGTAACCGGCTTGAAATCGCCGAGCCGGGTCAGGTGCACGAGAAAGCCTGCCTTTTCGCCCGCCACCGGGACGTCGTATTCCATGAACAACTCACTTCTGGCGGAGTATGCAGTCACTGCCACCGATTCGGCGGCGTCCTCGCTTGCAGCCTCATGGCCATGCTCCCAAAAATTGCAGCCGGAAAGCATGAGCAGCAGAACCAGCAACAGTCCCAGCCCTTGCAGGGCAGGTTTATAGATCTTCATCGGTTGTCTCCTTCCTTGTGCGCGAGTTCGATCCCGGCGGCGGCTTCCAGTTGCGCGACCGCGAGGTTGCGGCCATGCAGGGCGGCGAGATAGTCACTGTTGACTTGGTAATGGCGGTGCTGTTCCTCGATGACGTTCAAGATGCCGGTCTCGCCCAGGCGGTACGCTTCGCGGACGGTCGCCAGGTTTTCCTCCAGGCGCGGGAGGATGTCGGCCCGGTAGAGGCGCAGGGCGTTCTCGGCGGCAGCGAGCCTGGACGTGGCCGTTTCGACCTCGCGAACGACGGCGGCGCGCAGTGAAGTCACGCGCCGTTCGCCGGCGCTCTGGCGGGCCATGGCTTCACGCAGCAGGGCTTCCCGGCGCGACGGAGCGGGGAGCGACACCGACAGGCGAAGACCGAGCAGTTCATCGGTCGTCCGCTCCTCCTGGGCACCTTCCCCCTCGGTGGACCGCTCGTGGGAATAGACGATCCCCGCGATCACATTGGGCCATCGTTCTGCTCTGGCCAGTTCGACCGCCGCGCTGCTCCCTTCTTTCGCCAACATCAGGGCCTTGAGGTCGGGGCGCAGGCGCAGCGCCTGTTCCTCCAGGGCAGCAGTATCGATGGCCGACCCGCCGCCGGGCATGCCGTCCGTAATCTCCAGGAGTGCCTCGGCAGGGAGCCCAACGGTTTGCGCCAGTCCGGCCCGCAGAGAAGCAACTTCCGTTTCAGCCGCTATAACACGCTCCTGTGCCCGGTTCTCCTCCACGCGGGCCATACTGACCTCGATTTCGGCAATGTCGCCGGCCTGAAAGCGCTCTTCGGCGATACTGACCAGCTCATGGTCGAGCGCCATCGCTTTGCGGGCCAACGCCAACCGCTCCCGGGCGAGGATCAGCCCGTGGAAGCGCGCCTTGACATCCAGCACCAGCAGTCGTTCAGCGTTTCTGACCTGTTCGCGCACAGCGGCAAATCCCTTATCCGCCACGGCGCCGCGCAGGCGTCGCTTACCGAAGGTCAGAAACTCGCGGGAGAGTCCGACGGAATAACGGTCTTCGCCGCTGCTGCCGGTCAGATCGCCCGTGTCCAGACCTAATTCTAGGACCGGATCGGGGTGCAGCCCGGCGCGGACGGCCTCGGCCTCGGCAATTCCCAGTTCATCGCGCAGGGCCAGCAATTCGCCGTTGCTCCGGAGCGCATCCGTGACAAGGCGAGAGAGGGTGAGAGTATCCCCGGTCGGCGCGGCCAGCGCCGCCAGGGGGAAAAAAGACACTAATAGACAGGCAACGATCCCAAGGGTCGTCGGTTTCATGCACATCGTCTCCTCAAGATTGCGGCTTTCGGACATTGGCACGCACATGCATAGGTAGCGGCCAGAGCCTGACGCTCCGGCGCTTGCGCCAGTTGCCGGAAAGCGGAACTGTTTCCCGGGGTATCACTCCGGGAAGGGGTTGGCATCATCCGCGGCGGTTGCCGAAGGATGAGCCGATCTTGGTCGGGATCAGATGCGGTTTTGCGGAGGGATGAAGCGGTCGTAGAAAACTTCGGCGGGGTAGGTGGTCGGTGCCGCGCCATACGGCGCGGTGAAACTCAACGGGGACTGTATCGCAAACAGAGGGGCATCATTCAAATCATGGCTGTGCTGTGCGTCGCAGCAGTGGCTTTCGTCATGCGTCTCTCCGAGGTCGCCGCCGGGGTGCGCATGCTGGCACTCTTCGTCGGCCGGCATGGTCGCGGCCCACGGGGTCAATTCACGCACCTCCTCTGCTGCATGCCCGCCAAACAACAGGGCGTTGGTCGAGAAGAGGAACGTCAGCAGAACGAGAACGCTCGTCAAGGACTTGGGGAAAAAGGTCCGGCGCAATTCAGAGGACTCCGTTTCAGGTAAACGACGTGACTTTAATCAAGACGCCTGATGGTGTCAAGGTTACATTCCAGGACATTTCAGTTTTCGAATATGTCGGGTTGACACTCGACCGCACCTCGATATAGGGTATACCCCTATACACTAAGTGGCAAGGAGGGTCAAGCATGAGCCTGTGCGGAACGGATCAGGACAAGGAACGGCTGGTCAGTCGGCTGCGGCGGATCGAAGGGCAGGTCCGCGGTCTGTGCGGCATGGTCGAGCAGGACCGTGACTGCATGGAGGTCCTCCAGCAGATCACCTCCGTCTCGGGTGCCCTGCGCGGTGTCTGGGTGCAGATCGTCGGCGACCACCTGCGCGGCTGCATTGCCAAGGCGGCCATGGATCGCGACGACAAGTTGATTGATGAGCTGATCGAGCATTTGCAGAAGATTCGATGAGTTTCCATGAGAGTCATGACACCATGAACAGGCATGCCAAAACCGTCGAGAGATTCGCGCACAGCCATGAGTCGAGCGATATCAACGCGGCCAACGAGCGGCGCACGTTACAGGTCGTCCTGCTTACCGGCACGACCATGGCTGTTGAGATCATCGCCGGCCACTGGACCGGTTCGATGGCCCTGCTGGCCGACGGGTGGCACATGGGGACCCACGCCTTTGCCCTCGGCATCAGCTACGCGGCCTATCTCCTGGCCAGAAAGCACATGCATTCGGAGGCATTCAGCTTCGGGACGGGGAAGTTCGGGGTGCTCGCCGGCTACACCAGCGCCGTCTTCCTGATGATGGCCGCCGTCTGGATGATGATCGAATCGGTGCTCCGGCTGGTCAGCCCGGTGCAGATCGCCTTCACCGAGGCGATCTGGGTCACCCTTGGCGGGTTGCTCGTCAACTTCGCCAGCGTCATGATCCTCCACCAGGGCGGGCATCATCATAGTCACGGTCGCGAGCATCACCATGACGACCATGCACATGGGCACACTCATGAGCATGAACATCCCCACGAGGCTCCCCACCACGACCACAACTACCGGGCGGCATACCTGCATGTGATCGCCGACACGCTCACTTCGGTCTTCGCCTTGGCAGCCCTGCTGGCCGGACGTTATTTGGGGTGGAGCTTCCTCGATCCGGTCATGGGGATTGTCGGCGGGGTATTGATCAGTCGCTGGGCTTATCTGCTGATCAAGGCCACGGGGCTGATTCTGCTGGACGGTGGGGTGGATGATGTCATCAAGAGCAAGGCCCGGGCACTGATCGAGGCCGACAACGACAGCAGGGTCGCCGACCTGCACCTCTGGCGGGTCGGCTCGAAGGATGTGGCGCTGGTTGTGTCTGTGGTCACCGGCGCCGAGCGCAAGGCTGTGGAGTATCAGGCGAGGTTGAAAGACTTGCCCGGCCTCGCGCACATCAGCATTGAGGTTCACCCGTGCGATGACCCCGAATGCTCTTGTGTATGACTCTGTGGTTCACCGGTTGAGTGTTGCGACTTGGAAGTTATTTCGCGGTTATCGTCAGCAAGCACAGCAACCGAAGAGACCAATTCTCAAATTTCCCGATCAGTGAGAAAGGCGCCTGTCGCACCGGTCAGACTAGATTCAAGCCCCTCCTCCCAACGCCCACTATCGTCCGGCTTCGGGCGCCATTTATTTTTTTGCTTCCGGAGCACCACAGGGGGTTTTGCCCGACTTGGTTCGGGGATTTTTTTTGCTATAAGAACATACCAGAGGCACACATCGGAATCTGGTGAGGGCCAATGCCTTTCAATCCGGTGGTCATTGTTGCCAGGGGTGAAAAGCCGGCTTGGTACTTAGCTACCGCCCCCTACGGGCGCGCCGATTGGCGCAAGGCTCTCTGGCAGCTAGCCAATACCGTGGTCCCCTATGGTGTTATCTTCGCCCTGATGGTCTATACCGTCCGTCATGGCTACCCTTACCTGGTCACCCTGGTCCTTGCCACGATGGCCGCCGCCCTGTTCGTGCGGATCTTCATCTTTTTTCACGACTGCACCCATGGCTCATTTCTCCCCTCGCCGCGCTGGAACCGGACGGTTGGCTATCTCTGTGGCCTTCTGACCTTTACCTCCTTTGAGGATTGGCGCCGTCGCCACGCAGCGCATCATGTTGCCGTCGGCGACCTCGACAGGCGTGGGGTCGGCGATGTCTCGCTGCTGACCGTGGCGGAGTATCGGGCGGCCCCCCCGCTACGCCGGCTCGCCTACCGATTGTACCGCCACCCGCTGATCCTCTTCGGGGTCGGCCCCATCTTCTACTTCCTGATCCAAAATCGCTTTCCATCGAAGGTGGCGAAAAAACCGGAAGTCTACAGCATCATTATCGTTGACCTGGCACTGGCGGCTATCGTTGCCGTCGCCGGCATAACCCTCGGCTGGCGGACTCTGCTGCTGGTGCAGGGTCCGATCCTGCTCTTCGCGACAACTGCCGGAGTCTGGCTCTTCTACGTCCAGCATCAGTTTCAGGGGGTTTACTGGGCCAGGCACGACCAGTGGGATCCCTGGCGCGTTCCTCTGGAGGGGGCTTCCTACTATAATCTGCCGGGGTGGCTGCACTGGGTCACGGGAAATATCGGTTTTCACCACGTCCATCATGCCCGCCCGGGCATTCCCAATTACCGTTTACAGCAATGCCATGCGGCAATACCCGAGTTGCGTGACGTCAGACCGCTGGGCGTGTGGGAGAGTCTGAAGACCGTGGGGCTCAAGCTGTGGGATGAGGATCGGCGCCGGTTGGTAAGTTTTCGGGAGGCCAACCGCCACAAATCCTGATCCATTTTGGGGGATTTTAACCGGGGATGTCGTTTGTTACAGGCAGCGTGAAATGAAAGGTGCTCCCTTCGCCAACCTTGCTTACCACCCAGATGTGCCCGCCGTGAGCCTCGACCAGCAGCCTGGAGATATAGAGACCGAGCCCGGCCCCCTTGGCTGACTGCTCTCCCTTGACCTGAAAGTATCGCCGGAACAGGTGGGAACAATCTTCAGGCGCAATCCCCTTGCCCTTGTCAGTGACGGACACGATGATTTCATCGTCGGCCCTTCGAGCCTGGACGATGACTTTGCTGCCAGCCGGGGAAAATTTCAAAGCATTGCTCAGGAGATTTTGAAATATTCGTTCGAGGCGATCGGGGTCAGCAGCGACCCAAGGCAGATCCTCCGGGATTTCTACTGCGAGTCGATCGGCGGGGATAGCTCCCTCTGCGCAATGCAAGAGTGTGAGCAAAAAGCGCTTCAGATCGACGGCTGTTTTTGCCAGGGTGAATTGCCCGCCTTCCAGTCGGGCGCTGTCGACCAGATCCTCAATCATCTTGTTCATCTTCTCCGCGCCATTCAAGATCTCGCTGAGATTCTGCAAAGAGCCGGAATCCGCCCGGCCGGTTCCGAGTACCTCTTTGAGGATTTCCGCATGTCCTATGATAACCGTCAGCGGGCCCCGCAGATCGTGAGCCAAGGTATGATGGAAGGCATTGATGCGTTCCTGTATTTCATGTTGCTCCGAGATGTCAGTGAACACCGCGACCATTCCGTCGAAAGTTCCGGCAGCGTCATAGAGCGGGGCCGCATTGGTAAGCGTGATGACCCTTTGGCCGTCTTCGCGCTCAATGGCCAGTTTGATTCCATAGACGCCGCTTTGTGCCTGCAGGACCTTCTGGAAAGCGGTTTCCTCCAGCGGCAGGGGATTGCCCTTGAGACTGGTTATTTTCCATGGCACCTGATCGAAGGTTCTCCGGAGAATTTCCGCCTTGGGAATGCCGAGGATTCTTTCGGCCGCTTCATTGGCATAAAAATAACGGCCTTGCTTGTCAATGGCGACAATGCCGTCTGTTGCTGTGCTGAGAATCCTTTCCAGCTGTGCTAGCCGTACGGCGCCGTCGATTTTCGAGGTTTCCGGAGGCATTTGCTCCCCTCCTCTTTGGCGCTGCCGGCCGCCAAGGGAAATTCAAAGCGGTCCCGATGCTAACGCCTTGAAATCTAATTGTCTCACGGTTCAGTGGGCATGCAAGGCGCGATGGCCGGTTTTCCTGTCGCATGGCCGTCGCGCCGCGTGACTGTGGCATAGCACAGGGAGTCCTGCGTTATAACCGCCGAAATCTGCATGTTTGCACGGTGCCTGGCATGTTTGATCCATGATAAGAAATAAAATTGACCAGCTATGACCACCCCTTGCCTCAGCCGGTGACGACAGGAGAACCATGACCCGCAGCCTGGCCGCCTATTTTCTCATCGTGTACCTGCTGCTGCTGGCGATCGTCGCCAGCTTCATGGGCGGAGCGGAGGCGGTGGCGCCCGCCACCTTCCCCTTCGCCCTGCTGGCGCTGATCTCCTATCCGCTCCTCTACCTGCTGCCGGCGCTGGCCCTTACCGCCCTGCTGGGCGGCGCGCTGCTGCTCCGGGGCGAGTCTGCAGCCTGGAAGGTCCGGATCGTCTGTGCGGCGGCCTGCCTGTCGGGAACGGCGACCCTGCTGTTCCTGGCGGCCGACCGCTATCTTTTCCGGCTGTACGGCTTCCACTTCAACGCCTTCGTGTGGAATCTCGTCACCACCCCCGGCGGGATCGATTCCCTCGGCAGCACCGTCGAAACCCAGCTCTGGGTGGCGATCGTCGTGCTGCTGGTGCTGGCCGCCAACGCCCTGCTGCTGCGGCTGCTGCTGACCCGGCGGGGGGCAGGGCTCCGGTTCCTCCCCGCCCCGCGCTACCTGTTCGGCAGCGTTCTGCTGCTGCTCCTGTCGCTGGCCGTGCACGAACTGGGCTACGCCTACGTGCGCTTTACCAACAACGAACCGTACCTCAAGGCCGCCAGCCTCATCCCTTTGCACCTCGACACCACGGCGGAACGGCTGTTCCTGAAGCTTGGCGTGCCGCGCCCGGCCGTACAGGAGCATGTCCGCATCGCCAAGGGGGAGATCAGGTATCCCCTGCGGCCGCTGCAGACCCGGCCGCTGGAAAAGTATCCCAACATCGTCTGGCTGACCGCCGAGTCGTTCCGCTGGGATCTGTTCTCCCCGGAGATCACCCCCAACCTGTGGAGGTTTTCGCAGCGCGCGGTGACCTTCAAGCGCCATTACAGCGGCGGCAACCGCACGCGGATGGGGATGTTCTCGATGTTCTACGGGCTGTACGCCCCGTACTGGTACGGCTTCCAGGAGCAGAAGATCGCCCCCCAGCTGATGCGGCAGATCACCGGCAACAACTACCAGATCGCCGCCCATACCAGCCAGAGCTTCACCTATCCGGAGCTGGTGGACACGGTCTTTGCCGGGATTCCTCCGGCCAACCTCCAGGAACTCAAGAGCGGCCCGTCGTGGCAGCGGGATGTCCAGAACATCACCGACATCGGCCGGTTCATCCAGTCGCGCGATCCGCGGCGGCCGTTCTTCACCTTCATGTTCTTCGAGTCGACCCATGCCCCCTACAACTTTCCCGAGTCGGCCGTCATTCGCCGGGACTACCTCGAGCAGGTCAACTACCTGCAGCTGAACAACTTCACCGGCAACATCGAGCGGCTCCACAACCGCTACATCAACGCCGCGCATCATGTCGACGCCGAAGTCGGCCGCCTGCTCGACCTCCTCGAGAAGGAGCGCCTGCTCGACGACACCATCGTCCTGTTTACCGGCGACCACGGCGAGGAGTTCATGGAGAGCGGCCACTGGGGGCATGGACACAACGAGGTCTTCCCCGAGACCCAGGTCCGGGTCCCCCTGGTGCTGTGGATCCCGGGGGAAGCGCCGCGGCAGATCGAGCATCCGACGTCGCACAACCAGATCCCGGCGACGATCCTCCCCCTGCTCGGCGTCACCTCGCCGAGCGCAGACTACTGCTCGGAAGACGGGCTGTTCGCGGCGCCCCGCCCCTACCGGGTCATCGGCAGCTACGATTACCTGGGGATCATCGACGACCGGCACAAGCTGTCGTTCCCGTTCACCACGGCGCAATACTTCCGCTACATCTACAGCGACAGCCGGGACGGCCTGCTCCCCCTGGTGCAGCAGAAGCAGCTGCTGATCGACAAGCGCCCGCAGCTGGACGAGGTCACCGCCGAATGCGCACGCTTCACGGCGAAGCGCCGGGACGTGGCGGCCACTGCCAAGGAGCAGCCAGAGCCTCGGCAGAAGGCCTCGCTTTGAAGCTGCGCCTGATCGCCAACCCGGTCAGCGGCGGCGACGCCCGCCCGCGCATCGCCCGGGCGGCCGCCCTGCTGCGCGCAGGGGGCGCCGAGGTCGAGGTCTGTCTGACGCAGGCGCGCGGCGACGCCCGCCGCCTTGCCGCGCAGGCCCGCGACGGCGGGTTCGATCGGGTGGTGGCGGCGGGCGGCGACGGCACCCTGAACGAGGTCGCCAACGGCCTGTGCGGAGCCCCCGTGCCGGTGGCCTTCCTGCCGCTGGGGACGGTCAACGTCTTTGCCCTGGAAACCGGCATCCCCCTGGAGCTGGAACCGGCCTGCCGGCTCGCCGTCGAGGGGCGGCCGCGGCGGATCAGCCTGGGGCGCATCGGCGACGAATGTTTCCTGCTGATGGCCAGCGCCGGCTGGGATGCCGCCGCCGTGGCCCGGCTGCGGCCGGCGGTCAAGCGCCGGATCGGCCGGCTGGCCTACGGGGTGGCGGCCCTGGAGGTGCTCCTTGCCGGGCCGCCGCCGGCCATCGCCGCGACGCTGGCGGACGGCTCGCGCCGGAGCGGCTACGGCGTCGTGGTCAGCAATGCCCGCTGCTACGGCGGCACCTATGTGGTCACGCCCGCCGCTTCGCTGGAGTCGCCCTTTCTGGAAGTGTGCCTGTTCAAGCGCGGCGGGCGACTGGCCATGCTCGGCTATGCGCTGCGCCTGGCCCTGCACCGGCCGTTGCTCCCCCCGGCCGTCGAATTCTGCCGGGTCGAGCGGGTCGAGCTGGCGGGGGCGGGGGTGCCGGTCCAGGTCGACGGCGATGCCTGGGGGACGCTCCCCGTCGTCGTGTCCTGCCAGGCGGAGGCGCTTGCCGTGGTTCTTCCCTGAAAGCGCTCCCGCCCGCCGCCTATCCCTGCCCGGCTCCGGCTGAAGCCGGGCGCCTGCGTGGCGCCCTGTGCAATTGCGCAGGCGGCCTTTGCGGGTTTCCTGCCGAAGAAATACATGCTTTCACGGTCTGTCCGTCGGTTTTCCGTGCTATATGATGCTCAGAGGCTTGAGCTGGAAAGGCAGACGATGACCGACCATCCCGACGACAAGGTTCACCTCGCGTTTTCCGACAAATACGATCGGGCCCACGCCGAAAGCTATTTCCGGAAACACCGGCAGGGGTGGGGACGGCGCCTGTCGACCTGGCGGGAAGTCCAGGTGGCGCGCCGCGCCCTGCGCCTGGCGGGGAGTCCGGGGTCGGTTCTCGATCTCCCCTGCGGGGCCGGCCGGTTCTGGCCGCTGCTGATGGAGGAGGGGAAGCGCACCGTCATCGGTGCCGACTATTCCGCCGACATGCTGGCGGTGGCCCGCGCCGCCTATCCCGAATTCTCCGGCCGGATCCGCACCCTGCAGACCTCGGCATTTGCCGTCGACCTTGCCGATGAGGCGGTTGCCTGCGTTTTCTGCATGCGCCTGCTGCACCACGTCGGCGGCGCGGCGGCGCGCCGCCGGCTGTTGCGGGAGTTCCACCGGGTCACCCGCGAAACCGTCATCGTCTCGCTCTGGGTCGACGGCAACTACAAGGCCTGGCGGCGCCGCCGGCTCGAGGCCCGCCGGCAGGCCCGGGGCGAAGCCGATCCGCAGAACCGGTTCGTGATCGCCCGGGAGCAGATCGAGGGGGAATTCGCGCAGGCCGGCTTCGACATCCTCGGTCGCCTCGATTTCCTCCCCGGTTACCAGATGTGGCGGACCTACGTGCTGCGCAAGCGCTGAAGGCGGCGCCGGCACCGGACAAAACAAAGGCGTGCAGATCGCACGCCTTTTCGGTTTCCCGCGCCCGCCGTTCAAGACGGCCCCCTCAGGTGCTGTCGTCATGGCGCCCGGCGGGGTTCGGCGGGACGGCCGGAGGCTCCCTGAGGTAATCGTAGAAGCTCCCCCGGCCGCGCCGGTCATCCTCGATGTAGCGGCCGAGCAGGTCCTTGACCTCGCCGGCGCTTCTGCCGAAGGTGTCGGCGTAGCGCCGGATCGTCAGCCTGATCAGCCAGAGCAGGAGCAGGCAGAGGCCCAGAGCGGCTGCGTTGAGCCAGACGAAGGGGTGGCGGCCGAGCGGCAGCAGGGCGATGATGTTGGCCAGCAGGACGATGTACAGGGCGTTTTTCAGCAGGTAGCGATCGACGGTATGCATGCTCCCCTCCCGCTGGCCGGGTTAATCCGCAGTGATATCAGGCGGATGGCTGATAGTAGCCGGTTGCCGCCGGCGTGTAAAGCCGTCGCCGCGCCCGGAGTGTGCTTTTGCACAGTGGCCGTCCGCGGTTTGTCTTGCAAAAAAATACGGGCATCCACGTATGTTTCCCTCGCCGAAAACGATAAAGTAGGAACCGTAGACAACGAAGAACACAAGCTTCTTCACGCACAGCCTCCTAACTTAGCCCCACAGCCTACCTCCTGCTGTGGGGTATTTTTTTTGAGCGGGATCTCATGATATGCTTGGCGCCGCCGGCGCGCGCCGCCCTGAGGAGATTGCGACATGGACACCATCAAGACCGCCAGCTTCGAATACCTGATCGACATGGCCGTGGAAAATCCCGACGGCGGCTACACCTTCGTGCTCGACGGCACCAGCTACCAGATCCAGGACGTCCTGGAGATTTCCCGGATTGCGACCCGGCACGGCTACATTGTCATTTACTGAAAGCCGTACCGGCATTTCCATCCCCCCAAGGAGGCACCCATGCGTAACCTGTTCAAGCTGCTGATGGCGTCCCTGCTGGTCTTTACCCTTGCCGGTCCGGCCCTGGCCGCTGACAAGCCGGCGGCCGCCAAGCCGGCGCCGGCCGCCGCGGCGGCGGCCAAGGCGGAACTGATCGACATCAACAGCGCCACCGAGGTCCAGCTCAAGACCCTCCCCGGCATCGGCGACGCCTATGCCAAGAAGATCATCGCCGGCCGGCCCTACGCCAAGAAGGATCAGCTCAAGACCAAGAACATCGTCCCGGCGGCGACCTACGACAAGATCCAGGACAAGATCATCGCCAAGCAGAAGTAGCCCATGTTTCCGCTTCCGGCTTTTCGGCAGGAGACGGCGGTGTGCGGCGACCTGGCGCAGCGGATTGCCGCACGGCACGACTTGGTCGAGGTCCTCAACCGGCTCCCCTACATGGCCCTGATCCTGACCGGGGCGCGCGAGGTGATTTTCGCCAACCGGGCGCTGCTCGACACCGTGGGGCTGGCCGGGATCGAGACGGCCCTGGGGAGCCGTCCCGGCGAACTGCTCCTGTGCGTCAACAGCCGGGCGCACGCCGATGGCTGCGGTGGCATGGACGGCTGCCGCCATTGCCAGGCGCTGCAGACGATCCTCGACTGCCTGGACCAGCGCCGGAGCGTCGTGCGCGAGGCGCGGGTCACGACCCGGGTGGAGGGGCGGCTGGCGGCCTTCGACCTGCGGGTGACGGCGGCGCCGCTGTCGCTGAACGGCCACGATCTGGCCATGGTCTTTTTCGAGGACATCGGCGCCCGGAAGCGCCGCGAGCACCTGGAAAGCATCTTCCTTCACGATCTGCTCAACACCGTCGGCGGCCTGCAGCTGCTCGCCGAACGGCTGAAGCACGATCCGGCGCAGGTGTCGGCGGCGGAGCTGGAGCGGCTGGTGCAGCTGCTGACCGACGAGATCCGCGCCCAGCGGCTGCTGATCGAGGCCGAACGGGGCGAGCTGCAGCGCAACATCCAGTGCGTCCCGGTGCGGGACCTGGTTGACGATACGCTGGCCGGGATCAGGGAGTGGAGCGCCCGCCGCGGGGTGACGATCGCCGCCGAACTGCCGCCGGCACCGGTCTACCTGGCGACCGATCCGCTGGTGGCGCGGCGGGTCCTGCTCAACGCGGTCAAGAACGCCGTGGAAGCGTCCGGTGCCGGGGCGAGCGTCCGCCTCGGCGTGGCGGACGCGCCGGCAGCAGTCGCCGTAACGGTGTGGAACGCCGGGGCCATGGCCGAACCCGCCCGCCACCAGGTGTTCCAGCGGTCGTTTTCGACCAAGGGGGAGGGGCGCGGCCTGGGGGCCTACAGCATGCGCCTGTTGATGGAAAACTACCTCGGCGGCACGGTCGGCTTCACCAGCAGTGCCGATACCGGGACGCTGTTCACCCTGACGTTCCCCTCGATGCAGAGCTACCTGGCCGGCGGCAGCTGACGCCGGCGGGGGAGTGCGACGACGAAGGCCCGCGGCTTGCCGCGGGCCTTGCTTTTTGAGCGGGGTGCTACTCGTAGCGCAGGGCGTCGATGGGGTTGAGCCGCGAGGCTTTGCGGGCCGGGTAGAAGCCGAAGAAGATCCCCACCGCCGCGGTGAAGGCCACCGAGCCGCAGATGACCAGCGGGCTGACCATCACCGCCGTCCCCATGAGCGCGCCGAGCAGCTGCGCGCCGCCGACCCCGGCGAGGATGCCGATGATGCCGCCGATCAGGCTGAGAATCATCGCTTCGATGAGGAACTGCAGGAGGATGTCGCCGGGGCGGGCGCCGACCGCCATGCGGATGCCGATCTCCCGGGTGCGCTCGGTCACCGACACCAGCATGATGTTCATGATGCCGATGCCGCCGACCAGCAGCGAGACCCCGGCGATGGCGCTGAGCAGCATGGTCAGGGTGCCGGTGATGCGGGTCAGCATCTCGTTGATCTCCGACTGGTCGCGGATGTCGAAGCCGTCGTCGCCGCCCGCCGGGATCCGGTGGGCTTCGCGCAGCAGGGTGCGGATTTCGGCCTTGGCCTCGTCCATCTGCTCCTCGCTGACAGCGCTGGCCATGATGGTGCGCACGGTTTTGCCGTCGCTGAGCCGGTAGAGGACGGTGCTCCACGGGGCGAGGATGATGTCGTCCTGGTCCTGTCCCATCGAGCTCTGCCCCTTGCTCTGCAGGACGCCGATCACGGTGAACGGCACGTTGCGGATGCGGATCTGCACGCCGACCGGATCCTGGCCGGGGAAGAGTTCGTTGGCCACGGTCCGGCCGAGCACCGCCACCTTGTTGCGGGTCTTGACGTCGCGTTCGCTGAAGAACTCGCCGCTCTCCATGAGGTGGTTGCGGATCTGCCGGTAGCTGACGCTGACGCCGTTGACCTGGGTGTTCCAGTTGCTGCTGCCGGCGATGACCTGCTCCTGCACGCGGATCACCGGGGAGACGTCCTGCAGCAGGGTGGCGTTCTCCTCGAGAATGACGACGTCGCCTATCTCGAGGGTGTTGAGGGTGCCGCTGCCGGCCCGCACCCCGGCGGTCTGGCTGCTGGTCGGGTGGATGATCAGCAGGTTGGTGCCGAGCCCGGCGATCTGGGCCTGGATGTCGGCCTGCGAGCCGCGCCCGAGGGCCATCAGGGCGATGACCGCGCCGACGCCGATGATGACGCCGAGCATGGTCAGCAGGCTGCGCAGCTTGTTGCGGGCGATGCTGCGCAGCGCGGCGAGGATCAGGCTGCGCCACTTCACGGCCGGCCGCCTCCGCTTACCGGCCATGCCGCCAGGTCGCTGTCGGCCAGGCGCGGCCCGGCCACCGGTTCGTCGCGGACGATCCGGCCGTCGCGCAGCTCGATGATGCGCCTGGCATAGCAGGCGATGTCCGGTTCGTGGGTGACCAGCAGGATCGTCATCCCCTGCCGGTTGAGCTCCTGGAAGACCGCCATGACCTCGACGCTGGTGTGGGTGTCGAGGTTGCCGGTCGGTTCGTCGGCCAGGAGGATGGCCGGCTGGTTGATCAGGGCCCGGGCGATCGCCACCCGCTGCTGCTGGCCGCCGGAGAGCCGCGCCGGCTCATGGTGGATCCGGTCGCCGAGGCCGACCCGGTCGAGAGCGGCCAGCGCCTGGCGGCGCGGGTCGGCAATCCGGCCGGTGCGATCGTAGAGCAGGGGGAGTTCCACGTTTTCGAGGGCCGAGGTGCGCGGCAGCAGGTTGAACCCCTGGAAGACGAAGCCGATCTTCTGGTTGCGGATGTCGGCGAGCTGGCGGCGGTCGAGGCGGCTGACGTGCACGCCGTCGAGGACGTAGTCGCCGGCGGTCGGCTGGTCGAGGCAGCCGAGCAGGTTCATCAGCGTCGACTTCCCCGACCCCGAGGTCCCCATGATCGCCACGAACTCGCCGCGGGCGACGGTGAGGGAGACGCCGCGCAGGGCGTGGACGGCCGTGTCGCCCATGGCGAAGGTCCGGCTGAGGTCGCGCAGGACGATGGGGTCCATGGCGTCGTGCTGGCCGGTCAGCGCGGGCCGCCGGCACCGCGCGGCGGCCGCAGGAACGAGAAGAAGTTCCCCCTGGCGGCCCTCTCCGCGGGTTTGAGACCGCTCACCACCTGCAGGCCGTCGCGCAGGTCGGGGCCGCTGACCACGGTTTTGACCCCGTCGGTTTCCCCCCTGGTGACCGGCAGGCTGTGCAGGCGGCCGTCGGCGGCGAGGGTGTAGAGCCGGCCGCTCCGGTCGTCGTCCTGCCTGGCTGGCGCTTCCGGTGCTTGCCCCTTGCCGGCGGTTTCGGCGGGAGGCTGGAAGCGCAGGGCGGCGTTGGGGACGAGCAGGGCGTCCGTCACGCGGCTGACGACGAAGTCGATGGTGGCGGTCATCCCCGGCAGCAGCAGCCCCTTGTCGTTTTTGGCATCGATGAGCACCGTGTAGTTGACGACGTTGGCGATGGTCCGCGGCTGCAGGCGGATCTGGCTGACCGTGCCGTGGAAGGTCTCGGCGGGATGGCTCTGCACGGTGAAGCGGACCGCCTGGCCGGTGCGGATCCGGCCGATGTCGCTTTCGTCGACATCGGCTTCGATGCGCATGTGGCCGAGGTCGCGGGCGATCAGGAAAAGCGTCGGCGTGTTGAGGCTGGCGGCGACGGTCTGCCCGGCCTCGACGCTGCGCTTGATCACGGTGCCGTCGATCGGCGAGCGGATCACCGTATAGGCGAGGTTGGTACGGGCCCGCGCCAGCCCGGCCTCGGCGGCGGCCAGGGCCGCCCTGGCGGTGTCGACGCCGATCCTGACCGGCAGGAACTCCCGGGCCGAGAGAAACCCCTTGTCGAACAGCGGCCGGTTGCGCTGGAACTCGTCCTCCGCCTGGGTCAGGGCGGCGCGGGCCTTGTCGACGTTGGCCTCGGCCTCCCGCACCTGGGCGGTGAACAGGGCCTGGTCGAGGACCGCCAGCACCTGCCCCTTGCGGACGCGGTCGTTGTAGTCGACCGCGATGCTGGCGATCGTCCCCGAGACCTGGGTGCCGACCTCCACAGTTTCCAGGGCCGCCAGCGTGCCGGTGCTCGAAACCAGGGTCTCCAGCGGTCCGCGGGCGACGGTGGCGAACAGGTACTGCGGCTGGTCGGCGGCGGGGCTCCACGCTTTGAAGGCGGTGGCAGCCAGCTGCCCCAAGAAGATCAGCCCGCACAGCATCAGGCCGTACCTGAGGCCGGCAAGGCACCATTGCCTGATGGTCATTGTGCGTTCTCCCACTGGTCAAGGAGCGCCTGTAGACGCTGGCCGTCCCCTAGGTAATAGGCGATGGCTACCTCTTGCGTGATCAGTTGATAGCGGGCCTTGACCCGCTCAAAGTCGGCTTCCGCGAACTGCGTGCGCAACTGGGCAAGCTCGGTCAGGGTGGCGGCGCCCACCCGATAACGTTCCTCCATGGCGGCCAGCGCCTGGCGGGCCGCGGTCAGGCGGGTCTTGGTGACGCCGATCAGCTGCTGCGCCGTGCGGAAATCATTGATGGCCTGGCCGAGCTCGGTTTCGGCCTGCAACTGCCGCTGGTGCAGGGTCAGGCGGGCATTGTCCTGGCGCAGGCGGGCCTGGGCCACCTGATGACGGGTCTGCAGGCGATCGAAGATCGGTACCGCCAGGGTCAAACCGATGTCGGCCTGAGGGTTGTGGTCAAAGAACTGCCGGGAAAAGTCGGTGCCTTTTTCCAGGCTCGAATAGTCGGAGGCGAGGCTGGCCGACAGGTTCAGGGTCGGCCAGTAGCCGGCGCGGGCCTCGTCGATCTGCTCGGCCGCCGCCTCGATCTGGTACTTGGCCGCCTGCAGGTCGCTGCGCTGGTCCAGGGCGGCGAGATCCGGCGGCCCCAGCTGGAGGGCGACCAGGGCGGCCTCTAGCGGCGCCAGGTCGGGGGCCTGCAAGTCGACCCTGCCCGACGGCGGCATGCCGATGACCTGCAACAGTCGGCGGCTGGCCACGGCGTAGTCGCGTTCGGCAAGGAGCAGGTCGAGCACGGCGTTGGCGGTTTCCGCTTGCTGCTGGTAAAGGTCGCTGACCGGGCGGTTGCCGGCCCGGTAAAGCGCCTCCACCTGCTCCTGCTGCTGGAGGTTCGCTCCGAGATTTTCGTTGCGCACCCGGATCAGTTCCCGACTGCTAAGCGTCTGCAGGAACGCCGACACGGTGTCGAACAGCAACGTTTGCGCGGCGCGGCTGTAGCTGCTTTGCTCGCCGGCGAGTTCCCGCTCGGCGCCGCGCAGGGCGGCGATGTCGCCAAAGCCGTTGAACAGGTTCACCGTGGAGTCGAGCGAGCCGCTGGCGGTTTCGTAGTCGCGCCGGTCGGTGTTGCCGTCCAGCGGGTCGATGGTCTTGTCGAAATGCTCGGCGCCGGTGAGTCTGGCCGTCAGGTCGGGGGCGAAATCCGCTTGGCGCTGAGCCACGTCGATGTTGCGGGAGGCGACCTGATTGGCGGACTGTTTCAGGCCGGGATCCTTCTCCAGGGCGATACGAATCGCCTGCGCTAGCGTCAGGCGCAGCACCTCTGCCTGCGGCAGCCTTTGGTGCAGAGCCGCTGCCAATTCCTGGGCACGGCCGGGGACGGGCACGGTCAGGGCGATTGTCAGCAGCAGGCAGGCAAGCAAGCGCGGCATGAGAGCTGTTTTCTCCATGGGGATGTTGGCCGTTGGGGTATCGCTGGGGAGAAGACTAGCGGGCCATTGTGCAGCAAATGAGGAAAAATCGTGAAAGTTGCCGGCAGCCTTGCGCTTATGCCGAGAGCACGGCGTCGCGGGTCGACTCCTTGACCCGATACATGGCCTGGTCGGCGAGCCGGATCAGTTCGTCCTTGGAGCGGGCGTCGTCGGGGTAGGTGGCCAGGCCGAAGCTGGCGGTGAGATTGAAAGGGCTGCCGTCCTCGTCGCGGAACTCGTGCTCCCGAAACAGCTCGCGCAGCTTGGTGGCCACGGTCATCGCCCCGCTCTTGCCGGTATTGGGGAGGACGATGACGAATTCGTCGCCGCCGTAGCGGGCGGCCTTGCAGATCTTGCGGATGTTGCCGCGGATCAGGTGGCCGATCTCGGCCAGGGTGCGGCTGCCGACCAGGTGGCCGCGGCTGTCGTTGATCTGCTTGAAGAAGTCGAGGTCGATGAAGATCAGCGAGAGCTTGCCGCCGAAGCGGCGGACCCGCTCGATCTCCTCGTCGATCAGCGTGTGCAGGTGCCTGCCGTTGTAGAGCCCGGTGAGATCGTCGGTAATCACCAGTTCGGAAATGCGCTTGAAGTTGCGGGCGTTTTCGATGGCGATGGCGGCATAGTCGGCGATGGTCGAAAGGATCTGCAGGTCGGCCTGGGTGAAGACCCCCTCGCCGGGGCCGTTGACCAGCTCGATGACGCCGAGGATGCAGTCGCGGCTGCGGATCGGCACGCAGACCACGGCGCGGGTGACGAAGGCCGAGGCCCGGTCGATCTTGTCGGAGAAACGCGCGTCGATGCGGACGTCGGGGATCAGCAGCGGCTTGCCGTGCTCGGCGACCCAGCCGGCGATCCCCTGGCCGCGGGCCAGGCGCAGCCCCTTGAGGCGTTCGGCGGCGGGGGAGACGGCGATCTCGAAGGCCAGTTCGCCGCTTTCGGCATCGCGCAGCAGCAGCGACCAGGCCTGCGCTTTCAGCAGGCGGCTCAACTGGTCCATGATCAGGTCGAGCACGCCCTCGATTTCGAGCGTCGAGGTCAGCGCCTTGCCGATCTCGATGAGGACTTCGAGTTCGCGGTTGCGCCGTTCCAGCGTGCTGAGCAACTGAGGATCGGTGGTCACGTCTTTGGTTCCCCGGTGAAGTGCGGATGGAAGAAAATACCACAAAAAATCGCTCCGGTCACTAGGCAAAACCCCGTGTCATGCGCAAAAGGACGGCTCTGGTATACTGGAAGACATAACCCTTTCCAATGAGTTGCGGTTATGGGCGATCGTCTGCTGGCGACCATCATAGAACTGGAGCGCTCGCTCCAGGGCGAAATCCGCCGCGAAACGGCGCTCGCCGAGGCCTGGTGCGCGCGGGAGCTGGCGGCGCTGGCCCGGGAAGGGGAAAGCGTCCGCTGCCGGCTTGCCGAGCAGGAGCGGGCGGTGCTCGCCGCCGGGCGGGCCGCGGCCGAAAAGGACGGAGAGCGGCTGCTGGCGGCGGCAGAGGCGCGTGGCGCGCAGCTGGAGGCGCTTACGGACGCACAGCTGACGGTGGCCCTGCGCAAGGTCTGGCACAGGCTGCTGCCGGAGGATGACCATGATCATCCGCATGGCCAAGGTTGAACTGGTCGGGCCCAAGGACGACCTGATGGGGGTCCTCGACCTGCTCCGCGAGCGGGGAACCTTCCAGCCCGATCCGCTGCTGTTCGGCAGGGAGGCGTCGGTGGAGGCCGATCTGCCGCGGACGCTGGTGCTCGGCCCCGAAGAGATGCACGAGCGGGTGTTCTTTGTCGAGCTGCGCGCGCGGGTGGCCGAACTGCTCGCGCTGCTTCCCGACGTCCCCGAGCCGCAGGCGGCGCTGCAGCCGCTGCCGGTCGTGGACGTGCTGCACGAGCTGGTCGACCGCCACCTGGCGCTGGCCCGCAGTCAGGCCGAAGAGCTGCGCGGGCTGCGCGAGGAAGTCGCGGCACTGGCCGGGGCGCTGAACTTCTGGACCGCCCTGGCCCCGTTGTGGGAGGAGCTGCCGCCGGAGTCGAATCTGGAGCTGTTCGGCGTCACCATCCGCGACCCCCAGCAGCGCACGGTTCTCGAGGAGGTGCTGCGCGAGCATCTGGGCGGCCGCTGCCAGCTGTCGAGCACCCTCGCCGAGGACGGCACGCTGGTCGGCCTGATCGCCTGCGAGCGGGCCATGGCCGCGCCGCTGCGCGCGGCGCTGACCAGCGAGCGGGTGCCGGAGCTCCCCCTGCCGGCGGCCGTGGCCGGGCTCCCCCTGGCGCAGCGGATTTCGGCTTTGCGCGCACTGCTGGCGGAGCGCCGTGCCGCCCTGGCGGCCGGCGAAGAAACCCTGGCGGCCCTGGGGCGGGAGTGGCGGCCGGTCTACCGGCGGGCCCTCGAGTGGCTCGACGAGCGGCTGACCCTGTACGGGGCGACCTCCGCCGTATACGCCACCACCCGGTGCTTCGTGCTGCAGGGGTGGCTGGCGGCCGGCGAGGCGGCGCCGCTGCGCGAACGTCTGCACCAGGCCTTTGCCGGCCGGGTGCTGCTCGAAGAGCTGGCCATCCTCGACGAGGAACTCGAGCGGGTTCCGGTCCAGCTGCGCAACCCCGCCTATTTCCAGCCCTTCGAAATCTTCTCCCGGCTGCTGCCGCTCCCCCGCTACACCTCCTTCGACCCGACGCCGTTCATCGGCGTGTTCTTCCCGGTCCTGTTCGGGATGATGCTCGGCGACGTCGGCTATGGCGCGGTGCTCTTCGCCATTGCCGCGCCGCTGGCCCGCCGCGGTCGGGGCCTCGCCGGGGATCTCGGCAAGGTGCTCGGTGTCGCGGCGGTCTATGCCATGTTCTTCGGGGTGCTGTTCGGCGAACTGTTCGGCGACCTCGGCCGTCGCTGGCTCGACCTCCACCCCTGGTGGGTGGAGCGCACCGAAGCGATCGTGCCGACCATGCTGTTCGCGACGAGCGTCGGTGTCGCCCACGTCCTGTTCGGCCTGCTGCTCGGCGTCTGGAGCGACTGGCGGCAGCACCGCGGCCGCGAGGCCCTGCTCCGCCTGGGGCTGCTGCTGGTGGTGCTGCTGCTGGCCCTGGTCGGCCTCGGCCGGATCTTCCCGACCCCGTGGCTGGCGACCGGGCCGCTGCTGGTCGGCGTGGCCGTGCTGCTGCCGGTACTGAGCGCCGCCGGCGGCCTGCTCGCCCCGCTGGAACTGCTCAAGACCCTGGGCAACATCATCTCCTACGTGCGTATCATGGCGATCGGCCTCAGCTCGGCGCTGCTGGCGGTGGTGGCCAACCAGCTGGGGGGGGAGGTCGGCAACCTGCTGCTCGGCATCCTCGTGGCCGGCATCCTGCACGCCTTCAACCTCCTGCTCGGCGTGTTCGCGCCGACGGTGCATGCCCTGCGCCTGCACTACGTGGAGTTTTTCAGCAAGTTTCTCGATCTGGGGGGGCGGCGCTTCGAACCGTTCGGCCGGGCGCCGCGCTCCCCGCACGAAGGGAGGCAATGAGTCATGGACAAGGTCTGGATCGCGTTTGCGGCCGCCCTGGCGGTCGGCCTGCCGGCCATCGCCACCGCCTGGGCCCAGTCGCGCATCGGCGCCGCCGGCGCCGGGACGCTGGCGGAAAAGCCGGAACTGACCGGGACCATCATCATCCTGGTGGCGATCCCGGAAACGATGGTGATCCTGGGATTCGTGGTCGCCGCCATGATCCTCCTGCTGTAGGCGGCCGGTGAAGGCCGCCCGGCAGCGGCGCTGCCCCTGGCCGCGTCGCTGCGGCAACGGAGCGAAGACGAGGGTCGAGCATGGGTGAACACGAACTCCGCGAAGCGTTGTGCCGCGAGGCGCGCACGGCGATCGACCGGGTCTGGCAGGCGGCCGAGGCGACCGTTGCTGCGCAGCGCGCCGAGGCGGCTGCGGCGGCGGCCGCCCGGCATGAGGCGGCGGTGCAGCGGCAGGCCGTCGTGCTCGCCGCCGAGCGGCGCGCGCTGCTGGCGCGGGCCGAACAGCTTGCCCGGCAACGCCAGCAGGCGGTCGAGGCCGCCGTGCTGGCGCGGCTGCACCGCTTGGCCGTCGGCATGCTCCGCGATCTCGACCGCGCCGAACGCCGCCGCCTCTGGCCGGCCCTGGCCGCCGAACTGCTGCCGGCGGAGTGGCAGCGGGTAGGGGTTCATCCGGACGACCTGGGCGCCGCCCGGCAACGGTTCCCGTCGGCCGAAGTCCATGGTGACGAGGCGTTGGGCGGCGGCCTGTTCGCGGCCACCGCCGACGGCCGGATCACGGTGGACAATTCCCTGGCCGGCCGCCTGGAGCGCTGCTGGCCGGAACTGCAAACCGCCCTGATGGCGGCACTCCACGAGGGGGTGGACAAGGATGCTGCTGGCCCCGCCGTCTCCGACTGATCTGCCCGCCGAAGCCCTGCTGGCGCGGTTGCGCGCCCGCCGGGCCGGATTGGAGCTGTCTGACGCCGCCGGCGGCGGGCCGGCGCCGGCCGAATTTATCGACTGGCTGGCGCCGCGGCTCGGCCGCGCGCTGTGGGAAGCCCTCCGCCCGTGCCTGGAGATCGAGGCCATGCACCTGCTGCTGTTGGCGCTGCGCCACCGTCTCGGCGGCGAACCGGTTCCGGCCGGGTTGCTGCGCCGGCCCTGGCTGGCGGCCGATCTCGCCGGCCTGATCGATCGTCCCGGGGAGCCGCGGCAGGTCGTGGCCCGCCTGGAAGAGCGCCTGAGCGGCACCTGTCCGTTTGCCGCCGGCCTTGTCGCCGGGTATCTCCGGCAGGGACCGGGTTGGGTCGAGCAGCAGCTGGCGGCCGGCGTTCTTGGCCAGGCGCTGGACCGGGCCCGCGCCCCGGCGGTGCGGATGACCGTGCGCTTCCTGGTTGACGTCCGCAACCTGCTGGCGGTGCTGCGGCACCGGCGCTGGCAGTTGCGCATCCCGCCGCCGCTGCTGGCCGGCGGCGAACTCGACGCCGGGATTCTGCGCCGTGCCTGGGAGGCTGCGGACGCTGTGCAACTGCGGCAGCTGGCCGGTCGGCTGGGCGGAACGGCGCCGGTCGATCTGGAGCCGCGCGCCGTCGAACGGCAGCTGCTGGGCGCCCTGACCGTCAGGCTGCGGCGGGCCGGCCGCGATCCGCTGGATGTCGGGGTTGTCGTCGACGCCCTGTGGCGCTGCCGGATCGCGGCGCGCAACCGGGCTCTCCGCCAGGCGTGCGGGGAAGAGGACGGCCTGTTGGCCGTGGCGTTGCTGTGAGGGGGGTGCTGGTCCTGACCCCGGCCGACGCCCGGCTCGGCTTTGCCCTGGCCGGAGTCCGCCAGCGCGAGGTGACCCCCGAAGAGGTCTGGCAGGTCCTGCGCGAGGCGACCGCTGACCCGGGGGTTGGCGTGATTGCCGCCGACGAGCGGCTGCTGGCGGGGCTCGACCGGCTCCGCCTGGGCGAATTGACGGCCCGTTGGAGCGGGGTGCTGGTCACCCTGCCGGCCCCGGCCGGGGCAACCCGGTTCGCCGGCGACGAATTCCAGCGCCTGGTGCGCCGGGCACTCGGTTACCATGTGAAGCTATGAGCGGCCAGGTCATCAGCATCAGCGGCGCCACGGTGCGCATCGATCTCCCCGGATTGAAGGTCGGCGACCGGGTGCTGGTCGGCGTTCAGCGCCTCCCCGGCGAGGTGGTCCGCCTGCACGGCGCTCAGGCCATCGTGCAGGTGTTCGAGGAGAACCGCGGACTGGGGGTCGGGGAGCCGGTACGGGACGGCGGCGGTCCGCTCAAGGTGGTTCTCGGCCCCGGGTTGCTCGGCCAGGTGTTCGACGGCCTGCAGCGGCCGTTGCCCGAGCTGCGCCGGCTGGATGGTGCGTTCATGCGCCGCGGCAGCGACCCGTTCCCGCTCGACCTGGCGCGCCGCTGGACGTTCCGGCCCGGTCTCGCCGCCGGTGCGGCGGTTGCCCCCGGCGACCTGCTCGGCACGGTGCGGGAAGGGCATCTCGATCATCCCATCTTCGCCCGGGAGAGCGGAGAGGTGGCCTGGCTGGCCGCCGGCGAGCTGCCTCTCGCCGCGCCGGTGGCGCGATTGGCCGGCGGGGGCGAACTGCCGCTCTGGCAGGCCTGGCCGGTGCGCCGGCCGCGCCCGTCGCGGGGGAAGCAGGTGCCGGCCCGGCCGCTGGTGACCGGGCAGCGGGCCCTCGATCTGCTCTTCCCGCTCTTCAAGGGGGGGGTGGCGATCATCCCCGGCGGTTTCGGTACCGGCAAGACCGTGCTGGAACAGAGCATCGCCAAGTATGCCGACGTCGACGTGGTGGTCTACGTCGGCTGCGGCGAGCGCGGCAACGAAATGGCCGGGCTGCTCGACGAGTTCGCCTCGCTGGAGGACCCGCGCAGCGGCCGGCCGCTGATGGAGCGCACCATCGTCGTCGCCAACACCTCCAACATGCCGGTGGCCGCCCGGGAATCGTCGATCTTCACCGCGGTGAGCATGGCCGAATACTACCGCGACCTCGGGCTCGACGTGCTGTTTCTGGCCGACAGCCTGTCGCGCTGGGCCGAGGCGCTGCGCGAGATCAGCGCCGCCCTCGAAGAGATGCCCGGCGAGGACGGCTACCCGACCTACCTCGGATCAAAGCTGGCGGCCTTCATCGAGCGGGCCGGGGTGGTCGAGACCGCGGCCGGCGGCACCGGTTCGCTGAGCATGATCCTGGCCGTTTCCCCTCCCGGCGCGGATTTCTCCGAGCCGGTGACCCAGGCCTGCCTGCGGGTGGCCGGCGCCTTCTACCAGCTTGACACCCGCCTGGCCCACCGCCGCCACTTCCCGGCGATCAACTGGACGCAGAGCTACTCCCAGCACGCCGACCCGGCGGCCGTCTGCTTTGACGGCGACCACCCCGGCTGGGGCGAGCAGCGCCGGCGCCTGCGCGAACTGCTGCAGCGCGAGGACGAACTGCGCGAAGTGGCCGAAGTGGTTGGTATGGAGGGGCTGCAGGAACGGGATCGCCTGCTGATGCGCACCGCCGAACGGCTGCGTCTGGAGTTCCTCTGCCAGAACAGCTTCACCGCCGATGCCTACTCCGCCCCCGCCGCCACGTTGCAGCGGCTGGCGGCGATCCTCGTCGAACATGACCGGATCGGTGCGGCTCTCGACAGCGGGCTGACCTACAGCGAGGCCCTGGCCCGGGAGGTGTGCGATGCGCCTCGCTGAATACCGCTACCGGACCGTCACCGCCGTGCGCGGCCCGCTGCTCTTCCTGGCGCGGGTCTTTGCCGCGCGCATCGGCGAGGTGGTGACGATCATCGCTCCGGACGGGCGGCGGATCGACGGCGAGGTTCTCAAGATCGACGGCGACCTGGTGGTGGTCCAGGTGTTCGGCGATACGGTCGGCCTCGATACCGACCGCACCGAAGTGCGCTTCACCGACGTGGTGAAGCTGGCGCCGCTCGGTTTGGGGTGTCTCGGCCGGATCTTCGACGGCTCGTTCCGCCCGCGCGACGGCCTGCCGATGTTCACCCCCGAGCGCTGGCAGCCGGTTTCCGGCGCGCCGTTCAACCCGGTGGCCCGCGCCCACCCCGAAGAGTTCATCGAGACCGGGGTGTCGGCCATCGACGGGCTCAACACCCTGGTCAAGGGGCAGAAGCTGCCGGTCTTCACCTGCGCCGGCCTGCCGGCCCGGGAGTTGACCGAGCAGCTGCTGCGCCAGGCCCGCCTCCCTGCCGGCGGCCCCTTCGTGCTGGTCTTCGTCGCCCTCGGGCTGACCCACTTCGAGTACCAGCATTACGCCCGGACCCTCGCGGAGCTGACCGGCGAGTACGTGGCCTTCGTCAACCTGGCCGACGAACCGGTGATCGAGCGCCTGCTGGCGCCGCGGCTCGGCCTGACCGTCGCCGAGGAGCTGGCCTTCGCCGGCGGGCTCGACGTGCTGGTGATCATCGCCGACATGGCCAACTACTGCGATGCCCTGCGCGAGGTGGCGACCGCCCGCGAGGAGCTTCCCGGCCGGCGCGGCTACCCCGGGCACATGTACTCCGACCTGGCCTCCCTCTACGAGCGGGCCGGCCGCCTGCGCGACCGCCGCGGCTCGGTGACGCTGCTGCCGGTCGTGACCATGCCCGAGGACGACATCACCCATCCGATTCCGGACCTGACCGGGTACATCACCGAAGGGCAGCTGGTGCTCTCCCGCCAGCTTCACCAGCTGGGGATCTTTCCGCCGATCGACGTGCTGCCGAGCCTGTCGCGCCTGATGAACCACGGCATCGGCGAGGCGCATACCCGCGCCGACCATCGCGACCTCGCCGGCCGTCTCTACCGCGCCTACGCCAAGGGGCGTGAGCTGCGCCGTCTGGAAGCTGTGGTCGGCCGCGACGGGCTGCTCGAGGACGACCGCCGCATGCTCGACTTCGCCACCCGTTTCGAGCAGGCCTTCGTTCACCAGGGAGCCGCCCGGCGCACGATCGCGGAGACGCTCGATCTCGGCGCCCGCCTGCTCGCCGAATTTGGCCAGGGCCCGCCATGCTGAGCCTGCAGCCGACCCGGACCAATCTGCTGCTGCTGCGCGAGCGGCTGCGCATTGTCGCCAGCTGCACGGTCATCCTCAAGGGGCGGCGCCAGGTCCTGATCCGCGAGCTGCTGCAGGTCACCCGGCCGCTGATGCAGTCCCGCGACGAGATCGCGCGCGCCTATGCGCGGGCGCTTGGCGACCTGGCGGTCAGCGCGGCCCGCGAGGGGGGGACGGCGCTGGCCGGGCTGGCGGCGGCCAGCCGGCACGAACTGGCCGTCGAGGTGGCCGAGTGCAACCTCCTCGGGCTGCACTACCGGGAGGTGGTGACCCACGAGACGGTGGCGCGCGACGCCACCGCGCGCCCCTACGACCTGTACGGGAGCACGCCGTGGCTGGAGGAGGCGATCGCCGGCTTCGAGGGGATTGTCGAGGAAATGCTGGTGCTGGCGACGTTCGAGGGGAAGTTCCGGCGCCTGGCCGAGGAACTGATCCGCCTGACCCGCCGCATCCGCGTGCTCGAGGAACGGGTCGCCCCGGGGCTGCAGGCCGAAATCCGCGAGATGGCCCAGTACCTGGCCGAGCGCGAACGCGAGACCCACTTCCGGCTGAAGCGGTTCAAGGGATATAAAGCGTGTGCTGAGCGATGAGTGCTGAGTGCTCAGCGCTCAGGGCGAAACCCGTCAGTCAAAGCAGGAGCCGATCCCCTCCGCGTAACTCACCGGCGTGATGCCGAACATCTCCGCCCATGCCGTGGTGTCGCAGACATTCCCCTGCAGCAGCATCTCCAGCTGGTCGGAGGTGAGCGGGAAGTGCGCGGAATGCTCCATCAGCCGGATCAGCGGCTTGACCATGAACAGCGGCTGGTGGGCCTTGGCCACGTGGCTGCAACCGATCGCCGTGCCGGTCAGGTCGAGGATCTCGTCGTAGCTGTAGCTGGCCGCCCCGCCGAGGTGATAGGTCTGCCCGGCGGTTTCCGGCAGGGCCAGGGCGCGCACGAAGCTCTCCGCGACCTGCTCCACCGCCACCGGCTGCATCCGGTAGCGGCCGTCGCCGAAGACCGGCACGATCGGGGCCTTGCGGATCAGGTCGGCCAGCATGGTGACGAACTCCCCCCCCTTGCCGAAGATCAGCGACGGCCGGAAGATCGTCCAGTCCCGGTCGGAGGCGCGCACCGCCTGCTCGGCAGCCCACTTGGTGCGGTGATAGGCCGTGCTCCCGGCGGGGCCGGTGCCGTTGGCGCTCATGTGCAGGTAGCGCTTCACCCCTTGGGCCTGCGCCGCCGCCAGCACGTGACGGGTCGCCTCGACGTGCAGGCGCTCGAAGGTGATCCCCTTGGCCGGAAACTCGCGGATGATGCCGACCAGGTGGATGACCGCGTCGCAGCCGGTCAGCGTCCCTGCCAGCGTCGCCGCCTCGGTGGCGTCGCCATGGCGGATCTCGACGCCGTCGCGCACCGCCAGCTTCCCCTCCGAACCCGGCCGGACCAGTGCCCGCACCGTGTACCCCGCCGCCGTCAGCTGGCGCAGCACCTCGCTCCCGACAAATCCGGTTCCCCCGGTGACGAAGACTTTCATTCTCCAACTCCTTTGAACAGCAGCGATGCGCGATGAGTGAAATTCAAGTGCTGAGTACTGAGCGATGAGCGATGAGTGGCCTTCGGAATCCGTTTATGATTGTTACTCATCGCTCAGCACGCATCGCTCATCGCTGCTTCTATGCCTTTACCCATCGCTCAGCAATCGGCACTAGCCTTTAATGACCGCCATCGGCCTGAGCCGCGCCACGATCCTGCTGAGTCCCGCCTGCTCCACCACCTCCACCACCTCGGCGACGTCCTTGTACGCCTCGGGGATCTCCTCGGCGACCGTGGCCCGGCCGGCGGCGCGGATCAGAATCCCCTTGCGCGCCAGTTCGCCGACGACATCGTGGCCGCGCGCCTGCTTCATCGCCGCGTGGCGCGACAGCACCCGCCCGGCGCCGTGGCAGGTCGAGCCGAAGGTTTCGTGCATCGCCCCCGCGGTGCCGATCAGCACGTAGGAGTAGCGCCCCATGTCGCCGGGGATCAGCACCGGCTGGCCGATGGCGCGGTAGGCCGCCGGGGTCTCCGGGTGCCCGGGCGGGAAGGCCCGGGTCGCCCCCTTGCGGTGCACGCACAGGCGGCGCCGCTGGCCGGCGACCTCGTGGGTCTCCCACTTGGCGATGTTGTGGCAGACGTCGTAGATCACCTCCAGGCGCAGATCGCCCGGCCCCTTCCCCAGCACCTGCTCGAAGCTCTCGCGCACCCAGGCGGTGATCAGCTGGCGGTTGGCGAAGGCGAAGTTGGCGGCCCCGGCCATCGCCGCCAGGTAGTCCCGCGCTTCCGGGGAGGCGAGCGGCGCGCAGCAGAGCTGGCGGTCGGCCAGGGCGATCCCGTACTTCTGGCTGGCCTTGAGCATGGTGCGCAGGGAATCGTCGCAGACCTGGTAGCCGAGTCCGCGGCTGCCGGTGTGGATGCTGACCGTCACCTGGCCGGCGAAGAGGCCGAGGGCCTGCGCCGCGGTTTCGTCGAAAATCTGCTCGACCTGCTGGATCTCCAGGAAATGGTTGCCGGAGCCCAGCGTGCCGAGCTGATCGTGGCCGCGCTCCAGGGCCCGCTCGGAGACCAGTTCCGGATCGGCGTCGGGGAGGGTGCCGCCGGCCTCGATGTGGTCGAGGTCGGCGCCCTCGCCGAACCCCTGCTTCACCGCCCAGGCCGCCCCCTGGCGCAGGACCTTGCGGGTCTCGGCGAGGCTCAGCTTCAGGTCGCGGCGCCGGGAGCCGACCCCCGAGGGGACGTTGTGAAACAGGGCATCGGCCAGGCGCTCGAGCACCGGCCGTACCTCGGCGGCGGTCAGCCCGCTGCGCAGCAGGCGCACGCCGCAGTTGATGTCGTAGCCGACCCCGCCGGGGGAGACCACCCCCTCGTCGGCATCGAAGGCCGCCACGCCGCCGATCGGGAAGCCGTACCCCCAGTGGATGTCGGGCATGGCCATGGCGGGGCCGACGATCCCGGGGAGGGTGGCGACGTTGCGCACCTGCTCCAGCGCCTGTTCGCGGCGCAGCTCCGCCATCATCGCCGCGCTGGCGAAGATCAGGCCGTCGGTGCGCATGGCGCCTTCCCGGGGGATCCGCCAGCGGCAGGCGTCAATCTGCTGGACCTTGATGGACATCGCTTTTTCCTTCGGGGCCGATGAAAAACGCCCATCTGCGGCGTTGCCCTCGCTCTCGTCGCTGCGACGGGCCTTGCGGCACGCCTCACTCCTCAAGCTTCGGGCGCCTCGCAGCTGGGCATTTTGGGTCGGCCTGGTTGACCAAAAGGCCTCGTTTCACAGATCGATATACACCCGGGCATACCAGCCGTCCCTGCGCTCTTCCACCACCAATTGGTGATAAGTCACCGCCTTGGCGCTGCGCTCGACCGTGTGGCGTGCCGGATCGAACGGCTCGCCGCTGATGACGGCGCTCAGATGCTGGTCCGTCAGTTCGCGGATTTCAACGCCGGCCGGCACCAGCCGGCCCAGCTCGCACAGGCAGAGAATCTCGTTCAGCCACGCCACCAGCAGTTCGGGACCGTTGCCCGCCTCCACCCGCACCTGCCGCCGCACGACCTCGGCCGCCGAAACCTCGCCGAAGATCAGATTCCGGAACCCTGCCGCCGCAACGACGAACAACTCCTGCCGCGACGGCGCCCTGACTTCCAGGCCGATGTCGGCCGTGTGCGCCAGCAGGCGGAAGTGTCCGCGACCGCTCAATGCCAGCGTTCCCACTGCACCCGGCAGACCACCGGCGATCCCTGCCAGTCGATCTGCAGTTCGCCGCTGTGGGCTTTTTGCAGGGTCCGGCCGAGCTGTTCGGCGAGTTTGTTGTCGGTGGTCTCGATGACCAGGCTTTCTTCGCGGCGATCGATGCGGATGACCCGTTCCAGCGGGTTGCGCAGGCCGATCCGGTCGGCGGTGTTCGTCAGGATGCGGCGAATCTCCTCCTCGTGGTTCCACAGGTAGCTGCCGCGCAGGGTCAGGATCCCTTCCGGGTAGTGGCCGGCGGCCTTCTGGCAGGCCGGGCAGGTCACCCAGTGCGCCGCGGGGTCATGGGTCAGCCTGGCGGCCAACATCGGGTCGAGCTGCCAGCGCTTCTGGCGGTAGATCGCCTGGCAGGTCTGGCAGACGGCCGGTTCCTTGAGGGCGGCCTCGGCAAGATAGGGATCAGGGGTGGTCCGGGTTCTGCCGCGCTTGTCGCTGAAACCGAATTTCTGGACGTTCCGTTGCATGGTACTGACCTCCTGTCCGTTAGCGGGGAGCCATCGCTTCAGGTTCTCTCCTCCAGTATAGCAAGCTTTGTCGTTCCGGGGGCGCCGAAGCGCTCCCGGCCAGGGCGGGATGCGAAGCCGCGGGAATCTGGTAAGCTTTTCTGGCCACACGGTTTTTTCGCCCTTGACAGGCTGTCTGGGCGGAAGTAGAAAGGTGTTATATTTTTGCGGAGCGCGTAGCCGATCGTTAATATATAGAGATTTTGCAATGATAGGGGCCTCGCCCCGGGGATTAAAACCTTTCCCCGTAGCAGTCGGGGACGAAAGGAGATGACCGATGAGCCTGGATCCCGTTTCGAATCCGGCCGCAATCCCGGAGGAGGTTCTGGCCCGTGCCGAAGCCCGCGGCATCAACCGCCGCGACTTCATCAGGTTCTGCACAATGACCACGGCGGCGCTCGCCCTCCCGGTCACCATGGTCGGTCGGGTCGCCGCCGCGGTGGCCGACACCCGCGTGCCGGTGATCTGGGTCGAGTACCAGAGCTGTTCCGGCGACTCCGAGGCGTTGCTGCGCGCCAACCAGCCGACGGCCGGGGAGATCATTCTCGACCTGATCTCCCTGGAGTACTCCGAGGTGGTCATGGCGGCGGCCGGCCATCAGGCGGAAGAGGCCAAGCGGCAGGCGGCCGAAAAGTACCGGGGCAAGTACCTCCTGGTGGTCGAGGGGTCGGTGCCGACCGGCGCCGACGGCGCCTACTGTACCATCGGCGGGCACAGCGCCGTCGAGGACTGCCGCAAGCTGGTGAACGGCGCCTTCGCCACCATCTGCGTCGGTTCCTGCTCCTCCTTTGGCGGCATCCCGGCGGCGGCGCCCAACCCGACCGGCGCCATCTCGGTCATGGAGGCGGTGCCCGGCGCGCCGATCGTCAACCTCCCCGGCTGCCCGGTCAACGCCGAAAACCTCACCGCCACCATCGTCCACGTCCTGACCTTCGGCAAGCTCCCCGCCACCGACAGCCTCGGCCGGCCGAAGTTCGCCTACGGCAAGCGCATCCACGACAACTGCGAGCGGCGCGGCCATTTCGACGCCGGCCAGTATGCCCAGACCTTCGGCGACGTCGGCCACCGGCAGGGGCACTGCCTCTACCAGCTCGGCTGCAAGGGGCCGGAAACCTTCCACAACTGCCCGACGATCCGCTACAACGAGGGGGCCAGCTGGCCGGTCATGGCCGGGCACGGCTGCATCGGCTGCTCGGAGCCGGGCTTCTGGGACACCATGAGCCCGTTCTACCGGCGGCTGCCGAAAGTCCCGGGGTTCGGCATCGAGGATACCGCCGACAAGATCGGCATCGGTCTGGCCGCGGCCACGGCGATGGCCTTCGGCCTGCACGGCGTCGCCAGCTGCTTCCGCAAGGGCGATGCGATGGAAGAAGACAAGGTCGTCAGGGAGGAATAAACCATGGCCCAGAAAATTGTCGTCGACCCGATCACCCGCATCGAAGGGCACCTGCGCATCGAGGCCCGGCTTGACGGTGGACGCATCGCCGAGGCCTGGAGCTCCTCCACGGCCTTTCGCGGCATCGAGACGATCCTCAAAGGGCGCGACCCGCGCGATGCCCATCACTTTACCCAGCGTTTCTGCGGGGTGTGCACCACGGTGCACTCGATGGCCAGCATCCGTGCCGTCGAAGACGCCCTGAAGATCCAGATTCCGGACAATGCCCGGCTGATCCGCAACCTGATCATGGGGATCCAGAACGTCCAGGACCACGTGATCCACTTCTATCACCTGCACGCCCTCGACTGGGTCGACATCGTCAGCGCCCTGAAAGCCGACCCGGCCAGGACCGCGCAGATCGCCCAGTCGATCTCCGACTGGCCCAACTCCAGCCCCGAGTACTTCCAGCAGGTGCGCGACCGCATCGCCGCCTTCGCCGGCACCGGCCGGCTCGGCCCGTTCCAGAACGCCTACTGGGGGCACGCGGCCTACAAGCTCCCCCCCGAGGTCAACCTGATCGGCGTGGCCCACTACCTCGAGGCGCTGGAGTGGCAGAAGGACGTGATCCGCATCCATGCCATCCTCGGCTCGAAGAACCCGCACCCGCAGACCTTCCTGGTCGGCGGCATGGCGATCCCGGTCGACCCGGACAGCCAGAATGCGCTGAACGCCGACAAGCTCGCGCTGATCCGCAAGCTGCTGCGCAAGGCCCGCACCTTCGTCGAGCAGGTCTACATCCCCGACCTGCTGGCGGTGGCGCCGGCCTATCTCGACTGGGCCGGGATCGGCGGCGGGGTGGGGAACTACCTCTCCTACGGCGACTTCCCAATGGACAACAGCCCGGGGACGGGGAGCCTGTTCTTCCCGCGCGGCGTGATCCTGGGGAAGGATCTGGCCAACGTCCAGCCGATGGACGAGAAGAAGATCTCCGAATACGTCACCCACTCCTGGTACAGCTACAGCAAGGGGGACAACGCCGGCCTGCACCCCTACGACGGCGAGACCAGCCACCGCTACACCGGGCCCAAGCCACCCTACGAGTTCCTCGACACCGACGGCAAGTATTCGTGGGTGAAGTCGCCGCGTTACCTCGACCAGCCGATGGAGGTCGGGCCGCTGGCGCGCGTCCTCGTCGCCTACGCCAAGGGGGTGCCCGAGGTCAAGGCCGCCGTCGATTTCGTGCTCGGCAAGCTGGGCGCCCCGGCCTCGGCGCTCTTCTCGACGCTGGGGCGGACCGCCGCCCGCGGCGTCGACTGCCTGGTGCTGGCCCAGAAGAACGAGCAGTGGCTCGACGAACTGGCGAACAACATGGGGCGCGGCATCTTTGAGACCTTCAACAAGGAGAAGTGGGACCCGGCGACCTGGCCGCGCGAGGCCCAGGGGTTCGGCTATCACGAGGCGCCGCGCGGGGCGCTCGGCCACTGGATCCGCATCGAGAACGGCCAGATCGCCAACTACCAGGCGGTGGTCCCCTCGACCTGGAACGCCGGCCCGCGCGATCCGAAGGGGCAGCCCGGTCCCTATGAGGCCGCCCTGGTCGGCACCCCGATCGCCGATCCGCAAAAGCCGCTGGAAATCCTGCGCACCATCCACTCCTTCGATCCCTGTCTGGCGTGCGCGGTGCACGTGCTCGACGGCACCGGCTCGGAGGTCGTCAGGGTGCGCGCCCTCTAGGCGCCACGGAGGTTCCTATGCTCGAGATCCGCTACGTCTGGGAATGGCCGGTGCGCATCACCCACTGGGTGAACGTCCTGTGCATGCTGATGCTGTCGATCACCGGCTTCTACATCGGCAGCCCGTTCATGACCGCCAGCGAGACCTCCCAGTACATCATGGGGTGGATGCGCTTGCTGCACTTCGTCTTCGCCTACCTGTTCACGGTGTCGGTGCTCTCGCGGGTCGCGTGGATGTTCCTCGGCAATCACCACGCCTCGTGGAAGGCCTTCTTCCCCTGGACCACGGCGGAAGGCCGGCGCAACTTCGTCAAGATGTTCCGCTACTACACCTTTACCGGCAAGAAGATCTCCTATGAGGTCGGCCACAACCCGGTGGCGGCTACGGCCTACCTCGGCATCTTCATGCTCTTCTTCTTCCAGATCGTCTCCGGTTTCACCCTCTACGGGATGTACGCCCCGGGCGGGGTCTGGAGCGGCCTGACCGGCTGGGTCCTGACGCTGGTCGGCAGCCAGTGGCTGCGCCTGCTCCATCACGGGGTGATGTGGCTGCTCATCGGCTTCTTCATCAACCACTTCTACAGCGGCTGGCTGATGGACGTGAAGGAGCGCAACGGCACGATGAGCGGCATCTTCAGCGGCTATCGCTACATCGAACCGCGGGACCTGTAGATGGCGATCCTGGTCCTCGGGCTGGGGAACACCATCATGACCGACGACGGTTTCGGGGTGAGGGCGGTGGAAGCGCTCTCATCCCGTTATCGTTTTCCCGCGCAGGTCGGTCTGCTCGACGGCGGCACCCTGGGCCTCGATCTGCTCCCTCGGCTGGAGGGGGTCGAGCGGCTGCTGATCATCGATGCGCTGGAGATGCGCGTCGCCCCCGGCACGGTCTGCCGCCTGGAAGGGGAGGCAGTGCCACGGGCCTTTGCCAGCAAACTGTCGGTTCACCAGATGGGAGTGCAGGATCTGCTCGCCGTCTCTGAACTGATGGGGTACCTCCCTGCGGAGCTGGTGGTGTGGGGGGTGCAGCCGCAGTCGATCGAAATGGGTACCGAGCTGACCCCGCCCGTCGCCCTGGCCCTGGAAAGGGTCGTGACCGGGGTGGTGGGGGAGTTGACGC
>VAUL01000018.1 GCA_005774545.1 Deltaproteobacteria bacterium | reverse complement strand
CGTCAGCCAAGCGATGAGCGATGAGTGCTGAGCGATGAGTGAAAATCGACAAAATTTTTCCGCGGGCAACTCATCGCTCAGCACTCAGCACGGCGAGAATCCGCTTGAGCGCATTCTCGCCCGCGCCCGCGGGGCCTTTCTCGGCGTGGCGGTGGGGGACGCGCTGGGGGCGACCACCGAGTTCATGACGCCGGCCGAGATCCGGTCGCGATTCGGGGTGCACCGCAGGATCGTCGGCGGGGGGTGGCTGCATCTCAAGCCGGGACGGGTCACCGACGATACCGAGATGTCGCTCTGCCTGGCCCGGGCGATCCTGCAAAGCGGCGGTTGGGACCTGACGGCGGCAGCCGATGCATTCCTCGCCTGGATGCGCGGCAAGCCGATCGACATCGGTTCGACGGTGCGGCGCGGCATCCGCGACTACCTCCTGAAAGGGCAGGTGGAGACGCCGCCCAACGACTGGGATGCCGGCAACGGCGCGGTCATGCGCATGGTCCCCGTGGCCCTGTACACCGCTGGGGACGAACGGCTGCTGGCGGAAGTGGCCGAGGCCCAGGCGCACCTGACCCATAACCACCCGCTCTCCGACGCCGCCTGTCTCGCGGCCGGGCGGATGGTGCACACCGCCCTGTGCGGCGGCGACCGCTTCGCCCTGCACGCCGTGGCCCGCGCCCTGGTGGCGGCGCACCCGGCATTCCGCTTCAACGACTACCATGGCCGGGCGAGCGGTTACGTGGTGGAGACGATGCAGACCGTCCTGCACTTCCTCTTCACCACCGGCAGCTTCGAGGAGTGCCTGATCGGCGTGGTCAACCAGGGGGGCGATGCCGACACCACCGGAGCGATCGCCGGGATGATCGCCGGGGCGCTCTACGGCGAGGAGGCGATTCCGGCCGCCTGGCTGAAACGGCTCGACCCGACGGTGCGCGCCGAGGTCGCGGCGGTCGCGGAAGAGCTGGTTCGCCGGTCGCCCTATCTCAAGGAACGGACGGAGGAGCAAGCTCATGACGAACGACCATGACCCTGTGGAAACGTGGCTGCCGCTGGCCGCAGCGGCTGAAGCCCTGGGCAGCACCCCCCTCAACGTGCTGATGCACATCAAGCGCGGGCTGCTGGCCGGGGTGGAGAAGGAGAGCGGCTGGCAGGTCGATCCCGCGTCGCTGGCGGCGCTGCTGCGGCAGCGGGGCGAGGGGGGGGCGCCGGCGGTGTGCCGGAGCGGCTGCAGCAAGGCCGGCGGCTGCAAGAGCTGCGGCTGACGACGCAGATATCCCGACCGAATGGAGGTGCCCGTGGCCATCGCCATCAAGCCGTCCGATCTCTACTACAAATATGCCCGCAAGAAGGCGACGCGCGACGTCCCCAAGTTTGCCGGCAAGCCCGATCCGCACCCCTTCGACCGCGACGATCTCTACGAGGTCATCCCGATGCTGGAGGCGGTGATGAATGAACTGGGGAGCAGCGACGGCCGCGTGCTGCATCGGGCCGAGGAGGTGATGGTCGGCAAGATGCCCGGTTTCATCCGCACCCGCGAGGAGGTGTTCGACTGTCTGGTGGCGGTGATGCGGGATCTCCTGCGATGAACTGCCGCCGGAAGGCTGTGGCCGTGATCGGCCGGCTGAAAAGGTAGCCCTGCACCTCGTTGCACCGCAGTTCCCGCAGCAGGTGATATTGGGGCTCCGTTTCGGCGCCTTCGGCGAGCACCTTGAGGTTCAGGCTGCGGGCCAGGGCGATGATGGCGTTGATGATCGAAATGCTGTCGGTGTTGTCGGGGAGATCCTTGACGAAGGACCGGTCGATCTTCAGCACGTCGATCGGCAGGATCTTGAGCTGGCTCAGCGAAGAGTAGCCGGTGCCGAAATCGTCGATCGAGATGTGAACCCCCTGCCGGCGCAGACCGGAAAGCACGGCCACCGCCTTGTCGGTGTCGTGCATGATGGCGCTTTCGGTGATCTCCAGGCCGAGGTACCCGGCCGCGATTCCGGTTTCCGCCAGGATCTTTTCGATCGTCTGCGCCAGGTCGAGCTGCTGGAACTGCCGGGGCGAGAGATTGACGGCGATCCGCACCGGCTGCACCCCCTCGTCGAGCCAGTGCCTGATCTGCCGGCAGGCCGCGCGGATGACCCATTCCCCCAGCGGGACGATCAGCCCCGTTTCCTCGGCGACTGCAATGAACTCCTGCGGTCCCACCAGGCCGCGTTGCGGATGCTGCCAGCGCAGCAGGGCCTCGGCCCCGGTCACCCGTCCCGTTCCGGCATCGACCTGCGGCTGGTAATAGAGGACGAACTCCTCCTTCTGCATGGCCTTGCGCAGGTCGTTTTCCAGGTGCAGGCGTTCGATCGCCTGCAGGTTCATGGCCGGCGAATAGATCTGGTAGGCGTCGCGGCCGGCATGCTTGGCGCGTTGCAGGGCCGTGTCCGCATGCTTGAGGATGGTTTCGGGATCGGTGCCGTCCATCGGATAGCAGGCGATGCCGATGCTGGCCGTCAGGTACACCTCGTGCTCCCCGATCAGAAACGGCTGATTGATGGCTGTCTGGATCTTGCCGGCCAGCCCTGCGCTGTCTTCGACTTTGCCGGGATTGAGCATCAGGATGGTGAAACTGTCCCCGCCGAGCCGGGCGACGATGTCCGATTGCCGCAGACACCCGGCCAGGCGTCGGGCGACCTCGGTCAGGACCAGATTGCCGCCGCCGTGACCGAAGGCGCTGTTGATCTTCTTGAAGTGATCCAGGTCGAGACAGAGCACGCCGAGCAGCTCCTTGCGGCGTTCGGCCTGGCTGATGGCCCAGCGCAGGCGGTCGGTGAACTGCAGCTGGTTGGGGAGACCGGTGAGCTTGTCGAAGTTGGATGCCCGGTTGAGGGCTTCCTTCAGCTTCTGGCTGCGGCTGATGTGGCTCTTGAAATACCCGGTGTACCGCTGGATGAGTCTGCAGCCGGCGCCCCAGACCAGCAGGTGCCCGCACAGAACCAGCAGGAGCCGTGAATTGCCGGCGGTCCGCAAGGGGGCCAGGGCCACCGACGCACTCAGCCCGCCGCGTACATCGCCGAGCCGGTACCCCTGACCGGCATGGCACTTCAGGCAGGGCTCCTCGATTTTCAGCGGCCGCATCAGACTCAGGTAGTCCTCGCCCTCCAGGGTGCGAACGGCCAGGACCTCGCCGGCTCCTTGTTCAAATTCGAGCAGGGCCTGCCGCTCCCAGGGATCGGGGGCGTTGGCCGGGTTGACCGGTTTCAGGCTGGTCAGGCTCCCCCGGCTGTTTGCCAGCCCGGCAGTGGCCTGGAGGATGTGCCGGAGCATGTAGGCGGGGTTCATCAGGGTCAGCTGCTTCCCCGAAGGGGTGACGACATCGCGGTCGGTTACTTCCGTCAGATAGGGATTGGGCGGCGTCTCCGCGGTGACCGGCACATAGATGCCGCCGATCCGCGCATTCCAGTGGCGATAGGCATAGAGCTTCTGATAGAGCGCCTCGACCTCGAGGGCGGCCACCCGTTCGACGATTCGAACGCTGTGCTGGACGTAGAGGGCTGCAGACAGCAGGGCGAGCAGCGTCCAGGCGATGATCAGGGAGCGGATCCCCCCGAGATTCTTGAAGGCGGCAATCATGAATCTCTCTCCTGCGGCGCAGAGTCCCCCTCCCCGGCAGAGTCGCATACGCTGCCATAAACCACGAACCACCGCTTGAGAAACATGACTTATGTCAAAAATTCCGGTTGAAACGGGTGCTGTCCCCCGTCGTGGTAAGAAAAATTTAAGATCGATATGGTAAGGATATCCGGAGGTCTTTTCGTTGTTCACGGGTGCACGCACTGCCGGGGGGATGCTTCAGGGGGACGAGATGGTCGACTGCTCATGCGCGAAAGGATATCCCGTCATCGCGGTACTGCGCTCACATGAGGACGGCGCCTGCTTGGCCGGCCACTGCTGTTCGCATTGCGGCAGTCAACTATTCGAAAGCGAGCTGAAGCCCGGTGAGAAGTTGATTGCGACCGGCGACATCGCCAGCGGCGACGGCCGCCACGTCATCCCCAAGGGGCGGGTCCTGCGCATCACCGGTTTTGCCGATCTTGACGAAACGTCCACGGGATTGCTCTTCTGTGGGCTGCTGGCGGCAGGGGCCTTCCCGGCGGCAGGGTTTTCGAGCGCGTGGGATATCGGGCGGCTGCTCGGCAACGACGATCCTCCGACGGGTGCGCCGCCGGCTGGTTAGGCGCCGGCCGCTCTCTCCTCAACGCCCGCCGGGGAGGGGTGGTGCGGGTTCAGATCACCCCCTGCTCGCGCAGGTCGCGGGTCACCGTGTCGATGAAATCGTCGACCAGCTTCCGCAGGTCGGATTCGATGACGGTTTCCAGTTGCGCCGACCAGACCAGTTCGCCGGAGGCGGCCTCGTAGAGGTTGGCCTCGACGGTGGCGATCTCGTACCGGGTGACGGTCGGCGGTTCGTAGGTCATCTCCAGGCAGCAGCGGTCGTAATAACTCCCCCAGTAGCGATAGCGGGACGGGTACGGGTAGCCGCGGTACGGCCAGCTGCGGTAGCCGCTGACCCGGCCGGGGGTCACCACCTCCTCGGTGCGCGTGCTCACCAGGCGGGTGATCAGCACGCTGTCGGCGCCCCGTTTCCGCACCGCGGCGTCGATCGCTTCCCTCCCGGCGTTCGAGGCGTCGGGGAGGTCCCGGTAACTCGGCAGGCCGGTGACGCCGTGGGTCGCCAGTTCCTCGGCGAAGCGGGTCTCGAACAGGCGCCGGTTGGTCTCGCTTTTGGAGATGCCGACCAGGTAGACCGTGTTGATCTTCCTCTCGAACCCCGGATCCTTCCATGACCCGCTGAGCGTGGTGCCGGAACAGCCGGCGGCGAGAAACGCGGCGGCAACGAGGAACGTCCACCGCAGGAGATGCGTGCGGATCATCGTGTTCGCTCCTTGAAACTGTCGTGGCAACGCACCGGACCGCGGAGGCCTCCCCGCGCGTTCAGTGCTGCCTTTCTTCAGTATAGTGCGAAACGCGGGGATGCAAACAGGGGCGAACGAAGGAGCTGGCGTGGAAAGAGGCGGTCAGGGAAGGGCGCCGACGTCAAGTGGCTGCCGGTTTTTGCCGTCGTCGAGCAGCTGGCAGCCGCGCATCTTCGGAACGGGCTTCGCGCCGGGGGCCGCGGTGAACAGCGCCCTGCAGCCGGTGCAGGAACTGTCGGTGAACGGGCAAACGGGCCTCGGTTTCGGCATGTCCCCTCCTGACCATAACCGTCAACTTTCGGGTATTGTACGCATTGACTCTGATAAAAATCTCAAAGAAACAAGGTGTTGGGGCCTCGGCAATATTATTTTCCGCCAATCTTTGGTTTCGGAGTGTTTTCCCCGCCGCCTGGAAGCCGTTATACTGTGCTCAGGCTGCTCGTGGGGGCGAACCGATGCCGATCCCTGAATTCCCGCTGCACATCCTCTATGACGGGGCCTGCCCGGTCTGTTCGCGGGAGATCGCGTACTACCGTCGCCTGGATCGCAGCGCCCGGCTCGTCCCGGTCGATATCAGCGCGCCGGATTTCGATCCGCACCGGTACGGTGTCCCCCTTGCGGCACTGATGGCCGAACTGCATGCCGTCGACCGTCGCGGCGCCGTGTATCGGGGGGTCGGGGCGTTCATTGCCATCTGGCAGGCTTTCCCGGAGCGGCGAAGCTGCCGCTGGCTGGCGGCCATAGTGTCGCTCCCCGTCGTCAATGGCTTGGCCCGGCTCGGCTATCGCTGGTTTGCCCGGGTGCGGCCGCGTCTGCCCGGGCGTCGAAGCGGCTGTGCGACGGACGCCTGCCGGAGCGGTCGGGGGTGACCGGTGCGGCACCGGTCATGGCCGTAAGGGGCGTGCTTCAGCCGTTCTCGCCGCGAGCGGGGAACTGCAGCACGATCAGCGGGAATTGGTCGCCATCATCACGGAGGCAGTGCTGGGCCGCGGCGATCAGGGCCGCTACCTCGATGCCGAGAAAGAGCCCGTCGGCCACGGCGAGCTTTTCGCAGCCGGCGGCGGTGAGTGACCGGGCTCCCGACTGCGAGCCGATGACCCGCTTGAGCTGGGCGGCCGCCAGCTGGATCAGCCCCTGCACGAACACGCCGCAACGGGTCGAACGGTCGCCCGCCGCCAGCCAGACCGCCTCCCAGGCTTCGTGCGCTTCCCAGTAGTAGCCGTAATTGAACAGGTCGACGCCGTACAGGTACGGTTCGCAGGTGGGCCAGTCGGCCGGGGCGAAGTGCGGCAGGTAGTCCTCGTCGGCGTGGTACGCATGCCCGCCCGGGTCGTTGCGCGGATGGGGGCGTCCCCTGTCGCCCTGGAAGGGGAGGTAGCGATAGGGGGGGAAGGGGCGCCGGCTGTAGCGCGCTGGCGGCGTGCCGTTTAAATTCGTCCCGTCGGTCATGCTTTTATTATAAAGTGAAGTCATGCGATTCAGAACGATCCTTATCCTTGTGACGGTCATGAGCGTCTCTCTCCCGCTGGCTGCTTGTCGGGAGAGTGCCGACGACTTCTTCTCCGGGCGCCCCTCCGGCATGGCCATGGTGCACAATCGCATCATCGGCGGCCCGCCGGAGACGATGGTCGAACTGTTGCGCGTCCCGGCGCGCTTCCCGGACGCCGCGCCGGCGCACATCGCCGACTGGCAGGAGTCGGTGATCGCCTGGTGGTGGAGCGCCGACAGGCACGCCCTGCTGGTCGAATCGTTCGGGAAGCTCACCGCCGAGGAAAGCCGCGTTCTGCAGGAGTGGCTCCGGGTCGAGGCGCCATCGCGCAGCGCGCCGAAGGCGGCCGCGCTCGGCGAGATTGCCGTGGCCGCGAGGGCGGCCCGGGAGGAGGGGGGGCGGCCATGAAGACCCGCTGCGCCTGGTGCGGGGCTGATCCCCTTTACGTGGCCTACCACGACAGCGAGTGGGGAACCCCCTGCCATGACGACCGGCACCTCTTCGAAATGCTCATCCTGGAGGGGGCGCAGGCCGGGCTGAGCTGGCTGACGATCCTGAAAAAGCGCGACAATTACCGCAAGGCCTTCGACCATTTCGCCGTCGACAAGGTTGCCGCCTATGGCGAGGCCGATCTCCGGCGCCTGCTCGCCGATCCCGGCATCGTGCGCAACCGCCTCAAGATCGAGGCCGCGATCCGCAACGCCCGCGGCGTGCTGGCCCTCCGGGACGAGTTCGGGACGCTGGACGCCTTCCTCTGGCGCTTCGTCGACGGAGTTCCGGTCCGCAACGCCTGGCGCACGCTGGCGGAGGTGCCGGCGCGCACCGCGCAGTCCGACGCGCTGAGCCGGGAACTCAGGCGCCGCGGCTTCAACTTCGTCGGCTCGACGATCTGCTACGCGTTCATGCAGGCGGTGGGGATGGTCAACGACCATACCGTCGATTGTTTCCGGTACGGGGAGAGATAGGCGACGGCAGTTCTGGCCGTATCGCGAACCGGTTTCTCTGCCAGACGCAGCGGGCCCGCAACCGATGATGGTTGCGGGCCCGCTGCGTCTGGCTTGTCCGCTCAGTTACGGTTCCAGGGGCGGTTCGGTCAGGGAGATGTTGAGTTCCAGGACTTCGAGCTCGCCGCGTCGATCGATGTTGAGTTTGATCTGGTCCTCGCTGATCGGCACATACTTGCGGACCACGGCGAGAATCTCGCGCTGCATCAGCGGCAGGTAGTTCGGGGTCTGCACCCGGCGCCGCTCGTGGGCGATGATGATCTGCAGCCGTTCCTTGGCCGTGGCTGCCGAGCCCGGGTTGAGACTGCGGAAGAAGTCGAGAAATTTCATGCGGCCCCCCCCAGCAGGCGGGCGAAGAAGCCGCGCTTGGGCACATCGAGGAAACGGTGCGGACGCTCCTCGCCGAGAAAGCGGTCGATGACGTCGAAGTAGGCCTGCCCGGCATCGCTGGCTGTTTCGAGGGTGACCGGAACCCCCGAGTTGGAGGCAACCAGCACCGCTTTCGATTCCGGGATCACCCCCAGAAAGGGGATGGCCAGAATCTCCTGCACGTCGCTGACGCTCAGCATCTCCCCCTTGTCGACCCGCTGCGGGTCGTAGCGCGTCACCACCAGGTGTTCCTTGACCGGCTCGTGGTCGAGTTCGGCGCGGCGGGTTTTGCTGGCGAGCATGCCGATGATGCGGTCGGAGTCGCGCACCGACGAGACTTCCGGGTTGGTCACCACCAGCGCCTCGTCAGCGTAGTACATGGCGGTGATCGCCCCTTTTTCGATCCCTGCCGGCGAGTCGCAGATGACGTAGTCGAAGCGTTCCTTGAGTTCGTCGATGATGCGCCCGACCCCGTCGAGGGTCAGCGCTTCCTTGTCCCGGGTCTGCGAGGCCGGCAGGATGGCCAGGTTCTCGACGCGCTTGTCCTTGATCAGCGCCTGGCTCAAGGCGCCTTCGCCGTTGATGACGTTGATCAGGTCGTAGACCACGCGCCGCTCGCAGCCCATGATCAGGTCGAGATTGCGCAGGCCCACATCAAAATCGATGACGACCGTTTTGTAGCCGCGCAGGGCCAGTCCGGTGGCGAAGGCGGCGCTGGTCGTGGTCTTGCCGACCCCGCCTTTGCCGGATGTGACGACGATGACTTTGGACACGGGAGTGCCTCCTGGTAAGGGTGATGAATATGGCGGCCAAAGCCGCTGTCGGTATCGGTTTATGGTGCCGGGGTGAAGGTGCCGAGGGTATCGACCCTGAGAGTGTCGCCGTCTTTGGAAACACTTACGCAGGCGCCGCGCTGGTTCGGCGCCAGTTCGTCGAACAGCAGGTATTCGCCGGCGACGGCCACCAGTTCGGGGTGGAACTGCAGGGCGCAGACGCGGGCGCGGTCGTCGCCGTGCAGTCCGGCCAGGGCGCGGCCGCGCAAGGTCCCGTAAACGTGGATGCTGCCGTGGGCGAGCAGTTCCGCACCGGGGTTGACCGCGCCGTGCACGATCAGGTCCCCCTTGGAGACCACGCGTTGCCCTGAGCGCACCGTGCCGTTGACAATCCGTGTGGCCGGCGGCGGTGGCGGGGCTTCCCGATCCTGTGCGGCCGGCGATGGGGCGGCCGGTTCCGGTGCGGCGCCTTCCTGGCTGTCACCCGGTTCGCCGGCGACCAGGCCCAATCCGGCGGCCAGGGCGGCCTGCTGCAGGCGTGCGCTGCCGCCGCGCAGGGCGGTCGGCACCAGCCCCAAGGGGCGTACCGCGGCCAGGAGCGGGGCGAATTCCGGCCCCGGGCGGTCTTCGGGGAGGAGGGTGCCGTCGATCAGCAGCGGGGCGTTGCGGAAAAAGCCGGGCATGGCCGCATAGCGGCTCTGCAACTGGGCGACGAGCCGGTCGGTATCCTCTTCCAGCAGGTAGAGGACCATCAGCGTCAAGGAGCTTCCCTTGAGCTTGAACAGGCTCTGGGAAGGGGCGGCGGTGTGGTGTGCGGTGGTCATGGGCTCCGGGGACTCGCTACAGGATGAACAGCCGGCAGAGGGGGGCCTTTATACACCCGAACGGCGTTGGGCTCAAGGGCAATTGCACATTGCGAGTGCCGTTTCCGCGGGCGGAATTAATCCGTTGTGGCCGGCATCCCGTGCGAGCCGCTGGGATCTCTGCCCACCCTGTCCGCACCGTCTGGTCAAATATTGGGCACGCTCTCCTGGCAAGCTCCCCGGTTTGTCTTTGCCAAAGAAAAGAACCGCACCTGTTTTGCTGCTTTTCTGAACTTGGCACGCCCCATGCTTTCATGAGAGGCGTACGCGACGGCACACTGTAGTGCCGGTGGCGACGGCAGGCAAAGATGCCCGTTCGGTCGAGCGACCGGCGGGTTTTTTTATTTTCAGACAAGCGCCCCGCCACGACGGCGGGGCAGGGCAGTGTGGCCCCATCCGGATCGTCCGGGTGGGGTTTTTTTGTGGCGAATCAACGGGGATGCCGCCTCAACGAATGAACCGGTCACAAAAACCACCGCAGGAAAAGGAGAAAAGTCATGGCCAAGAAAATTCGTCAGATCGCAATCTACGGCAAGGGCGGCATCGGCAAGTCCACCACCACCCAGAACACCGTCGCCGGCCTTGCCACCCTCGGCAATAAGGTGATGATCGTCGGTTGCGACCCCAAAGCCGACTCCACCCGCCTGATCCTCCACGCCAAGGCCCAGGCCACGGTCATGGACCTGGTCCGCGAGCGCGGCACCGTCGAGGACCTGGAGTTGGAGGACGTTCTCAAGACCGGCTTCGGCGACGTGCGCTGCGTCGAGTCGGGCGGCCCGGAGCCGGGGGTCGGTTGCGCCGGCCGCGGCGTCATCACCGCGATCAACTTCCTCGAGGAAGAGGGCGCCTACACCGAAGACCTCGACTTCGTCTTCTACGACGTCCTCGGCGACGTGGTCTGCGGCGGCTTCGCCATGCCGATCCGCGAGAACAAGGCCGAGGAGATCTACATCGTCTGCTCCGGCGAGATGATGGCGATGTACGCGGCCAACAACATCGCCAAGGGGATCTTGAAGTACGCCTCCTCGGGCAACGTCCGCCTCGGCGGCCTGATCTGCAACAGCCGCAACACCGACCGCGAGAAGGATCTGATCGAGGCGCTGGCGAAAAAACTCGGCACCCAGATGATCCACTTCGTCCCCCGCGACAACCAGGTGCAGCGCGCCGAACTGCGGCGCATGACCGTGATCGAGTACTCCCCCGACCACAAGCAGGCCAACGAGTACCGCGAACTGGCGAAGAAGATCGCCGAGAACAAGATGCTGGTCGTCCCCACCCCGCTGGAGATGGAGGAACTCGAGGAACTGCTGATGGAGTTCGGCATCATGGAGGTGGAGGATGAGTCGATTGTAGGCAAGGCGGAAAGCGCCGCCTAGCGGGGAGCGGTTCTTTTCCGCCCCGGCGGTGTTGCCCGGCGGGCTTGGTTGTGCGGCGTAGCGCTGCTACGCCTCCGCCCGCGCCCTTGAGCGCCTTGCCGGGACGAAAAATTCCGCGCTCCAGTTAACAATCTGCATTCAAGGAGACAAGCAATGTCTGACAAAATAGAGAAGAAAACCGTCGCCGGGATCACCAAAGAGTCGACCCAGGCGATGATCGATGAAGTCCTCGCGGTCTACCCGGAGAAGGGGCGCAAAAAGCGCGCCCCGCACCTGGCGCCGAACGACCAGCTCTCCGGCAAGGCCTGCGTCAAATCCAACAAGAAGACCGTCCCCGGCGTGATGTCGGCCCGCGGCTGCGCCTACGCCGGCGCCAAGGGGGTCGTCTGGGGCCCGATCCGCGACATGGTCCACGTCTCCCACGGCCCGGTCGGCTGCGGCTGGTACAGCTGGGGGACGCGCCGCAACCTGATGAGCGGCAAGCTCGGCGTCGACCAGTTCGGCATGCAGTTCACCTCCGACTTCCAGGAGAAGGATATCGTCTACGGCGGCGACAAGAAGCTCAAGGTCCTTCTCAACGAAGCCAAGGAACTCTTTCCATTAGCCAAGGGAATTTCGGTGCTCTCCGAATGCCCGATCGGCCTGATCGGCGACGACATCAACGCCGTGGCCAAGCAGACCAGCAAGGAACTGGACATTCCGATCATCCCCTGCAACTGCGAAGGGTTCCGCGGTGTCTCCCAGTCGCTGGGGCATCACATCAGTAACGACACCATCCGCGACTACATCATCGAGACCCGCGAGTTCAGCGAGCCGATCGGCCCGTACGATATCGCCCTGATCGGCGAGTACAACATCGGCGGCGACGCCTGGTCGACCAAGCCGCTGCTGGAAGAGTGCGGCTTCAACGTCAAGGCGGTATGGACCGGCGACGGCGAGATGGAGCGGATTGCCGCCACCCACCAGGTGCGGCTCAACGTGATCCACTGCTACCGCTCCATGAACTACATGTGCAAGGTCATGGAAGAGAAGTACGGCATCCCCTGGATCGAGCTGAACTTCTTCGGCCCGACCAAGATCCGCGAGTCGCTGCGCGCCCTGGCGGCGCTGTTCGACGACAGCATCAAGGAGAAAGTCGAGGCGGTGATCGCCAAGTACGACGCCGAGATGCAGAAGGTCATCGAGGAGTACCGGCCGCGCCTGGATGGCAAGACCGTCATGCTCTACGTCGGCGGGCTGCGCCCGCGCCACACCATCGGCGCCTACGAAGACCTGGGGATGACCTGCGTCGGCTCTGGCTACGAGTTCGCCCACTCCGACGACTACGACCGCACCGCTCCGGAGATGCCCGAGGCCACGGTGGTCTACGACGACGCCTCGGAGTTGGAGATGGAGCAGTTCGCCCATGTGATCAAGCCCGACCTGATCGGCAGCGGCATCAAGGAGAAGTATGTGTTCCAGAAGATGGGGCTGCCGTTCCGGCAGATGCACAGCTGGGACTACTCCGGGCCATACCACGGTTACAAGGGGTTCCCGATCTTTGCCCGTGATATCGACATGGCGATCAACAGCCCCACCTGGAAACTGGTGAAGAGCCCGTTCTGAACTTATACCAATCTGCCGGTGGACGGATGAGTTCCCGGAGAGGAGATACGACCATGGCTAACAATCTGGGTTTGGCAGTCAAGCCGGTGACCACAACGTCCCCCGAGGAGATCGAGAGGGTTGCCAACTGGATCAACACCGAGGAGTACAAGGAGCTCAACTTCAAGCGCGAGGCGCTGGTGGTCATGCCGCCCCACGCCTGCCAGCCGCTCGGCGCGGAGCTGGTGGCCCACGCCTTCGAGGGGTCGCTGCCGTTCGTGCATGGCTCGCAGGGGTGCGCCTCCTACTACCGCTCGACGCTCAACCGCCACTTCCGCGAGCCGGCGCCGGCGGTCTCCGACGCCATGACCGAAGACGGTGCGGTGTTCGGCGGGCAGAACAACCTGCACGAGGGGCTGGAGAACGCCATCGCCCTGTACAAGCCGAAGATGGTGCCGATCTTCACCTCGTGCATGCCGGAGATCATCGGCGACGACCTCACCGCCTTCATCAAGAACGCCCGCAGCAAGGGGCTGGTCCCCGACGACATCCCGACACCGTATGCCAACACGCCGAGCTTCAACGGCTCGCACATCCACGGCTACGACGTCATGCTGCTGTCGATCCTGCAGACCCTGACCGACGGCAAGAAGGTCGACGGGCGCTGCACCGGCAAGGTCAACCTGATCCCCGGCTTCGACGCCAACACCGGCAACTTCCGCGAATACAAGCGGATCTTCGCGGAGTTCGGCGTCCCCTGCACGATCCTCGGCGACATCTCCGACGTTTTCGACTCGCCGCTGGACGGCACCTACCGCATCTATCCGGGCGGCACTCCGCTCGTGGAAGCCGGCGACTCGGTCAACGGCAAGGCCACCATCAACCTCGGGCCCTATTCGGCGACCAAGACCTTTGCCTGGGTCAAGGACAACTACGCCGGCAAGCATCAGGCCCTGGCGATGCCGCTGGGGGTCGCCCGCACCGACGCCCTGCTGCTGGCGATCTCGGAGCTGACCGGCAAGCCGGTTCCCGACAGCCTCAAGGCCGAGCGCGGCCGGGCGGTGGACGCCATGACCGACGCCCACCAGTACATGCACGGCAAGAAGTTCGCCCTCTACGGCGACCCCGACCAGCTCATCGGCTACGTGGCCTTCCTGCTGGAGATGGGGGCGATCCCCTATCACATCCTCTGCAGCAAGGGGAGCAAGAAGGTGCAGAAGGAGATCCAGGAACTGCTCGACACGTCGATGTACGGCAAGCAGGGGAAGATCTACATGGGCAAGGACCTCTGGCACCTGCGCAGCCTGCTGATGACCGACCCGGTCGATGCCCTGATCGGCGACACCCACGGCAAATTCATCGCCCGCGACGCGCAGATCCCGCTGTTCCGCTTCGGTTTCCCGATCATGGACCGGGTCAACCTGCACCGCAGCCCGATCATCGGCTACCAGGGGGCGATCAACATGGTGACGACGATCTGCAATACCTTCATCGACATCACCGACAATACTTGCGAGGACCGCTTCTTCGAAATGATGCGCTAGATTTACGGCTGGGAGCGGCTCTTTTCCGCCAGCTCGGCGTCAGCCAGCGAAATCCCTTGTGCGGCGTAGCGCCGCTACGCCTCCGCGTGATTTCTCGGCTTCCTGGATCTGACGAAAAATTGCTCGCTCCCAGTCCGCAAATCAACTGATGGAATGCAAGGAAACCATGCGCGAAGTATCTGGCGACCTCTGGGAGTATCTGGGCAAGGGGGTCGTCGCCATCACCACCAACGGTTATGTGACCCGGGACGGCCGGGCCGTGCTCGGGCATGGGGTGGCAAGGCAGGCTGGTGAGCGGTTCCCGCACCTGGCCAGCGAGCTGGGGGAAGCGATCCGCACAGGGGAAAATCACGTTCATCCCCTGTCGAACGGCCTGGTCAGTTTCCCGGTCGAAGACTCCCCCTGGTCGTTACCGGATCTGCAACTGATCGGGCGCTCGGCCCGGGAGCTGCGGGAACTTGCCGATCGCCGGCAATGGCCGCTGGTGGTTGTCCCCCGCCCCGGCTGTGGGGGTGGCGGCCTGAGCTGGCGGGATGTTAAGCCGCTGTTGGCCGGGTATTTCGACGGGCGGTTCCACGTGATCACCGCCGGACCGGGGGAACGGACATGATTACAACCCGCCGCCTGCAACTGGCAGACAAACGCCTGACGAAAGGAGCGTTTATGAAAGTCGCCTTCGCCAGCACCGACAAGGTGCATGTCAACGAACATTTCGGCCAGGCCGAAGTGTTCTATCTCTGGGATGTCGGGCCGGATGCCGCGGCTTTCAGCGGGGTGGTTCAGGTGAAGCCGGAGAGCGAAGCCGGGCACAGCGACGACAAGATCGAAGCGCGCGCCGCGGCCCTGGCCGACTGCGCCCTGGTGTATGTCGCCGAGATCGGCGGCCCGGCGGCCGCCCGGCTGGTCGCGAAGAAGATTCACCCGATCAAGAGCAAGGAGCAGGAACCGATCGCGGCCGTGGTTGAGAAGTTGCAGGAAGTCTTGCGCAACAACCCGCCGCCGTGGCTGAGGAAAGCCATGCTCAAAGATGAACGGATCACGGTTGCAACCTGAATCGCGAAAAAATCCAAAGGAGATATCGTCATGGCATTTCTAACCGGACTCACCAAGGGGAAAACCGAGTGGACCCCGACCTTTATTGAAAGCATCGATGCTGAAAAATGCATCGGCTGCGGTCGCTGCTACAAGGTCTGTTCGCGCAGCGTCCTCGCCCCCGAGGACCTGGAGGACGAAGAGAGCGAATCGGTGCGCATGATCATGACCGTGGCCAATGACGCCAAGTGCATCGGTTGCGCCGCCTGTGCGGTGACGTGCTCGAAAAAAGCTTTTTCTCTCAAGCCGCTTGCCATCTGAAAGTATCGGTCCTGTGGGTCTTATGCGACCCATAGGACCGATAGAGGAGTTTTCCCATGCTCATCGCCGTCGCATCGAAATCCGGCACCGAGGTCGATCAGCACTTCGGCCATGCCGAGCGCTTCCTGATCTTTGACTGTGCCGCCGGCAAACCGCAGCTGGTCAGGGAGGTCGCCGTGGAGAAATACTGCTCCTACGACCCGAACCATGCCTTCCGCAAGCCGCAGTTCCAGGCGATCGTCGAGTCTCTGGCGGGATGCAGCGCGGTCGTCACCGCCATGATCGGCGACTACCCCCGCCAGGAGCTGGAGAAGGCCGGGATGCGGCACCTGGCGGCGGAGGGGCCGATCGAGCAGGCCGTGCGCGCCGCGCACCACCTGGTGTGCGGGTGCGGGTGTCGGTGCGAGGGGCAGAAGAAGTGCTGAGTGCTGAGCGATGAGTGCCGAGTCAGTCTGAATGCGGATGCAATGGCTGGCGGTATGGAGCGGCCAAGGGGGGGAGGGCGTTCGTTGATTCGGGCGATTGCATCCCGGCTCGGGTGCGGTACGATGTGAACGCAACCATCCTACGCCGCGATCGGAGGCGGTCATGAAAGTTCTGGTGCTCTACTATTCCATGTACGGCCACGTTCACCGGCTGGCCGAGGCCGTGGCGGAGGGGATCGCGGAGGTCCCCGGCGCGGTGGCCGTGCTGCGGCGCGTCCCGGAGACGCTCCCGGTCGAGGTGCTGGAGAAGATGGGAGCGGTCGAGGCACAGAAAGGGATGGCGCACATCCCGGTCGGTACCGTCGAGGAACTGGCCGGATACGATGCCATCATCTTCGGCACCCCGACCCGCTTCGGCAACATGTGCGGGCAGATGCGCCAGTTTCTCGACGCCACCGGCGGCCTGTGGCTCAAGGGGGCGCTGGTCGGCAAGGCCGGCAGCGTCTTTACCAGCGCGGCGACCCAGCACGGCGGCCAGGAGTCGACGATCCTGACCTTCCACACCTACCTCCTCCACCAGGGGATGGTGATCGTCGGCCTCCCCTACGCCTTTGCCGGGCAGATGCGCAACGACGAGATCACCGGCGGCTCCCCCTACGGCGCCTCGACCATCGCCGGCACTGAAGGGGAGCGGCAGCCGACCGAAAACGAACTGGCCGCCGCACGCTTCCAGGGGCGGCACGTGGCGACCATCGCTCGGAAGCTGGCGGGGTAGGGGGCTGGTCAATTCTTGGGCGCTCCCGCGGCGCCGGTTGCCATAACCGTGAGCATGAAACGAAGGGCAGGGGGGATTCCGCGCGGTTTTTCGGCCTTCAGGGCGTTGGCACGGCTGATGCTTAGATTAAAAGCGCGCGGAACACGAACATAAGGATCTCAGGTACAAAGCCGTACCGATCGCGATATCAGGCAACGACGCCCCGCACTGCACTGGCAGTGACGGGGCGTTGACGTTCAGGGGCAATGGCGCTTCCGGAATCTCCGGGAGCGCCGTTTTTTTTCGAAAGGAGCATGGTCATGGCCAGCGGTTGCCCGATGATGACGATGAAAACGGCGAGCGAGCACCCCTGCTTCGGTGGCGATCACAGCAAGGCGGGGCGCATCCACCTGCCGGTGGCGCCGGGGTGCAACATCAAGTGCGGTTTCTGCGAGCGCAAGTTCGACTGCGCCAACGAGAGCCGCCCCGGCGTGACCAGCCGGGTGCTCACGCCGGAACAGGCGGTAGAGCGGGTGCGGATCGTCAAGCGGCACATGGAGCGGCAGGGGGGGGCGCGGCTCAAGGTGGTGGGGATTGCCGGCCCCGGCGACCCGCTGGCCAATCCCAGGACCTTCGAGACCTTTCACCTGGTGCGCGAAGCCTTCCCGGAGATGACCCTGTGCCTCTCCACCAACGGCCTGCGCCTGCCGGAAATGATCGATACCCTCAAGGATCTCGACCTGCACAGCCTGACGGTGACGATCAACGCCCTGACCCCGGGGACCGGCGCGAAAGTTTACGAGTGGATCAAGCTCGACGGGCGCCGGCTCGAAGGGGCGGCGGCCGCCGCGCTCCTTCTGGAGCGTCAACTGGAAGGGGTGCGGCTGGCGGCGGCGGCCGGGCTGCTGGTCAAGGTCAACCACGTCTACATCCCCGGGATCAACGATCACGAAACCCTTGATCTGGCCGTCAGGGTGCGCGGCCTCGGTGCGCAGATGATGAACATCATCCCGGTCATCCCCCTCGGCCTGTTCAGGGCGATCGAACCGCCATCCGCCGCGTTGATGGAGATGGTGCGCAACCAGGCCGAACTGATCCTCTCCCAGGCCCGCCACTGCAAGCAGTGCCGCGCCGATGCCGCCGGCATCGTCGGGCAGGATCTCGACCTCGACAAGCTGGCGCTGATGGCGTCCTGAGTCTGTTGCAGCACAACGATCGAAAGGCTCCAGGCCATGACTCTCCTGATCCCGCTGCTGCTGCGACTGACCACCCTGTTCGAGCGTGGTGAACGTGTCAACGTGGTGTTGCCGGAGCCTCACGACGTTTCTGAGGAGACGGCACCCACCATCGCGGAAAAGGAGTGGAAAAATGACCGCTGAACTGATCCCTCTGCTGGCCGTCTGCATCTTCGTCGTCGCCATGCTCTATGCCAGCGTCGGCCATGGCGGCGCCTCGGGCTACCTGGCGGTCATGGCCTTGTTCAGCCTGCACCCGGCGGCGCTGAAGCCGACCGCCCTGGTACTCAACATCGTCGTCGCCGGCGTGGCGACCTGGCTGTACCTGACGGCGCGGCAGTTCTCCTGGCGGGCCTTCTGGCCCTTCGCTGTCACCTCCATCCCCGCCAGCTATCTCGGCGGCTGTTTCAGCCTGCCGCCGGAGTTGTACCGCCCGGTCCTCGGCGTCGTGCTGCTGTTTGCCGCCTGGCGGCTGTTCGTGCGCAAGGACCGCCCGGAACGGGAGATCTCCCTGCCGCGGCTGCTGCCGGCCATGGCGGTCGGGGCGGTGCTCGGGTTCTTCTCCGGGTTGATCGGCGTCGGCGGCGGAATCTTCCTCAGCCCGCTCATGGTTCTGCTCGGCTGGGCGCGGGTGCGCGAAATCTCGGGGATCGCCGCGCTGTTTATCCTGGTCAACTCCGCCGCCGGCCTGCTGGGGCACCTCGGCAGCCTGCAGCAGATTCCCGGTTATGCCCCGCTGCTGGCGGTCATGGCCCTGGCCGGCGGCACCCTCGGCGCGCTGGGCGGCAGCCGCCACCTGCCGGTACCGGCGATCCTCAAGGCCATGGCGACGGTGCTGGTCATCGCCGGGGGGAAGATGCTGCTGGTCTGACGGTGCTGTTTCTGCGGTTGGCGTTCGCGATCCCCGGCTCCGGCCGGCAGCCCTTGACCGAAGTCATGGTCATTTCTCCGCGGCAGGAGTATTGTATGGGGTTCGCAGTGACAAAAACCTCCAGGAAGAGCATCGGCAAATGATGAACCAGGCAGAGCGTTCGAGAAAACGAGCCGTCATCGTCGGCATGGGCTTCGGCGGGATCCGGACCGCCCGCGTGCTGGCCGGGAAGGGGCTCGATGTGGTCCTGGTCGACCGCAACAACTACCACCTGTTCCAGCCGCTCCTCTACCAGGTGGCCACCGCCGGGCTGGAGCAGGAATCGATCGCCTATCCGGTGCGCGCCATGGCCCGCAGCTGGCCGGGGGTCCGCTTTCAGCTGGCCGAGGTGCAGGGGGTTGATTTCGCCGCGCGGACGCTGCGGACCGACGCCGGCCCGATCGCCTACGACTATCTGGTCGTCGGTGCCGGCAGCGTCACCAACTTCTTCGGCCTGGACTCCGTCGAACGCCACGCCTTCGATCTCAAGGAGCTGGTCGACGCCGAGGCCCTGCGCAACCACATCCTCACCGCCTTCGAGAAAGCGGTCAACGAGCCCGATCCGGCCAGGAAGCGGGCCCTGATGAGCTTTGTCGTGGTCGGCGGCGGGCCGACGGGGGTCGAGTTCTCCGGCGCGCTGATCGAACTGGTCCGCTACGTGCTGGCCAAGGATTACCCCGAGCTGAGCACCGACGCGGCGCGCGTGGTCCTGATCGAGGCGACCGACCGGCTGCTGGCGGCCATGCCCGAAAAGCTGCGCCGTTACACCCTCGAAAAGCTGCGCGGCATGGGGGTCGAAGTGCTGCTCAACGCCCGTGTGACCGATGCCGGCCCCGAGCGGGTGGTGCTGCACGACGGCGCGATCATTCCGGCGCACACCCTGTTCTGGTCGGCCGGCGTCAAGGCCGCGCCCCTCGCCGGAGCGCTCGGCGTCACGCCGGTGGCCGGCGGGCGCATCGCCGTGCAGCCCGACCTGACGCTACCGGACCACCCCGAAGTCTACGTCATCGGCGACATGGCCTGTATCGAGCAGGACGGCGCGGTATTGCCGATGACCGCCCCGGTGGCCATGCAGACCGGCATCTATGCGGGGGAGGCCATCCTCGCCGCCATCGCCGGCCGGACCGTGCCGCCGTTCCGCTACCGCGACAAGGGGAGCATGGCGACCATCGGCAAGAATGCCGCCGTGGCCAGCGCCTTCGGCTTCGACTTCCGCGGCTACGCCGCATGGCTGGTCTGGCTGCTGCTGCACCTCTACTACCTGATCGGCTTCCGCAACCGCATCGTGGTCATGCTCAACTGGATCTGGTACTACTGGTTCCACGAGCGCCAGGTGCGTCTGATCACCAGCCGGGAAACCCCGTCGCCGTCGGCCTAGCGGCAGCCCGCCCCGCCGGTTTGCCAATTCCGCCGGGCGCTTTACAATCTTCCTCGAGATGACGAACCCTGTCGGAGGGGAGACGCTGATGGATATCGTCCGGGCCGAGGGGCTGCGCAAATCGTTCGGCGTGCTGCCGGCGGTTAACGGCCTCTCCTTTGCCGTGCACAAGGGGGAATGCTTCGGCCTGCTCGGTCCGAACGGGGCGGGGAAGACCACCACCATCCGCATGCTTTACGGCTACACGCCGCGCGACGCGGGGGTGCTGACGCTGTTCGGCCTCGACATCGACCGGGACATCCGCGAGATCAAGCGGCGCATCGGCATCTGCCAGCAGGAGGACTCCCTCGATCCCGACCTGACCGTGCGCGAGAACCTGGCCGGCTTCGCCCGCTACTTCTCCATCACGGGCGCGGAAGCGCAGGCCCGGGCCGACGAACTGCTGCACTTCTTCGCCCTGCAGGGGCGGGCCGGCGACAAGATCGCCACCCTCTCCGGCGGGCTCAAGCGCCGGCTGATGCTGGCGCGGGCCCTGGTCAACCGTCCCGACCTGCTGATCCTCGACGAACCGACCACCGGTCTCGACCCGCAGAGCCGCCAGCTGCTCTGGGACAAGCTCACCGAGCTGAAGGGGGCCGGGCTGACCCTGCTGCTGACCACCCACTACATGGAGGAGGCCGCCCGCCTGTGCGACCGGCTGGTGATCGTCGATCACGGCCGGATTCTGGTGGAGGGGGCGCCGGCCACGCTGGTGCGCGAACAGGTCGGGGAGACGGTGCTGGAGATCGCCGACCCGGATCGGGCCGTGCGCGAGTTCCTTGCCCGGGAGGGGGCGCGGGTCGAGGATCTCGGCCGGCGCCTGCTGGTGCATCTGGACGACGGTGACGCGCTGTTCCTCAAGCTGACGCGTGAAATCCGCGCCGAGGGGTGCACCTTGCGGCCGGCGACGCTGGAAGACCTCTTCCTCAAGCTCACCGGGAGGGAGCTGCGCGAATGAGATGGCCGCACCCCGCACGGATCAGCGCCCGGGCGCTGCGGGTCTGGCAGCGCAACTACAGCGTCTACCGCAAGACCTGGGCGATCTCCTTCATCCCGCCGCTCTTCGAGCCGCTCCTTTACGTCCTCGCCTTCGGCATGGGGCTGGCGGTAATGGTCGGCGACCTGCAACTGGCGGGGCGCAGCATCCCCTACACCACCTTCATCGCCCCGGCGCTGGTGTCGGTGGCGGTCATGTACAACGCCTTCTTCGAGACGACCTACAACAGCTTCGTGCGCATGTACTACCAGAAGACTTTCGATGCCCTGCTGGCCACGCCGCTGAACCTCGAGGAGATCATTCTCGGCGAGATCCTCTGGGCGGCGACCAAGGCGGTCATCGCCACGGCGCTGATGGGGGCGGTGCTCGCCCTGTGCGGGCTGTTCAGCTTCCCCGGCGCCCTGCTGCTCCTGCCGCTGGCCGTGCTCGGCGGGCTGTTCTTCGCCGGGCTGGGGATGATCTGCACCGCCCTGTCGCCGGGGATCGAAACCTTCAACCTGCCGACGTTCCTGTTCATCATGCCGATGTTCCTCTTCAGCGGCACCTTCTTCCCGCTGCAGAATCTCCCCGGCTGGGCACAGGGGGTGGCGCAGGTGCTGCCGCTCACCCACCTGGTGCTGCTGGCGCGCGGCTGCGCCCTGCACCTGTGGTCGGCCGCGCTGTGGACCAGTCTCCTCTACCTGCTGGCGGGGACGCTGGTCGCCCTGCCGGTTGCCATCGCCCTGATGGTGCGGCGGATCGTGCGCTGAGGGGCGTGGGGGCGTGTATAATGGATGGAAGTGAATGTGCCGTCATGCGGCGTGAAAGGGAGGACCGATGAGCAAGATGAACGTTGCGGCCGGGATGCCGATCGCCATCACCCTCGACCCGGGGGTCTACTACCGCTGCACCTGCGGCAAGTCCCAGCATTTGCCGTTCTGCGACGAGGCGCATCGCGGCTCCGGCAGCGGCGGGCCGATCCGCTTCGAACTCACCGAACGGCGGAAAGTCTACCTGTGCAGCTGCGGGCAGACGAAGAACGCCCCGTACTGCGACCGGAGCTGCGGCGTCGACCTCCCCTGAGCGTGCCGGCCCCCGGCGCTACTTGACGAACGTTCCGGCGTGGAACTCCTCGAAGGCGATGCGCAGCTCTTCGCGGGTATTCATGACGATCGGCCCCTGCCAGGCGACCGGCTCGTTCAGCGGGCGGCCGGTCAGCAGCAGGAACCGCACCCCTTTCTCGCCGGCCTGCACGCGGATGCGCTCCCCCTCGCGCCGGTAGAGCACCACCGTTTCCGGACCGAAACTGCAGCCCCGCTCCAGGTCGAGCCAGCCGCTGCCCGAGAAATCGAAGCCGAACGGGTCGCGCCCCTCGTCGAAGTGCCCGCCGCCGGTCAGCACGTAGACGACGACGGTGTGCCCGTGCCGGGCGGCATGTTCGAACGCGCCGCCGGGAGGGATCGTCACGTCCATCAGCTCCGGGTCGATGACGATGTCGCGCACCGGCCCGGTCACGCCGTTCAGGGTGCCGCTGACCAGCTTGACGCGGACGCCGCAGGCCAGTTCGACCTCCGGGATCGTCGCCGCCGGCACGTCGCGATAGCGCGGCGGCATCATCTTGTGGGCGGCCGGCAGGTTGGCCCAGTACTGGAAGCCCCACATCGTCCCGGTCGGGCTGGGCTGCGGCATCTCCTGGTGGATGACGCCGCTGCCGGCCGTCATCCACTGCACGTCGCCGGCACCGATCACCCCCCTGTTCCCCATGCTGTCGCCGTGCTCGACCCGCCCTTCGAGGAGGTAGGTGATCGTCTCGATGCCGCGGTGCGGGTGCCACGGGAAGCCCGCCAGGTACTCGGCGGGATTGCTGGTGTGAAAGTCGTCGAGCATCAGGAACGGGTCGAAGAGCGGCACCTGGTGATAGCCGAAGGCCCGCTTGAGCCGGACCCCGGCACCCTCGACGGTGGGGGTGCTGCGGAACACCTTGTCGATCCTGCGCGTCGTCATTTTGGAAGCCTCCGTCGAGTCGTTTCAGGGGGTTGCGGATCTGTCAGCTGCAACTCTACCAGAAACGCGCAGAAACGCATCCTTAGGCGCAAAAAAATACCTTTATAAAACGGTATTTTAGTGACTTTCGGCCGGAGTTGTGGTATGCAGACGAATTAGCAGGTCGAACAGGACTCTCCGACAAGAGCACAGCCGGGGCAACCCGGTGTCGCAAAGCCGCGGAACCGATAGGATTCGGTTGGCCGGGCTGCCGAAGAGAGCGTGACATTCAGGGGGGAAGCAGCCGCAGGGGATCCCCCCTCGAACGCCCGTCTTCGGTATTTTCGGAGACGGGCGTTTTGTGTTTTCAGATGATTGTCGTTTGTGAAGAGGTGGCTCATGGGCAAGATGACGATGCGCGGGTATTTGGGGATATTGGCGACGCTGCTTTTTCTGGCGCTCTGCCTGCCGGTCCGGCCGGCAGTTGCCGCGACCCAGAGTGGAGGGCTGACTGCCGAAACTTGGGCCTACTACGACTTTACCCTGCCTGACCCGCAGGAGGGGTTGAGGCTGGTATTGACCAGCACGGCGTCCAGCGACTTCCTGCTCTACACGGGCCATGATCACGGCCTTGGTGACCAGGTGGCGGCCAGTTACAACCAGACGCTGCATACCCTGCTCGTGCCGCCGGCTGCCCTGACGGCCGGCGGACAATACCATGTCCGCATCAAGGCCAATGCCGATCTCACCTATCAGTTCACCGATGAACTGCTCTTTGTCCGCACCCTCCCCTGGGATGGCGGCGATACCCTGGCCGGCACCACCGCACTCATCCAGCCCGATACCGCCGGGGGCGATTACCTGTTCAAGGTGACCGGGCAGGTCCCGCTGCACCGGGCCTGGCGCACCATGCTGCAGGTCACAACCGGTGAAGCCGATATTTTCCTGGAGCCGGGCTCCCCGCCTATGGGTGGGGGCTGGTACAACTCGACCAACCCGGGTTCCGACATCATCTACCTCAATGCCGATGAAAACCTCTCCGGGCAGGAGTGGTACATCCGCGTCCACGCCACCCCGGGGAGCGAGTGGCGGCTGGTCAGCGGTGATCTCTACGTTCAGGAGCTGGTCTGGGACGATGGCAGCGCATCCGCCGGTACCAATACTCTCGGCTATGCCAATGCTGCCGCCGGTGACTATTTCTTCCGCATCACCAGCCTGACGTCAGCATATGGGGCGTGGCGTACTGTCCTTAATGTGACCGGCGGCGAAGCGGATTTCTATCTGAACGCTGAATCGCCAGCCTTTGGCGGGACAACTTACGCTTCAAACCGTCCCGGCGCCGATGGCGTGCTGCTCGGTCCCAGCCAGTTTAACGACAACCAGACCTGGTACGTGCGCGTGCACGCTTCCGCCAATTCCACCTGGAATATCTTCAGCGGCGATATCCACGTCACCAATCTGGGAGTGATTGGTGACGTCAGCCCCGATCCCACCGTGACGATTGGCCCGGAGGGGATGGCATTCTTCACCGCAAGCGCCGATGCCGCAGTGCCGGCCTGGCGGCTGTGGACCAGTCTGGCCAACCTCGACCTTTATGTCAGCAACGGTAAAGCGCCGGTCAAGTCGCCCTGGCTCGAGAATGCCGAGCAGGCAGAAGCCAGGCAGATGCTATTGGTGCCGCCTTACCTGACCAGTGCGCTGTATGTGGTCGGGGTCAAGGGGAACCCCGGCAGTGTCTTTACCCTGGAGTCCAGGAAACAGCCGATCCTGGTGCCCAATGCCCAGCCCGGTTACAGCCAGGGCGGAGGGGCGGTCAATTTTGACTTTACCCTGGCCAACCAGGGGAACGGCGGCGGCTACGGCTACCAGACCTATCGGATCGAAGTGCCGGTGCAGCAGATTGCCTGGCAGGTCAGCGTGACTCCGGGAGGGGGAGGGGAAAATCCGCAGTTGTATGTCCGCAAAGGGGATGTGCCGAACCGCTGGATGAACAATGCTTTTTCCGAAGCCCCGGCGGGAGTGGTCGACAGCCTCACCCAGGTCCCGCCCACCCTGACCGATGGCACTTGGTACGTCACGGTCTATGGCACCGGTACCTACACCTTCACCTTGACCAGCAAGAACCCGGTCATCACCGGGGTGCCGTTCATCAACACCAGCGACCCGAATCCGGTACCGCCGGGGTATATCTACCCGTATAACACGTTCCCTCTCGCCAATGGCCCTGCGTTTGAGAATCAATCGGGTTGGCGCTATTACCAGGTCAGCGATATCAACTCCCAGTTGGGCTTCCTCGGCTGGCAACTCGATCTCGCGAACCATGTGCCGGGGAGCGAAATAGCCCTGCGCCGCAACGCCGTGCCGGCCCGCTGGCAGTTCCGCAACGGCGGCAGCAGCTATAACGATTACGTCCAGGATGCCGGACACGTTGACGCCTCCAGCAATCTTGGTTTTCTCCAGCATCCGGGGCACCCGGCCGACATCTGGTACATCGGGGTCTACTCCGCCAACCAGGCGCTTGGGCCGTTCCTGCTGACCACCCGCGAGATCCCTGCACCTTTGGTGGCGTTGGGGGATGATTCAGCCCAGTGCCAGGGCGACCCGGCACAATGCGCCAACCGGACGATTGTTGCCGACCAGCCGGCCAACACCTGGCGGTGGTTCAAGGTCAGTATCCCCTTCGACGCGAATCTTTTGGGTTGGGATTTGCGGTTGAAGGTATCGGCAGGGAACCCTCAGATGGTGGTGCGGCGTGACCAGTTGCCGGGAGGACTCGGGTCGTCATGCGCCGGGGGTTGTTTTTTCCCTGGAGTTGTTTGGCCGACAGGTTACCAGTGGCAGGCTGACAGCAACTGGGACGGGCGGCCGGATGATGCCCTCTACGTTGCGAACACAGATCGATATTTGACAATGGGGATGGGGCATCCCCTGGAGCCCGGTACGTATTATGTCGGTGTATTAAGTCGCAACGACAGTCCGTCGAGTTACACGCTGGAGAGCCGGGGGATCGGGATTGGTAATGAGATCGGCAGCGGGCAGCCGTGGCCGATCCAGGTCCAGGATCTGGCGTACAGCGGGGCGGGGAGTGTTGTCAACGGTACGAACCTGCCGGCGCGGGAGAATGCTTTCTACCGGGTGACAATCCCGGCGGGGACGCCGAGTTGGAAGGTGAAGCTGACGCCGACGGTGGGGGAAGCGCGTTTGGCGATTCGCAAGGATACGCTGCCGAATACAAACGATGCGCGGATTCACGCCAAGGCCGGGAATGAATATTACTACCGGTATCCGGATTACGACCAGACGACTATCCCTGCGGGGAGCTACTACCTGGTGGTGATCAGCGAAGGTCAGACCCCGAACGGCAACATAATTGGCACGGGCGGTGTGGATTACACGCTGACCAGCGAAGGGGCGATGCCGATCGCGGACCAGACGGGCACCCCGCTGGCGGTGGGGAGTCCGGTGACGTGGCTCGGGGAAACGGCGCAATACGGGGAGCAGAAGCTCTATCGCTTCCGGGTGCCGGCAGGGCTGACGAGCCTGGAGGTGCGACTGAAGAACCGGGTGGGGAATCCGTGGATGGTGTTGCGTCAGGATTCGGAGGGTTCCGGGCGAATCCCCGAAGCTGGTTGGCCATCGTGGACAGTCTACAGGGCGCATGAAGGTGGGAACAATTCGTGGATTGGGGAACATGCTGCACTGATTACGGTGGCGAACCCGGTGGCTGGGGATTACACGCTGAATGTCATTGCAGGAGATTTAAGCGGTGTTGATGCCGATGCCAGCTACGATGTCGAAGTGACGGCCAAGGGGTTGACGGATATTGCCTTCAGGGAGGGGAGCGCCACAATTGCCGACCAGGAGGCGGAAACCTGGCAGTATTTCAGGGTGACGGTTCCTGCCGACGCGAATCTTTTGGGTTGGGATTTGCGGTTGAAGGTATCGGCAGGGAACCCTCAGATGGTGGTGCGGCGTGACCAGTTGCCGGGAGGACTCGGGTCGTCATGCGCCGGGGGTTGTTTTTTCCCTGGAGTTGTTTGGCCGACAGGTTACCAGTGGCAGGCTGACAGCAACTGGGACGGGCGGCCGGATGATGCCCTCTACGTTGCGAACACAGATCGATATTTGACAATGGGGATGGGGCATCCCCTGGAGCCCGGTACGTATTATGTCGGTGTATTAAGTCGCAACGACAGTCCGTCGAGTTACACGCTGGAGAGCCGGGGGATCGGGATTGGTAATGAGATCGGCAGCGGGCAGCCGTGGCCGATCCAGGTCCAGGATCTGGCGTACAGCGGGGCGGGGAGTGTTGTCAACGGTACGAACCTGCCGGCGCGGGAGAATGCTTTCTACCGGGTGACAATCCCGGCGGGGACGCCGAGTTGGAAGGTGAAGCTGACGCCGACGGTGGGGGAAGCGCGTTTGGCGATTCGCAAGGATACGCTGCCGAATACAAACGATGCGCGGATTCACGCCAAGGCCGGGAATGAATATTACTACCGGTATCCGGATTACGACCAGACGACTATCCCTGCGGGGAGCTACTACCTGGTGGTGATCAGCGAAGGTCAGACCCCGAACGGCAACATAATTGGCACGGGCGGTGTGGATTACACGCTGACCAGCGAAGGGGCGATGCCGATCGCGGACCAGACGGGCACCCCGCTGGCGGTGGGGAGTCCGGTGACGTGGCTCGGGGAAACGGCGCAATACGGGGAGCAGAAGCTCTATCGCTTCCGGGTGCCGGCAGGGCTGACGAGCCTGGAGGTGCGACTGAAGAACCGGGTGGGGAATCCGTGGATGGTGTTGCGTCAGGATTCGGAGGGTTCCGGGCGAATCCCCGAAGCTGGTTGGCCATCGTGGACAGTCTACAGGGCGCATGAAGGTGGGAACAATTCGTGGATTGGGGAACATGCTGCACTGATTACGGTGGCGAACCCGGTGGCTGGGGATTACACGCTGAATGTCATTGCAGGAGATTTAAGCGGTGTTGATGCCGATGCCAGCTACGATGTCGAAGTGACGGCCAAGATGCCGACCCCTCTGGCCTTGACCGATGGTTCACCTCTGAGCGGTTCGTTGGTTGATCAGCAGGTGGCGTACTACCAAGTGACGGTGCCCGAATCTTACAACGGCCATGCGATTGCGGGTTGGAAAATCAAGGTAACGACGACGGTCGGCACGGCGTCCCTGCGTGTCGCCAAAGGCCTGTTGGTGCCTGGAGAAGGCGTTCCTTCTTTGGCGACAACGGCGCCGGTCACAATTGTTGCTCCGCCGTATCTTGAAGCGGGGAACTGGTTTGTCGAAGTCAAGGGAACGGGCAACACCGAATACTCGATCGAAAGCGACATCATCAGCGCCGCTCCCGGAAAAAATCAGCGCAGTTGGGAGATGCCGGACAGAAACAACCTGAACAGCGGTTCCGTTCCATTCAATTATCCTGCCGGCCTCGCGGCGCCGTATGTCGGCGATTCGGGAATCGATCCTGCGGGCAATCCGATCATCAATCCCAACACCGGTGACCAGGGAACCGATCTCGAACAGGACAACTGGCACTTCTACCGGATTGTCGTCCCCGACGGGAATGCCGGACACCTGAAGACAATCGTCGAAGCGTTGAGCGGCAAGCCGGAATTGTATATCCGTGCCGGTGGCGCTCCATCGCCCTATCATAGGAATCACCCCACTGACCCAAATTATAACTACTACGGTCAGCCGCCCTTGGCCTTTGACCGTTCTCAGACGACCAACGGCACTATGTACGGCGACTGGGTGCCGATCGATCGCTGTCTGCCATTGCAGCTGACTTCGGGAGACTGGTGGCTGGGGATCAAGGCCGTCAACTCGAATATCCGCTACCGCCTCAAACTGGCGGCCGGCAACGTACGCGACGGCGGCGGGCCGGTAGACGGTGTCGGGCTCTTCCAGGATCTGCCCCAGAATGGCGGTAACGTTGCGGGGCAGACGCTGGCGGCCGGCAACATGCGCTACTACCGGGTGACGATCCCGCAATCCTCGACTACTCAGGTGGAAAGTGCACCGTTGGCGTGGAATTTGACACTGCAACAACAGGTTGGGGATGTCCAGGTGTTCATCAGGGATTCCATCCCGCCAGGCCGCGGTGGATCTGGGAATCCATTGTATTGGAATGATTATGATTTTATAGAATGGAATGATGAGGCTGGGTACTCACCGACACCTGTCTACCTCGAAACGCCGGGCACCTATGTCCTGCCGACCCCGGCGGTACGCCCGGGTGCAACTTATTATCTGGGAGTCTACGCCCGCACCGATGCGGCCTTCGACCTGAGTTCCAGCATCGGTGCCGAGCGGCTTCAGATCGATGCCGTGCTGCCGTTTGTCAATGGAACGATTTCCACGACGCTGGCTCCCGGAGAAACCCGCCGTTACCGGATCGACGTCCCGGGTGATGCGATTCTCTGGCACCACACCGCGACCCACGATGGTGGCATCCGTCTTTATCTGGCCCAGGGGACGGTGCCGAACACGGGTTATCCGCTCTGGCAGTCCTACGGCAATCCCGATACGACGCTGACGCAGCAGTTGACCGCCTGTTCATGGCAGCCGGGCTACTCCTACTATCTGCTGGTGGAGAACACCACCGGCGGGAGTTTGCCGTTCGATTTCACCATGGCTGGCCATACCTCTCTGGTGCCGTTGACGATCAACTTCAGCGGCAGCGGTAACGGCAGCGTCTACATCGGTTCGCCGGTCGAGGTGACCTGCTCAGGCCCGGGTTGCACGCAGAACATCTTGCCGCTGACCCAGATTTCGTTGCAGCCGCAGACCAACAACTCGACCTTCGCCGGTTGGGGGGGCGCCTGCGAAGGGCAGGGTTATTACTGCTACCTCACCATGGATGTCGCGCATACGGTGACGGCAACGTTTGTCGACAACGGTAGTGCTGACACCGACCTCGACGGCATACCCGACGGTTCCGACAACTGCCCGACGATCGCCAACCCCGGCCAGCTCGACGTCGATTTCGACGGCATGGGCGATGCCTGTGATCCCTGCCTGAACGACTCGAGCAACCTGTGCCTGTCGCATTGCAGCAACGGCTACGTGGACTACGACGAAACCGGGATCGACTGCGGCGGCATGGACTGCACCCCGTGCGTCGGCGGCGACATGGATATCGACACCGTCCCCGACGGTTCCGACAACTGTCCGACGATCGCCAACCCCGGACAGGAGAATTTCGACGGCGATGGGATGGGCGACGTCTGCGACCCGGACGACGACAACGACGGGATGACTGATGCCGCCGAGGTCGCTCTCGGTCTCGATCCGTTCCAGACTAACGCCTTCGTCCCGCAGACCGGGCAGACCACCTGCTGGGATGCCAACGGCAGCCCGATTTCCTGTGCCGGCACCGGGCAGGACGGGGAAATCCGGGCCGGGGTGCCGTGGCCCTCGCCGCGTTTCACCGACAACGGTGACGGTACGGTGACCGACAATCTCACCGGCCTGATCTGGGCGCAGGATGCGTCGTCGCCACCGGCAGGTTCCTGTGCCGGGTTGTTGGAAACATCTATGCTTTGGCAGGATGCACTCAATTATGTCTCCTGTCTGAACAACAATGCCCATCTCGGCTATACCGACTGGCGCCTGCCTAATGTTTATGAACTATCAAGTTTGGTTAACCGAGAATTAGCAGACAGTTCGGTTTGGTTGAATACCGTCGGTTTTGTCGGCGTCGCAGGGTCCTACAACTCATACTGGTCTTCCACCAGTCGTCGAGGGGCCGCAGCCTGGGTTGTCAATCTGGATGATGGTTTTGTCTCTACGTATACCAAGTCGAGTCCAACAACAAATTATGCCTGGCCTGTACGCGGTGGGCAGCCGGGAAGTGGTGTTATCTCACTACCAAAAACCGGGCAAACGGCCTGTTATGATAGTTCCGGCACCCTGATCCCTTGTGCCGGAACCGGTCAGGATGGCGAACTGCAATCGGGAACTCCGTGGTCGAATCCGCGCTTTACGGTTCATGCCAATCAGACGGTTACCGACAATCTGACCGGGCTGACCTGGACGCGGGACGCTTCGGGACCAACCGTCGGGAGTTGCAGCGGCGGTGGGAAGGATTGGCAGGCGGCCGCAGCCTATATCACATGCCTTAACAGCACCAATCATCTTGGCTTTAGCGACTGGCGGTTGCCAAGCGTTGTGGAATTGGCAAGCCTTCCATTCAAGGGCGACCTGGATGAAAGCGCTTGGGGATTTGGGGGGCAGGGGGTTGTTTCGTGGTTGCACTCGCAGGGTTTTGTGAATGTTCAAACCACTGCATACTACCTGTCCGGTACCTCCTACGCACATTCTCCCAACGCGTCATGGCGTATCGACATGTACTCGGGAGAGCTCACGACTTACGGCAAAATTTATAACGATATCGTTTGGCCTGTTCGCAGCGGCGGATCGCAGCCTTTGCCGACCGACACCGACCTCGACACCGTCCCCGACGGTTCCGACAACTGTCCGACGATCGCCAACCCCGACCAGGCCAACAGCGACGCCGACGGCATGGGCGATGTCTGCGACCCCTGCCCGAACGACGCGACCAATATGTGCATGTCGCATTGCAGCAACGCCTACCTCGATTACGACGAAACCGGGATCGACTGCGGCGGCATGGACTGCGCCCCGTGCGGAAATGGCGACATGGACGGCGACGGCATCGCCGACTTTGACGACAACTGCCCGACGATCGCCAATGCCGACCAGGTTAATGCCGACGGCGACTATAGCGGCAATGTCTGCGACATGTGCCCGCTCGATGAATTCGATACGTGTCCGCCGCTCGCCCACTGCAGCGACGGGCTCCGGGACGGCTACGAGGACGGCATCGACTGCGGCGGGTTCGACTGCGCCGCCTGCACCGGGATCATCAGCGGCACGGTGAGCAACGACAGCGGCCAGAGCGGCCGTATCTACCTGCGGGTCTTCGGCGTCAACGGCGGTTCCGACGAGCTGGGCGTCAGCATCCCCGCCGCCGGGCCGTACGCGATCCGCGGCGTCGGCGGCAACGGTCCGCACGGCTACCGGGTGTTCGGCTTCGTCGACCGGAACGCCGACGGCATCCCCGACAGTTCGGAGGCCTCCGGGTGGACGGAGATCGTGACGGTCAATCCCGACGGCACGCTCAACGGTTCCGGCAACCTGACGCTGTCGGCGCCGGTCGCGGCGCTGCCGGCCCCGGCCATGAACCTGCGGGCGGTGCCGTTCAACAAGGGGGCCATGCTCTTCTGGGATCCCCCGCGGGATGCCCAGGGGCTGGTAAGCCAGGCCGACAGCTTCCGCGTCGAATGGAGCGCCAGCCCGGCGTTCTCGCCGCTGCTCGGTTCGAAGGTGGTCGCCGCCTTTGCCGTCTGGGACGAGGAGGGGATGCTGGCGATCCCGGCCCTGACCAACGGGACGACCTACCACTTCCGGGTCATCTCGCTCCTCGGCGCCCAGCAGTCGGCGCCGGTGACGGTGTCCGCGACCCTGCCGGTCCCCGCGGGGGGCTACACGGTGTCGGGAACGATCAACCGCGGCACCCTGGTCAATGCCACCGGCAAGCCATGCCTGGTGATCGCCGAAAAGCCCGGTGCGCAAAACGGCTTTGCCCATTTCATCCCGGCACTGGCCAGCACCGCCACGACGGCATTCAGCATCCCCAACGTGCCGCCGGGATTCTACTACCTCTATGCCGTGGTCGACATGAACGGCGACAACCGGCTCAGCATCGGCGACTATCTCTCGATCGACCCCGTCGCCGTTACCGTGACCAACGCCGCGGTCTCCGGCAAGGTCCTCACCGTCTCCGCCCCCGGGGCCAGGGCCAGCGTCGAAACGACGCACGGCTTCGATTTCGAGGAGTACTACGACATCAGCCTGTCGGTCTTCGGCGTGACCAGGCGCGTGGTGAATGTCCACATCACCGGACCCGACCTGCCGGCCGGCGGGGTCGACGTCGGCTGGGACGACGACGAATTCTCCTACTGGACGTGGAGGCAGGCCCGCCCGCTGCCGGGCGACCAGTACACCTTCGAAGTCGAATATGCCGACGGCGGCACGGAGGTCCTCCATGCCAGCCCGACCGTGGTCTACGACAACCCGGTGCCGACGAATATCGCGCCGGGGGGCATGATCGGCGCGATGCCCGGCCAGATCACCTGGACGCCGAGCACCACGCCGGTCCCGCCGGGGTGGGTCAGCGAGGCCTACATCTGGGGGCAGGGCGGCAACTTCTTCTGGGAGTCCTCCACCGAGCCGCCGGCGCAGCTCAATGCCATTACCTACGACGGGCCGCCGGTACTCCCCGGCACCTACCACCTGACCGTCAGGCTCTGTGAGGACTGGCACTGGAACTGCGTGGAGTCTCATCAGGAATTCACCATCGACTGCCTTGACCCGGGCGATTGCGACGGCGTGGCCGACTATCTCGACAACTGCCCGTATGTGATCAACCCCGACCAGCTTGACGGCGACGGCGACGGCCTCGGCAACGCCTGCGACGAGGACAACGACAACGACGGGATCCCCGACCTGGCCGACAACTGCCCGCACGCCCCCAACCCCGATCAGCTCGATTCCGACGGCGACGGCGAGGGGAACGCCTGCGACGCCTTCAACGACAGCGACGGCGACACGGTTCCCGACGGCATCGACAACTGCCCGTTCACGCCGAATCCCGACCAGCTCGACGCGAATCTCGACCGGATCGGCGATGCCTGCGCCCCGGTGGACAGTCAGCCGCCGGCGATCTTCTTCGGCCCCGTCGTCCTCGGGGTGACCGACACCACGGCGGTGGTCGAGTGGCAGACCAACGAACCGACCACCGGCGTTCTCCTTTACGGACTCAACGATCCCCCCGACCGCACGGTCGGCGGCGGTTCCCTGACCGGCGGCCACTCGCGGATGCTCACCGGCCTGACCGCGAACACCACCTATTACGTGCGGGTGGCGGTGACCGACGCGGCCGGCAACGGCCCGGTCAGCAGCGGGACGGTTGCGTTCACCACCCGGCCGCTCCCCGACACCCGGCCGCCGGTGATCGTCGCCGGCCCGGTCGTGTCGGCGATCGGCCACAACCAGGCGGTCATCGAGTGGAGCACCAACGAGCCGTCCTTCGGCAACGTCAACTTCGGAGTGAACGGCACGGGACAGGCGGCGGGCGACGGCCTCCTCGCCGTCAACCACCGCGTGACGCTGACCGGCCTGGCGGCGACGACGCAGTATTATTTCATCGTCAACGCCGTGGACGTGCTCGGCAACGGCCCGACGGTCAGCGGTACGCTCTCCTTCCGCACGCTGGCCGTGCCGGATACGACCGCCCCGCAGATCATCGGCCGGCCGATGGTGCTGAACATCTCCGATACCGGGGCGACGGTGGTCTGGACCACCGATGAACCGGCGACCAGCGCGGTGTCGTTCAGCACCGTCGTCGGCGCCGTCGGCGGCGTGGTCTCCGATGCAACGTTGGTAAGAGATCACGTGGTCCGGCTCTCCGGGCTGACCGCTTCGACGCTCTACAACCTCACCGTGGCCTCCACGGATGCCGGCGGCAACGGCCCGACCCGCAGCGCCGTCGAGCAGTTCACCACGCCGGCCACGCCGGATACACAGCCGCCGGTGATCGTCGAATTCCCGGTCAAGCACGTCAACCATCAGCAGGCGATCATCGAGTGGCGTACCGACGAACCGGCCGGCAGCCTGGTCAGCTACGGGCTGGCGCCGCCCGGCCACGTGCCGGGCGCGGCGATCGAGCAGTCCCAGGCGACGCTCGACCTGCTCACCGAAAGCGCCAGCCAGCCGGCGCTGACCCGGCCGCACAACCTGACCCTGACCGGGCTGCTGGCCGGCAGGACCTACTTCTTCCGCATCAGCTCCACCGACGTTTTGGGGAATACCGGCACCAGCCCGGTCTGGGAGTTCACCACCGCGCCGGCGCCGAACAGCAAGGCCCCGGTGGTGGTCAGGGGGCCGACCGTCGAATACACGGCGGCGGACACGATGACGGTCACCTGGGAGACCGACGAGCCGACCGACACGGTCCTCGAATACAACGAGGTCGGCCAGCCGCCGCTGCGCCGCTCCACCCCGGAGCGCACGCTGCGCCACCGGGTGACGCTCAAGGGGCTGAAGCCCGGCACCCAGTACGAACTGCGCATCATCGCCACCAACAGTAGCGGCAAGACCACTCTGGCGCAGTACGGCCAGCGGCGGATCCTGGTGGCCGACACCGGCGCGACCGTGCCGAAGACCAGGGTGACCACCGCGGCCGCGGCGGAGACGGCGCCGCCGGCGATCCTCAACGGCCCGACGGTCATCGGCAAATCCTCGACCACGGCGACGATCCAGTGGGAGACCGACGAACCCGGCGACTCGCTGGTGCGCAGCGGCGAAGTCCCCGAACCGTGCGACAGCTGCACCGTCAAGCTGACGCAGCAGGCCGGCGACACCACGCATGCCGCGCTGCACACGGTGACCCTGACCAACCTGTCGCCGGGGAAGAAATACAAGTACCGGGTCGAATCGAGTGACCCGAGCGGCAACGGCCCGACCCAGAGCAACACCCTGGAGTTCACCACCGAGGCTTCGGACGATGAGACGCCGCCGGTGATCAACAGCGGGCCGGTGCCGACGGCGCTGACCGCTTCGACGGCGAAGATCGAGTGGAGTACCGGCGAGCCGGCCTCCACCACGGTGCGCTACGGAACCCCCGCCGGCGATCCGCCCGGCTGCGACCAGAGCGAACTGAAGCTGACCCGGTCGGTCGCCGAGACTGCCCTCGACCACAGTCTGACGCTGACCGGCCTGGGCGCCGGCACCACCTACTGCTACCAGGTGGAGTCGACCGACGTCTCCGGGAATACCGCGACCAGCGCCCGGAGCAGCTTCACCACCCTCGGGACGCAGACCAGCGCCGACAGCGACGGCGATACGGTCAGCGACGATGTCGACAACTGCGTGTCCCTGGCCAACAAGAACCAGGAGGATACGGACGGCGACGGGGCGGGGGATGCCTGCGACGCCGACGACGACGGCGACGGCATCGCGGACGCCATCGAGATCGTCAACGGCACCGACGCGTACAGTGCCGACCGCACCCCGCCGGGGCTGATCATCTCGACTCTGGCGCACAATGCCCGCACCCGCCGCAACACCCTGAACGTCAGCGGCCGGGTCAGCGATGCCGGCGGCATCGACAGCCTGACGGTGAACGGCGAGGTGATCGCGGTGGTGGACGGTGTCTTCAGCGACCTGGTCCACCTGGTCAACGGCAGCAATTCGCTGACCGTCACCGCTCGCGACCAGGCCGGCAACCGGACCACCCGGACCCGCACCGTGGTGCTCGACAGCACGGCGCCGGGGATCACCCTCGACGCCCCGGCGGACAACAGTGCGACGGTCCAGAGCACGGTCACGGTCAGCGGTACGGTCGACGAACCGGTCGCGACCCTGACCATCACCGACGAGGCCGGGAACAGCTACTCCCCGACCCGGAACGGCAGCGCCTTCAGCCAGGCGGTGCCGCTTAGCGACGGCGCCAACACGATCACGGTGAGCGCCACCGATGCGGCCGGCAACACCGGCACCGCCAAGCGCACCGTGATCCTCAACGAGGGGGCCTTCGCCCCCGGCCTCGCCGTCACCGAGCCGGCGGAGGATCTCGTGGTCCGCACCAACACGGTGACGGTGGCCGGCAAGGTGAGCGATGCCCTGTCGGCGGTGACCGTGGAGATCCTGGTCGATGCCGACAGCTATCCCGCCCCGCCCGGCGGCGACGGCACCTTCAGCGAGACGGTGACCTTCCCCGGCGAGGCCCTCTACCCGGTGCTGGTGACCGCCACCGACGCCGCCGGCAACAGCACGCAGGTGGTGCGCAACATCTTCTACACGCTGGGGCTGGTGACGATCAATGCCGGCGCGGAGTTCGCCAAGGGGACGGCGGCGACGGTCAACCTCTCCTATCATCCGGCCTTCAGCGCCTACCGGCTGTGCCTCGACGGCACGGCCTGGAGCAGCTGGACGACCCTGGCGACCCCGGCGGCGGAGGTGACCAAGTCGATCACCCTGCCGACCGGCAGCGGCATCAAGACCGTCTACGCGCAGTTCCGGACGGCGGGCGGCCAGGAGAGCTACATCTACTACGACACCATCTTCCTCGACGCCGCGGTGCCGGCCGGGGCGATCACCATCAACGACGGCGCCGCCGTCACAGGCAGCCTCGATGTGACGGTGACGCTGGCGGCACAGGACGACGCGGGGGTCACCGACGTGCAGTTGAGCGGCAGTTCGAGCGCCTGGCCGGCGGAGTGGACGCCGTTCGCCTCGGTGCTCCCCTACACCCTGAGCGGTGCGGACGGCACCAAGACCGTCTATGCGCGGTTCCGCGACCGGGCCGGCAACATCTCGGCCAACGTCAGCGACACCATCGCCTATAAGGCCGGGCAGACGCCGCTGAGCAGCAGCACCGGGATGCTGACGATCAACGCCGGCGCCGCCTACACCTCGGCCACCGGCGTGACGCTGACGGTGGCCCGGCCGGCCGACAGCTGGACGCAGATGGCCTTCAGCGCCGACGGCACCACCTGGAGCACCTGGGGAGCCTTTGCCGCGAGCAAGGCGTTCACCCTGTCGACCGGCGACGGCGCCAAGACCGTCTACGTCCGCTTCAAAAACGATGGGGGGACGGTGCACGAAACCGTCTACAGCGACAGCATCGTCCTCGACAGCGTGGCGCCGAGCGGCGCGGTGCTGATCAACGGCGGTGACGCCGTGACCGGCAGCGCGACCGTGACCCTGACCCTGGCGGCCTCCGACCTGAGCGGCGTCGCCCAGATGTGCGTCAGCGAAGGGACCACCTGCACGGCGTGGGAAAGCTACGCCACGACGAAAACCTTCACCTTCTCCGGGGCGGACGGCAGCAAGACCGTGTCGGTGCTGTTCAAGGATGCGGCCGGCAAGATCTCGGCGGCGGTCAAGGACAGCATCACCCTCGACCGCACCGCACCGTCGGGGACCGTCAAGATCAACGGCGGCGCGGCGACGACCCGAGCCGCGACGGCGGCCCTGACCCTGACCGGCACCGGCAGCCCGGCACAGATGCGCTTCAGCAATGACAACGCCGCCTGGAGCGCCTGGGAGCCGTTCGCCACCGCCAAGGCCAGCTGGCCGCTCGATGCCGCGGTCGACGGCAGCAAGACCGTTTACGTGCAGTTCAAGGATGCCGCCGGCAACGTCTCAGCGGCGGTGACCGACGACATCCTCCTCGACACCACCCCGCCGACCGGAACGGTGAGCATCAGCAACGGCGAGGCCTATACGAAAGCGACGGCGGTCAAGCTCTGGCTGACCCGCAACAACGAAACCACGACCACCCAGGTGCGCAGCCGCCTGCACAACGGCACCGCCTGGTCGACCTGGTCGACCTATGCGGCCTACCCGGCCAACAACCAGCTGGCGGTGACGCTGCCGACCGGTAGCGGCCTGCGCCAGGCAGAGGTGCAGTTCAAGGATGCCGCCGGCAACGAGGCGGTCATCGGCAGCGACGCCATCGTGCTCGATGCCGCGGCCCCGGTCGGGGCGATCACCGTCAACGCCGGCGCCGCCGCCACCGGCAGCGCGGACGTGACGGTGACGCTCACGGCGCAGGACAGCACCGGCGTCGAGGTGCTGACGGCCGCCGACAACGCCGCCGCGTTCGAGGTGCAGCTGAGCAGCAGCTCCAGCAGCTGGCCGCCGGGCTGGACCGCCTTCGCGCCGACGCTGCCGTTCACCCTGCCGGGGACGGACGGCAGCAAGACGGTCTATGCGCGGTTCCGCGACCGGGCCGGCAACATCTCGGCCAACGTCAGCGACACCATCACCTACAAGGCCGGATTCGTTCCGGTGGCAGGCACCACCGACCCGGCGATGCTGTCGATCAATCTCGGTGCGACCCATGTCGCGGCGACCGGCGTGACGCTGGCGGTCGGCCGGCCGGACGACAGCTGGACGCAGATGGCGTTCAGCACCGACGGCGCCGCCTGGGGGGCGTGGAGCGCCTTCGCCGCCACCAAGTCGTTCACCCTGCCGACCGGCGACGGCGTGAAGACCGTCTACGTGAAATTCAAGAACGCCAACGGGGCCGAATACGGCACCGTCTACCGCGACACCGTCATCCTCGACAGCGTGGCGCCGACGGGGAACATCCTGATCAACGGCGGCGACGCCACGACCGCCAGCGCCGCGGTGACGCTGTCGCTGGCCGCGATCGACATCAACGGCGTCAGTTTCATGCGCTTCAGCGAGAACGGCACCACCTGGAGCGCCTGGGAAGACTACGCCGCAACCCGGAGCTTCACCCTGACCGGGGCGAACGGCACCAAGACGGTGTCGGTGCAGTTCCAGGATGCGGCCGGCAAGGTGTCGGCAACGCTCAAGGACACCATCACCCTGGTTCTCGACAACTGACCGTAACCGGCACAGGCGGCAACGGGCCGGCCCCTGCCAGGGGCCGGCCCGTTGCTTTTCCGGGGGGCCGCGACGGCCCCGAACTGGCCGGGTCCCGGGGATAGTGGTATGATCTACGCGTGGTCCTGAAGTCGAGGGACGGGGTGCGTCGAGCGATGTCCAACGTCAACGTCACTGTTACGGGAGAACCGCCATGAAAGCCCTGACCGCTCTTTTCGTCGCCGCCTTGCTGCTCCTCCCGGCCGCAGCATTTGCCAACCATCATGCCGTCAAGATCGCCAAGAAGGACGGGATCGGCGCCTACCTGACCGATGCCGAAGGGAAGACCCTCTACTGGTTCAAGAAGGACGCGCCGGGGCAGAGTTCCTGCGCCGGGCCGTGTATCGACAAGTGGCCGCTCTATTACCGCGAAAGCGTGGCGCCCCCCGAGGGGACCACGGCCGCCGACTTCGCCGTCATCACCCGTGCCGACGGCAAGCAGCAGACGACCTTCCGCGGCTATCCCCTCTATTACTGGATGAACGACGCCAGCCCGGGCGACACCGGCGGCCAGGGGATCAACAACGTCTGGTTCGTGATCGATCCGGCGGCCTTCCCGCCGAAGTAGCGGGGAGGGTTCCCCGGGGAAGACGTGCTGCGGCCCGGTCGTCAAGACCGGGCCGTGCCTTTTCCGGGCAGGTGCCGACGGGTCACGCCTCTTCGCCGAAACAGAGCGGGTAGTCGCTGCACGCCCCGCAGTCCGGCGTCTGGCACAGGGAGCCGCCGGCCTGCTCGCACAGCTGCTTGAAGAGGAAGCGCTTCCAGCGCATCCCCCGGCTGTTGGCCGCGGCCAGGGCCGGGAGGTGCCGGTGGATGGCGGCGGTCAGCTCCGCGCGGGCAAAGAGCCCCATGGAGCGCCACAGATGGCCGGGCCGGGCGGCGCGGCAGGCAAGGGTGCGGGCCAGCCAGAGGGACGGCACCGGCTGCCAGCCGTCGGCATCGCAGGGGAGATAGCCGAGCAGCAGCTGCAGGAGGTCGACGTTGCCCTGCGGCAGAGGGTCCACCGCCGGCCGGCAGAACGGCCGGAGGGTGGCGGCGGTGACGGCGGGGAAGTAGAGGTGGAGCAGGTCGGCCAGCTCGGCGTCGTTCAGGCCGAGGGCGGCGCCGGGATCGTCCGTCTCGCCGGCGGCGACGGTGAGGAGACAGGCGAAGAGATGCCGGTCGACCGCCGGCGCGCCGGGCGGTGCGGGGCTGTCGGTCAGCAGGCGGTAGAGGGGGGCGGCGGCCGTCACGCGCGGCGCGTGGTCGTCGTCCGCCGCCAGCGCTCCAACAACGGGACGACGGCTGCTGCCGGCGCTTTCGACCGCCGCCTGCAGCGCCGCCACGGCCAGGTCGGCGCAGTAGCCGCGCTCCGCGGGGAGGCCGCCGAGGGCGGCAGCGACGCTGGGCGGCGCAATGACGGCAATCTCGGCCAGGGTGTGCCCCTCGGCCAGTTCCGCCGCCGCAGCGCAGGCGGCGATGGTGAAGCCGCAGCCGAATACCTGGTAGCGCACGGTTTCGGCGCGGTCGCCGCGCAGGCGCAGGGCGAAGCGCACTGCCAGCCGGGTTCCGGCCTCCCCGGCGCCCAGGCCGACCTCGCCGGTGCCGTCGGCGTCGGCGAGCGGGCCGGCGCGGCGGTCATCGGCCGCCCAGCGGCGGATGGTGTCGGTGTAGGTAGACATTGCGAGTCAGTCCCGAGTGCTGAGCGCTGAGCGATGAGTTGCCAGTCTGACCGCCGCATTCGCCACGTCGAAGAGAAACTGCGCACCACCCTCGTAGAGCAGATCGTTCCTGAGCTGGTTGCCCAGGGTCTCCCAGTCGGGAAAGCCGCGCAGCACCACACCCTTGTGATGGTGATGAGCCAGGGCCTCGACGTGGCCGTTGCCGACGATCAGGTCGAAGTCGTCGCGCAGCGCCTCGACATCCTCCAGGTCGCCGACCAGGACGCGCCCGGCCGGCAGTTCCGCCAGGTGCGGCGCGTCGACGGTGGCGACGGCGGCCGCAACGCGCCCCCCCGCCTCGTGCAGCAGCTGGCACGCGCAGGCCAGGAAGTCGGGCTCGCCGGCCACCAGGAAGCGGGTCTGGCCGAGGGCGAAGTGGCAGTCGAGTATGGCGTCCTGCAGGCGCTTGCGCCAGCGGACGATCTCCGCGGGTGGCCTGGCGGCGCCGGTTTCGGCGAGCAGTTGTTCCGTCAGCAGGTCGGTGGCCGCCAGCCCGCCGAGGTGCTCGAAGTGCAGGTGGCAGGCCGCCGGGTTCTTGCGGTGCAGCGCGACGGCGCACGGGCGCATCGAGGCGCCGACGCTGACCACCAGGGCGGCATCGGCCAGGGCGCGGATCTCCGCCACGGAAATGCCGCCGCTCGACAGGGCGCTCTGCTTCTCGCCGAGGTGGCCGTCGAGACTGGTCGAGAGGTCGGGGAGCGCCAGCACATCGAAGCCGAAGGCGGCGAGGAACGCCCTGGTCTTCTCCACCTCCAGCGGCGTCATGCCGACGTGCGGCAACAGCACCGCCTTGCGGCGATCGACCGCGGCGGCCGGTTCGGTCAGCTGTTCGATCAGCGCTTTTGCTGCCAGGGCCCAGCCGCTCTCCAACCCCCCTTCAAAGTCCGGGGTGTTGACCCAGACCAGCGGGTAGTCGACCCTGGCGGCCACGCCGCGGATGTCGTCCCCCTTGGTTTCGGTCAGCCCGGTGGTGTACAGGCCGATCAGCGCCGGGGCGCTCTTGCCGGCGATGTTCCTGACCGACTCGGCGATGTTCCAGTCGCCGCCGTCGAGGATCGCGGTGACGTCGGTGACCGCCGTGGTCTGGATGGCGATCGGCTCGCAGAAGTGGCGGGTGAAGTAGACCTTGGCGAAGGAGGTGCACCCCTGGGCGCCGTGCATCAGCGGCATGCAGCGGTCGACGCCGAGAAAGGCCAGCGTCGCCCCCAGCGGCTGGGTCAGGCGGATCGGGTTGACCTGCAGCGGCTTGACGGGCTTGCGGTTCACTTCTCCCATGGCGCCCTCCTGGCCGCATTGCGAAACACCGGGGTCTCCAGCGCGTTCTTGAGATCCTCGGCGAGGTTGAGCAGCCCGGCATAGCCGCCGTAGCTCTTCTTCTTCTCCTGGTTGACGTCGGCGAAGGCGATCCCCTTCTTGAGCGCCGTGTACAGGCTGCGGCCGCCGGCCAGGAGCAGATGCGCCCCGGTGTCGTCGATGATCTTCGCCTGCTCCTGTCCCGGCCTGGTCATCAGGATCCCATTGGGGCCGAGGTATTCGCGGGCCTTTTCGCGGTCGGCCTCGGTCGACTTGCCGACGGCGGTGGCCACCACCTCGATCCCCAGGTCCTGCAGCGCCGAGGCGATCGACCAGGCCTTGTTGCCGCCGGTGTTGAGCACCGCCTTCTTCCCCCGGAACAGCTCGCGATAGGGGGCGAGGCGTCCCTCCAGGGCCGCCTCCTCGCGGGCGATCAGCGCCCCGGTGCGGGCGATCAGGTCGGCATCGCCCAACGCCGCGGCGATGGCCCGCAGCCCGTCGCTGGTGTCGCGCCGGCCGTAGAAGGAAACCGAGACCGAGGGGATGCCGTAGCGCTCCTCCATCTTGCGGGTCAGCGAGATGAGCGACTTGGCGCAGACCAGCACGTTCAGCTTCGCCCGGTGGGCGGTGCGGATGCGCGCCACCCGGCCGTCGCCGCTCAAGGAAGAGAGGATGCGGATGCCGAGCTCTTCCAGCAGCGGCGTGTACTGCCACATGTCGCCGGTGACGTTGTACTCGCCGATCAGGTTGATGTCGAAGGGGGTGGTCGTTTCGGGCTCGAGCGTGCCGATCAGGTGTCTGAGCACGGCCTCGCCGCCGAGGCGGCTGCCGAGGTTCTTGCTGCCGACGAAGCCGGGGGCGTGCACCGGGACGACCGGCAGGGCGTGGCGCGCGGCGGCGGCCTTGCAGACCGCGTCGAGGTCGTCGCCGATCAGGGCGGTGACGCAGGTGGCATAGACGAAGACCGCCTGCGGCGCGTAATGCCCGACCAGGTAGTCGATGGCGGCGGCGAGTTTCTCCTCGCCGCCGAAGATCACGTCGTTGTTGGTGATCGCCGTGGTGAACCCCATCTGCGTCAGGTCGCGCCCCTCCCAGCTGGTCCTGGTGGCGCGCGTCTCCCAGGAAGCGCCGAGGCAGGTGAGGGGGCCGTGCACCAGGTGGGCGGCGTCGGCGTAGGGGAAGAGGGTGATCTGCGCCCCCTCGAAGGCGCAGCCGCCGGTGGTGTTGCCGGGGGTCGGGGCGTTGCAGGCGCTCTTCTTCGCCGGGCTGTGGGCACAGGCGCTCTCATTGAGCAGTTCGCGGATTTTCGGCTTGGCGGACACGGCACGCTCCTTTCGGCACGGTGCAGCGTCGCACCGCCATCGTCCCGTCGCGCCGTTGAGAGGGGAGGCCTGCCCGGATGAAATTGCAAAAGTCTCGCCAGAACGATTTTCGCGCGGAATCGGCCGGCTTGCGGCGTTTGCGAGCCGGCCGCTTGGGCAATAGCGTGGCCGACTGCCGATAATTTGGGCAGGGGCCGCACCGCAGCACGGCGGCCGGCCAGGGGAATAGCCCGCTTCCCGCGACCGGCCGATCTGGCCGCGTTCTTGCAAAAGATCGTCTCATGCAGAGAGAACTGGCAATCATCCAGAACGATCCCGAGGTTCCCGCCGGGGTGTTCGGCGAACTGCTCACGGAGTGGCGGGTGCCGTTCCGGATCGTGCGGCCGGATCTGGGCGAGCTCCTCCCGGCGGCCGGCGATGCTGCCATCGTCCTCGGCGGCGCCATGGGGGTCCACGACGAAGCCGCCCACCCGTTCCTGCGCGAGATCAAGGGGTGGCTGGCGCGCCTGCTGGCCGACGGCACGCCGCTGCTCGGCATCTGTCTCGGCGGGCAGTTGCTGGCCGAAGTGGCCGGCGGCATGGTGAGCAGCAACCGGTGCGGCGAAAAGGGGCTGGTTGAGGTCGAGCTGACCGGCGCCGGTGCCGCCGATCCGCTGTTCGCCGGGATCCCCCGCTGCTTCCCGGTCTTCCAGTGGCACAACGACAGCTTCACGATCCCCCCGGGGGCGGCGCACCTGGCCGGTTCGAGGGGCTGCCCGGGGCAGGCCTTCCGCACCGGCAACGCCTGGGGGGTGCAGTTCCACCCCGAGGTCGACGGCGCCATCGTCGCCGCCTGGAGCCGCAAGACTCCCGACGCGGCCCGGCTGACCGGCCGGTTCGCCGCGGCCGAAGCCGGCCATCGCGCCCTGGCCCGGCAGCTGCTGGCCAACTTCCTGGACGCGGCGCGGCCCGGCGGACGCTGACCGCCCCCCAATCGGAGCACCAGATTTCCGGCACGGCTGCCGGAGCACGGGCAACGACGCCCCTGGACCTTAACGGTCCGGGGGCTTTTGCGTTTTCGGAGGCAACAGATGAATCCGTTCGACAGCGGCGCCATCATCATCGACGACACCACGCTGCGCGACGGCGAGCAGACTGCCGGCGTGGTCTTCTCCCCGGAGGAGAAGCTGGCCATCGCCCGGCTGCTCGACGCCGTCGGCGTGCAGGAGATCGAATGCGGCATCCCGGCGATGGGGCCCGAGGAGCAGGCCTCGGTGCGCGCCCTGGTCGAACTCGGCCTCGCCGCCCGGCTGATCACCTGGAACCGGGCGGTGGTCGACGACATCCGCGCCTCGCTCGCCGCGGGGGTGACGGCGGTCGACATCTCCCTGTCGGTCTCCGACATCCACATCCGCCACAAGCTGGGCCGGGACCGGGGCTGGGTCAGGGAGCAGCTCAAGACCGCGCTCGGCTTCGCCAAGGACCACGACCTGTACGTGTCGGTCGGCGGCGAGGACGCCAGCCGCGCCGATCCCGAATTCCTCGCCGAGCTGATGGCGCTCGCCGGTGAACGCGGCGCCGACCGCTTCCGCTTCTGCGACACCCTCGGCGTCCTCGACCCCTTCACCACCTACGACCGGATCCGCTTCCTGCGCGAAAGCGTGCCGGCCCTCGACCTCGAGGTCCACACCCACAACGATCTCGGCATGGCCACCGCCAACGCCGTCGCCGGCATCCGCGCCGGGGCGCGCTTCGTCAACACCACGGTCAACGGTCTCGGCGAGCGGGCCGGCAACGCCGCGCTGGAGGAGGTGGTCATGGCGCTCAAGCACGCCTGCGGCATCGATCCCGGCATCGACACCCGGCGCTTCGTCGAGCTGTCGCAGCTGGTCGGCCGGGCCAGCTGCCGGCCGGTGCCGGAGTGGAAGGCGGTGGTCGGGGAACGGGTCTTCGCCCACGAATCCGGGCTGCATGCCGACGGCGTCCTCAAGCATCCCGGCAACTACGAAGGGTTCGATCCGGCGGAGGTCGGCCTCGACCGGCAGATCGTCCTCGGCAAGCACTCGGGCCGCCACGGCCTGCGCCACCGGCTGGCCGCCCTCGGCATCGCCCTCCCCGCCGGCGAGGAGCAGAGCTTCATGGAGCTGGTGCGGGCCCGGAGCCAGGTTCTGAAGCGCCAGTTGAGCGACGGCGACCTGCTCGACCTGCTGGTGGAGGCGCATTATGCGGCCTGAACGCTCCGCGCCCGGAACGATCGGCCCGCCGTCGCCGCAGGATTGGGAGACCTTCCTCCTGTGGGCCCGCCTCGAGGGGTGGCGGGTGCCGGCCCGGGAACTGGCCCTCTACCGTGAGGAGCTGGCCGACAGCGCCTTCGTGCTGCGCGCTAGCGACGGCGCGGCGCTCGGCTTCGTCACCGTCTGCCGGCACCGGCAGGGGGGGTGGATCGGCAACCTGATCGTCGATCCGGCGCGGCGCGGCGAAGGGCTCGGCCGCCGGCTCTTCCGCCATGCCGCCGGCGTGCTTTCCGCGCGGGGCGCATCCGCCCTGTGGCTGACCGCCTCCGCCGCCGGCCGGCCGCTCTACGAAGAATGCGGCTTCCGCGAAGCGGGGCGCGTCGAGCGCTGGAGCTGGCGGGGCGAGGTCCCGGCCCCTGGCAG
>VAUL01000082.1 GCA_005774545.1 Deltaproteobacteria bacterium | reverse complement strand
CGGCAACACGACGACGGTGGGGAACGGCACCAACCCGGGGAACGCGACGCTGGCGCCGGGGGCGGGTGCGACCAACCTGGATGCGTTCACGCTGCAGACCAGCACGGGGACCGACACGGTGACGGCGGCGACGGTGACGCTGGGCGTCGCCAACTCGTTCAACAATATCGCCCTGGTGGAGATCACCAACGCGGCGGGGTCGACGGTCTACGGCTCGGTGAGCAACCCGGCCGCGGTGTCCATTCCGATCACCCTGACGACCAACATCACGGCGACGACGACGCTGACCACCTACTACGTGCGGATCACGCCGAAGAGCCATGCGGCGATGCCGGCGGTGCCGGGGGCGAGCTACGCGACCACCGGGACGGTGACGGCGATCACCAGCACCAACGCCAAGACCTACAGCGACACGGCGAGCGCGACGCTGACCATCGACAACGCCTCGACGGCGAACCCGACGGCGTTCAGCGGCACGGCGGGGAACGGCAACGTCAACCTGATCTGGACCAACCCGGCGGACGCGGATTTCAACCAGGTGGTGGTGGTGCGGCGGACCGCGGCCATTGCCGACGTGCCGACGGAGGGTGCGACCTATACGGCCGGCGGCGCGATGGGCGCCAGCAGCGTGGTCTACGTGGGGAACCTGGCGACGTTCAACGACACGACGGTGGTGAACGGCACGGGCTACTACTACAAGATCTGGGCGAAGGACAGCAACGGCAACTACTCGTCCGGGGGGACGGCGGCGGGGCCGTACACGCCGACCGGGCCGGTGACGACGGTGGGGAACGGCACCAACCCGGGGCCGGCGTTCCTCAAGCCGGGGGATCCGATCACCTCGCTCGACGCGTTCACGCTGCAGACCTCGACGGGGACGGAGAACGTGACGGCGGTGACGCTGCTGCTGACCGGGGGCGGGGCGCCCAACGCGTTCAGCGGGATCGCGCAGATCGCGATCACCAACAACGCCGGGACGACGACCTACGGGACGCTGAACAACCCGGCGTCGGACACGCCGACGGTGACGCTGACCACCAACATCACGGCGACGACCACGGCGACCCAGTACCTGGTGCGGATCACGCCGAAGAGCCATGTCAACATGCCGTCGCCGCCGGGCGACCTGTACACCATCTCCGGGACGGTAACGGGTATTACCAGCACGAACACCAAGGTGTACAGCGACACGGCGAGCGCGACCATCGAGGTTGACAACGCCTCGACCGACGTGTGCACCTGGGGGGTGATCACGCCGGGGAACACGCAGGTCGACCTGTCGTGGGCGAACCCGCTCGACCCGGACCTCGACGGGACCAATTCGGTGGTGGTGCTGCGCAAGGCGGGTTCGGCGGTGACCGAAGTGCCGGTGGAAGGGGTGAGCTACGCGGTCGGCAACACGATCGGCGGGGCGACGGTGCGCTACGTGGGCGCCGTCGAAGGGTTCGTCGACACCGGGCTGACCAACTTCACCGACTACTACTACGCGATCTTCGCCAAGGACACGAACGGCAACTACTCGTCGGCGGCGACGACCGGCCCGCACCAGCCGTGGGTGCCGGTGTGCGTGCACAACACGCCGACGCTGACGATCACCCCGGCCGCGCGCAGCGCGATTCCGACCGACGTGGCGAAGTACACGGTTTCGGTGAAGAACAACGACAACGCGCTGTGCACGACGGAAGATTTCACGCTGAGCCTGACGGACAGCAACGGCACCGACTTCACCCTGCCGTCGACGCTGTCGGCGCCGGTGCTGAGCCTGGCGCCGGGGCAGACCAAGCAGTCGTTCCTGACGGTGGCGGTGAAGGGGACGGCGACGCTGGGGAACCAGAACCTGACGACCATCGACGTGGCCGGTCCTGTCGGGCACACCGCGCCGGCGCCGGCGTCGGTGTCGGTGACGACGACGGCGGCGAACCCGCTGATGCACAACTCGAAGACCACCAGCTCGACCAAGTGGGGAGCGGCCGGGTGGGGGATCAGCGGCGGTCGCTACGGGACGTTCAACTGCTACATCTGCCACGAGGAGTCGGTGGTGGGGGCGGACGGGACCGCCAACGTCAAGAAGATCCGCACGACCATCACCATGCCGGCGGACGCCGGGGTGGAGACCTGGCCGAACGGGGCGAAGACCACGGCGGCGATCACCTTCTCGGACACCCGCGCAGGGAGCGCCGACTACAACGATCCGAACGGGGCGCACGCGACCTCGTCGCGGATCTGCGAGGTGTGCCACACCTACCAGGGGGGTGGCGAGCCGAACAACAGCGGGGTGCGCTTCCATGCCTACAACATGAGCGGGGCCACGGCGGACGAGCAGAACCACAACAACCAGGGGAACTGCCTGAGCTGCCACCCGCACGAGGGGGGCTTCAAGGCCCAGGGGTGCACGGCCTGCCACGGCTACCCGATTAATACGCTGGCCGACCGTGCGGTTTCGCCGGCGACGGGGAGCACGACGATCGGCGCGCACGTCAAGCACCAGACGGAAGGGTTCGACTGCGACTACTGCCACGGCCCGGGCTCGTCGTCGTCGGGGGGCGGTGCCCAGCACGGCAGCGGCAAGATCGCCATCGACTTCGACGGCGGGGCGCTGTTCGCGCTGGTGGACACCAGCGACGGCACCTACAACGGCCACGCGGAAGTGACGGCAGGGTACGTGGGGAACGACGCGGGGGCGGTGAACGGGACGCGCGGGTGCGTGAACATCTACTGCCACGGCGGGACGATCTACCCGGGGCTGGCGGATCCGAACTGGACGGGGGCGGTGGCGTGCGGCGCCTGCCACAACGACACCAGCGCCGACACCGGCTGGCTGGGGAGCCATGCCGACCACATCAGCGCCACCGGCGCCAACCTGAACTGCAACGTCTGCCACGGGGCGGGGTACTCGGCGGGGACGCTGAAGCCGGCGAACCACCTGAACGGCAAGGTGAAGATCGACCTGGGGAGCTACGGCACGTACAGCAAGGGGGCGAACGGCAGCGAGCACGTCACCCAGGGGCTGACCGGGGCGGCGGCGTACGGCAGCTGCACGGTGAGCTGCCACGGCTCCACGGCGACGCCGAACTGGGGTTCGGTGGACTTTGGCACCTACCCGGCGAAGTGCGTGAAGTGCCATAACGACGGGACGGCGGGGACGGCGCTGGTCAACGCGGTGCCGGTGGCGAGCAAGAACGTGCACGTGGTCCACGTCAGCTCGCCGGCGACCAACTACGCGACCAACCAGTGCGAGGCGTGCCACGGGGCCAACGCCCACAACGGCACGCACGCCAACCACTACACCGATGGCGCCTACCCGAACGGGACGGCGACCTACGCCAACAGCCTGAGCGGCTACAGCGCGGCGAACAAGAACTGCACCAACACCTGCCACGCCTCGACCACCACCAACCTGTGGGTGGCGACGCCGCCGGCGCTGGCCTGCCTCGACTGCCACAGCGGCAGCTACATCGGCGGCAACAACGTCGCCAAGGGGTTCAACGCCACGCCGGCGACCGGCCTGCACGCGATGACGGCGGCCGGGGTGCAGAAGCACGACAACACCCTGACCGACGGCAATGCCGGCAACGGCACGGGGTGCGGCGAGTGCCACGTGACCGAGCCGGCAACGCACATCGACGGCCTGTTCACCGCCGACGGCGCGGGCAACGGCGACCGCTGGGTAAGCACCGGGGCGGGCGGGCGCGCCAACATGACCTACGCGCAGATCGCGCCGGCGAGCGGCAACAGCGGCACCTGCAACGGGACCGGGGTTGGCGGGTCCTGTCACTCCGACGGCGGCAACTGGTACCGGCGCTGGTCGACGGAGGCCAACCAGGCCGACACGGTGACGGCGGTGGGGAGCGCCAAGTGCAACGTCTGCCACGGCCAGTGGAACAGCTGGGCGCAGGGGACGACCCATTACAAGGCCGGCAGCTCGGCGGCCAGCACCAAGGGGAGCGGCCACGACGGCGCCAACGACTGCGCCAACTGCCATGCGTACCTGCATGCCAGCTACGGCAGCAACCATGACAGCACGCCGACCAAGACCATCACCATGAACAGCAACGGCGCCACCTACGCCCGTAACGGCAGCACTTACGGCACCAGCAAGGCGGGCTGCTCGGCCTGCCACGGCGGCGCGGGGAATGGCTCGTACGACTTCGACATCTCCTACTTCGGCGCCAACACGGTGATCGGGACGGCGATCCCGATGCCGGCGTGCAACAGCTGCCACGACAACGCCGGCAAGGCGGCGACGGTGCCGCAGGTGCGCATCGGCACCACCGCCAACTCCTCCAGCCCGCACGTCGACGCCGACGGGCCGGGCGGGGCGACCTACACCATCAACGTGGCCACGCCCACGGCCAAGTGCGAGAACTGCCACAGCGGCCATGCCAGCGGCACCACCGGCGCCGGCGACGTGGAGATCCCGACCAACTCGACGGTGCTGGGGACGACGGTGCCGACCATGAACTGGTCGTACAGCACCCACGGCAGCAAGATCCAGCTGGGGAACACCAATGCGACCGACCGCGCCACGACCATGTCGGCGACGGCGACCACCGAGGCGGAGATGTGCTGGGGCTGCCACGACAACGCCACGGTGGGCGTGTCGGAGTGGGGGACCAACGACAACGCCAAGACCCGCCCGGCGGGCGGCTACATCTTCGACTACGGCGACCTCTACACCGACCTGACCACGGTGCCGGGGACCAAGCAGTCGAACTGGGTGACGGGCAAGTGGCGCTCGGGCAAGGGCCGGCACAGCAACAGCGGCACCAACCCGTTCTGGTACAAGCGCGGCTCGATCCAGTCGACGCACTCGGTGAACTTCGACAGCGGCACCACGGCGCTGACCACCACCGGCAACAGCCTGGGCTTCGGGCGGAGAGAGAACGTCGACACCGTGGCCAACATCCGCTGTACGTGGTGCCACGACGTGCACGGCACGCACAACGGCGTCAATAACGACACCAGCGGCGGCACCGGGACGGCCGACCAGCCGTACCTGCGCGGCACCTGGATCGGCAACCCCTACCCGGAGGACGGCGCGCCGCAGCTGCAGATGCGTGACTGGTCGGTCCAGGGCGGGACCTCGACCTGGTACGGCAAGGTGCCGCGCGCCAGCGCCCTGAACAGCAACACCGGCCTGACGGCGGTCACCCAGGCGGGCGGCTGGTGGATCGACCAGAACAGCAACCATCCGAACAGCACCACCAACGTGCAGGCCAGCTCGGGGCTGTGCGCGCAGTGCCACGGCGCGGCCAAGACCGGGACATGGAACACCTCGGCGACGCTGGCGCAGAACGACCTGTACAACCTGAACTGGAACACCAACGGCACCGGCGAGGCGAACATCTGGGTGTCCGGCTACAACGGCCACGCCAACTCGGTGATCAACGGCCCGGGGCGCGGTACGGCCGCGAGCGCCGAATCCTACGGGCGCAACATCTTCACCCGCACCAAGCGCGGCACGAACAGGGCCGCCATCGGTACCGACGGGTCGTTGTCCCGCGACATGGGGATGCAGACCGAAACGGCAGCCGAGCCGGGTGCCTACCGGGCCAGCACCAGTGACTACACCACCTGGGCCTGGTACCCGCGCGTGGCCAACAACACCTACAACGGCACGACGCAGGCGCGCATCACCGCCTATCGCGCCTTTGCCTGGGGGACGCCGGCCGTCACGGCCAGCACCCGGACCTCGATCTGGGCGACGGGGAGCCAGGCGCTGACGCAGAGCACGGCGGCCACCGAGCCGGGCTCCTTCGACGCGCAGGCGAACTACCACAACTTCACCTGCAGCAAGTGCCACAACCCGCACGCGTCGCGGCTGCCGAAGCTGATGATCACTAACTGTCTCGACACCAACCACAACACGTGGGAGGACGATACCCTCTACACCGGCGGCGCTCTCGGCGCGCCGTGGGCGAACAAGCGTCACGCGCAGTGGGCGAACGCCCAGAACTGCCACCGCCTGGATGCCAATGCCTCCCAGACCAGCGCCGCCGCGACGGTCCTGATGGGGCGCGGCTGGAACCGGGTGACGCCGTGGCTGGAATACACCAATCCTAACTCGACCCGTACCACCCTGGATCGCCAGGTGGCACCTCAGTAGATTGACGGGGCACGGGCGGTTCCTACGAACCGCCCATGTCCCTTA
>VAUL01000017.1 GCA_005774545.1 Deltaproteobacteria bacterium | reverse complement strand
CGGCACCGTCAGCGTCGCCAGGGTGGCCAGCGCCGTCCCCGGCACCGCGCAGCCGGCCTTGCTCGCCGTCTCCCGCCAGCCGCTGTCGACGCTCCCCGGCTTGACCGCCTTCACCCGGTAATAATAGACGGTTCCCAGCGCATGGTCGGCGGCCAGGAAGGCCTTGCTTATCCCGGCCACGGCAAAGGACTTAACGCCGGCAGTGAAAAGGTTGTCGGTCGCCTCCTCGAGAACGTAGGTCGCACCGGCTGTCGTCGAGGCGCCCCAACTGACCGTATAGGCGCCGTCCGCATCGGCGACCGGAACGGTCAGCGACGCCGGCGACACCGCCGGCGGCCCCGCCGCGATCGGGGTCAGGGCGACGTTGATGACCGTGAGTTGGCCGCCGGCCACCGTGATCGGATCGGCGAGCTCCAGTTGGGTCCGGTTGTTGTAAAACTCCTCGATGTAACCTCCGCCGGGGAAGAAGTAGTCGGCGGTGTAGCTGCCCGCCGGGAGGGCGATCTCGTAATGGCCGGCCTGGTCGGCGGTGGCCCCGCCGACCCAGGCATCCTGGCTGTCGTGGATATCGACCATCGCGCCGGGAATCGGGTTCCCGGTGACCTCATCGGTAATCGTCCCGGTGATCCCCGTGGTGACCGGCCCGACCGGTTCGCAGGCGTCGCCGGTCCCGTCCGTGTCGGCATCGGCCTGATCGGTATTGGGGACGGTCGGGCAGTTGTCGCAGGCATCGCCCACACCGTCGACATCGGCATCGGCCTGGTCGGCATTGGCGACAACCGGACAGTTGTCGCTCGTGTCGAGGGTAGTGTCGCAATCGTGGTCGTCGGTGCAGGCCGGCGTGAACTGCAGGGCAAAGAGCAGGCCGCCGCGGAACTCCTGGGTGCTGGCCGGGTTGATGACGTGGTTGCCGTCGCTGGCGATGGTCACGTCGATCCAGTTGGAGAAGACCGCGGGACTGCCATGCTTCGCCTGGACCCGCCAGGCTCCGTTGATGAGGGGCAGGCGGAAGTGGCCGGCGGCGTCGGTATCGGTGCCAGTCGTCACCGCCCCGACAGGGACGGGGGCCGCAGCGCTGCCGTGGCTGGCCGCATCGGTCCAGGCCTCGACCCGGATTCCGGGGAGAGGGAGCCCGGTGACGATGTCGCGCACCGTCCCCTCGACGGCGCCATCGGCGTAGTAGGCGGTCATCGTCACCGGGGCGGGGACGCCGTCTGCCACGTCAACCGGCGGACTCGTCGTACCCGGCACGAGTTCGACCGTCACCCCGTCGACCTTGTTGACGTGGCAACTGGTGCAGAGGCTGACGCGCCACTGCCCGGCATCGACCCGGATCGACGCAAGGCCGGCAGCATCGGAATAGGTGCCGACTCCGAGGTTGTGGTAGGGGGGAACCGCACTGGTGCTGGTGGCCAAGGCGAGAACCCCTTCGGCGGGGCGACTGGCTTCATCGACCACGCTCACCTCGAGGGAGGACGTGGCCGGCAGGAACAGGAAGTCGGCGACGTTGGGCCCTTCGACGGTCGGGGTGATCACACAGTCCCGCTCATAGGGCGGGGCATTGCAGCGGGCGGCGAAATAATTCGGGCCGATGGTTTCCGGATCGAGGCTCACCGTCCACGCCATCCCCGCCCTCACGGGGAGGCCGAATCCGCTAAAACCGTGGGTCCCGGAAAAATACCCCGGCGCGGTCACGCCATCGACGAGCATCATGTAGGGCGCCGTCAGTGGGTTGCCGGATTCATCCTTGAAATCGCCGTAAATCTGGGTGTCCGACGCGATAATCTGCAAGGTCTGGCCGGAAAGACCGCCCGGCGGGATATTCACCGGCTTCCTGCTCCCGATGTAGTCGTAGGGGGAGGAAGGCAGCGCGGCAAGGTAGCCCGACAGGGTCGTCCCCGCCGGAAGTTGCACGGCGAAATTCCCCTGCCCGTCCGGGAAGGCGAAGCCCAGAGGAACCCCGGTGGCGGCGGCATCGACGACGGCAACCATGGCCTGCGTAAACGGCGCCCCGCCTACGGCGTTGCTTACCGTGCCGCCGACCTGGCGCCCCCCTGCCACGGAGGTTACGGTAAAGGGGAGTTCAAAACCCGTCCACTTGCCGTTATAGTCATAGCAGTCCATGGAAACAAGGTAGCTTCCCGGCGCAAAGAACCCGGCAAAGTTCATGGTGGTGACAATTTTCCGGGAAGTCGCGTCGCTGTCGGCACCGAACCAGCGGGCGACCGGGTCGGCCGGGCGATTGTCGAAAAGGTGGTCGAATTCGGTCGCCGCGAGGTCGGGAGCGGAGAAGCCTCCGCTATTGTCGGCATCGTAGATGACCCGGACGGCGAGCGGTTCGGTCGTGGCAACGTTATCGACCGTGACCACCAGGTTGACCCCATTGGCCGGGAAGGTCGCCGCCGCAAGCGCGGCCGTCGCAAGCGATGTCTCGCAGGCATCGCCCGCCCCGTTGCCGTTAGAATCCAGCTGATCCGGATTGGCAACATACTGACAGTTGTCAGAATAATTCGCCAAGCCATCCCCATCCCAGTCCTCGGTCGTGGCACAAGCCTCGCTATTGGCATTGCAGCAGACCGAATAGTCGTAGGGCGACAATACCTGGGAGTCGCAGAGTGTTATCGCGCCGGCCCATCCCGAAAGACCGAAAACCAGCGCCGCCGCGATCAGGAACTGCAAAATCATCCTTTTCACTGCCTGACTAGAACCAAACATGATACCCCTCCCTGAGCTTTGAACCGACCGTTTTAATCCGTATCTGCTCCGTAAAACGCAACGGGCCGCACCGGCTCTTCGCCGATACGGCCCGCTCTTTAAAACAATCTGCCGACACCCCATTACGATCCTCTCTTCGGCAGTCCGGCCACCCGCCTGCGGCAATGTTGCGACGGGTCCACTGACTTTGCGTCACCGGCTTGCGCCGGCTTTGCTCTTATCGGAGAGTTTTTGTCTTTTTTCCTTATACTGCCGGCGAGGCTTCGATTTCAACTAAATTCGCGATTTATCGTTTGTTTTTCAACACACTAGACATTCCGACCAGTTACACAAAGATTGCCGGGAGGATCCCCCGCGGGGAGCATTGTCGATGCGGCCAGCGGCAACTCGACGGTAAAGACCGTGCCGCGCCCCACCTCGCTCACGACGCCGATGCGCCCGCCGTGGTTCTGGATGATCCCGTAGGAAACCGACAGGCCGAGGCCGGTGCCGGTCAGGCCGGTGCCGGGATGATCCTTGGTGGTGAAGAACGGGTCGAAGATCTTCGGCAGGTGCTCCCGGGGGATGCCGTGACCGTTGTCGGCGATGGTCGTCACCAGGTAGTGCCGGTCGCGGTCGGCGCGCATGGCGATGTCGAGCCGGCCGCCGTTCGGCATGGCCTGGCAGGCATTGACCACCATGTTGACGAACACCTGCTCGATCTGGGCGGGATCGACCAGAATCTCCGGCAGCATCGGATCGTAGCCGCGGAGAATTTCGATCTCGTTCAGGGCGGCCTGGTGCTCGAGCAGCGCCAGGGTGTCGTCCATGATCACCGGGAGCGACTTGAGCTTCTTGCGCGGGATCGAGTTGCGCGAGAACTCGAGCAGCCGCTTGACGATCTCGGCGCAGCGCTGGGTCTCGCGCACGATGATGCGGGCGTCTTCGCGCATTTCCTTGGGCAGGGAGCGGTCTTCGGCGAAGAGCGTGGCGAACATGAGGATGCCGGCCAGCGGGTTGTTGATCTCGTGGGCGATGCCGGCCACCAGTTTCCCCAGCGAGGCCAGCTTTTCCGAGCGCACCAGCTGTGAGTGCATCTGGGCGATCTCGGCGGTGCGCTCCTGGACCTTGGCTTCGAGGGTCTCGGTCAGCTGTTCGTACTCGCTGCGGGCCTGGCGCAGCCGGTCGGTCATCTCGTTGAATTCCCGCGCCAGGGCGCCGAGTTCGTCGGCGGAGGTCGGCACCACGTGGCTGTCCAGCTCCATCTGGGCCACCTTGCGCGAGTGCAGCAGCAGGCTGTGAACCGGGCTGACCACCAGGTGGTGGGTCAGCCAGACCAGGCAGCCGACGATGATGAGCAGCAGCGAGACGGCGAAGGCCAGGACGTTCTTGCGATAGGTGTCGGCGTGGACGCCGACGCTGTGCAGCGACGCCTGGACTTCGAGGGCCCCGAGGATCCGGGCCTCGGGAGGGTGGACGTGGCAGGCGGCCGCGGAGCACGCCGGCTGGTTCTCGATCAGCTTGGTGACGCTGAGGATTTCCGTGCCGCTGCAGTCCCTGATCACCCGGCGGCGGCTCTCCATCGGCGGAAAGCTTTCGGCGATCTCCGGGCAGTGGCAGTCCTGGCAGTCGTCGGCCGGCTGGTCGGTGACGCGGCCGATCTCGTTGGCGTGGGTCGAGTAGCGGATCGTCCCCCGGTCGTCGAGGAGCCGGATGCGGCCGATCGTCTTGTGCTTGCCGACCTCGTCCATCATCTTGTAGACGACGTCGCGGTTGTCCTCGAGCATCTGCAGGTGGGTGGTGTGGAGGATGATCTCGCTCAGCGTCTCGACGTCGTCCTGGGCCTCCTCCAGGAAGACCCCGCGCAAGGCCTCGATGGTGACGTAGGCGAAACAGGCGATCGTCACCAGCAGCACCAGGCTGGTGCAGACCGTGAACTTCCCGGCCAGGCTCCGGCAGGGCAGCCGCATCCAGAGCCCCATGAACCTCCTTCCGCCCAAAGGCAGACAGCCGGCACCGCCGGATCTTTCCGCGAGAGCGGAAACCCTGGCAGCCCGGCTGTCCCGTCAACGAAGACCCGTAGCTTTCCGCACCCTCCTTGCGAAGAGATTGGCCTTGGCAGGTTGCTAAGCGTTTTTAATTATCGAAAACAAATATGACGCAACCCTCTCGCCCTGTCAAGGGCCCGGGAAAGCCCGCAGCTCACACCTTCACCGTCTTGTAGAGGAAGTTCTTGAATTTGTAGAAGCGCCGCTGCTCCTCGGCGTCGCTGCTGCGCGGGTCGCAGGCCTTCAGCGCGGTGGCGATCTCGGGCATGTTGCGCGAGCCGGTGCGCCGGACCGCGGCCACGAGGGCGCGGACCGTGTCCTTGGTCAGCTGCTTTTCGGTGAACGGCTGGTGCACCAGCGTCCAGAAATCCCCTTCGCCGGTGCGCAGCGCATCGAGCAGGCGCAGCTCCGGCGGGGTCGCCGCGGCGAAAGCCGGCAACGGCGCCGGGGCGCTGCCGACCCCGGTAATCGCCCGGCGCACGTCTTCCGCGGTCAAGGCACGGCCGCGCCGGAAGAGCAGGGCGCGCAGCAGGATCGAGCGCAGCTCGCGAATGTTGCCGGTGTAGTCGTGGCCGGCCAGCAGATCCTGGGCCTCGCGGCTGATGACCGGTACCTGGTCGGCCGGCTCGCTGGTGCGCCGGTAGATGCGGTACAACTGGCCAAGGAAGTGCACGGCCAGGTCGGGGATGTCCTCGCGCCGCTCGTTGAGCGAGGGGACATCGATAGTCAGCTCCGAGAGGCGGTGGAACAGATCCTCGCGGAAGAGGCCGGCCTGAATCTGCCGCCGCAGGTCGCGGTTGGTGGCGGCGACCAGCAGCACCCGGGCATAGCGGGTCTGGTTCTCGCCGAGCCGGACGAAGCCGCCGTTGTCGAGAAAGCGCAGCAGCTGGACCTGGGTCTTGGGATCGGCGTCGCCGATCTCGTCGAGGAACACCACCCCGCCGTTGGCCTCCTCGAGGATGCCGCGCCGGTCGAGGTGGGCCCCGGTGAAGGCCCCGCGCTTGTGGCCGAACAGTTCCGAATAGGTCAGCTCGCCGCTGTAGGCGGCGATGTTGCTCTTGGTGACCGGCAGCTCGGCGTGCGGGCCGACCTGCTCGCGAAACAACTCGTTGAGCCGCGAGTAGATGTTGTTGAAGAGAAACTCCTTGCCGCTGCCGGTGTCGCCGGTGATCAGGATGGTCGGCAGACCGAGGGCCGCCTCGCGCAGGTCGTTGCGCTGCCACATCATGATCCGGCTGAACAGCGGCGGCGAGATCGTCTCGACGGAATTGATGATCTCGCGCGCCTTGGCCGAATTGCCGATGACGTTGCCGAGCCGGTAGGAGGAGATCTTCGGGTCGCGGTAGGTCACGTCGGAACGCAGCCGCTGCACCTCGCCGGTGAGCCGTTCGATCTGCAGCAGGCCGGCCAGATGCTGGGCGATCATCTGCACGATGATCTGCAGGATGCGCTGGTGCTCCTCGGTAAAGAAGCGCGGCGTGTGGCTGCTCAGGCAGATCACCGCCAGCACCTGGTCGCCGTCGCAGACCGGCACGGCGATCTCGCTGCGGATCGCCTCGGTCACCAGCAGGTAGTAGCCGTCACCGGCCGCCTCGACCAGGGTATCGGCCACCACGCACGGCTGGCGGGAGTAGGCCGCATAGCCGGAGAGGCTGCGCATCTGCCGCGGCAGCTCCGACCCGCCGACGCGGATCGGCGGGATGTTCTTCTTCAGCCACTCCTTGCTCTTGGCGCCGACCAGGGTGCCGTCCGGCTCCTCGACCAGCAGCCACGGCTCGCCGTCGCGCTCCTGGACCAGGGCGATGCTGCCGGTATCGGCGCCGATCAGCTCGGTGGCCTTGGCCAGGACCCGGTTGAGGAACGGCTTGACCCCCTCGAAGCTCTTCTGGAGCAGGTCGTTGATCTCCGACAGGACCTGGATCTCGACGTGTTCGTCGCCGATCTCCTGGATGACCCGCTGGGCCATCTCGGCGTGCGCCTCGAGCAGACCGCGCTCGAATTCGTTGAACTCGTACGGCTCGAGGGTGAAGTAGTTGACCAGGCAGATGACCCGGCGGGTGGCCGGATCGTAGCGCGGCACGACGTAGAGCGAGGTCAGGCCGATCGCCTCGGTGAGGAAGCGCTTCTGCAGCACCTCGCTGCGCAGGTCGGGGATGTAGAGCGGCGACAGCAGGGTGTCGTCGACGATCACCCCGTCGCTGCGGATGTAGCGCGACAGCAGCGAACGGCCGGCTTCGAGGTCGACCAGCCCCTCCTGCTCGTAGAGCTGCTGGATCTTGCGGTCCTCGGCATAGGCGGCCAGCACCTCGAGGCCCTGTCCCGAGCGGGGCGGCACCAGCACCGAGGCCAGGGAGAGGTGATCGATGAGACGCACCGCCGAGTGCACCATGGTGCGCGCGGCCTCGGTCTTCTTGGCCTCGTCGATGCGCCGCGCCAGCACCAGCTGCTGGTGATGCTTGCGGGCCTGGTCGAGAACCGGCACGACCTCGGTCAGAAACTGGCGGAGGGCCCGGCGACGCGGCTGGTCGGGGAGCTGCGCGCGGCGGCTGCCGTCGATGCACAGCACGCCGACCGCCCGGCCGCGATGCAGCAGCGGCAGCTGGTAGGACGCCTGGATGGAGAAGCGCTCGGCGACCTCGCGCGCCTGACGGGGGAGTTCGGCGGGGTCTTCGAAGCTGGCGGTTTCCTGGGAGATGAAGACCCGCGACACGAGGAAATCGGGATCGGTAAGCGGGAAGGCATGCTGGCGGGCCGCGGCGGCCTGGCGGCCGGTGGCCAGCACGCAATTGAGGGTGCCGCTGGTCAGATCCTCGAGGTAGAGCCGGCAGCGGCTCTGGCGGGTGATCAACGGTACCATCTCCCCCAGGGCGTGCAGGATTTCCGCCAGGTTCTCCTTGCCGAATCCGCGGATCTTGGTGATCAGTTCGTCAATGCGCGCGACAGACAGTTCCATCGGTCTCTCCGTGTAGGCAAATTACTCAGACCGAGTATAGCCGTCCTCGCCGGCCAGGTCAAAGGACCTTCCTCTTGTCATGGCGACGGCTTTCGGTAAATACTGTTCAAATGTGCCCGCATGAACCGTCGAGCGTCCGCCAGCTGCAGCATGAACTCGAGTCGCTCCGCCAGCAACTGGCGGCGCGCGAGCAGGAGCTGACCGACGCCCTGCAGTCGGCGGCCCACATCCAGCGCAGCCTCATTCCCCGCCGCGCGCCGACCTACCACAACCTGCATTTCGCCTGGCGCTTCGCCCCCTACAAGAAGGTCGGCGGCGACCTGTTCAACATCGCGCCGCTCGATGAAAACACCATCATGGCCTACCTGATCGACGTCAGCGGCCACGGCATCGCCTCGGCCATGGTCAGCGTGGCCGTCCACCAGAGCCTGTCGCCGACCACCGGCCGGCTGCTCAAGCACCCCCTGAGCCATCGCCCCTTCTACCGGATCACCTCGCCCCACGAGGTGCTGGCCGAACTTGACGCGGAGTACCCGTTCGAACGCTTCGAGGAGTTCTTCACCATCTCCTACCTGCTGCTCAACCCGCACACCGGCTTCGTCCGCTACGCCAACGCCGGGCACCCGCCGCCGCTGCTGCTGCATGGCGACGGCACGATGGAGCGTCTCGACCGCGGCGGGCCGCTGATCGGCCTGAATCACCGCGACAAAAGCGACGAGGGGAAGGTTCAGCTGCAGGAGGGGGACCGCCTCTTCCTCTACACCGACGGCCTGACCGAGCAGATCAACGAGCAGGGGGTGCCGTACGGCGAAGCGCGCCTGGTGGCCAGCCTGCACGCCCAGGTCGGCCACGATCTCGGCCACGCCTGCCGGAATGCGCTGCAGGACCTGTGCGGCTTCGCCGGGAAAGCGGCGCCGCAGGACGACGTCACCCTGATCGGCATCGAGTTCTCGCGGCGCGAACCGCCCGGGATGGCCACCTGACGGCGGCACCCCCGGGGGTCAGCCCAGGCCGAATCGGGCCAGGGTGGCCGGTGGCGCCTGGTCGTAGTGACTGAAGGCCATGGTGAAGGAACCGCGCCCCTGGGTGGCGCTGCGCAGTTCGGTCATGTAGCCGAACATGGCCGCCAGCGGCACGGTGGCCCGGATGATATCGTACCCTTCGCGACTTTCCAGCCCCTCGACCCGCCCGCGTTTCTGCTGCAGCCCGCCGAGCACCCGCCCGGAAAATTCGCCCGGCGTGGTGACCTCCAGCGCCATGACCGGCTCGAGCAGCGTCGCCCCGGCGGCGCGCACCGCCATCACCAGGCCGCGCTGGGCGGCGGCGCGCACGCCGAGGAGCGTGGTGGCGCCGGGGAGGAAGGGGACGTCGACGACCTCGACCGCCACGTCGACCAGCGGGTAGCCGGCCAGCGGCCCGACCCGGGCGCCCTGCTCCAGCGTCTCCTGCAGCGCCGCCAGCACCTCGGGCGGCAGGCCGGCGGCGACCTTGTCCGCCTGCACGCGCACCCCGCTGCCGCGCGGCAGCGGGGCGAGGCACAGGTTGACGTCGCCGCGCTGCACCCGGCCGTCCAGCTCCCGCTCGAACAGCTCGCGGTGGCAGGTCTCGCGCGTGATCGTTTCGCGCAGCACCACCTGCGGCTGGCCGGCATTGACCTCCACGCCGAATTCCCGTTCCAGGCGGGTGAGCAGCACCTCGAGGTGCAGCTCGCCCATCCCGGTCAGCACGGTCTGACCGGTCTCCGCATCCTCCTTCAGGCGCACCGTCGGGTCTTCCCAGAGCAGCTTCTCCAGCGCCGCCGGCAGCCGTTCCCGGTCCGCCACCCGCCGCGGCTCGACCGCCAGGGAGACGACCGGTTCGGGGACAGTCAGCCCGGCCAGCCTTAGCGGCCGCCCCGGGGGGGAGAGGGTGTCGCCGGTGAGCACGTCCCGCAGCCCGGCGGCCGCCACGATTTCGCCGGCCGCCGCCGCCTCGATCCGCTCGCGCTTGTGGGCGTGCATGCGGAACAGCCGGGCCACCCGTTCGCTGCAGCCGCGGGTGGCGTTCCAGACCGGGTCGCCGGCCCGCACCTGCCCGGAGTAGAGCCGCAGATAGGTCAGCTTGCGCCCCTCGTCGGCCTGTACCTTGAACGCCAGGGCGCACAGCGGGCCGCGCGGGTCGCAGGGGAGCAGCTCGTCGTCGCCGCCGTCGGCGCGATGGGCCCGGACCGGCGGCAGTTCGAGGGGGGACGGCAGCAGGTCGACAACGGCGTCCAGAACCGGCTGGATCCCCCGGTTGCGCAGCGCCGCGCCGAGGAAGACCGGGAAGATGGCGCAGGCCAGCACGCCGCGGCGCAGGGCGGCGCGCACCCGGCCGGCATCGGGCGGGCGGCCGTCGAGCAGGTCGGCCAGCAGCTCATCGTCCCAGTCGGCGGCGGCTTCCAGCAGCCGCTCGCGGGCGTCCGCCGCCGCCGGTTGCAGTTCGGCCGGCACCGGTGCGGCCAGGACCGTCGTGCCGCGATCGTTCTCGACGAAGGTCAGCAGCCGTTCCTCGAGCAGGTCGACGACCCCGGCGAAATCCCCCTCGACCCCGCACGGCAGCTGCATCAGCACCGGGCGGGCGCCGAGCCGGCGCTCCATCTGCCCGAGGACGGCGAGATGGTCGGCGCCGACCCGGTCCATCTTGTTGACCAGACAGATGCGCGGCACCCGGTAGCGGTCGGCCTGGCGCCACACCGACTCGCTCTGCGGCTGCACCCCCTCGACGGCGCTGAAGATGGTCAGCGCCCCGTCGAGAGCGCGCAGGGAGCGCTCGACCTCGATGGTGAAATCGATGTGGCCGGGGGTATCGATCAGGTTGAGGGTGCAGTCGCGCCAGTGGCAGGTGGTGGCGGTGGCGGTGATGGTGATGCCGCGCTCCTGCTCCTGGTCCATCCAGTCCATGGTGGCTTCGCCGTCATGAACCTCGCCGAGCTTGTGGATCTCGCCGGAGTAGTAGAGGATGCGCTCCGAGACGGTGGTCTTGCCGGCATCGATGTGCGAGATGATGCCGAAGTTGCGGATGCGGGCCAGGGGGGACGAGGGCATGGCGTCAGGGGCGGGGACCGGCCGGCACCTCAGACCGCGTACCCCTTGCGGATCAGGTAGAGGTCCTCCATGTCGAGATTGTTGAGCTCGAAGTATTCGCGCTCGAGCTCTTCGACGTAGAAGCGGTCGAGGCCGCTGTTGTCGAGGAAGTCCTCGCGCAGGGCCACGTCGCGCTCGGCGACGATCTTCGGCAGGAGGTTGTGGAGGTAGATCGCCTCCTTCTTGATGTTGACCACCACGTCGCGGAACATCGCCGGCGGGATCTCGCCGACGGCCAGCCCCTTGTTGCGCAGTTCGTCGGCGATCTCCTGCATCAGGGCATCCTGCTCGGTGCGCGTGTTGTAGCGCGAATAGAAGTTGCGGATGCGCTCCTTGACGTGGGTCAGGAGCACGCCGTACAGGTTCTCCTCGGCCTCGATGGCCCGCAACTGGGCGAGCAGGTCGGGAACCGCCAGGCGGCTCTCCTCGATGGCTTTCAACCCCTTGGCCAGGCAGTGGATCTTCTTGCGGCCGAACTGGCTGAGATACTTGTTTTCGAAGATCTGCCGGAAGAACAGCTCTTCCCACAGTTTCGGATCGAGGGTGTCGAACTCCTTCTTGTTGCCGAGCAGACTGCGGATCTTCTCCTCGCTGTACTTGATGTTCTCCATGAACGCCAGCTCGTTGATGTGGGCGTAGGCGTTGTCGTAGCGGTCGAAGTAGGTGATGATGTAGGAGAAGTGCTCCAGCGGCGCGAGGTCGCCCCCCTCGTGGATCTTTTCGTCGCAGGCCTTGCCGGTTTCGAGGAGGATGTGCTCGAAGGTGTGGTCGCGGTTTTCGGTGGCCTGGCGCTTGGCATGGAGCAGCAGCTTCATGTCCTCGGCGGTGATGCTGGCGTCGATCTGCGCCTCGGCCAGGAAGATCCCCTCCAGCACCTGGCGGGTCTCGGCCAGGTAGTCCTGCTCGTCGAGGTTGACCAGCTTGTCGTGCTTGAGCATCTCGTCGAGGGTGTAGAACAGGGCCGACGGGATCTTGTTGCGCACCGACAGGGTCTTCAGACGGGTCAGCCGGGCATTCTCGGGCTGGTTGATGCTCCCCTTGCGGTTGCAGTCGATCAGGATGTTCTTGTACTCGTCGACGATCCGCTGGTTGTCGGGGTGCTTGTACATCACGTCGATGCGGATCCGCTCCTGCTGGTAGCGGTCGATCCCCCAGAGTTCGGCCCGCCGCTGCAGCGCCTGGAACTCCTCGTCGGGGATCGATTTGTAGGTGAAGTACAGTTCCTGGAAGGCGTCGTGATAGGCCTTGTGCTTCTTGTTGATCAGCTTGATGATGTACAGGGAGCTGCGATGCCCGAGGAGGCTGTAGATCTCGTCGATGAGTTCGGCATCGTCGCCGAGGCCGACGTGCTCGGAGCGCTTGAGGGTCTTGCCGAGCAACCGGGCGATGTTCTCCTGCTGTTCGCGCAGGGTGCCGGCCACTGAGCCGGTCAGGAAGAAGAAACAGTTGTAGAGGGCGTTCCCCTCGAAGAAGAGCTTCTCGTAGCTGTTGCGCCCCTCGGTCTGACCGGTGAATTCGAGCTGGTTCTCATCCTTGTAGACGGCCCCGTAAAGCACCAGACGGTTGCGCACGTCGGTCTTGGCAAGATCGGCGATCGGCTGATCGACGCCGAACATGTACTCGCAGAACGAGCCGCCGTTGCCGCGGTGCTGCACCTGTTCGCGGCCGAGCACGAATTCGTTGCCGGGGGAGAAAAAGCGCAGGCTGTCCCCGGCCGACTCGAAGAAGTAGCGGGTATAGGCGTCGCGCGCCGCCATCACGGCAAAGTATTCGATGGTGTCGTCGAGATGGCCGTGCAGCCGGATTTCCTGGTGCATGCTCTTCCTTGGCGCTACCGGGGAACGCTACCCCGGACAGGGAACATCGAGACACAGCCCGTCAAAAGCAAATTCCATGCCCCCGGGCAGGTCGGCGGCATGACGGTGATGATCCACCTCGTGGCTGAGATGGGTCAGCAGGGTGCGGCGCGCGCCGATCCGGCGGGCTGCCGCGACCGCCCCGGCAACGTTGAAATGCGACGCATGGGCGCTGAAGCGCAAGGCGTCGATCACCAGCACCTCGAGACCGCCGAGGAGCGCCAGCGAACTTTCCGGGATCGCGCTGCAGTCGGTCAGGTAGGCCAGCGCGCCGACCCGGTAGCCGTAGGACTCCCCCGCCCCGTGAATCAGCGGGATCGGGGTGACATTTTGCCCGAACAGCGAAAAAGGCGCGGCCACCTCGTGCAGTTGCAGCCGGGGGCGGAACCCGGGCTCCGCGTCATCGGTGAAGATATAGGCGAACACCTGCCTGATGGTCGCCATCGCCGCCGCCGAGCCGTAGACCGGGATCGCGTGCCCCCGCAGGGTGAAGGTCCGCAGGTCGTCGATGCCGTGCACATGATCGGCATGGGTATGGCTGAACAGCACGGCGTCGACCCGCTCGATCCCCTCGCGCAGCGCCTGCTGGCGGAAGTCGGTGGCGGTGTCGATCAGGACGTTGCGCCCGCTCCACTGCAGCAGGGCACTGCAGCGGGTGCGCCGGTTCTCGGCATCCCCGGAACGGCAGACGGCGCAGCGGCAGCCGAGTACGGGGACGCCGGTGCTGGTGCCCGACCCGAGAATGGTCAGGGTCAGGGAGCCCGCGCTCATACCTTGAAGGCTCCGACCTCCTCTTCCAGGGAGTGGTTGAGCCGGGTGAGGGTTTCCACCACCTGATCGAGCTCCGCGGTCCGGCTGGCATTGCTCTCGGCCACCTTGTGCACGCTGCCGACCCCTTCGACCACTTGGCGGCTGCGCTGGGTCAGCTCGCGGGTCGCGGCATCGATCCGGCCGATCATCTGGCGGATCTGCTCCATGTTCCGGTTGATCTGCCGGCTCCCCTTGGACTGCTCGCCGGTGCTCTGCCGGCCGTGGGCGGCGATGTCGCGCATCGCCTCGGCCCCTTCGGCGAGCTGCCGCGTCCCCTGCGACTGCTCGGTGATCGCCGTGGCGATCTGCTCGAGCATCGCCGCCACCTGGTTCATCGAGTCGGTCACCTGGCGGCTGCCGCGGGACTGCTCCTGGGTGGCGCGCACGATGCCGTTGACCTGCTCCATCGCCTTCATGGTGCTGGTGCGGATCTTCTCGAGAGCGACCCCGGCCGCCCGCGAACGGCCGACCTCCTGGTGCACCCGCTCACTGCCGTCCTTCATCGCCAGCACGGCTTCCTGGGTTCCGTCCTGCAGGGTGGTGATGATCGTGGCGATCTCGCGGGTCGACACGGCGGTACGCTCGGCCAGTTCGCGAATCTCGTCGGCCACCACGGCGAAGCCGCGGCCGTGCTCGCCGGCCTGGGCGGCGATGATCGCCGCGTTCAGGGAGAGCAGGCTGGTCTGGTCGGCCACCTCGTCGATGACCGTGAGGATCTTGCCGATGGCCCCCGACTGGCGGCCGAGTTCCATGATCACTTCGCTGGCCCGGTCCACGGTCTCGCGGATGACTTCGATGCCGCGGATCGTCTCGTCGACGGCTTCCTTCCCCTGGCGGGCATCCTCGGTGGCGGCACTCGCCAGCTGGCTGGTCAGGGCGGCGTTCTCCTCGATCTCCTTGATCGAGGCATCCATCTCCAGCATCGAGGAGACGGTGACCTCGGTGGACGAGGAGAGGATGCCGATGTTCTCGGAAACCTCCTGGCTGGCCACCGACATCTGGTTGATGGCGCTGGAGATCTCCTCCACGGTGGTGAAGAGCTTTTCCATCTGGCCGGCGATCTCTTCGATGGTCGCCCCCAGCTCCAGGGTGGCCGACGAGCTCTCCTCGACGGCGTTGACCAGAAATCCGGTGCTTTCGGCGATGCCGCCGGCGGCCTCGTCGATCCCCTCGATGGCCCGCGAGGTATCCTCCAGAGCCTGCGACTGGCGCACCGCCCCCTCCATGACCTCGTGGGAGGAGTGGCGGATGCGCTCATTGGCCCGGCCCATCTCGCCGAGGGCCGCGTTGAGACGGCCGACCATCTCGCGCAGCCGGATCAGAAAGAGGTTGAAGGTCGCCGACAGCTCGCCGATCTCGTCGCCGCTCCGCACCGGCAGTTCCCGGCTCAGGTCGCCACCGCCTTCGGCGATCTCGCGGAGATTGCCGACCATCTCGCGCAGCGGCCGGACGATGGCGTTGGCCAGGGCGAAGGCCATCAGCACCGCCAGCACCACGGCGCCGAGGACGGTCAGGGCCAGCACCTGCCACTGCTCCCGGTCGTAGGTCGCCAGGTTGCCGGCAACGGCGAGGGTCAGAGCCATCGGCACGACCGCGGCCGCGATCATGGCGAGGAGAATTTTCGTGCGAATCTTCATCGATCAGGCCTCAATTCAAAACAGTAGCAAAAAAACAACCGGACACCTCCCGGGACCCGCCTCGGCCCGCAACCTCACTGGCACGACCGCTATTTGCCGGCTCCGGCCGCTGGCACGAAATGCCGGGCCAGAATGGCCTGCCCGCGCGACCCGACGGCAAATTCGAGGAAGCGCTGCAGCTGCCCCTTGGGCGCTCCGCGCGTCACCAGCGCCAACGGCTTGATCAGGGGGTAGCGGCCTGCCGAAACGGTCTCCGCCGTCGGCTCGACGCCGTCGACCTTGAGCACCTTGACCCGCGTGTGGTCGACCATGCTCAGACTGACCGCCGTGATTGCCCCCGGAAACATGGCCACCTGCTGGTCGGCCTGGCCGACCACGCCGGAAACGACCTCGTTCGCCGTGAACGCCTTCCCCCCGAGGATCAGGTCCTGGACGGCGGTGCGCATCCCCGACCCCTTCGGGCTGGTGACGACGACGATCGGCTCGTCGCGGCCGCCGACCTCCTTCCAGTTGCGGAGGGCGCCGGAGAAGATGCCGCGCAGCTGCTCGCGGCTGAGGCTGTCCACCGTCGCGGAACGCTGCACCACGACGGCCAGGGCATCCCAGCCGAGAAAGTGCTCGACCAGCCCCTGTTTCTTCTCGTCCGCCGTCAGGTGCCGGCCGGCCCCGGCCATGTCGACTTCGCCGGCAAGCAGCGCCTTGATGCCGGGGTTGGTATTGCCCCCCTCGATCTGGATGCGCACCCCGGTCTCCCCCTGGAACGTGCGGGCGGCTTCCGGCATGAACGAATGCTGCAGGGTGGTGGCCCCGGCATAGCGCAACAGATCCTCGGCACAGGCCGGAGCGGCCACGAGCAGGCTCAGCAGTCCGGTCAGCAGCAGCCAATGTCTGGGCATCGGTTTCCTCCTTCGGGCCGTCGCCGGGACCGTCCCCCGGCGGGATATGGATTAAAACCCGCGGGAAACGTTAGCATTTTCTCAGTCGTCTGACAACAGGAAAGCCAGCCGGCGGGGAAGGGGCGCCGACCGCTTGCCGAATGCGATGCCGATTGATATGCTTAGGGAAATCGCCGACCGGCAAAACTGTCATTTTATCGAGGCTATTGCATGGACGAGGAGTTCAACGGTCTGGTCGTTAAAGCAGAACGGGCCCTCGCCAGGGGCGAGACGCTGGTTGCCCTGATGCACTACGAAACCGCCGACCGGCTGCGGCAGGTTCCGGTGGTGCAGTCCGCCCTCGCCTATTGCCTGGCCAGGGAGCGCCAGCAGTACCAGCGGGCCATCGCCCTGTGCCGCCAGGCGCTGGAGGCGGAACCGGCGGAAGCCCGCCACTATTACCACCTCGGCCGCATCTACCTGGCGACCAACCAGAAGGCGCTGGCGATCACCGCTTTCCGCCGCGGGCTCAAGCTGCAGCGCTACCAGCCGATCCTCGACGAACTGCGCCGCCTCGGCGTCCGCAAGCCGCCGGTCTTCAGCACCCTCCCCCGCGACCACTTCCTGAACAGATCTTTGGGCTTGCTGTTCAGCCGCCTAGGCACAAGGTAACCAACAATTTCGCACCCGCTCGGCAAGCAAAGTTGCCGGGTTGATCAAAAGTGCCCAGGGGCAAGGCACCCGCAGGCCGAGGTGCGAGACATACCCATCGGTACGTCGCAGCGGCAAGGGTAACGCCGCAGATGGGTGCTTTTCATCAACCCCTGCCTAGAACGGGCGCTTGCTTTTGCCGGGTTGATAGGTCCCCGTGAACGGCGCCATCTCGATCCTGATCCCGTCGACGAAGCGATCGGTGGCGACGGTCACCGCCGTCGCCGTCGCCCCGCCGTACTTGCCGTAGGGCTCGCCCGGCGAGGGCATGTCCCAGGCATGGATGCGCGCCGCCAGGAAGTAGGTGCCGCCGGCCGGCAGGTAGATGGTGAAGCGCCCCTGCTCGTCGGAGAGGGTCGAGGCGAAATCGGGCAGGCGCTTCATCTCCGGGTCGGCGTAGGCCATGGCGAAGCCGCCCATCACCGGCTTGCCGGCCGCGTCGACCAGTACGCCGCGAATGCCGGTGGCAGTCTCGCGATCGACGACGCGGGTCTTGAAGAACATCGGCGCCTTCATGACCGCGACCGGCAGATCGACCAGGGCGAACCGGCCGGTTTCGACCCGGACCATGATGCGCTGGTGCTCGGAGTAGAAGTCGCCGGGCTCGAGCGGTCCGGTCGGCTGGCCGCTGAGCCGCTTGCGCGCCACCACATAATAGGTGCCGGGGGGCACCTCGATCCGGTAGCGGCCGGCGGCGTCGGTCGGGCTAGAGATGAACTGCGACGGCCCGAGCAGGTTGGAGATGGTGTCCGGGTAGACGTTGACGAAGGCGCCGGCCAGCGGCGCACCGCCCTCCTTGAGCACCACCTGCCCCTGCAGGCCGGTGCGCCCCTGGCCGTCGACATAGCCGCCGGTCCACTGGGCGCATTCGAGCTGGGCCGCGCCTTGCGGGGCCGCCGTCTGGCAGGCGGACAGCAGCGTCACGAGACCGGCGACGAGCGCCAGCCGAAAAAGGACGAGTCGGTTGTGCATGGCATCCCTCCCGGGGAGTTCTGGCGCCTGCGGCGGACCGCCGCGGTCGCTGCCTTCACAGTCTAGATGCCTGACCGCAAATGTCAAAACGGCGGTCATTGCCACCTGCCGGCAGACGGGGTAGCATACGCCCCATGCCCGCACCGTCCGCCATCCCCGTCAAACCCCGCGACCTCCGCCTGCTGACGGCCCGCCGCTTCGACGCCCTGATCATCGGCGGCGGCATCACCGGCGCCGGCCTCGCCCGCGACCTGGCCCTGCGCGGCGCCGCGGTCGCCCTGGTCGAGCAGGGCGACTTCGCCAGCGGCACCTCGTCGCGCTCGACCAAGCTGATCCATGGCGGACTGCGCTACCTGGAACGGTTCGACCTCCGGCTGGTTTTCGAGGCCTGCCGCGAACGCGCCACCCTGCAGCGGATCGCCCCGCACCTGGTGCGGCCGCTGCCGCTGATGATCCCGCTCTACCGCAACGCCCGCCGCTCGCGCCCCCTGGTGCAGGCGGGGCTCACCCTTTACGACCTGCTCGCCCTGGGGCGCAACACCCGGGCGCACCGGATGCTGTCGGCGGCGGAGGCCCGCAGGCGCCAGCCGCTGCTCGCCCCCGGGGGGTTGACCGGCGCCGCCGTCTACTGGGACTGCCGCATGGACGACGCCCGGCTCTGCCTGGAGAACGTCATCGCCGCCCGCGAGGCCGGTGCGGTCACCGTCAACTACGCCCGCGTCACCGGGCTCCTGCGGCGGGGCGGGCGGCTGACCGGCGCGGTGGTCGAGGACCGCGAAGGACACGGGGAATTCGAAGTGGCGGCGCAGGTGGTGATCAATGCCGCCGGCCCCTGGCTCGACCGGGTCGGCGCCCTGGACGAGCCGTGGACGCCGCGGCTGCGCCCGACCCGCGGCTCGCACCTGCTGGTGCCCCGCCTGGCCGGCGGGGACGAGGCGCTCTACCTGAGCGCCGGGGACGACGAGCGGATGTTCTTCGTCATCCCCTGGGGGGCGTTGTCGCTGATCGGCACCACCGATCTCGACGACCGCGACCCGCCCGAAACGGCCACCGTCACCGCCGGGGAGATCGACTACCTGCTGGGGGAAGCCGCCCGCTATCTGCCGGAGACCCGGCTGACCCGCAGCGACGTGGTCAGCACCTTCGCCGGCATCCGCCCCCTGCTCGCCGGGCGACCGGGGAGCGCCAGCCGGGTCTCCCGCGAGCACGGCGTGTTCGAATCGGCAAGCGGACTGATCTCGATCGGCGGCGGCAAGTACACGACCTACCGGGCGATGGCCGCCGCGGTCGCCGACCGCGTCATGGCCCGGCTCGGCCGGCCGCGCGGCACGCCGCGCACCGCCATTGAACCGCTCCCGGGCGGCGCCCCCGGCTGGGAGGCGCAACGCGACGACCGGGCCGCCGGCAGGCGCTGCGGCCTCGACCCCGCCGTCCTGGCCCGGCTGGTCGACCGCTACGGCGCGCGCACCGGCCAGCTGCTGGCCCGACTGGAGCAGGAGCCGGCGCTGGCAGCCCCGGTTGCGCCGGGGAGCCGGCTGCTGGCGGTGGAGGTCGCGCATGCCGCGGCGTACGAAATGGCCCGCACCCCCGAAGACGTCCTGCGCCGCCGCACCGCCGAGGCGCTCCTGCCGGGACACGGCCTGGCGACGGTCGATGCGGTGGCCGCCCTGCTCGGCCGCCACCTGGCGCCGCCGACGCCCTGCCTCGACGCGGCGGCTGCCGCCTATCGCACGGCTTACAGCTGATTTCACCCAAGGAGTCCCGTCATGCACATCACGTTGCGCCGCACCGACCCGCTGAACACCAGAACCGCCTGCCTGATCGTCGGCACCTTTGCCGACCGCTGGCGCGACCCGCTGCTGCTCGAACTCGACCGCCGCCTCGGCGGCCGCCTCCTGGAGGCCCGGCGCGCCGGGGAATTCGCCGGCAAGGCCAACGAGACGCTGCTGCTGCAGCCGGCCGCGGAGCTGCCGGCCCGCCGCATTCTGCTGGTGGGCCTCGGGCCGCACCGCCAGGCCGGCCTCGAGCAGCTGCGCCTCGCCGCCGGCACCGCCCTCGGCCAACTGCGGGGGAAGCGCCTGAACGACTGCGCCTGCGCCCTGCCGCTCCTCGACCTCCCCCGCACCACGCCGGCCGACCGGATCGGGGCGGTGGCCGAGGGGCTGCTGCTTGCCGGCTACTGCTTCGACCGCTACCTGACCGCCGACCGCCAACCGGCCGGCACGCTCCCCTCGGCGGTCCGGCTGCTGGCCGGGCGCGGCGCCGCCACCCCGGAAGAGGAGGACGCCCTGGCCGCAGCCACGGTTCTGGCCGAAGCGGTGAGCCTGGCGCGGGACCTGGTGAACGAGCCGGGGAACGTCAAGTCGCCGGCCTGGCTGGCCGAGCAGGCCGCCACGGCCGCGGCCGCGGCGGGGGTGCACTGCACCGTGCTGGATCGTGACGAGCTGGCGCGCGAAGGGTGCGGCGCGCTGCTTGGCGTGGCCCAGGGGAGCGTACGGGAACCGCGCCTGATCGTCCTCGACTATCGCGGCGGCAGGGCAGGCGACGCGCCGGTGGCGCTGATCGGCAAGGGGGTGGTGTTCGACGCCGGCGGCATCTCCCTGAAACCCGCGGAAAAGATGGATGAGATGAAGATGGACATGGCCGGCGGCGCGGCGGTGCTCGGCGCCTGCCTGGCCGCCGCCCGCCTCAAGCTGCCGGTCAACCTGGTCGGCGTGATCCCGGCGGTCGAGAACCTCCCGTCGGGGAGCGCGATCCGTCCCGGCGACATCCTCACCAGCCTCTCCGGGCAGACCATCGAGGTGCTCAACACCGATGCCGAAGGGCGCCTGATCCTGGCCGACGCCCTCACCTACGCCCGGCGCTTCCAGCCGCGCCTGGTGGTCGACGTCGCCACCCTCACCGGCGCCTGCATCATCGCCCTGGGGCACCACGCCAGCGCCGTGCTCGGCAACGATCCCGCCCTGGTGCAGGCGCTGCGGCGGGCCGGCGAGCAGACCGGCGAGCGCCTCTGGGAACTGCCGCTGTGGGCCGACTACGACCAGCAGATCAAGAGCGACGTGGCCGACGTCAAGAACACCGGCGGCCGGCCGGCCGGGACGATCACCGCCGCCGCGTTCCTGCAGCGCTTCGCCAAGGGGTTCAGGTGGGCGCACCTCGACATCGCCGGCACCGCCTGGATCGAGCAGGCGCGCCCCTGCCACCCCAAGGGGGCCAGCGGCGTCGGCGTGCGCCTGCTGACCGCCTTCCTGCGCGCCGAGGCGGGCACCGCCGGGTGATGCCCGGGGCCGGCGTTTTTTCGCCGTCCGGTCAGGCGGAACTTGACAGCGCAGAAGGGGAATTGTAGTTTACGGTGTTCGGCATTTTAACAGGCGGCGACGCATGAAAGTTCTCATCTCCGACAGGTTTCCCGCCGAGGGGCTGGCGGTCTTCGACCAGGCCGAAGGGCTGACGGTCGACTACCAGCCGGGGCTCTCCGCCGAGCAGCTGCTGAAGGCCGTGGCCGACGCCGACGCCCTGGTGGTGCGCGGCGGCACGCTGGTCACCGAGGAGGTGTTCCAGGCCGCCGGCAGGCTCAAGGTGGTCGGCCGGGCCGGAGTGGGCACCGACAACATGGACCTGGCGGCCGCCAATCGCAAGGGGGTGGTCATCATGCACTCCCCCTTCGGCAGCGCCACCACCACCGCCGAGCACACCCTGGCCCTGCTCATGGCCCTGGCCCGCCAGATCGCCGCGGCCAGCGCCTCCACCAAGAGCGGCCAATGGGAGAGCGAACGCTTCCTCGGCGTGGAACTGGCCGGCAAGACCCTCGGCGTGGTCGGCGCCGGCAAGGTCGGCCGGCTGCTGATCGAGCGCGCCCAGGCCCTGAAGATGCTGCCGATCGTCCACGACCCCTACCTGGCCGCCGAGACGATCCGCATGTACGGCGCCGAGCCGGTCGACTTCGATGAGCTGCTGGCCCGTGCCGACTTCATCACCCTGCACGTGCCGCTTACCGGCGAGACCGCCAACCTGCTCAACGCCGAAACGCTGGCCAGGGTCAAGCCCGGCTGCCGCATCGTCAACAGCGCCACCGGCGGGCTGATCGACGAAGCCGCCCTGGCCGAGGCGATCCGCAGCGGCCGGGTGGCGGGGGCGGCGATCGACGTCTTCGCCAAGGAGCCGCCGGAGGCGGACAACCCGCTGCTCGCCCTCGAGCAGGTGATCTGCACCCCGCACCTGCGCACCGCCACGCTCGACGCCCAGGTCAACGTCACCGTGCAGGTCGCGCGCCAGATCGTCGACTTTCTGCAGCGCGGCGTGATCGTCAACGCGGTCAACGTGCCGTCGATCAGCATCGAGCTGCTCGACACCCTGCGCCCGCACATCGCCCTGGCCGAAACCCTCGGCTCCTTCGTGGCCCAGCTGTTCGCCCGCGAGCTGACCGAGGCGCGCCTCGAGTTCGCCGGGGCGGTGACCGCCTTCCCGACCGAGCCGCTGACCACCGCGGCCCTCAAGGGGCTGCTGACGCCGATGGTCGGCGCCGAGGTCAACTACGTCAATGCCCCCTACCTGGCCAACGAGCGCGGCATCCGCATCATCGAGACCAAGAGCCCGCGCACCGAGGGGTATGCCAGCCTGATCCGGCTGACGGTCAGCGGCAGCGACGGCGAGCACTTCGTCTGCGGCGCCCTGTTCGGCGACGAGGACTTCCGCATCGTCCGGGTCGACGGCTACAACGTCGAGGCGGTCCCGAAAGGGCACATCCTGGTCCTGCACAACGAGGACCGCCCCGGCATGGTCGGCTTCGTCGGCCAGGTGCTGGGGCGCGCCGGGATCAACATCGCCATGATGAATCTCACCCGGCACAAGATCAACGGCAAGGCGATCTCGATGGTCAACGTCGACAGCCGCATCCCCGACGCCGTGCTCGAGGAGCTGCGCACCCACCCGAGCATTCTGGCGGTCCGCCAGATCGAGCTGTGAGCAGCCTCCCGCACACCACCGGCGCCGGGGCGCCGATCGAGACCCGCCTGCCGACCGGGGTCAAGGACTTCCTGCCGGTCAAGGCCGCGCAGCTCGAGTACCTGCAGGCCACGCTGCGCACGGTCTTCACCCGCTGGGGGTTCCGCCCGGTGATCCCCGCCTCCCTCGAGGAGCTGGCGGTGCTCGAGCTTGGCCTGGGCGGCGACCTGCGCGAGAAGACCTTTCGCTTCGACGACCGCCAGAGCGGCCGGCTGGTGGCCTTCCCGCCGGACATCACCCCGCAGGTGGCGCGCATCGCCGCCACCCGCCTGCACGATCTGCCGCTCCCCTACCGCCTCTGCTACAGCGGCCGGGTGCTGCGCCACGCCGAACAGCGCCTGGGCAAGGAGCGCGAGATCTGGCAGGCCGGGGTCGAGCTGATCGGGCTGGAGAGTCCGGAGGCCGACGCGGAGATGATCGCCATGACCGTCGAGGGGCTGCTGGCGGTGGGCGCAAAGGAGTTCACCATCGACGTCGGCCAGGTCGCCTTCCTGCGCGGGATTCTCGACGGCCTGCCGCTGCCGCCCGCCGTTGCCCTGGAGCTGCGCACGGCGATCGCCGCCAAGGATGCCACCGGCCTGCAGCGCCTGCTCGACGCCCACCCGGTCTCCGACCGGCAGCGCGCCGAGGTGCTGGCCCTGCCGCGCCTGTTCGGCGGCTTCGATACGCTGGAGCGGGCGGCGGCCGTGGTCCGCAACGACGTCTCGCGGCGCGCCCTCGACAACCTCCACCGGGTGATCGACGTGCTCGGCGTCTACGGCGTCGACGATTACGTGACCGTCGACCTCGGCGAACTGCGCGGGTTCGACTATCACACCGGCGTGATCTTCCAGGGGTTCCTGACCGGTTTCGGCCGCGCCGTCTGCTCCGGCGGGCGCTACGACGGCCTGACCGCGCGCTACGGGCTCCCCGCGCCGGCCACCGGCTTCGCCTTCAACCTGTTCAACCTGCTGTTCGCCCTCGGCGGCGACCTCGACGGGCGCGGCGAGGACAGCATCGACATCCTGCTGTTCTGCCCGGCGGCGGACAAGGCGCCGGCCCAGCGGCTGGCGGCGGCGCTGCGCCGCCAGGGGTACTCGGTCGCCCGCGACATCATCGCCCGCGACCGCGAGGCCAGCCTCGACTACGCGCGGCGCATGCACTTCCGCACCCTGCTGATCATGAACGAAACGAACGACGGACTCACCCGCATCCACCTCGCCGACGGCCGGGAAACCTCCCTGAGCCTGCAGGCGGTGCTGGACGGGGAGTGCCGCCTGTAATCCCGGACGGAGAGCTATCATGGCAAATGTAGTCATCGTAGGCGCCCAGTGGGGCGACGAAGGCAAGGGCAAGGTGGTCGACATCTACACCGAGCATGCCCAGCAGGTGGTGCGCTACCAGGGCGGCAACAACGCCGGGCACACCCTGGTGGTCGGCGAGGAGAAGGTCATCCTGCACCTGATCCCCTCCGGCATCCTCCACGCCGGCAAGCGCTGCATCATCGGCAACGGCGTGGTCCTCGACCCGAAGGTGTTCCTCGGCGAGATCGTCAACCTGAAGAAGCGCGGCTACCTGCAGGACGACAGCCAGCTGGTGGTCGACAGCAACCTGCACATCATCATGCCCTGGCACAAGGCCATCGACATCGCCCGCGAGAAGGTGCCGAACCGCAAGATCGGCACCACCGGCCGCGGCATCGGCCCGACCTACGAAGACAAGGTCGGCCGGCGCGGCATCCGCCTGGGCGACCTGATCAAGCCGCAGACCTTCCGCCGCAAGCTGCAGGAAGTGCTGCCGGAGAAGAACTTCCTCCTCGAGAAGTTCTTCGGCGAGGCGCCGCTGGACGAGGAGCAGATCTTCACCGAGTACAGCGAGTACGCGGCGCAGATCGCCAAGTACGTCGGCTGCGGCTCGACCCTGCTGGCCGAGGCGATCAAGCGCGGCGACAACGTCCTGTTCGAAGGGGCCCAGGGGACGCTGCTCGACGTCGATCACGGCACCTACCCCTACGTGACCTCGTCGTCGACCTGCGCCGGCGGCGTGTGCACCGGCACCGGCGTGGCGCCGCGCAGCCTCGACGCGGTGATCGGCATCTCCAAGGCCTACTGCACCCGGGTCGGCGAGGGCCCGTTCCCGTCGGAGCTGCTCGACGAGGTCGGCGACACCCTGCGCAAGGCCGGCCACGAGTTCGGTTCGACCACCGGCCGGCCGCGCCGCTGCGGCTGGTTCGACGCCGTGGCCCTGCGCGAGGCGGTGCGCCTCAACGGCCTGACCGGGCTGGCGATCACCAAACTCGACGTCCTCAACGACTTCGACGCCATCAAGGTCTGCACCGGCTACTCCTACCAGGGGCAGCTGCTCGAAAGCTTCCCGCGCGATCCCGACGTGCTGCGCGACTGCCATGCGGTCTACGAGGAGTTCGAGGGGTGGCGGAGCGACATCTCGGCGGCCAAGAGCTACGACCAGCTCCCGGCCGCGGCGAAGAGCTACCTGAAGAAGCTCGAGGAGCTGAGCGGCTGCCCGATCGTGCTGATCTCGGTCGGCCCGCGCCGCGACCAGACGATCCAGCTGAGCAGCCCGTACGCGTAACGCGAAAAAAGGGGTTGACACCCCGGGCGAAATCGGTCTATAAAGGGAATTCTGTGAGCCGGTAGCTCAGTCGGTAGAGCATCTGACTTTTAATCAGATGGTCGTGGGTTCGATCCCCCCCCGGCTCACCACTTTTTAATTTCGTATCTGCGGGGTCATCTCCCGCCGGAACTTGAGATACTTCGAGTCCCGTTCGTCTAGCCCGGCCCAGGACACCGCCCTTTCACGGCGGCGACAGCGGTTCGAATCCGCTACGGGATACCAATTACGTCAAGAGGGGCATCTTCCGCGCGAAGATGCCCCTCTTGACGTTTCAGCCAGCGACCCCGGCGAACCTTGCGCGCCGCTCAGGCCGTTCGTTTTGCCTCCGCCCTCCGGATGGCCCCTTCGAGGACCAGGTTGCTCACCCCCATGCCGATGTAGCCGGTTTGCCCGTAGGTATCGTAGAGCGGCAGCATCTCCAGCAGCGCCCGGAGCTCCTCGCCGGCAGCAGCATAGCCGGCAGGGTCGGCGGCGATGGCCAGCAGCCGCGCCGCGAAAAAATCCGGCAGATCGTTTTCCGCGGCGGCCCGCAGCGTCTCCTCCCGCAACCGGGCAAAAAGCTCGTCCATCACCCCTCCCCCGCCGATCGACGGAAACCCCGGCCTACGGCTGCAGCCAGAGCATCTTGCACCGCAGCACCAGCACCGCCACCCCGGGATAGACGATGCCGAGCAGGGTGGCCAGGATCCAGAACCTGCGGTCTTCCCAGGTGGCGCGCAGATCCCGACCCCGCCAGTAGTGCCGCAGGATTTCGGTGAGGGGGAAGAGCGTCACCAGCCAGACGGCCCCCCACGTAAGGAACAGCTCGACGACCAGGTTCAGCCCGCGTCCCCAGGACTCTCCGGTGGGCGGGGTGAAGATGAGCTTGAGCAACGAAACCGCGACGAGCGGGAGCAGGAGATACTTGACGTTCTTCATTTTTCGTCGGCCGCGGCCCGGCAGCGACTACTTGACCAGCAGCCGGATGACCTTGAGCAACTGGTCGGCCTGGAACGGCTTGACGATCCAGCCGGACGCCCCGGCCGCCTTCCCCTGCTTTTTCATCTCCTCGCTCGACTCGGTCGTCAGGATGATGATCGGGGTGAAGCGCGCGCCCGCCAGCTTCCGGGCCTCGCGGATAAAGCCGAAGCCGTCGAGATTCGGCATGTTGATGTCGGTGATGATCAGGTCGACGCTTTCGGCCGCCAGTCTGGCCAGCGCGTCCCGGCCGTCGACCGCCTCGATGCACAGGTAGTCGGTCTTCTCCAGCGGGATGCGCACCGCCTGCCGGACCGTCGCGGAATCATCGACAACCAGGATCTTCTTCTGCATGGCAGCACCTCGGATCGTTATGGCCTGCGCCCGGCCGGCTTACAGGAGTCCCCACTGCTGCCGGACGAACCCGCCCATCGCCCGGTCGGACTTCTTGATGTGATCGACCAGCCAGTCGAGCAACCTGCGGTTGGCGTCGGTCAGGAGGCTGATCGTCGGCCCGTGCTCAGCGACTTGCTCGCGCAGCGACAGCACCAGCTTGCGGAAGGCGCGATGCTCGTCGGCATGCGCCTGGGCGTCCGGATAGTTCACCTCCCGCATCAGCTTCTCTTCCTCGGCGAAGTGACTCTCCACGTAGCTGACGAGGAAAGCGAGGATATCGAGCAGCCCCTCGCGCCCCTTGCCGGACTTGCAGGCCCCCAGGAACTGGCTGTACCTGCTGAAGATTTCCCGGTGCTGCCGATCGACGGCCGCAACCCCGGTCGCCAACTCTTCCGTCCATTCAATCGCCATGGTCAATTCCTCTTGCGGCCCCCCGGCCGTCGCGCAACAAACCCGCGGGCCAAAGGCAAGCCGCCGAAACGATTATCGAAAACACCGGCGGCGGGCTGCCGGTTGTCGATGAGATAGCAGAAAGCAGCCGCCGGTTTCAAGGAGAAACATGATCGGCCGGGCCAGCACGGATGTTGGCAGGAAACCGCCCGCCGTACGGCAGACTTGTACATTGGCGCGCACAACGCTATCCTCTGTCGATCCAGCACCACCGGGGAGGAACCGCATGGCATCGTATTGCCTGAAAAGACTGGCCGCCTTCTTCATCGACCTGCCGGTCCTGCTGCTGGCCGGCTTCGTCTGCCGGACCGTATTGCCACAGTTCGGGGGGCTGGAATTCCTGGCGGGCTGGCTCTACTTCGCGGCCATGGAAAGCAGTGCACTGCAGGCGACCCCCGGCAAGAAGCTGCTCGGCCTGCAGGTGGCAGACCCGCAGGGGAACCGCATCGGCTTCTGGCGGGCCAGCGTCAGGTACTGGGCGAAACTGGTGTCGTTCATCTCCCTCGGCGCCGGGCTGGTCCTGATCTTCTTTACCGACAAACGCCAGGCCTTCCACGACTACGCGGCCGGCTGCGTGGTCCGGAGCACCGGCGACTCACACGCCGCCGGCTGAGCACGCGCGCCGCCCTGCCGGGCGGCGGACAATCCAAGGGCCGCTCCGTGGGGGGCGGCCCTTGCGCATCAACGGGGAGCAGCCGGGGGATGCTTCACGGGGAGACCGTGGCCGTCTTCTGCGCGCAATCATCCAGCCAGCCGACAACGTCCCCCCAGCGGAACGGCTTCCTGAAGCAGGCGACCCCCATGCCGGCAAGTTCCCGGCCGAGTTCGGGAGAGTAGTGGGCGGTGATGATCGCCCTGGCCCCGCGGCAGCCGCGCGCGTCGAGAACCTTGAGGAACTCCAGGCCGTTCATGTTCGGCATGAAATAGTCGATCAGCATGACATCCGCGGCACAGGGGGTGCCGTCGTCGCACAGGACCGGGGTCGCCGTGGGATCGCTGAAAGTGGCCACCTCATGCCCCCGTGCCGAGAGCATGATCCTGAGCAAATTGCAGATCGCCTGGTCGTCGTCGATCACCCAGATACGCATCGCCGCTGCACCCCGCCCGTATTCGCCACCCCGACATTACGCAGACTATCATGAAACGCGCCCATGGCAAGCAGCGCGCCCGCCCGCAGCCGGCCCCTCCGGGCTAGAGCCGGCCGAGCAGGCGCAGCAGTCCGTCGAGGGCGGTGTAGGGGTGCGGCGGGCAGCCGGGGATGTACAGATCGACGGGGAGAAGAGCGCCGATGCCGTCGTGGCACTCGGGGGAGCCGCGGAACGGTCCGCCGCCGATGGCACAGGCACCGGAGGCGATGACCAGCTTCGGCGCGGGGAGCGCCGCAAAGGTCTCGAGCAGTGCAGAGCGCATGTTCTCGCTGACCGGGCCGGTGACCAGCAGGCCGTCGGCGTGGCGCGGCGAAGCGACGAACTGGATGCCGAAGCGGCCGAGGTCGAAGACCAGGGTGTTGAGCACGTTGAGGTCGGCTTCGCAGGCGTTGCACCCGCCCGCCGACACCTGGCGCAGTTTGAGGGAGCGGCCGAACAGCCGGCGCATTTCGCCGTCCAGGGCGATGGCCAGCCGGTGCCCGTCGGGGCCGGCCAGCAGGTCGTCCCGGCACCGGGCGGCCAGGCGGTGATCGCGGCTGAAGGCCAGGGCCCCGGTCGGGCAGGCCGCGGCGCATTCGCCGCAGAAGATGCAGCGGCCGAGGTCGAGGCGCACACCAGCCGCCGCCGGCTCGATCGCCCCGAACGGGCAGGCCGCGGCGCAGAGTCGGCAGTCATCGACGCAACGCCCGGGATCGATCCGCGGGGCGCCGCGGAAGCGTTCGGGGAGGAGCGGCGGCTCCTTCGGGTAGCGGGCGGTGCGGTGCCCCTGGCGCAGACGTTCACGGAGGATCTTCAGCATTGCCGTATCCTAGAGGTCGAAACCGCAGTACGACAGGTTGAAGCTCTTGTTGCACAGCGGAAAGTCGGAAATCTGCTCGCCGCGCAACGCCAGCGCCAGCCCGGTCCAGTTGCGGAACGACGGATCGACGATCTTGTAGCGGGCAAAGCGGCCGGCCGCATCGGTCAGGGCGACGTGGACGATCTCGCCGCGCCACCCTTCGACCAGGGCCACGGCCAGTGCATGCGGCCGCAACGCCCCGCTCGCCGTCCGCACCGGTCCCGGCGGCAGTCCGGCCAGGGCCTGGTCGACCAGGGCCAGCGACACCGCGACCTCTTCGCGGCGGACCGCGGCCCGGGCATAGACATCGCCGCCCCATTTGACCGCCGGTTCGACCCCGGCGGCCCGGTAGGCGCCGAGGGGGTAGTGGGCGCGCGCATCGCGCTTCAGGCCGCAGGCCCGGCCGGCCACGCCGACCAGCCCGACGGCGGCGGCATCGGCCGCCGCGACATGACCGGTCCCTTCGAGGCGCGCCAGCACCGACGGGGTGTCGAAGAACAGTTCCAGGGCGCCGCGGGTGTCCCGGGCCACGGGTGCCAGGCGCTCGCGCAGGGCCGCCGCCTGCTCGTCGGCCAGGTCGGCGCTGACGCCGCCGGGCCGGATCAGGCCGCGGCCGAAGCGGTTGCCGCACAGGACTGCGGTGGCATTCAGGTAGTCGCCGCGCAGCCGGCCGCAGAACGCGGCCACGGGGAGGAAGCCGACATCGTTGGCCAGAGCGCCGATGTCGCCGACATGGTTGGCCAGGCGCTCCAGTTCCAGGGCCGCCAGCCGCAGCACCGCGCCCCGGGGGGGAACCTCGGCGCCGCCCAGCGCCTCGCAGAGATGGGCCCAGGCACTGGCATGGCCGACACTGGTGTCGCCGGCCACGGTCTCCACCTGGTGGGGAGTGGCCGGATGCGGACCGCCCAGCAGCAGCCGCTCGACGTCGCGGTGCTGGTAGCCGAGGGCGATTTCCAGGTGCATGACCTGCTCGCCGTGGCACTGGAAGCGGAAGTGCCCCGGTTCGATCACCCCGGCATGCACCGGGCCGACCGCCACCTCGTGCACCTCGTCCCCCGTCACCCGGTAGAACTCCTGGACCGCCGGCCGGGGGCGCGCCGCACCGCGCCCCCAGGCATCGCGCCCGGTGCGCCAGCTGCGATGGAAGCGCACCGGCTTGAACCAGGGGTGGCCGCCCGGGGTACAGCCGTACTGCTCGGCGATTTCGCGCTCGAACAGCTGCAGTTCGGGGCAGCGGGCCGCCAGCGCCGGGAACCCCTCGGCAATCTCCGTCCGCAGCACCGCCAGGTCGCCGCGGCCATCGCGCGCCAGCACGGCGTACAGCTCCAGGTCCCTGCCGCCGGGCGTGGCAAAGAGAGCCGCCACCCGCGCCCCTTCGGCGACCTCGGCGAGAAGGGCCCCGGTGAAATGCCCCCGGCCGAGCAGCGGCAGGTCGGCCAAAGGGAGCGCCCCGCCGTTGGCCACCGGGATAGCGGCGTGCAGCGGACTCATGCCCCCCCCTCGACCAGCAGCCGGGCCTGCTCGAGAAGCTGCCACAGCGGCTCGGGAATGTACACGCCGAGCAGCAGCACGGCCAGCAGCATGGCCAGCGGCGGCGCGACCAGCAGGAAGCGGTCGGCGAAGGCCAGGTCGCGGTCGGTCGGCTCCCCCTGGGAAACGGCCAGCACCGAAGCGCCCATGCCGATGAACACCGTGGCCAGCAGCACCAGCACCGTCAGCCCCACCCAGAGCCGGCCGGCATCGAAAATGCCGCGCAGGATCGTGAATTCGCTGATGAAGATGCCGAAGGGCGGCGTGCCGGTCACCGCCAGGAAGGCCGTCAGGAACAGGGCGCCGGAGAACGGCAGGGCGACCAGGGCGCCGCGCACGTCGCTGAGACGCTTGCTGGCGAAGGCGCGGTGGATGTTGCCGGCGCTCAGGAACAGGCAGCCCTTGGCCAGGGCGTTGTTGACCAGGTGCAGCAGGGCGCCGAAGGTCGCCAGCCCGCCGATCCCCACCCCGACCGCCAGCAGCCCCATGTGCTCGATGCTGGAGTAGGCGAGCATGCGCTTGAAATCGCCCTGGCGCATCATGAACAGCGCCGCCAGCAGCAGGGAGAAGAGTCCCAGGCCGAGCAGGATCGGCCGGGCCACGCCCAGCGCGCCGGCCGCGGTCATGACCTGCATCACGCGCAGCACGGCCAGGAAGGCCAGGCTGGTGAGCCCACCGGCCATCAGCGCGCCGACCAGCCCCGGCGCCTCGCCGTAGGCATCGGGCTTCCAGGCGTGCAGCGGCGCCAGCCCCATCTTGGTGCCGAACCCGATCAGCAGCAGGACGAACCCGGCATGCAGCCAGGGCCGGGAGAGCACCGGCCCGGCAGCGAGCAGGTCGGTGAGCAGCAGACTGACGGGGGCGCCGCCGCGCAGGGCGGCATAGGCGACGAAGAGCAGCCCGAGCATCGCCAGCGCGATCCCCACCGAACAGATCAGCAGGTACTTCCAGGTCGCTTCGATGGAGAGCCGGTTGCGGTTGAAGTAGATCAGCGGCGCACTGGCCAGGGTGGTGGTCTCCAGGGCGAGCCAGAGGAGGCCGAGGTGGCGGGACATGGCCGCCAGGGTCAGGGCGGCGAGGAACAGCAGCAGGCACGGCACCATGGTGCGGTTGCCGCGCTCGCGGCGCATTTCCAGGTAATCGACGGCATACAGGGCGCAACCCAGGTAAAGCGGGCTGGCGACCAGCAGCACCAGGCGCGACAGCGGGTCGAGGCCGATCCACGCGCCGGGGGCGGCATCGGCGACGTGCCCCAGGGCCAGCAGCACCAGCAGCAGGTGGCCGGCGCCGGCGGCCGGCAGCAGCCACGAGCGCAGCCGGTACCAGGGGGCCAGCAGGGCCACCGGAACCAGGGCGAGGGGCAAGAGGATCAGGGCGGCGAGCATCGGCTCAGTCCTTGAGGGCGGAAAGCTGCTCGGTGTCGAGCGTCGAGAACTCGCGGTTGATCTGGTCGAGGACGATCCCCATGACGAAGACCGCCACCAGCAGGTCGAGGAGGACGCCGGCCTCGACCATCAGCGGCATCGCCTCGGCGAGGAGGATGCCGAAGATGTAGATGCCGTTCTCCAGGACCAGGTAGCCGACCACCTGGGTGAGCGCCTTGCGCCGGCTGACCAGCAGCAGGAAACCGGTGAACAGCGTCGCCAGGGAGGTGGGGATGAACAACCCGCCCTGATGCGCCTCGATCAGCGGCAGCCGGTCGGCGAAGATGAAGGCCCCGGCGGTGGCCAGCGCGCCGAGCACAAGCGTCGGGACGAAGCCGATCAGCGGCTCCATCTCGCGGCGGATGCGCACCTCGCGGATCGCCCGCAGCAGCAGCCAGGGGATCAGCGCTCCCTTGAGGGCCAGGGCGCCGGCGGCCAGCAGCAGCGTATGCCCGTTCAGGCCGTGGGTGGCCAGCGGCAGCAGCGCCAGCACCGCGCCCTGCAGGGCCACCGCATGGATGCAGGCACCGAGCCGGGCGCTCCCCAGAGTGAAGAAGTTCACCAGGATCACCAGCAGCAGGCAGAGGTTGCTCAATTCGGCCATGACCGCCCCCCGTTAGCGCAGCACCAGCACCAGGGCGAACCCCGAGAGCAGGGTGGTGCCGATCAGCACCTGCGGAATCCGCACCAGGCGCAGGCGGGCGATGACCGACTCGACGATGCCGATCAGCACCGCCAGCAGCAGCATGCCGGCAAGGAACAGCAGCGCGTCGCCGGCCCAGTGCCCGGTGGCGACCGGCAGCAGCAGACGGACGATCGGCGCACCGAGGACCATCAGCTTGAGCGCCGCCCCGTACAGGACCAGGGCAAAAGGCGGGCCGCTGTGGTCGAGGACCATGACCTCGTGGACCATGGTCAGCTCCAGATGGGTGTTCGGGTCGTCGAAGGGGATGCGCGAGTTCTCCACCAGCAGCACCACCAGCAGACAGACCACCACCAGGCCGAGGGAGAGGCCGGCAGGGGTGCGCCAGGCCGCGGCCAGGTGCGGGCCGAGCAGGGCGGACAGGGACAGCGAATCGGCGATCCGCGCCAGCACGATCAGGCAGAAGAGCACGGTCGGCTCGGCCAGGCAGGCGAAGGTCACTTCGCGCGCCCCGCCCATCCCCTCGAAGCTCGAGCCGGTGTCCAGCGCCGCCGCCACGGTGAAAAAGCGCGCCACCCCGAAGAGGTAGACGAACAGCAGCAGGTCGCCGGTGAAGGCGAACGGGGCGGGGAGCGCCCCGAACGGCATCAGCAGCGCGGCGAGCACCGGTACCGCCACCCCGGCCACCGGCCCGGCCAGGAAGACCCAGGTGGTCGTGCGGCTGAAGACGCTCTCCTTGCGCAGCAGCCGGGCCAGATCGAAGTAGGGCTGCAGCAGCGGGGCGCCGGTCCGGCCGGCGAAAAGCGCCTTGGTCCGGGCGATCACTCCCGACAGGAGCGGCGCGAAAACCAGCAGCAGGGTCAGGTGCAGGGCGGCGCGGGCAAACAGTTCCATGGCGCCCCGCTCAGCGCGCCGCCACGACCAGCAGGACGAGCAGGGTCATGGCGACGTACAGCAGATAGGTGGGGACGCGGCCGTTCTGGACGCGGGCGCGCAGCCAGCTGCAACTGCGCGCCAGGGTCCGGAACCCCGGCAGCAGGGCGCGGTCGAGAACCGCATCGGGAGTATGACTGGAGAAGGCCCGCGGCGCCGGGAACAGCCCCGTCACCCTGCCGCCGTGACGCTCCGTCCACAGCCCGACACGGAACTGGCCGACCAGGAAATCGGCGAACGACGAGGCGGTGTACTGCATGCGCGGCGTCGGCGCCGCGTAGCCGCAGCCCCAGGTCGGGACGTCGCGCGGCGCATTGCGGCTGCGCCGGTGCAGCCACCAGCCGAGCGCGGCCAGGTAGAGGAGCAGCACCCAGCCGACGGCGCCGACCAGCGGCAGCGGCGCCAGCGGCGCCGCCAGGCCGGTCACCCGCGGCAGCGGGGCCCAGACGCCTGCGGCCTCCTGCAGCAGCGGTGCCAGCATCCCCGGGAGCAGCCCGATCCAGGCACAGGCCAGCAGCAGGGCCAGCATCGGCCCGCGCATGCTCGGAGCGGCATCATGATCGACGGCGGCCGCCGCGGCACTGCGCGGTTCGCCGAGAAACGCCACGCCGAAGACCTTGACGAAACAGGCCAGCGCCAGCCCGCCGATCAGCGCCAGGGCCGGCGCCGCCAGCACCGCCAGGCGCAGGGTAAGGGTACTGCCGCGCATGGTGTCGAAGGCCGCCAGGTAAATCAGCCACTCGCTGACGAAGCCGTTGAACGGCGGCAGGCCGCAAATCGCCACGGCCCCGCCGAGAAAGCACGCCGCCGTCCACGGCTGGCGGCGGAGCAGGCCGCCGTAGTGGTCGATCTCGCGGCTGCCGGTGGCGTGCACCACCGCCCCGGCGCTGAAGAAGAGCAGCGACTTGAAGAGTCCGTGATTGATCACGTGGAGCAGGGCCCCGGCCAGCCCCAGCAGCGTCAGGGCCGGGGACCCGTAGCTGCGCCCCAGCAGGGCCAGGCCGATCCCCATGGCGATGATGCCGATGTTCTCGACGCTGTGATAGGCGAGCAGGCGCTTGAGATCGTGCTGGGCCAGGGCCAGGGCGACGCCGAGGATTCCGGAGACGGCGCCGAGGGCCAGGACGCTCCACCCCCACCAGGGGGGGATTTCGGTGAAAAACGAGGTCAGCCGCAGCAAGCCGTAGATGCCGGTCTTGAGCACGATCCCGGAAAGGAGCGCGGAAGCGTGGCTGGGGGCGGCGGCATGGGCGATCGGCAGCCAGATGTGCAGCGGCATCAGCCCGGCCTTGAAGCCGAAGCCGAACAGGCCGAGCAGGAAGAGGAGCGTGGCCCCGCCGCCGGCCAGGCTGGCCGCGGCGGGGAAATGGAGGGTGCCGGTCTGCCGGGCAAGCAGGGCGAAGAGCGCGAACAGGGCCAGGGCGCCGGCATGGGCCGACACCAGGTAGATGAAGCCGGCGCGGCGGGCTTCGGCCTTCTCCTGCTCGGTGGTGACCAGGAAGAAGGCGGCGACCGCCATGACCTCCCAGGCGAAGAGAAAGAGCAGGCTGTTGTCGGCGGCCAGCACCAGCATCATCGACGCCGCGAGCAGCCCGTAGAAGAAGCGGAAGCGCCGGCCGTTGCCGGAGTGCGCGCGCTGCGGCCAGTAGCCGAGGCCGTAGACGGCACCGCCGCCGACCACCAGGCACAGGGGGAGGAGAAAGACGGCGGCCAGCGGATCGAGGCGCAGGGCCAATTCGCCGCCGGGGACGGCCCACGGTCCGGCCAGCAGCGCCGGGGTTCCGGAGGCCAGGACCGCGAGCACGCCGGCGCCGGCACTTGCCGTCCCGGCCAGCACCAGCAGGCACGCCAGGCGCTCGCCGCCCCGACCGGACCGGTCGGCAAGAAGCCCCGGCACTCCGGACAAAACGGTGATCAGCATCCCAGCGACGAACCAGATCATGAAGGCTCCCGGGGCCGGCGTAAAACAATGTCTCACGATGGAACATTCGAGCGGGGACTGTCAAGGAGGTTTTCCTTCTGCTGGCGAAAAATCCGGCCGGCCCTGCCGATAAAACAGGCAGCCGCGCCGGAGCGCCGGGCCGCTTCGCGGTTTTTACACGGGCTCTGTTTTGGTACGAGCGATGCAAACAGGCTTGCGAACACCGACGACCGGCACGAGGGCGTGCCGGCGGAACGGGCAACGGCGCACGGGGCGATAGCCCGTGCGCTTTTTTTGTTGCCGGCCGGCCATGAGCGGTGGACACGGGACACTCCTGCCATTACGATTGGTGCATTGTCCATCAACCGGAAGGCGAACCCCGATGTCCGAAGCCCGCAACACCGCTCACCGCACCCTGCAACTCGTCGAAATCTTTGCCGACGGCGCCTGCTCCGGCAACCCAGGCCCCGGCGGCTGGGGGACGATCCTGCGCAGCGGCCGGCACGAGAAGGAACTCTCCGGATTTGCCGCGGAGACCACCAACAACCGCATGGAGCTGACCGCGGCGATTGCCGGGCTGAGCGCACTCAAGCACCCCTGCCGGGTGCGGTTGACCACCGACTCCGAGTACCTCAAGAAGGGGATGACCGAGTGGGTCGCCGGCTGGGTCCGGCGCGGCTGGAAGAATGCCAAAAAGGAGCCGGTGGCCAATCGCGACCTGTGGGAGCAGCTGCTCGAACTGAGCAGCCGCCACCAGGTCGAGTGGCACTGGGTGCGCGGGCATGCCGGTCATGCCGAAAACGAGCGCTGCGACGCCCTGGCGCGGGCAGCCATTGCCGACGGCCGCAGCAAATAAGCACTTGGTTCACGAGCGATCATGTGCTAAAAATTACTCTTTGTGTAAGTTGAAAACGGCTCAATCTTAATCTGGGACACGCCCAATCTGCCGATCATGCCGACCGAGACCCTGCCATCGCTCGAAGCGCTGCTGGCGCTGGGGCTGTACACCGCCATCGCCGTCGGCCTGGTCGGCCTGCTCATGCTCCTCTCCTGGGGGCTCGGCCAGCGCACCCACAGCAAAGCCAAGGACGAAGCCTACGAGTCGGGGATCGAACCGACCGGACCGGCGCGCCTGAGCGAGCCGGTACCGTTCTATCTGGTGGCGATCTTCTTCATCGTCTTCGACGTCGAAATGATCTTCGTCGTCTCCTGGGCGGTGGCTTATGACCGCCTTGGCTGGGCCGGCTTCGCCCAGGTGGCGTTCTTCATCCTGGTCCTCTTTCTCGGCCTGGTGCACCTGTGGAAGTCCGGCGGGCTGGACTGGGGCCCCAGCGCCCACCGGCGCAGGCCCCCGGGGAGCGGCGAATGAACGACCGGCTGCCCGACAACATCGTCCTCGCCTCCCTCGACGACGCCATCAACTGGGGGCGCAAAAACAGCCTGTGGCCGATGTTCTTCGGCCTGTCGTGCTGCTTCGTCGAGATGATGACCAGCATGACGCCGCGTTTCGACCTCGCCCGCTTCGGCGCCGAGGTGCTGCGCAACTCGCCGCGCGAAGCCGACCTGATGATCATTTCCGGCACCCCCTTCAAGCGGATGGGCGACGCCATCCTGCGCGTCTACGAACAGATGGCCAACCCCAAGTGGGTCATGGCCATGGGGAGCTGCGCCAATTCGGGGGGGATGTACGACGTCTACAGCGTGATGCAGGGGGTCAACCAGATCCTGCCGGTCGATGTTTACGTCCCCGGCTGCCCGCCGCGCCCCGAGGCGTTCATGCAGGGGCTGCTGCTGCTCCAGGAGAAGATCGCCAAAGAGGAACGGCCGGCCCGCAAGGTGCTCGGCCTGCAGGGCGGCTGCGAGGGCTCGACCGGACCGGTGCTGATCGACGGCGTCAGCAAGAGCCGCGATCCGCGCGGCCCCGGTTACGGCAACACCCCGCTGCGCGGCACCTCGCAGCAGCACCCGCACTTCTGGGGGAAGCGCGGCGCCGAGATCTGGCGGCCGCCCCAGCCGCGGGTCGAATTCGCGCCGGCCACCACCGACCTGCGCCGGGCGGTGGCCGAACGGTTCGGCGACCGGGTCCGCGAGGACGATGCCGCCGACATGCCGACCTTCCGCGTCGAACCGGGCGACGCCGGCGACCTGCTGCGCTTCCTCAAGGAGCAGGCGCCCGGGCGCTTCCGCCGGCTCGAGGACCTGACCGCCGTCGACGAACGCGAGCGCCGGCAGCGTCCCGAGCACCCCTTCACCCTGGTCTACCACCTGCTCTCCTTCGACCAGCCCGGCTACGCGCGGGTCAAGGTGCCGCTGACCGGCGACTACCCGCAGGCGCCGACCGCCACCGGCATCTGGAGTTCGGCCAACTGGTACGAACGTGAAGTCTTCGACATGTTCGGCATCCGCTTCCAGGGCCACCCCGACCTGCGCCGCATCCTGATGGCCGAGCAGTGGCAGGGCCATCCGCTGCGCAAGGAACATCCGTCGCGCGCCACCGAGATGGAGCCGTTCACGGTCGGCGCGGCGCGCGCCCTGAAACCGGCCGGCGGCCCCTTGCGAGCCGACCGGCAGACGATGATCCTCAACCTCGGCCCGCACCACCCCGGCACCCACGGCGTGCTGCGCCTGGTGCTCAAGCTGCACGGCGAGGAGATCGAGGACATCGACGTCGACCTCGGCTACCACCACCGCGGCGCCGAGAAGATCGGCGAGCGCCAGCACTGGAACCAGTACATCCCCTACACCGACCGGATCGACTACATCTCCGGGGTGCAGAACAACCTGGCCTACCTGTACCCGCTGGAGACGCTGCTCGGCGTGACCGTGCCGGAACGCGCCCAGGTGGTGCGGGTCATGCTCTGCGAGCTGTTCCGGCTCGCCAACCACCTGGTGTGGATCGGCACCTACGCCCACGACGTCGGCGCCATGACCCCGGTCTTCTACGCCTTCGACGCCCGCGAGCGGATCTTCGACATCGTCGAACTGATCACCGGCGGGCGCATGCACCCGGCCTGGTTCCGCATCGGCGGACTGCCGGCCGATCTCCCCGAGGGGTGGCGCGAGACGGTGGACGCCTTCACCTGTGACTTCGCCCGGACGGTCGACGATCTCGACAAGCTGATGACCGACGGCGCGATCTTCCGCCGGCGGACCGAGGGGATCGGCGTGACCACCCTCGACCAGGCGATCGACTGGGGGATCACCGGGCCGAACCTGCGGGCCTGCGGCCTGGCCTGGGATCTGCGCAAGACGATGCCGTACTCCGGCTACGAGCGCTTCGACTTCGACATCCCCACCCACGGCGCCGGCGACTGCTTCAGCCGCTTCGTGGTCCGCCTGCAGGAAATGCGCGAGAGTCTGAAGATCGTCAGGCAGGCTGCCGCCGACATGCCCGACGGCCCCTGGGTCAATGCCGACTGCCGCTACACCTACCCCCCCCGCCAGGCGGGGCTGAACGACATCGAGACGCTGATCCACCATTTCGTCAACGTCAGCCGCGGCATCAGCCCGCCGCGCGGCGAATGCTACCGGGCCATCGAGTCGAGCAAGGGAGAGTGCGGCTACTACCTGGTCAGCGACGGCGACAGCATCCCCTACCGGCTGCGCATCCGTACGCCGAGCTTCCCGCACCTGCAGGCGCTGCCGGCGATGTCGCGGGGGTGGCTGCTGTCGGACCTGATCACCATCTTGGGCGCGATCGACTTCGTGCTGGCGGACCTGGACCGATGAGCGACCTTCTCCCCCAAGACCAGCGCGCCGCGTTCCGCGCCAAAGCGGCGGCGATCGACCACCCGCACGAATTGATCGTCGATGCGCTGCGGGCGGTTCAGAGCCACCACGGCTGGGTGCCCGACGCCGGCGTCGCCCTGGTCGCGGAACTGCTCGGGGTGCTGGCGGTAGAGGTCGAGGAGGTCGCCACCTTCTACGACAAGATCTTTCGCCGGCCGGTCGGGAAGAAGGTGATCCACGTCTGCGACTCGATCTGCTGCTGGGCCGGCGGCGGCGAGGCGATCGCCGCCCATCTGCAGCAGACCCTCGGCATCGGCTTCGGCGAAACCACGTCCGACGGGATGTTCACCCTGCTGCCAACCTGCTGCCTCGGCGCCTGCGGCGACGCCCCGGCGATGATGGTCGGCCTGACCACCCATGGCAGGCTGACGCCGGAGAGCATCGACCGGATCCTGGCACAGTACCGTGCGGAGGCTGCAGGATGAACGACTACCCGCAGGTGCTCTTCGCCGGTCGCCGGCCGGGGACGACCAACTTCCTGGCCGGATACGAAGCCGGCGGCGGCTACCGGGGGCTGCGCAAGGCGCTGACCATGTCCCCCGCCGGAATCCGCGAACTGGTCAAGGCCGCCGGGCTGCGCGGCCGCGGCGGCGCCGGCTTCCCCACCGGGGTCAAGTGGTCGTTCTTCCCGGAGGCGCCGGGGGAGAAGTACCTGCTGGCCAACGGCGACGAGATGGAGCCGGGGACCTACAAGGACCGCCAGCTGCTCCTTGCCGACCCGCATCAGCTGGTGGAGGGGATGGCGATCGCCGCCTTCGCCATGCAGATCCCGCACGGCTACGTGTTCCTGCGCTACGCCTACGAGGAGTGCGCGCGCAACGTCGAGCGCGCCATCGCCGAGGCGGAGGAGAAAGGCTATCTCGGCCGCAACATCCTCGGCTCCGGGTTCTCCTTTGAACTGCACGTGCACCGCAGCGCCGGACGCTACATCCTCGGCGAGGAGACCGCCCTGATCAACGGCCTGGAGGGGCGCCGGCCGAACCCGCGCAGCAAGCCGCCCTTTCCGGCACAGGCCGGGCTGTTCGGCAAGCCGACCAACGTCAACAACATCGAGACTTACTGCAACGTGCCGCACATCCTGGTCAACGGTGCGGACTGGTACCAGGGGTTGTCCCGCACCCCGGAAGGGGCGGGGACGATGCTGGTCGGGCTGTCCGGACACCTGCACCGCACCGAGGTGTTCGAACTGCCGATGGGGATCCCGCTGCGCGAGGTGATCGAACAGGTCGGCGGCGGCGTGCGCGGCGGCCGGCGCTTCAAGGCCTGCCTGCCGGGCGGGGCCTCGACCCCGTTTTTGACTGCAAGCCAGCTCGACACCCCGCTCGACCACGTGCACCTCGAGCAGGCGGGAAGCCGGCTCGGCACCGCCGGGGTGACGGTCTTCGACGACACGACCTGCATGGTCGCGGCGACCCTCAACCTCGCGCGCTTCTTCGCCCGCGAGAGCTGCGGGTGGTGCACACCGTGCCGCGACGGCCTGCAGGTGGTGGTCTGGCTCCTCGAGGAGATCGAGGCCGGGCGCGGTCATGCCGAGCTGCTGGCCATGCTCCGCGACCAGGTCCGGAACATCCGCGGCCGCTCGTTCTGCGCCCTCGCCGAAGGGGCGATGGGGCCGGTCGGAGCCCTGCTGGACCGCTTCGGCGACGAACTGGAAGATCATATAGCCAGGGGGCGTTGCCCCCTGAAGCGATGAGCGATGAGTACTGAGCAATGAGTGGCCTTCGGAATCTGATTTTGATTGTCACTCATCGCTCATCGCTCATCGCTCAGCACTGGATTTTATGCCGACTCTGACCATCGACAACCGCGAGATCACCGTGCCCGAGGGGACCAACGTCCTCGAGGCGGCGCGCGCCCTCGACATCGTCATCCCGCACTTCTGCTACCACGAGGCGCTGGGGGCGGTGGGGGCGTGCCGGCTGTGCGCCATGCGCATCACCGACGGCAAGGTGTCGGGGATCCAGATGGCCTGCATGGTCAGGGCCAAGGACGGCATGATCGTTTCGACCCTCGATCCGGATGCGGTGGAGTTGCGCCGCCACGTGATCGAGTGGCTGATGACCAACCACCCCCACGACTGCCCGGTCTGCGACGAGGGGGGGGAGTGCCAGCTGCAGGAGATGACCATCGCCGGCGGCCACGGCAACCGCCGCTACACCGGCAAAAAACGCACCTACGCCAACCAGGATCTGGGGCCCTACATCGCCCACGAAATGAACCGCTGCATCGCCTGCTACCGCTGCGTACGCACCTACCGCGACTACTGCGGCGGCACCGACTTCGGCGTGTTCGGCTCGCGCGACCGGGTCTACTTCGGCCGGGTACGCGACGGCCAGCTGGAAAGCCCCTTTGCCGGCAATCTCGTCGACGTCTGCCCGACCGGGGTCTTCACCGACAAGACCTTCCGCTTCAAAAGCCGCGCCTGGGACCTGCAGGAAGCGCCGTCGATCTGCCCGCACTGCAGCCTCGGCTGCGCCGTCGTCCCCGGGGCGCGCTTCCGCGAACTGCAGCGGATTCGCGCCGGCATCAGCCCCGAAGTCAACGGCTTCTTCATCTGCGACCGCGGCCGCTTCGCCAAGGGGAGCACCAACGACCCGGCCCGCCCGCGCCAGCCGCGCATCGATGGCACGCCGGCAGCCATGGACACCGCCATCGAGACCCTGCGCACCCGCCTCGCCGCCGTGGTTGCCCGCTACGGGCCGCAAAGCGTGGCGCTGCTCGGTTCGCCGCACGCCAGCCTCGAAGCCGCCGTCCTGCTGCGCGACTGGGCGCAGAGCCTGGGCACCACCCGTCTGGTCTACACCGCCCACGCCGAGCAGGACCGCGCCGCGCGCATCACCGGGGCCCGGCTCGAACGCCACGCCCGCAGCCTGAACGACATCCGCGGCAGCGACCTGGTGGTGATGGTCGGCGCCGACCCGCTGGCGGAGGGCCCGCTGCTGGCCCTGGCGGCACGACAGGCCGTGCGCGGCGGCGGGCAGGTGGCGGTCATCGCCCCGCAGCCGGTCGAGCTCCCCTGTCGCGCCAGCCAGCTGATCCTTCCGACCGAACAGCTCGACGCGGCGCTGCACTGTCTTGCCGGCGGTGCCGCCACGACCCTCGACGCAACGGCCCGGCAGCAGCTGGAGGCCCTGCGCGAACAGCTGGCCGGAGCGCAGCGGCCGGTGCTGGTCGGCAGTTCCGCGCGACTCGGCGGCCGCGGGGTCAACACCCTGTTCGACACCGCCGAAGCGTTGACCACCCCGGAACGAACGATCGGCGTCATGATGCTGCTGCAGGGCCCGAACAGCTACGGCGGCGCCATGCTGGCCGGCCGCGGCCCGAACTTCGACATGCTGCTTGACGGGATCGAGGACGGGCGCATCCGCGCCCTGGTCTGCCTGGAAAGCGACCCGATCGGCGAAAGCCGCGATCCGGCGCGCACCCAGGAGCTCCTCGGCCGTCTCGACCTGCTGGCCGCCCTGGACGCGCGGCCGACGGCGACCGTCGCCCGGGCCGCCATCTTCCTGCCGACCCGCACCGGCATCGAGGCCGACGGCAGCTACGTCAGCAACGAGGGGCGCCTGCAGGCCTTCGCCCGGGTGATGGAACCGGGGGTGCCGCTGCGCGACACCAGCCCGGCCGGCCACCCGCCGCGGGAATTCTTCACCGAGACGCCGGGGAGCGAGCCGTGGCCGGCCTGGCGCGTTTTCGCCCGGCTGCTCGGCCGCAGCGAAGATCTGGCCGTGCTGCGCCGGGAGATCGCCGATCTCGATCCGCGCTTCGCGCCGCTGGCCGGGATCCGCCCCGAAGCGCCGGGGAGCCGCCTGACGACCACGCCGGGGCTGCCGCACTACCAGCTCGACCGGGAGGCGCGGGAATGACCGAACTGCTGATCACCGCCACCCTGATCCTGGTCAAGCTCATCCTGATCTTCGCCGTGGTGCTGAGCCTGGCGGCCTACATGGTGCTGGCCGAGCGCAAGATCCTGGGGCGCATGCAGTTGCGCTACGGCCCCAACCGGGTCGGTCCCTTCGGCCTGTGCCAGCCGCTGGCCGACGTCATCAAGCTGCTGACCAAGGAAGACCTGGTGCCGGCGCGGGCCGACCGCGTCATGTTCCTGATCGCCCCGGGGATGGCCTCGCTGATCGCCCTGCTGAGCTTCGCGGTGGTGCCGTTCTCGCCGCCGGTCACCCTCTTCGGGCGGGAGATTCCGATGGTGGTCTGCGACCTCAACATCGGCCTGCTCTACTTCCTCGGCCTCTCCTCGCTGGCGGTCTACAGCATCGCTCTCGGCGGGTGGGCCTCCAACTCGAAGTACGCCCTGCTCGGCGCGATCCGCGGCCTGGCCCAGCTGATCTCCTACGAGCTGTCGATGGGGCTGGCGGTGGTGCCGGTGGTGCTCAGCGCGAAGTCGTTCTCGCTGACCGACATCGTTCTCTCCCAGGCCGACTGGCCCAACATGGTGCGGCACCCGGTGGCCTTCGTGATCTTCATGATCAGCGTCATGGCCGAGTCGAAGCGCACCCCCTTCGACCTCCCCGAGGGGGAGAACGAGATCGTCGCCGGCTACCATACCGAGTACTCGGGGATGCGTTTCGGCCTCTTCTTCGTCGGCGAATACATCAACGTCATCATCCTCGGCGCCATGGTCACCGTGCTCTTCCTCGGCGGCTGGCACGGGCCGCTGCTGCCGCCGATCGTCTGGTTCGCGCTCAAGGTTCTGGCGGTGGCCTTCTGCTTCATCTGGACGCGCGGCACCCTGCCGCGCCTGCGCTACGACCAGCTGATGCACTTCGGCTGGAAGTTCCTGATCCCGGTGGCGCTGGCCAATGTGTTGGTAACGGGAGCAGTGATGCTAGCTATCGGTAGCTAGTGCTGAGTGCTGTGCGATGCGCGATGAGTAACATCAACGGCACCAGCGAGGCTTACACGCGGAAAGATTATGCATATAGTTTTTAACTCATCGCTCGGCACTCATCGCTCAGCACTGAACCTATGAATCTTTGGCGCGACATCAAGGGCACCCTCCAGGCGTACGCGGTGACGTTCGGCTACCTGTTCCGGAAGCCGACCACCATCCAGTACCCCGAGGAGAAGCGCACGCCGGCGCCGCGCTACCGGGCGCGCATGGTGCTGACCCGCGACCCGGACGGCAGGGAGCGCTGCGTCGCCTGCCACCTCTGCTCGGCCGCCTGCCCGGTCGACTGCATCTCCATGCAGGCGGCGGAAGCCCCCGACGGGCGGCGCTATGCGGCCTGGTTCCGCATCAACTTCGCCCGCTGCATCTTCTGCGGGCTGTGCGCCGAGGCCTGCCCGACCCTGGCGATCCAGATGTCGCCGGAATACGAGATCTGCAAGCGCGACCCGCTGTCGCTGGTCTACGAAAAAGAGGATCTGCTGATCGACGGCGGCGGCAAGGACAGCGACTACGATTTCTACCGCCACGCCGGCATCGGCGTGGCCAACCGGCGCGGCGGCAACGCCGACGAATACGGCCCCGTCGACCCGGGCGCCCTGGTGCCGTGACATGATCGCAAGCGTGGTCTTCTACCTGCTGGCGGCGGCAACCCTGGCCGCGACGCTGCTGTGCATCACCCGCACCAGCCCGGTGCACGCGGTGATCTACCTGGTCCACGCCTTCTTCGATCTGGCGCTGATCTTCTACCTGTTCGGCGCGCCGCTGGTCGCCGCGTGGGAGATGATCATCTACGCCGGGGCGATCATGGTGCTGTTCCTGTTCATCATCATGATGCTGGAGCTGGCGCCGGGCGGCAAGCCGCTGACCGTGGACCGCCGGCGCTGGATCCCGGTGCTGCTGCTCTCCCTGGTGACTCTCGGCTGCACGGTGCTGCTGATCGTGCTCGATCCCGCCGCCGCCGGGAGCGGCGCGGCCTTCCACGCCAGCCCGCGGGAGTTCGGCACGGCGCTGTTCGACCGTTACGCCCTGGCGGTGCAGGTGGTCTCCTTCCAGCTGCTCTTCGCCGCGGTCGGGGCCTACTACGTCGGCAAAGGGGAGCCGCGCGCGCGCGGAGACAACCCATGATCGTGCCGTTCGCCCACGTCCTGATCTTCGCCGCCATCCTCTTCGTCATGGGGCTGGGGTGCGTGCTCGCCCGCCGCAACCTGATCATGATCCTGATCGGCGTCGAGATCATGCTCAACGCGGCGGCGGTGGCGCTGGTCGGCGGCTCGGCCCACTGGCGCCAGGTCGACGGCCAGGTGTTCGTGGTCTTCCTGATGGCGATGACCTCCGCCGAGGTCGCCATCTCCCTGGCGATGGTGGTCTATCTGCGGCGCCGGCGCGGGACGCTGGAAGCCGACAAGTTCGACGGGTTGCGCGGATGAACCAGACCCTGCTCTTCCTCATCCCCCTGCTGCCGCTGGCCTGCGCCGTGGCGAACATGCTGTTCGGCATGCGCCTGCCGCGCCTGTTCGCCGAGACCCTCGCCGTCTGCGGCGTGGCGGCCTCGTTCCTGCTGACCGTGCTGTTCTGGAGCTATGCGGACGGTGACGGGACCCGCGCGGTGCTCGGCACCTGGCTGGCGGCCGGGGAGGCGACCATCCCCTTCGCTCTGCAGTTCGACGCCCTCTCCGCGCCGATGACGCTGATGGTGACCGGCGTCGCCACCCTGATCCACCTCTACGCCGTCGGCTACATGCACGAGGAGGAGGACTACGCGCGCTTCTTCGGGCTGCTCAACCTGTTCGTCTTCGCCATGCTGGCGATCGTCCTGGCCGACAACCTGCTGGTGCTGTTCCTCGGCTGGGAAGGGGTGGGGCTGTGCTCCTACGGGCTGATCGGCTTCTGGTACCAGAAGACCGGCAACGCCCGCGCCGGCACCAAGGCCTTTCTGGTGACCCGGGTCGGCGACGTCTTTCTTGCCGCGGCGCTGCTCTGGCTCTTCGCCCTGACCGGCACCCTGAGCATCGGTGCGATCAACGCCCAGGCCGCCGGCTTCGCCCCGGCGGTGCTCACCGGTCTGACCGTGCTGCTGCTCCTCGGCGCCTGCGGCAAGTCGGCGCAGCTGCCGCTGATGACCTGGCTGGCCGACGCCATGGCCGGGCCGACCCCGGTCTCGGCCCTGATCCACGCCGCAACCATGGTCACCGCCGGCGTCTACCTGCTGTGCCGGCTCTTCCCGCTGGTGTCGCTGTCACCGGCGGGGATGGCGGCGATCGCCGTGGTCGGCGCCGTGACCGCCCTGTACGCGGCAACCTGCGCCCTGGCCCAGCGCGAGATCAAGCGGGTGCTGGCCTACTCGACCATGAGCCAGGTCGGCTACATGTTCCTTGCCGTCGGCGCCGGCTCGGTGGCCGGGGCGATGGCCCACCTGCTCACCCACGCCTTCTTCAAGGCCGCGCTGTTCATGGCCGCCGGCTGCATCATCCACCTGGCCGGCGACGAAAACGACATCCTGCGCATGGGCGGGCTGGCCCGGCGCGGGCCGCGCCAGCTGTTCCTGGTCTTTTTGGCCGGCGCCCTGTGCCTGGCCGGGGCGCCCCTGACCGGCGGCTTCTTCTCCAAGGACGCCATCCTGCTCGCCGCCTACACCCAGGGGACGCCGCTGTTCCTGCTGCTGTGGGGGGCCGGGCTGCTGACCGCCCTGCTGACCGCGCTCTACACCTTCCGCCTGGTCTACCTGGTCTTCGCCGGCGAACCGCGCGGCTACAGCCACCTCCATGACCTGCCACAGCTGATGCGCTGGCCGCTCTGGCCGCTGGCGCTGCTGGGCCTTCTCGGCGGGTTGCTCAACCTGCCGGCGCTGGTCGGCGGCGGCGAATGGCTGCGCCACCGGCTCGGCGCCCTGGCCGGACGGGAGATCGCGGCCACGCACGGCACCGAATGGGCGCTGGCGGGGCTGGCCACCGGCCTGGTACTGCTCGGCTGGGGAGCGGCTCGCTGGCGCTACGCCCGCTTCCGGGGCGAATGGGACAATCCCGGCAGCCGCTTCCTGCTGCACGGCTGGGGAGCCGATGCCGCAGTCGACCTGCTGGTGGTGAGACCGTTCACGGCGATCGCCGGGCTCTGCGCCCTCGGCATCGACCGCGCCCTGGTCGATGCCACCCTCGACGGCCTGGCCCGCCAGACCACCGCCTGCGGCGAGCGCCTGCGCCGCCTGACCAGCGGGCACGTATCCACCTACCTGGCCGGTTTCATCTGGGGGTTCCTGATCATCCTCGGCTGGTTCCTGCTGGCCCTGGTACGTTGAGAACGGATGTCACGATGACGGCCGCCACCACCCTCCCCCAGTTTCCCTGGCTCAGCCTGCTGATCGGTCTGCCGCTGGCCGGGGCCCTGCTCTGCCTGCTGCATCGCCGCAGCCGGCAGGAGTGCCGCTGGCTGGCGCTGGCCACGACACTGGCGACGCTGGCGATCTGCATCGGCCTGTTCGTGGCCTGCCGCCATGGCGACGGGCCGTGGCTGCTGCGCGAGGACGCCGCGTGGATCCCCCGCTTCGGCATCCGCTACACCCTGGGCCTGGACGGCCTCTCCCTGCTGCTGACGCTGCTGACGGCCGGCCTGCACGTGGTTGCGGTCCTGCTCGCCTGGCCCGAGCAACGGCGCCTGCCGCAGTTCCTGGCCCTGCTGCTGGTGCTGGAGAGCGGGCTGATGGGGGTGTTCCTGGCCGTCGACCTGGTGCTTTTCTATCTCTTCTGGGAAGTCATGCTGCTGCCGATGCTCTTTCTCATCGGCATCTGGGGAGGGGAGAACCGGCGGCGGGCGGCGGTGCGCTTCTTCCTCTACACCCTGGCCGGCAGCCTGGCGATGCTGGTCGCCATGATCGCCCTCTACCTGCTGCACGGCGCCCAGAGCGGCAGCTATTCGTTCGCCCTCGCCGACCTGCTGCAGACGCGGCTGCCCCTCACCCAGGAATACCTGCTGTTCGGCGGCTTCATGCTGGCCTTCGCCATCAAGGCACCGCTGGTGCCGTTCCACACCTGGCAGCCCGACGCCCTGAGCGAGGCCCCGGCCAACGGCGCCGTCGACGTCACCGGCCTGTTGCTCAAGACCGGCATCTACGGGATGATCCGCTTCGCCTTCCCGCTCTTTCCCAACGCCACCCGCGATGCCCTGCCGCTGCTGGCCGCCCTCGCCTTGGTCGGGCTGTTCCACGCCGCCTGGAGCGCCTACCGGCAGGACGACGTCAAGCGCATCCTCGCCTACTCGTCGATCTCCCACCTCGGCCTGGTGCTCCTCGGCCTGGCCGCCTGGAACACCACCGCCTGGCAGGGGAGCGTGCTGCTGATGGTTACCCACGGCATCGTCACCGGCGCCCTGTTCGCCGTGGTCGCCATGCTGCGCAGCCGCACCGGCACGCGCAACCTCAACGAACTCGGCGGCCTGTGGGGCGCGGCGCCGCAGCTGTCGGCCTGCTTCCTCTTCTTTGCGCTGGCCTCCCTGGGGCTGCCGGGGCTGGCCAACTTCGCCGGCGAAATCCTGGTGCTGCTCGGCACCTTCCGCAGCCAGCCGCTGTGGGCCCTGCTGGCCCTCCCCGGCCTGGTCTTCACCGCCGCCTACCTGCTGCGCCTGGTGCAGGGGACGCTGTGGGGGCCGGCCCCGGCGGCCCGCGCGGCCATCCCCGACCTGACCGTGCGCGAATGGCTGGTGCTGCTGCCGCTGATCGTCCTGACCGTATGGCTCGGGCTGGCGCCGGCCCCGCTGCTGGCGCCGCTGGCCGCCGTCGGAGGACTGCCATGACGATGCTCGACCTGCTGGCTCTCGCCCCCGTCCTGGTGCTGGTGATGGGGGCCTCGACCCTGCTCATGGTCGGGGCCTGGCACCACGAACCGCGGCCGCTGATTGCCGGCGGCATCGCCGTGGCCCTGGTCGCCGCCGCCACCGCCGGCATGACCCCGCCGGGCGGCGCCGAGATCGCCGGGCTGTTCAGCAGCGCCCCCTTCGCCCGTTACTTCGCCATCCTCTGGGCCCTGACCGCCGCGCTGATCCTGATGCTGTCGCTGCGCTACGCCGGCGAGCGGGCCTTCGCCGCCGGCGAATACGTCGCCCTGATCCTCTTCTCGGCGGCCGGGATGGCGCTCCTCTCCGGCGCCACCAGCCTGGTCGGGTTGTTCCTCAGCCTGGAGTCGTTCACCCTGGCCCTGTACATCCTGGTCTCCTTCCACCGCAACAGCGACATCGGCGCCGAAGCCGGCCTCAAGTACCTGGTGCTGGGCGCGGTCGCCACCGGCTTCATGGCCTTCGGCATCGCCCTGATCTATGCCGCCAGCGGCACCTTCCACCTCCCCGAGGCCCTCGCCGGGCTGCAGACCGGCGGCCAGCTGCGGCCGTGGGGGCTGCTCGGCTGGGGGCTGCTGCTGGTCGCGCTCGGCTTCAAGATCTCCCTCGTCCCCTTCCACTTGTGGACCCCGGACGTCTACCAGGGGGCGCCGGCACCGGTCACCGCCCTGCTCGCCACCGGCTCCAAGGGGGCGGTGGGCGCGGCCCTGGTCATGGTCCTGGGGAGCGCGGCCGGCGCCTGGCAGGAGCTGGTGCCGCTGCTCTGGCTGCTGGCGTTGGCCACCATGCTGGTCGGCAGCCTGTGCGCCCTCCCCCAGGAGAACCTCAAGCGCCTGCTCGCCTACTCCTCGCTGGTGCACATGGGCTACCTGCTGACCGCCCTGCTGCCGGGGAGCCCGGAGGGGTACGGCGCCGTGGTCTTCTACCTGACCGTCTACGCGGTCGCCAGCCTCGGCGCCTTCGGGGTGCTCACCTCGCTCAGCGATCCGCGCGGCGAACCGCAGGACCTTGCGGCCTGGCGCGGACTCGGCTATCGCTACCCGCTGCGCGCGCTGGTCCTGACCGCCTGTCTCCTCTCCCTGGCCGGGATGCCGCTGACCGGCGGCTTCATCGGCAAGTTCGCGCTCTTTTCCGCGGCCATCAAGGGGGGCTTCACCGGCCTGGCGGTCATCGCCATTTTCGCCTCGCTGATCTCCTTCGCCTACTACCTGCGGGTGGTCATGGTCCTGTACAGCAGCGATGATCCGCGCGAGCTCCACTCCGGCACCCCGCTGGAGCACGCGGTCCTGCTGGTGTGCGTCACCGCCGTCCTGCTGACCGGCCTCTACCCCGGCCCCCTGCTCGACCTGACCGCGGCGCTGGTCCCGTAGCACAACGGCCCGGGACCGTGCCCCGGGCCGTTGCCCTGCTCATGCACAAGGATGGGTGAAAGCCGCCTGCCGTGCTACACTGTCATCACACAGACAAGCATTGGAGCTGCCATGAAAACCATCGACGAGAAGATCGCCGCCTTCCTCGCCGCCCCCGCCTTCGGCGTGGCCGGAGCCTCGAAGAACCCCGACAAGTACGGCAACAAGGTGCTGCGCTGCTACCAGATGAACGGGCGCAAGGCGGTGCCGGTCAACCCGGTGGAGACGGAGATCGAAGGGATGGCGTGCGTCAGGACGGTCGGCGACCTGCCGCCGGAGGTGGAGAGCCTGTCGATCATCACCCCGCCGCAGGTGACCGACAAGGTGGTCGAACTGGCCATCGCCAAAGGGATCAAGCACATCTGGATGCAGCCGGGTGCCCAGAGCGCGGCCGCCATTGCCGCCGCCGAAGCGGCCGGGATCGACGTCATCGCCGACGGCAGCTGCCTGCTGGTCGTCCTCGGCTACCGCGAGCACTGACGCCGGGGCTTCACTCGGCCACCAGCACCACCACCGATTCCGCCGACACCGCATAACCGGCCTGGCCGGCCAGCACCGGCTCCTCCCCCGGAGCCACGCTGGCCGGCGCACAGGCCGTGTCGACGAAGCGCCGCCACGCTCTTCCCGCTGCCGGTTGCGGCAGGGCGAAGGTCTGCGCCTCCGGCGCGGCATGGGCGATCAGGTAGATTTCCGCCTCCCCCCGCAACCCCTGCAGGTGCATCCCCAGCGAGCGCGACGCCGCCGACCAGTCGACCTTGAACAGCTGCGGCCCGTGCCAGGTCAGACGCCGTTCGCCGCTCTCCTCCCCCTCGAAGTGCCGAGGGCGGAGCAGCGGATGGCGGTGGCGGAAGGCCAACAGGTGGCGGCAGAAGTCGAAGAGGTCGCGGTTCCGTTCCAGACCGCTCCAGTCGAGCCAGCCGGTGGCATTGTCCTGGCACCAGGTGTTGTTGTTCCCCCCCTGGCTGTTGCCGAACTCGTCGCCGGCCAGCCACATCGGCACGCCGTGGGCGAGGAGCAGCAGGGCGGCGAAGTTGCGCATCCGCCGGGCGCGCCGCACCCTTACCGCCGGATCGGCGGACGGCCCCTCGCAGCCGCCGTTGCTGCTGAAATTCTCGTCGCTGCCGTCGGCGTTGTGCTCGCCGTTGGCCTCGTTGTGCTTGCCCCCGAAGCTGACCAGGTCGGCAAGGGTGAAGCCGTCGTGGCAGGTGACGAAGTTGATGCTGTGAAACGGGGCGCGGCCGTCGTCCTGGTAGAGGTCGGAGCTGCCGGCCAGCCGGGTGGCCAGGTGCGGGACCATGCCGGCGTCGCCGCGCACGAAGCGGCGCAGGTCGTCGCGGAACTTGCCGTTCCATTCGGCCCAGCGCCCGAAGTTGGGGAAGGTGCCGACCTGGTAGAGCCCGGCGGCGTCCCAGGCCTCGGCGATCAGCTTGGCGTCGGCCAGCACCGGGTTGGCGGCCAGCTGCTCGATCAGCGGCGGGCTGGCCAGCGGCTCGCCGTTCGGGCCGCGGCTGAGGATCGAGGCGAGGTCGAAGCGGAAGCCGTCGACATGCATTTCGGTCACCCACCAGCACAAGGCGTCGACGATCAGGTTGCGCACCACCGGGTGGTTGCAGTTGACGGTGTTGCCGCACCCCGAGAAGTTGGCGTAGGCGCCGCTCAAGGGATCGAGCAGGTAATAGACGCTGTTGTCGAAGCCGCGGAAGGAGAGGGTCCGGCCGCGCTCGTTCCCTTCTCCGGTATGGTTGAAGACCAGATCGAGGATCACCTCGATCCCCGCCTGGTGCAGCGCCTTGACCATCTCGCGGAATTCGCGCAGTTCCGCGCCGGGGACCGGATCGACGGCATAGGCGGCTTTCGGCGCGAAGAAGCTCAAGGGGTGATAGCCCCAGAGGTTGTGCAGCGGCTCGCCGGTGAGCGGGTTGATCCGGAAGTTGTCGGCTTCGTCGAACTCGGTGACCGGCAGCAGTTCCACCGCGGTGATGCCGAGCTCCTTGAGGTAGGGGATCTTCTCGATGATCCCCCGGTAGGTGCCGGGGTGGGCGACGCCGCTGGAAGGGTCGCGGGTGAAGCCGCGCACGTGCAGTTCGTAGATCACCGTGTCGGCCAGGTGCCGCTTCAGCGGCCGGTCGAACTCCCAGTCGAACGCCTCGTCGACCAGCAGCCCGCGCCAGGCGGCCGCCCGGCACTCCGCCCGGCTCGCCCCGCGCCACAGCGACGGCCCGGCGAGCGCCCGGGCGTAGGGGTCGAGCAGCACCGCCGCCGGCTCGAAGCGGTGCAGCGGGCTCGCCTTCCCCTCCCGCGCCGCCCGGTAGCCGTACGCGCAGCCGGGGGCGAGGCCCTGCACGAACACGTGCCAGACGTCGCCGGTGCGGTTCAGCTCGGGGTCGAGGGGGAATTCCACCAGCGGTTCGGCACCGCCGGGGGCGAACAGCACCAGGGTCATCGCCGTGGCGTGCCGGGAGAAAACCGCGAAATTGAAACCGCCGTGCAGGCGGGTGGCGCCGAACGGCAGGGGGTGGCCGCGGAGCACGGCGAAGTCCTCGCCGATCACCTCCAGCAGGCGGTCGCGGTCGGCGGTCATGGCTGGTGCGCCGGACGGAGCAGGTCGAAGACCGTCTTGACCGGGTTGAAGGTGCTCGCCGGCAGTTCGACGAACACCGTGTGCCAGCCGGCCATGGCGCCGTTCCACAGCCCCGGCCGCTCGAGGATGCGGATCGGCTGGCCGTTCTGGACCTTGGTCGTGACGATGGCCGCGGCGTGGTCGACGAAGCGCGCCAGGTCATGGCGGCCGCCGCCGGGCCCCAGGCTGCAGGCCATGTCGACCGGGTTGAAGTGGGTGGCGGCGGCCAGCAGCGCGGCCTGCTCCGGATCGCTGCGGTCGACCTGGGAGGCCTCGACGATCTGCCGGCTCACCGCGCCGTCGCCGCGGCGCACCCAGAACGGCCCGCCCCCCGGCTCGCCGCTGTTCCTGACCATGCCGCAGACCCGCAGCGGCCGGTCGAGACTGGCGATGAGCGCTGCGGCATCCGGCACCACCGGCGGCTCCGTCCCCAGTTCGTCGCGCAGGAAGGCGACGGCATCCTGTCGTGCCGCGTCGGCGGCAGGCTCACGGCGCAGGCGTTCCAGCAGCGCCTGCTGCCGGTCGACCAGCTCCAGCAGCAGGCCGGCGAGAAGGCGGTCCCAGAGGAGGTTGTCCCCCTGGCGGGCCGCCGGCACGACGTTGTCGATGTTGCGGATCAGGACCACCTCGGCCTCGAGGTCGGCGAGATTGGCGAGCAGCGCGCCGTGGCCGCCGGGGCGCAGCAGCAGGCGGCCGTCGGGGTCGCGCAGCGGCTGGCCGTCGCCGGCCAGGGCCAGGGTGTCGGTGGCCGGCTGCTGCACCGAGAAGGTGACCGAGAACGCCGTCGCATGGCGGCGCTCCAGCGCGTCGCGCCAGTCCTCCAGGTGCCGATCGAAGAGCGGGCGATGCTCGGGCGACACCGTGAAGTGCAACCGCGCCTGGTTTCCGGCGCCGACCAGCTGGGCCGCTTCGGCAAGATGCTCGACGAAGGCGGTGCGAACCTCGGCCCCGGCCCGATGAAACGCGAGGAGTCCCTTCGGCAGCCGGGCGTAGTCGAGACCGTGGGGCTCGAGGAGCGCCGCCAGCAGGGTCGGCAGGTCCCCGGCCCGGCGCACATCCTCCAGTTGATCGCCGGAGCGGGCGAGAATCGCGGCGAGGTCGGGATAGAAGGGGAATCGTTCCAGTTCAGCCAGAAAGTGCCGCAGCTCCCGGCCGTCTCCGGCCGGCGCCTGCAGCGGCTGGAACATGCGGGTGGCGGCCCCGGACGCGGGGACGAAGCGGGTGATCCGCCCCGCCGCGGCGGCCGCGGCGAAGCGCTGCAGCAGGGGCGGCTGCCGGTCGGCGGCGAGGGTGCGGATGCCGTCGCCCGGCGTGCAGGGGCGCGCCAGGGTGGTCCAGGCCTGGCCGCGGCGCAGCTGCGCCAGCTGCCGCCCGGCCTCGGCGGCGGGGATGCCGTGGGCCGCCAGTTGGGCGAGATCGGCCGGGGTGAAGTCCGGCAAGGGTACCTCCGTGCAGCGCGGGGCTGGTTGGAATAGCCGCAAGCAACGTCACATGGTAAGGCAAAGCGGCGGATGCGGCCAAGGCTTTTTCGGCGGGCTTCCCTTTGCTCCCACCTCTGTAGTATATTCGAATTTCTGCATAAATAAAGCGAGCGGCGCGACCGGGCCGCGACGGGGATAACCATGATCGGAGTACTGCGCAGGGGGCGCGCGCAACAGGCGGCGACGGGGCTGGAGGATTGTGCCGAACGGGCCGGCGTGCTCTACGACGGCGGCTACAACTGCGCCCAGGCGGTCCTGCAGGCCGTCACCGGGCGCAGCGACCCGGAGCTGCTGGCCATGGCCAAGGCTTTCGGCGGGGGGATCGGCAAGAGCGGCTGCCTGTGCGGCGCAGTCACCGGCGGGGTCATGGCGCTGGGGCTGAGCGGCCGCCCCGAACTGGGCGGCAGGCTGGTGGAGGGGTTTCGCGGCGAGTTCCGCAGCACCTGCTGCCGCGCGCTGTCGAAGGATTACCGGTGGCTCAGCCGCGAGCACAAGGCCAACTGCCGCAAGCTTACGGTCGCCGCCGCCGCGATGGCCGCAGCGCTGCTCAAGGAGTGAAACGGCACCGCCAAACGACGGCGGTTCCCCGGTCAAATTACTGACCAAACCCGTCATATTGCCGCTGTTTTCCCGTCTCTCCGGGAGACTGTCCGCCCCCCCACC